>NZ_JBXALN010000005.1:87517-732260 GCF_058799535.1 Pseudomonas sp. GW822-FHT06D10 | reverse complement strand
AATAAGGCGAAAACTGACTGCCTTACCAACTGCTTCTGGCTTCGATGAACTGAAGCGTAACCGCTATCGAAAACTGCATAACTCGTTGAATCTCAAGGAGTTTTCCGCTTCGACTGCGCCGGAAGTGGGGCGAATTATAGACCTGTAGAATCTGCCGTCAACAGTTATTTTCATAAATCTGTCATATCGGTCAGAAAAGCCCATAAAAGCAAAGGCCGGCCCCAAGGGGCCGGCCTTTATCGCTTCACTCTTACAGGCTAGGAAAGGCGAACTGCGAAGCTTCGTGGCTGGCGCGTTGCGGCCAGCGCTGGGTGATCGCCTTGCGACGGGTATAGAAACGCACACCATCGGGACCGTAGGCATGCAGGTCACCGAACAGTGAACGCTTCCAGCCACCGAAGCTGTGATAGGCCACAGGTACCGGCAGCGGCACATTGACGCCCACCATGCCCACTTCGATCTCGTCGCAGAACAGACGTGCCGCTTCACCGTCACGGGTAAAGATGCAGGTACCATTGCCGTACTCGTGATCATTGATCAGTTGCATGGCCTCCTCCAGGCTGTTGACCCGGACGATGCATAGCACCGGCCCGAAAATCTCTTCCTTATAGATGCGCATCTGCGGGGTAACGCGGTCGAACAGGCAGCCACCGAGGAAGAAGCCGTCTTCATGACCGGCTACGCTCAAACCACGACCGTCCACCACCAGTTGCGCACCTGCGGCCACGCCGTCTTCTACATAACCACTGACCTTGTCACGCGCCTGGGCGGTAACCAGCGGCCCCATGTCCAGGCCACAGGAAGTACCGGCACCAATCTTCAGCGCCTTGATCTGTGGCACCAGCTTGGCCACCAGGGCATCGGCCACCTGGTCGCCCACGCACACGGCTACCGAGATCGCCATGCAACGCTCACCGCATGAACCGTAGGCCGCGCCCATCAACGCACTGACGGCGTTATCCAGGTCGGCATCCGGCATCAGCACCGCGTGGTTCTTCGCCCCGCCCAGAGCCTGAACGCGCTTGCCGCGCTTGGTGCCTTCGGCATAGATGTACTCGGCAATCGGCGTCGAACCGACAAAACTCAGCGCCTTGACTTCCGGTGCCTCGATCAGCGCGTCCACCGCAGTTTTGTCACCGTGCACCACGTTCAGCACGCCCTTGGGCAGGCCGGCTTCATGCAGCAACTCGGCAATCAGCAGGGTCGAGCTTGGGTCACGCTCAGAAGGCTTGAGGATGAAGCAGTTGCCACAGGCGATCGCCAGCGGATACATCCACAGCGGCACCATGGCCGGGAAGTTGAACGGGGTAATGCCGGCCACTACGCCCAGCGGCTGGAAGTCGGACCAGGCGTCGATGTTCGGGCCCACGTTACGGCTGTACTCGCCCTTGAGGATTTCCGGCGCGGCGCAGGCGTATTCGACGTTCTCGATACCGCGCTTCAATTCGCCAGCAGCATCTTCCAGGGTCTTGCCGTGCTCTTCACTGATCAGCTTGGCAATACGGGCTTCGTTCTGCTCCAGCAATTGCTTGAAGCGGAACATCACCTGGGCGCGCTTGGCCGGTGGCGTATTGCGCCAGGCCGGGAATGCCGACTTGGCCGAGTCGATGGCTTGCTGGATGGTTTCACGGCTGGCCAGCGGCACTTTATGGATCGCCTGACCGGTGGACGGGTTGAATACGTCGGCGCTGCGACCGTTGTCGCTTACCAGCTCACCGTGGATCAGGTGTTGAATCAGACTCATGCGGGGACTCCTGAAAGAGGGAAAGCGCAGGCGCGAAACACTTCGCGCCCGCTTCTATATAAGAAGGATCGAATCAGTCGAGCTTGCTCAGCACTTCGCCAACCGCGTCGAACAGGCGATCGAGGTCCTGCGGCTTGCTGTTGAAGGTTGGGCCGAACTGCAGGGTGTCGCCGCCGAAGCGCACATAGAAACCGGCTTTCCACAACGCCATGCCAGCCTCGAACGGACGCACGATGGCATCGCCATCACGGGGTGCAATCTGGATCGCGCCAGCCAGGCCGAAGTTACGGATGTCGATCACGTTCTTCGTGCCCTTGATGCCGTGCAGTGCATTCTCGAAATGCGGGGCAACCTCGGCCACGCTCTGCACCAGGTTTTCCTTCTGCAGCAGGTCCAGTGCCGCCAGGCCCGCAGCGCACGCCACCGGGTGCGCCGAATAGGTGTAGCCGTGGGGGAATTCCACTGCGTACTCGGGTGTCGCCTGGTTCATGAAGGTCTGATAGATCTCGGAGCTGGCAATCACCGCGCCCATGGGGATCGCGCCGTTGGTGACCTGCTTGGCCACGCACATCAGATCCGGCGTCACGCCGAAGCTGTCAGCGCCGAACATCGCACCGGTACGGCCGAAGCCGGTGATCACTTCGTCGAACACCAGCAGGATGTTGTGCTGATCGCAGATTTCCCGCAGGCGCTTGAGGTAACCCTGTGGCGGCACCAGCACGCCAGCGGAGCCGGCCAGAGGCTCGACGAAGACCGCGGCAATGTTGGAAGCGTCATGCAGTTCGATCAGTTTCAGCAGCTCATCGGCCAGAGCGATACCGCCCTGCTCCGGCATGCCACGAGAATAAGCGTTGCTGGCCAGCAGGGTATGGGGCAGGTGATCGACATCCATCATCGCCTGGCCGAACAACTTGCGGTTGCCGTTGACGCCACCGAGGCTGGTGCCGGCGATATTCACCCCGTGGTAGCCACGGGCACGGCCGATCATCTTGGTCTTGGTCGACTGGCCTTTCAGGCGCCAGTAGGCGCGCACCATCTTCACTGCGGTATCGGCGCACTCGGAGCCGGAGTCAGTGAAGAACACGTGGTTCAGGTTGCCCGGGGTCAGGTCGGTGATCTTCTCGGCCAGCTGGAACGACAGCGGGTGGCCGTATTGGAAGCCTGGGGAATAGTCCAGGGTGCCCAACTGCTTGGCGACCGCTTCCTGGATCTCCTTGCGCGAGTGACCGGCACCGCAGGTCCACAGACCGGACAGCGAGTCATAGATCTTGCGGCCCTTGTCGTCCACCAGCCAGCTGCCTTCGGCGCCGACGATCAGGCGCGGGTCGCGCTGGAAGTTGCGGTTGGCGGTATAGGGCATCCAGTGAGCGTCGAGCTTGAGCTGGCTGGCCAGGGACTGAGGGGCGGTTTCCGGCATGTTCATGAGCAAAACCTCGCAAGGCAATGAAGCGGCGTAGGAATGAAAAGCGTTGTTGCAGCTAAGTTGCCACGGCTATAAAGTCGGTGAAATCCAACTTTAATAACCTTCAGTCTGGCATCTACTAAACTATGAGCAGCCGTCGAGCCGACCCGCTGGCGCAAGTCAGCGACTTTGATATCCGCCTGCTGCGGATCTTTCGCAGCGTGGTGGAATGCGGTGGTTTCTCCGCGGCGGAAACCGTGCTCGGCATCGGCCGCTCGGCCATCAGCCAGCAGATGAGCGACCTGGAGCAACGGGTCGGCCTGCGCCTGTGCCAGCGCGGGCGCGCCGGGTTCTCCCTGACCGAGGAGGGCCGCGAGGTCTATCAGTCGACCCTGCAACTGCTCAGTGCCCTGGAAAGCTTCCGTACCGAGGTCAACGGCCTGCACCGCCACCTGCGCGGCGAATTGATCATCGGCCTCACCGACAACCTGGTGACCCTGCCCCACATGCGCATCACCCACGCCCTGGCGCAATTGAAGGAGCGTGGCCCGGACGTGCAGATCCAGATCCGCATGATCGCCCCCAACGAAGTCGAGCAAGGGGTGCTCGACGGCCGCCTGCATGTCGGTGTGGTGCCCCAGGCCAGTGCCCTACCCGGCCTGGAATACCAGCCGCTGTATGACGAACGCTCGCTGCTGTACTGCGCCGTGGGCCACCCGCTGTTCTATGTGGATGACCGGCAACTGGACGACCAGCGCCTCAACGACCAGGACGCCATCGCCCCGACCTTTCGCCTGCCAGCCGAGATCCAGGCCCACTACCAGGCGCTGAATTGCACCGCCAGCGCATCCGACCGGGAAGGCATGGCGTTCCTGATTCTCACCGGCCGCTACATCGGCTACCTGCCGGACCACTACGCCAGCCTCTGGGTGCAGCAGGGCCGGTTGCGCGCCCTCAAGCCCAAGTCACGCTTCTACGACCTGAGCCTGGCATCGGTCACGCGCAAGGGCCGGCGCCCTCATTTGGTGCTCGAAAGCTTTCTGGAAAGCCTGGCGGCAACCCGCTAGAGCGTCTCCACTCACCAGCAAGGCCCCGTATTAAAAGGCCCGCACCGCAAAACAGAAAAAATAACCTGAGCACCTGGACAGCTTTTTGCAAAGACCTCGGCACCTTGAACCCCAGCCCGAGCTCCACGCCATGCAGCCAGATGCTTCCCGCCCCAGCGAACTGATCTACGGCCTCGACGATCGCCCGCAACCCCTGCCCGCGCTGCTGGCAGCCCTGCAGCATGTGCTGGCCAGCTTTGTCGGCATCATCACCCCACCACTGGTGATTGGTTCGGCCCTGGGCCTTTCGGCGCACCTGCCGTACCTGATCAGCATGGCGCTGATGGTCTCCGGGGTCGGCACCTTTATCCAGGCTCGGCGCCCCTGGGGCATCGGGGCCGGCATGATCTGCCTGCAAGGCACCAGCTTCGCCTTCCTCGGCGCCGTACTGTCGGCGGGGTTCCTGGTCAAGCAACGGGGCGGCAGCCCGGAAGACATCCTGGCGATGATCTTCGGCGTGTGTTTCTTCGGCGCGCTGGTGCAGATCGTCCTCAGCCGCTTTATCGGGCGACTGCGCCGGGTGATCACCCCGTTGGTGACCGGCATCGTCATTACCCTGATCGGCATCAGCCTGATCAAGGTCGGCATCACCGACCTGGGCGGCGGCTTCAATGCCGCGGACTTCGGCGCCCCGGGCAATCTCGGCCTGGGCCTGCTGGTGCTGCTGACCATCATTCTGCTCAACCGCAGCAACACCCCGTGGGTGCGCCTCAGCGCCATCATCATCGGCCTGGCCCTGGGCAGCCTGGCGGCCTGGTTCAGCGGCAAGCTGGTGCCCCAGCCGCTGCCGGACCTGCCGTTGATCAGCCTGCCCCTGCCCTTCAGGTACGGCTTCAGTTTCGACTGGAGCGCCTTTATCCCCGTAGCCCTGATTTACCTGATCAGCACCCTGGAAACCGTGGGAGATCTGACCGCCAACTGCATGCTGGCGCGCCAGCCCATCAGCGGCCCTTCCTATATAAGCCGGCTCAAGGGCGGGGTCCTGGGGGACGGCGTCAGTTGCATGATCGCCGCCACCTTCAGCGCCTTCCCCAACACCACCTTCGCCCAGAACAACGGGGTGATTCAGTTGACCGGTGTGGCCAGCCGCTTCGTCGGCCTGTACATCGGCCTGATCCTGTTCTGCCTGGGCCTGTTCCCGCTGATCGGCGCGCTGCTGCAACAGATCCCCAAGCCGGTACTCGGCGGTGCCACCCTGGTGATGTTTGGCAGCGTCGCCGCAGCCGGGGTACGGATCCTCGCCCAGGCCCCGCTGGACCGGCGCAGCATGCTGATCATCGCCACTTCGTTCGGCGTCGGCCTGGGCATCGCCGCGCAACCGAACCTGCTGCACCTGCTGCCCAAGGTGGTGCAGAACCTGTTCGATTCGGCGATCACCAGCGGCGGCCTCACCGCCTTGCTGATGAGCCTGCTGTTGCCGGAAAGCAAGGGCGCGGCGAATGACGCAAATCCGATTCCGGAAAACGACACCCTGAGGGCCCACTGAGGCTTTTGTAGCGCCAAGGCTTGTCTGATCCACGTGGGTGCGCTATCAACGCACAGGTTGCACCCACAGACTTGCTCGGAAACCTCCATGACCTTTGAAGTCCCCGCCCACAGCGCTCCTCACCCCGGCAAACCCGCCAGCCGCATTCGGCAGAAGAATGAAGAGGCCATCCTCCAGGCCGCCGAGGACGAGTTCGCCCGTCACGGTTTCAAAGGCACCAGCATGAACACCATCGCGCAGAAGGCCGGCCTGCCCAAAGCCAACCTGCACTACTACTTCACCAACAAGCTGGGGCTGTACATCGCGGTGCTGAGCAACATCCTCGAACTCTGGGACAGCACCTTCAACACCCTCACCGCCGAAGATGATCCGGCCGAAGCCCTGTCCCGCTACATCCGCGCCAAGATGGAATTCTCCCGCCGCCAGCCGCAAGCCTCGCGGATCTTCGCCATGGAGATCATCAGCGGTGGCGAGTGCCTGAGCGAGTATTTCAGCCAGGACTACCGCGCCTGGTTCCAGGGCCGCGCCGCGGTGTTCCAGGCCTGGATCGACGCCGGCAAGATGGACCCGGTAGACCCGGTGCACCTGATCTTCCTGCTGTGGGGCAGCACCCAGCACTATGCCGATTTCGCCACCCAGATCTGCCGCGTCACCGGGCGCACCCGGCTGACCAAGCAGGACATGGAAGACGCCGGCAACAACCTGATCCGCATCATCCTCAAAGGCTGTGGCCTGACACCTGCACTGAAAGACTGACCCCCATGCCCTTTACCCTGGCCGGCCTTTGCGAATACCGCGAGGAAATTCGCAAAAGCCGCTTCATCACCTTTGCCGCGCCCATCAGCAGCGCGGCCGAGGCCCAAGCCTTCATCCAGCAGTACAGCGACCTCAACGCTTCGCATAACTGCTGGGCGTGGAAACTCGCCGACCAGTACCGCAGCAACGACGACGGTGAACCCGGCGGCACCGCCGGGCGACCGATCCTCGCGGCCATCGAGGCCCAGGACTGCGACCAGGTGGCGGTGCTGGTGATCCGCTGGTACGGCGGCATCCAACTGGGCACCGGCGGCCTGGCCCGAGCCTATGGCGGCGGCGCCAACAAGTGCCTGCAAGGCGCCGAGCGCATCGCCCTGGTCAACCGCGTACCGCTGCGTTGCGCCTGCAGCTTCAGCGAACTGGCGCTGGTCAAGCTGCGGGTTGCCGAACTGGGTGGGCTGCTGGTCCAGGAAGACTTCACCGCCAACGGCGTAGAGCTGCAACTGGCCCTGGGCGAAGAGCAGATCGATACCCTGCAGCAACAGCTGGCGGACCTCAGCCGCGGGCGCATCCTTTTGCAGCGCTGAAGGCACCAACCCGGCCCGAACCACCTTGTGCATAACCCGCAAGGGCCCCGGGCACTTGCCCACATCTACTGTGCACCCGACTGTGGATAAGCTGAGCACATAGCGCTGTAACCCTTCTGCAACGTGGCTTTGCGGGCTTTGTTCATTTTTTGTCCAAAGCGCCCCCAGGAAGCTTTTTTCCACAGCGAAACAGCCACTTAAGCCGGTTGATCGCAGTTCACGGGCAAGCCAGTGGTGCTGATGCCCAAGCGCCGCTCTTGCACACAATTACTGTGGAGCAAGCTGTGGATAACCCGTGCAAGGCTGCTCCAGCCCCTGATTGCGCAGGGTCTGCAGGCAACTGATCATTTTCTGCGCAACGGCCTGGGGACAAAAACAGCGCCTTTTCAAACACCTTGCCCCGAAGTGGTGCCAGGACCCTGGTCCTGTCAGCCAGGCAGGATGCCGCCCGGGAGCGCTTCACCGGCTTTCCTGACCCACTGGCCAGGAAATTGCTTTATCCACAGGCACAACTCCCAGAAGCCGAGCCTGTCATGTCCAATCACCCTGCACCCAGCAGCCAGGCACCACGCCTGCAACTGCGCCGGATCAGCAAACGCTATCCCGGCTGCCTGGCCAACGACGCCATCGACCTGAACATCGCTGCGGGTGAAATCCATGCGTTGCTGGGCGAAAACGGCGCCGGCAAAAGCACCTTGATGAAGATCATCTACGGGGTGGTCCAGGCCGATTCGGGGGAACTGCTCTGGCAAGGACAGCGCCAGCTCATCGACAACCCGGCCCAGGCACGCAGCCTGGGGATCGGCATGGTGTTCCAGCATTTCTCGCTGTTCGAAACCCTCAGCGTGGCGCAGAACATTGCCCTGGCCATGGGCGCCGGCACCGGTACGCCGAGCCAGCTGGAAGGCAGAATCCGCGAGGTTTCCCAGCGTTACGGCATGGCCCTCGAACCCCAGCGCCTGGTGCACAGCCTGTCCATCGGCGAACGCCAGCGGGTGGAAATCGTCCGCTGCCTGATGCAGGACATCCGCCTGCTGATCCTCGACGAGCCGACCTCGGTCCTGACCCCGCAGGAGGCCGACGACCTGTTCGTCACCCTGCGCCGGCTGGCCGACGAAGGCTGCAGCATCCTGTTCATCAGCCACAAGCTCGCCGAGGTGCGCGCCCTGTGCCACAGCGCCACGGTGCTGCGCGCGGGCCGGGTGGCCGGGCACTGCAGGCCGGCGCAGTGCTCGGATCGCGAGCTGGCGCGGCTGATGGTGGGGGACGCGGCGGCGATGATCACCGACTACCCGAAAGCCCGCGGCACGAACGACTTCCTGCGCCTGGACAACCTCAGCAGGGACAACCCCGATCCTTTCGGCTGCTCACTGAAGAACATCGACCTGCGCCTGCGCAGCGGCGAGATCGTCGGCATCGCCGGAGTCGCCGGCAATGGCCAGGACGAACTGCTGGCCCTGCTCAGCGGTGAACAGCGCCTGCCCCGTGGCGAAGCCGAACGTATCTGTTTCGCCGGCCAGGGCGTGGCTCATCTGTATCCCGACGCCCGACGCCAGCGCGGCCTGGCTTTCGTTCCCGCCGAACGCCTGGGCCACGGCGCGGTGCCGGAACTGAGCCTGGAGGACAACGCCCTGCTCAGCGCCTTTCAACAGGGCCTGGTGCGCCACGGGCTGATCCAGCGACGCAAGGTGCGGGAACTGGCCGAGCGCATCATCCAGCGGTTCGGGGTCAAGAGCGCCGGTTCCCAGAGCCCGGCCCGCAGCCTGTCCGGCGGCAACCTGCAGAAATTCATCCTGGGCCGCGAGATTCTCCAGCAGCCTCGCCTGCTGATCGCCGCGCACCCGACCTGGGGCGTGGATGTAGGGGCCGCCGCCACTATCCACCGGGCACTGATCGCCTTGCGCGATGCCGGCGCGGCGATCCTGGTGATCTCCGAAGACCTGGACGAGCTGTTCCAGATCAGCGACCGCCTCGCTGCCCTGTGCGCTGGACGCCTATCGCCCCTCAAGGCCTGCGCCGACACCTCGCCGGTGGAGGTTGGCGGCTGGATGGCCGGCCACGCCGATTCCCTGCCCTCACCCGCTGCCCTGGCGATTTAACGGAGCTGTCCATGCTGCTTTCACTCGAACCCCGTGGCCGCCAGTCGCGGCTGATGCTCTGGTGCTCGCCACTGCTGGCGGCGCTGCTGACCCTGGGCTGCGGTTCCCTGCTATTCATGGCCCTGGGGCATGACCCCTGGCTGACCTTGCACACCCTGCTGATCGCCCCGGTCAGCGACTTGTATGGCGTGTCCGAGCTGCTGGTCAAGGCGCTACCTATCCTGCTCTGTGCCCTGGGCCTGGCGGTGGCCTACCAGGCGCGGGTGTGGAACATCGGCGCCGAGGGCCAATTGCTGCTCGGGGCCCTGGTCGGCAGCGCCCTGGCGGTCAATCTCATCGAACTGCAAAGCCGCTGGGCGCTGGTGCTGATCCTGCTTGCCGGAACCCTGGCCGGGGCTGCCTGGGCCGGGCTCACCGCCTGGTTGCGCACCCGCTTCAACGCCAATGAAATCCTCACCAGCATCATGCTCAACTACATCGCCCTGAACCTGTTGCTGTACGGCGTGCATGGCCCGTTGAAAGACCCCGCCGGGTTCAACTTTCCCGAGTCGGCGATGTTCGGCGACGCCAGCCGCCTGCCGCTGCTGATGGAAGACGGCCGGGTCGACGCCGGGGTGTACTTCGCCCTGCTGGCCCTGGTGGCGGTCTGGGTGCTGCTGCAGAAAAGCTTTGTCGGCTTCCAGATCAGGGTGCTCGGCCTGGACCAGCGTGCCGCCGGCTTCGTCGGCTTTCGCCAGAAGCGCCTGGTCTGGCTGGCGCTGTTGACCAGCGGTGCGCTGGCAGGGCTGGCCGGGGTCTGCGAAGTCGCCGGCCCCATCGGCCAACTGGTGCCCCAGGTGTCTCCCGGCTACGGCTACGCGGCCATTACCGTGGCTTTTCTCGGCCGCCTGAACCCCATCGGCATTGTGTTTTCCAGCCTGCTGATGGCGTTGTTGTACATCGGTGGCGAGAGCGCGCAGATGAGCCTCAACCTGCCCCAGGCCATCACCCAGCTGTTCCAGGGAATGATGCTGTTCTTCCTCCTGGCCAGCGACGTGCTGATTCTCTATCGCCCGCGCCTGAACCTGCGTTGGGTGCGCCGTAACGCCAGCGCCACTGCTACCGCCGGAGCCCTGTGATGGATATCGATCTGCTGAGCAATATTCTCTACGCCATGGTCCGCTGCGGCACCCCCCTGCTGCTGGTGGCCCTGGGGGAACTGATCTGTGAAAAGAGCGGCGTCCTCAACCTGGGGCAGGAAGGCATGATGCTGTTCGGCGCGGTGATAGGTTTTATCGTCGCCCTCAACAGCGGCCATTTGTGGCTCGGGGTGCTGCTGGCGATGGCCGCCGGGATGCTGCTGGCGGCGCTGTTCGCCCTGGTGGCCCTGGTGTTCACCGCCAACCAGGTGGCTACCGGGCTGGCGCTGACGATCTTCGGGGTCGGCCTGTCGAGCTTTGTCGGCGCGGCCTGGGTCGGCAAGCCCCTGGCCGGCTTCGAACCGCTGGCGCTGCCGCTGCTGAGCGAGATCCCGCTGATCGGCCGCATGCTGTTCGCCCAGGATTTGCTGGTGTACCTGTCCTTCACCCTGTTCGCCCTGGTGGCCTGGGTGGTGCTCAAAAGCCGGGTCGGCCTGATCATCCAGGCTGTCGGCGAGAACCCCGACGCCGCCAGCGCCATGGGGCTTCCGGTGCTGCGGGTGCGCACGCTCGCGGTGCTGTTCGGCGGCGCCATGGCGGGGCTGGCCGGGGCCTACCTGTCCCTGGCCTATACCCCGATGTGGGCCGAGAACATGAGCGCCGGACGCGGCTGGATCGCCCTGGCGCTGGTGGTATTCGCCAGCTGGCGGGTGTGGCGGCTGCTGCTCGGCGCCTACCTGTTCGGCCTGGCGAGCATCCTGCACCTGGTGGCCCAGGGCCTGGGCCTGGCGATTCCTTCCAACCTGCTGGCGATGCTGCCCTATGCCGCCACCATCCTGGTGCTGGTGCTGCTATCCCGGGATGCCTTGCGCACCCGGCTGTATGCACCGGTGTCCCTCGGCCAGCCGTGGCAGTCGGGACACTAGATGGCTGCCGGGGCCTTACCGGCAGCCGCTCGCACCGGCTGCAACTGGGCCACGTACCAGGCCTGCTCGAAGATCAGGATCACCCCGATCAATGCCGTGGCTGCGTGAGCCAGGGCGGGGTCCACATAGATGTCGCTCCATTGATTCAAGGAGCGCGCAGGCCAAAGCCTGGAGTATGCTTCAGGGTCAGCCCTTTCGAGCCCCATGCTTGCACATCGGAGAACCGGGCCAGTTGCGCCCCGTGCTGCAACTGCGACTGGGGCAAGCCTGTCCATTGAATCCGTGATCCTCACTTATCAAGGAACCTCATCATGTCCACGGCAAAAACCGCACTGATCATCGGCGCCTCCCGGGGCCTGGGCCTCGGCCTGGTCCAGCGCCTGCTGGAAGACGGCTGGCAGGTCACCGCCACCGTGCGCAACCCGCACAAGGCCGAGGCGCTGCAAGCCCTGGGCAAGGTGCAGATCGAGCAACTGGACATGGACGATCAGCAAGCGGTGATTGCCCTGAGCCAGAAGCTCAAGGACCAGGTGTTCGACCTGCTGTTCGTCAACGCCGGGGTCAAGGGCCCGGACAACCAGTTGCCGGGGCAGGCGACCCTGGCCGAAGTCGGCCAGCTGTTCTTCACCAACGCCGTGGCGCCGATCAACCTGGCCCAGCGCTTCGTCGGGCAGATCCGCAAGGACAGCGGCGTGCTGGCGTTCATGAGTTCGGTGCTGGGCAGCGTGACCATGCCCGACGCGCCGGAGCTGGCCCTGTACAAGGCCAGCAAGGCCGCGCTGAACTCCATGACCAACAGCTTCGTGACCCAGTTGGGGCAGAAGCTCACCGTGCTTTCGCTGCACCCGGGCTGGGTGAAGACCGACATGGGCGGCGAAGGCGCCGATATCGATGTGCAGACCAGCACCCGCGGGCTGATCGCCCAGGTCAATGCCTACACCGGCAAGGGCGGTCATCACTTCGTCAACTACAAAGGCGAAACCATCCCCTGGTAAGGCCGCGGCTGCCCCAGGCAGCCCTTGCACAGGCCAGCAAAGGCTCTGGAACGGGGGGCAAAATGCAAGTTTTGTCCCCCGGCAAATCTTTCGCTAGACTGCGCACCTCGCCCCTTGCGGCGACCCTGGATCAGCAGACAGGGCATCACTGAGCTGGCTAACCTGAACCCACTTTCAGAGGAGCCGGCAACCATGCCTGCGACCCGTACCTGGTTAAAAAATCCCCTGGCCATCTTCACCGGCAATGCCCTCGACGCCCGTGGCGGCCTGGTGCTGCAAGACGGCCTGATCGTTGAAGTGCTGGGCCTCGGCCAGCAACCTGCAAGCCCCTGCCAGCAGGTCTTCGATGCCCGCGAGCACGTGCTGCTGCCGGGCCTGATCAACACCCACCATCACTTCTATCAAACCCTGACCCGCGCCTGGGCGCCGGTGGTCAACCAGCCGCTGTTTCCCTGGCTCAAGACCCTGTACCCGGTCTGGGCCCGGCTGACCCCGGAAAAACTCGCCCTGGCGACCAAAGTGGCACTGGCCGAACTGCTGCTCTCCGGCTGCACCACCGCCGCCGA
Source organism: Pseudomonas sp. GW822-FHT06D10 (assembly GCF_058799535.1). NCBI lineage: Bacteria > Pseudomonadati > Pseudomonadota > Gammaproteobacteria > Pseudomonadales > Pseudomonadaceae > Pseudomonas > Pseudomonas sp. GW822-FHT06D10. The sequence continues at coordinate 719,475 of NZ_JBXALN010000005.1, read as the reverse complement.
CCATCACTATCTGTTCCCGGACGGCCTGGAAAACGCCATCGACGTGCAAGTCGAAACCGTGCGTGAACTGGGCATGCGCGCCATGCTCACCCGCGGCTCGATGAGCCTTGGCGAAAAGGACGGCGGCCTGCCACCGCAACAGACCGTGCAGGAAGGCCAGGTGATTCTCGACGACAGCCAGCGCCTGATCCAGCAGTACCACGAGCGTGGCGACGGTGCGCAGATCCAGATCGCCCTGGCACCGTGCTCGCCGTTCTCGGTGACCCCGGAAATCATGTCGGCCAGCGCCGAACTGGCCAACGGGCTCGATGTGCGCCTGCACACTCACCTGGCCGAGACCCTCGACGAAGAAGACTTCTGCCTGCAGCGTTTCGGCCTGCGCACGGTGGATTATCTGGACAGCGTCGGCTGGCTCGGTCCGCGCACCTGGCTGGCCCACGGCATCCACTTCAACCCGGATGAGATCGCCCGCCTCGGCCAGGCCGGTACCGGCATCTGCCATTGCCCGAGTTCGAACATGCGCCTGGCGTCCGGCATCTGCCCCAGCATCGAGCTGACCGATGCAGGGGCGCTGTTCGGCTTGGGCGTGGACGGTTCGGCGTCCAATGACGCCTCGAACATGATCCTCGAAGCGCGTCAGGCGCTGTACATCCAGCGCCTGCGTTACGGCGCCGAAAAGATCACCCCGGAGCGTGTACTGGGCTGGGCGACCCAGGGGTCGGCAAGCCTGTTGGGCCGTACCGACATCGGCGAACTGGCGGTAGGCAAGCAGGCAGACCTGGCGTTGTTCAAGCTCGATGAACTGCGTTTCTCGGGTAGCCATGATCCGGTTTCAGCGCTGCTGTTGTGCGCTGCGGATCGAGCGGACCGGGTCATGATTGGCGGCAAGTGGCGGGTGATTGATGGCCAGATCGAAGGGCTGGATCTGAAAAACCTGATCGCCGATCACAGCCAGGCGGCCCGGCAACTGATCGCCGGCACCTGATCTTTGGCGCCCACGGCGAGGGAGTGTATCCCTCGCCTGTGCGTTGAACGGTATCAGAGGGAGGAAACATGTTAGTTTGCCGCCCTCATCCGAACCGTTATAGGGACATTACGTGAAACAAAAGCACGGACTGGCGCTCTGCGTCGCACTGCTGATTTCGGGCTGTGGGAAACAGGAGGTTGCAGGCCCCGCCAGCAAAGTGCTGTCACCTGAAAAAGTTGCAGACATTGCTTCGACCATCAGCCGCAGATACCCGGACCTGTCCCCGCAAGTCCGCGATGCGGTGCTCAACACCGTCGTGCGTTCGATGGACAACATGGTGCTGATCGAAGGTGGCGAATTCCAGATGGGGGATTTCGGCTGGCCCCGTGGCTTCGACCCACAGGCGTTGTGCCAATGGCCCTGTGGCGTGGACCCGGCCAACATGGAACGGATCAGCCTCGACATCGATGACGACTTCGTTCACCCGGTCAAATTGAGCAGCTACTACCTGTCCTCGCTGCAAACCACCTTGGGCGATTTCGATCTGTTCTTCCTGGCGCAAGGCAGGCCGCAATTCGACGCGGCACTGCGCAAACGCGAAGACATGAAACACCTCTACCAGGAAAACCTGCCCGCCCCGGCGTCTCGAAAATGGCAAGAGGCCAAGGATTATTGTGGCTGGCTTGCAGACCTCAGCGGCTATGCCGTGGATCTTCCGACCGAGGCCCAATGGGAATATGCCGCGCGCAACCGTGGCCAGCCGGTGATGTTCGCGACCGACAACGGCAATCTGGACTATGGCCGCAACTTTCCGGCGCCTGACGACAACGAAACCTTCGCCGTGGACAGGTTTGTGCCTAACCCGCTGGGCCTCTACAACCTCACCGGCAATGCCAGTGAATGGGTCAACGACTGGTACGACAAACACTACTACCGCGAATCTCCCGTGGAGAATCCGCAAGGGCCTGAAACAGGCATTTATCGAGCGCAACGGGGCGCCAACAACAAGTTTGCCAACGACCCGACCTTTTCTCCTTCGGCCAGCACCGTCCGCCGTTGGCGTTGGGGAGCACTCGCGGCCTGGAATGCCCCCGGGGTCAGCTTTCGCTGCGCTATCCAGTCGGCGCAACCCCTTTAAAGACCGAGCAGCGACAGCATGATGAAGGTCGCAAACAGCACGAAGTGAGTCATGCCTTCTATGGCATTGGTTTCACCGTCGTTAAGGTTGATCGCGCTGACGATCAGGGTGATGAACACCATCACCGTTTGCACCGGGGTCATGGCCATCTGGAAGGGCTGGCCGGTGTACAAGGCCATGGCCTCCATCACCGGCACCGTGAGGATCACCGTCGACAGGGAAGCGCCCAGGGCCACGTTGACCACCGACTGCATGCGGTTGGCCAGGGCGGCGCGCAGGGCGGTCAGGATTTCCGGCGCGGCGGAAATCGCCGCCACCAGGATCGCCGTGATCACCGGCGGTGCGCCCGTGCCTTCCAGGCCCAGGTCCAGGGTCTTGGACATCACCTCGGCCAGGGCGCCGATTACCACCACCCCGAACACCAGGATGCCGATGCTCCAGGCCAGGTTGATGGCATGGGGCTGTTCCTGGGCCTCTTTATTGCGGCGTTTTTCCGGGTAGCTGTAGCTGAAGAAATAGCTGTGCGGCCCGACCTGCATGCGCAGGAACAGGGTATAGAGCACCACCATGGCGCCGATGGTGAAGGCCGAGTAGACCTTCCAGTCGGCCTCGGGGATGAACTCCGGCACCACCATCGACACGCCCATGGCGGTGAGGATCATCACGCTGTAGGTACGCGCCGAGTCGTCGTTGTAGGGCTGCTCGCCATGCTTGATGCCGCCCATCAGTGCGGCCAGGCCGAGGATGCCGTTGATGTCCAGCATCACCGCCGAGTAGATGGTGTCGCGCACCAGGGTCGGCGAGGCTTCGTTGCTCATCATGATCGCCAGGATCACCACTTCCACCAGCACCGCGGCCAGGGTCAGGATCATGGTGCCGTAGGGGTCGCCGACCTTTTCCGCCAGCAGTTCAGCGTGGTGGGCGACGCGCATCGAAGCCATGACGATAAAGCCGATCAGCACCAGCCCGGCGCCCAGGGCGATGCCCTGGCCACTGCCCAGCAACAGATGTTCAAGCGGATAGGCGGCCACGGCGGCCAGCAGCGCAAGCAGTAGAAACTTTTCTTGCTTGAGGGAATTGAGCATTGCAGTCCTTTGACGGGAATAAAAACGAGTACAGGAGATGACTGAAAGACTGCACCAAGTCACTAACGTTTCGTTACATGTTAGTGCACCAGCCCCAGGCTCCGCGCACCGGGATGGGTCTTGAACAGCCCTTCGCCGGCAAGCGGACTCCTGCATTCCAGCTCCGTAGGAGCTGCTTGCCAGCGAAAAGCGCGCCCCAAAGCCCCCGTAGAAACCACCTCGCCGGCGCAACGGCCATCTTTGTTGTCCTCTTGGTCAGCTATTTGCATTGCCCTCCAGTGCTTGCCGCCCCAGCCCCCCACAACAAGATGGAGCTCCATTTCATGCATACACGCCCGTTGCACAAGTTGCTCTGCACCCTGGCCGCCGCCATCGGCCTGAGTGCCAGCCTTACCGCCAGCGCCGCCGATCCGCTGAAGGTCGGTTTCGTCTACATCGGCCCCATAGGCGATCACGGCTGGACCTATCAGCATGAACAGGGGCGCAAGGCCCTGGTGGAAAAATTCGGCGACCAGATCAAGACCAACTACGTGGAGAACGTAGCCGAAGGCGCCGACGCCGAGCGGGTGATCCGCAACATGGCCAAGGACAACTACGACCTGATCTTCACCACCTCCTTCGGCTACATGAACCCCACGCTGAAGGTCGCCAGGCAATTCCCCAAGGTGACCTTCGAACACGCCACCGGCTACAAGCAGGACAAGAACCTCGGTACCTACCTGGCGCGCACCTACGAGGGCCGCTATGTGGGTGGTTTCCTCGCGGCGAAGATGACCAAGAGCAAGAAGATCGGCTACGTCGCCTCCTTCCCCATTCCGGAGGTGATCCGCGACATCAACGCCATCCAGCTGGCCCTGAACAAGTACAACCCGGGCACCGAGATCAAGGTGGTGTGGGTCAATTCCTGGTTCGATCCGGGCAAGGAAGCCGACGCCGCCAATGCCCTGATCGACCAGGGCGCCGACGTGATCTTCCAGCACACCGACAGCCCGGCGCCGATCCAGGCCGCGGAACGGCGTGGCGTGTACGCGGTGGGCTATGCCTCGGACATGGCCCACTTCGGCCCCAAGGCGGTGCTGACCTCCATCGTCAACAACTGGGGCCCGCACTACATCCAGGCCACCCAGGGGGTGATGGACCACAGTTGGAAACCCCAGGACTACTGGGGTGGGCTGAAAGAGGGTACGGTTGAACTGCCCCTCAGCGACCTGCTGCCGGCCCCGGTGAAAACCGAGGCCGAACAGATCATCGCCAGCATCAAGAGCGGCGAGTTCCACCCGTTCACCGGCCCGATCAAGGACCAGGCCGGGGTCGAAAAAATCGCCGCGGGGGTCAGCGCCAGCAATGCCGAACTGGCCTCGATGAACTACTACGTCGAAGGCCTGAAGGCGGACATCCCCAAATAATCTGGTCGTCGCTGTCGGAGCATCCGCCAGCGACGACGGACCGCCAATCAGGATGGGAGCATTTTCATGAATCAACTGCCGATCATCGATATCAGCCCGCTGTATCAGGATGAGCAGCAAGGCTGGGACAGTGTCGCCAAGCAGATCGACCGCGCCTGTCGCGAATGGGGCTTCTTCTACATCAAGGGTCACCCGATCAGCGCACAACGCATCGAGCAATTGCTGAGCACGGCCAAGCACTTCTTCGCCCTGCCCAGTGTTGAAAAACTCAAGATCGATATCACCCAGAGCCGTCACCATCGCGGCTACGGCGCCATCGCCACCGAGCAGTTGGACCCAAGCAAGCCCAGCGACCTCAAGGAAACCTTCGACATGGGCCTGCACCTGCCGGCCGAGCACCCGGACGTGCTGGCGGAAAAACCCCTGCGCGGGCCCAACCGCCACCCCGACCTGCCCGGCTGGCAAGCCCTGATGGAGCAGCACTACCAGGACATGCAGGCCCTGGCCCAGACCCTGCTGCGGGCCATGACCCTGGCCCTGGGCATCGAACGTGATTTCTTCGACCGCCGCTTCCAGGACCCGGTGAGCGTGCTGCGGATGATCCACTATCCGCCGCGCCACACCGCCAGCAGCGCAGAGCAGCAAGGCGCCGGCGCCCACACCGACTACGGCTGCATCACCCTGCTCTACCAGGACGCCGCTGGCGGCTTGCAGGTGCGCAACGTCAAGGGCCAGTGGATCGACGCCCCACCCATCGACGGCAGCTTCGTGGTCAACCTCGGCGACATGATGGCGCGCTGGAGCAACGACCGTTACCTGTCGACCCCGCACCGGGTCATCAGCCCGCTGGGGGTGGACCGCTACTCGATGCCGTTCTTCGCCGAGCCGCACCCGGACACCCGCATCGAATGCCTGCCCGGCTGCCAGGACGCGGAGCACCCGGCCAAGTACCCGGTGACGACCTGCGCCCAATTCCTGCTCTCGCGCTTTGCCGATACCTACGCCTATCGCCGGGAGCTGGAGCAGGCCTGACCGCCCCCCCGGTCAGGTTTTGCCGAACATTTGCGCCGCCAGATGTAGAATGGCGGCTTTTTCGGGCCCGGTGAAAACCTGGCGAAAGCCGCAAGCCACAGCCAGTTCCCCACAGAAGGGCACGGCCCTAGCAGCGCATCACTCTCGCAGCGCCCGCCTGCACCTGATGAGACGACACCATGTATGACTGGCTGAACGCCTTGCCCAAGGCCGAGTTGCACCTGCACCTGGAAGGTTCCCTGGAACCGGAACTGCTGTTCGCCCTGGCCGAACGCAACAAGATCGCCCTGCCCTGGAGCGACGTCGAGACCCTGCGCAAGGCCTACGCCTTCAACAACCTGCAGGAATTCCTCGACCTGTACTACCAGGGCGCCGACGTGCTGCGCACCTCCCAGGACTTCTACGACCTGACCTGGGCCTACCTGCTGCGCTGCAAAGAACAGAACGTGATCCACACCGAACCCTTCTTCGACCCGCAGACCCACACCGACCGTGGCGTGCCGTTCGAAGTGGTGCTCAACGGCATCGCCAGCGCACTCAAAGATGGCGAGCAGCAACTGGGCATCACCAGCGGCCTGATCCTCAGTTTCCTGCGCCACTTGAGCGAAGAAGAGGCGCAGAAGACCCTCGACCAGGCGCTGCCGTTTCGCGATGCATTCGTCGCCGTGGGCCTGGACAGTTCGGAAATGGGCCACCCGCCGAGCAAGTTCCAGCGGGTATTCGACCGTGCGCGCAGCGAAGGCTTCCTGACCGTCGCCCACGCCGGTGAAGAAGGCCCGCCGGAGTACATCTGGGAAGCCCTGGACCTGTTGAAGATCCAGCGCATCGACCACGGTGTACGTGCCTTCGAAGACGAGCGGCTGATGCAGCGGATCATCGACGAGCAGATCCCGCTGACTGTGTGCCCGCTGTCCAACACCAAGCTCTGCGTGTTCGACCACATGTCCCAGCACAACATCCTGCAAATGCTCGAGCGCGGGGTGAAGGTCACGGTCAACTCCGATGACCCGGCCTACTTCGGCGGCTACGTCACCGAGAACTTCCACGCCCTGCACACCGACCTGGGCATGACCCAGGACCAGGCCCGGCGCCTGGCACAGAACAGCCTGGATGCACGGCTGGTCAAGCCGTAACGGCCTTCGCCGGCCAGCCGGCTCCTACACGAATCTGTAGGAGCCGGCTGGCCGGCGAACAGGTCCCCCCCGTCTCTATCAGCTCCCCGCCTCGCTCAACTCCTCCAGGGTCTTGCCCCGGGTTTCCATCCCGAACAGCCAGACCACCCCCGCGGCAATCACGAAGCACGCCGCCCCCAGGGCGAATACGCCGCCCTGCCCGGTCAACGGAAACACCAGCCCGGTCACCAGCGGCCCCAACAGCGAACCGATGCGCCCCACCGCCGAAGCGAACCCCGAGCCCGTGGCCCGGGCCGACGTCGGGTACAACTCGGGGGTATAGGTGTAGAGCACCGCCCACATGCCGAACAGGAAAAACTGCATCAGCAGCCCGGTGCCGATCAGCAGGCTGACGTTGCCGCCAAAGACCGCGCTCTGCCCGTAGAAGAAGGCCATGACCCCGCCGCCGAGCAAGGTCACGATGCACACCGGCTTGCGCCCCCAGCGCTCCACCAGCCAGGCGGCCATGAGGAACCCAGGAATTCCGCCCAGGGAAATCAGCACCGTGTAGTACACCGACTGGGTCACCGCAAAACCAGACTGCTGGAGCAAGGCGCTGAGCCAGGACGTCAGGCCGTAGAAGCCCAGCAAGGCGAAGAACCACAGGCTCCAGATCATCATCGTGCGCTGGCGATAGAGCGGCGACCAGATCTGCTTCAGTGCCGAGAAAAAGTGCCCCGGCGCACTCTCGATACGCGGCAGGTGCAGCGGCTCCGGCAATTGCGCCGTGCCCAGGGAAGCGCGCACCTTGTCTTCGATGCCACACAGCACCCGATCCGCATCGGCGTGGCGCCCGGCCTGTTCCAGCCAGCGCGGTGACTCGGGAATGAAGAAGCGGATCACCAGCACGAACACCGCCGGTACTGCCAGCACCAGGAAGATGTCACGCCAGCCGATCAGCGGCAGGAGGAAATACGAGAGCACCCCGGCGGCGACGAAACCCAGGGGCCAGAAGCCGTCCATCAGGGCGATGTAGCGCCCGCGACGCTGGGCCGGAATCATCTCCGAGAGCATCGACTGGGCGATGGGAAACTCCATGCCCATGCCGATCCCCAGCAGCACCCGGAACAGGGTCAGGCTGTCCACGCTCTGGGCGGTGGAACACAGGTAACTGGCCACGCCCCAGAGCACGATGCTCCACTGGAACACCGGCTTGCGCCCATAGCGGTCGGCAAGCATGCCCGACAGCGAGGCGCCCAGCACCATGCCGAAGAAACTGGAGCTGGCCAGCAGGCCGGCCTGGGCCGAACTCAGGCCAAACTCGGTTTTGATCGAGCCGAGGAGGAAGGTCATCATCGCCAGGTCCATGGAGTCGAAGAAAAACGCCAGGGCGATGATGATGAAGATCACCCGGTGATAGCCGCTGATGGGTAGCCGTTCCAGGCGCTCTGCGGCGCTGTATTCCTGTATGCCCATGCCCGTTCCCCCCGGTTGAATGCTTGACCGCCCGAGTGTGCGGGATCGAGGCCGGGGCTGATTGCCGAGGGCGACCTGTTCGCGTCCACCAGCGACGCCGAGGGCACGGTGCCCAGGCTCGCCGGCAAGCCGGCTCCTATCGCGGGCGTTGCGCGCTGATCTGCGCGCAACGCTCCTGGAGCAGGTCACGCAGTAGTTTCACCGGTTTGCTCAGGTGCGCCCGGTGGGTGCACAGCAGGTTCAGCGACGCGCCTTCGCAGCGCAGTTCCGGCAGCAGTATCTGCAGGCGGCCGGCCAGCACATCGGCGGCCACATCCAGCCAGGACTTGTAGGCAATCCCCTCACCGGCCACGGCCCAGCGCCGCACCACATCGGCGTCGTCGCTCAGGCGGTCACCACTGACGGTGAGGCTCACCTCGCGCTTGCCGTCATGAAAGCTCCAGAGGTCATGAGCCCGGCTGTCGAGCATGTACAACAGGCAGTTGTGCTGGGCCAGTTGCTCCAGCTGGCGCGGCTCGCCGTAGCGGGCCAGATAACGGGGGGCGGCGCACAGCACCCGGCGGTTGTCCGGAGCCACTGGCAGCGCCACCAGGCTGGAGTCCTCCGGTTCGCCGTAACGCAGGGCAATGTCCACCGGCTGGCGGAACAGGTCGGCAATCCGGTCCCCCAGCAGCAGGCGCACGCTGAGCTTGGGATGCTCACGCTGGAACTCGTCGAGCCAGGGCAACAGCAGATTGCGGCCAAAATCCGAAGGGGCAGAAAGCTGCAACACGCCACTGACCTGATCCTGACCGCTGGCCAGCAGGCGCCGGCCTTCATCCAGGTTGCTCAAGGCCGCCCGGGCGTATTCGAGAAAGCCCTCGCCCTCGGCGGTGAGCCGCAGGCTGCGGGTGGAACGGGCCAGCAGCCGTGCGCCCAGGTGTTCCTCGATGCGCTTGAGGGCAGCGCTGGCCACCGCAGGCGACAGGTCCATGACCCGGGCCGCCGCCGACAGGCTGCCCAGGTCTGCGGCACGCACGAACAACTGCAGGTCATCGAATCGCAGCATGAGGTCTTCCTGGATTATCAAAAAAATATTGAAAGAGCCTGCTCTTTTAGCCGGTTTTATCCTCGGGAGAAATAGCCAATCATCCCTCCCATCGCCCAGCACCTGAGGAAGCCCACATGTCCCAAGCCTTCACCGCGATTGCCACCCTGATCGCCAAGCCCCAGCAGCAAGACGTTCTCAAGCGCGAGCTCAGCGCCCTGGTCTCGCCCAGCCGCGAGGAAAGCGGTTGCCAGTACTACGAGCTGCACCAGGATGCCGAGCAACCGGGCACCTTCTACGTGCTGGAGCGCTGGGACGATGAAGCAGCCCTGGAGTTTCACAACAACACCGCGCACTTCCGGCATTTCCTCCATCAGACCCGCGAGGCGATCGAGCACTTCGAGCTCAAGCGCCTGCAGTTGATTGTCTGAGCCTTTTTTCCCTACTCATCATCAGGAACTCAACATGAAAGCCATCGCCTATTACGCTTCCCTGCCCATCGACGATCCCAAGTCCCTGCAAGACATCGAGCTGCCCGAGCCCGTGGCCGGCCCTCGCGATCTGCTGGTGGAAGTCAGGGCCATCTCGGTCAACCCGGTGGACACCAAGGTGCGCCAGAACGTCCAGCCCGAAGGCGGCGCAGCCAAGGTGCTGGGCTGGGACGTGGCCGGGGTGGTCAAGGCCGTGGGCAGCGACGTCAGCCTGTTCAAGGTCGGTGACCGGGTGTTCTACGCCGGCTCCATCGCCCGGGCCGGCGGCAACAGTGAGCTGCACACTGTGGATGAACGGATCGTCGGCCACATGCCCAAGAGCCTGGACTTCGCCGCGGCCGCCGCCCTGCCGCTGACCGCGATCACCGCCTGGGAGCTGCTGTTCGAACGCCTGCAGATCAGCCAGGAGCCGGCTGACAAAGGCCAGAGCCTGCTGATCGTCGGCGCTGCCGGCGGGGTCGGTTCGATCCTCACCCAACTGGCCCGTCAGCTCACCGGCCTCAAGGTGATCGGCAGTGCCTCCCGCGAACAGACCCAGGCCTGGGTCCGCGAGCTGGGCGCCCATGCGGTGGTGGACCACAGCCAGCCACTGAGCGCCGAACTCCAGCGCATTGGCGCAGGCCAGGTGACCCACGTCGCCAGCCTGACCCAGACCGATGCCCACCTCGACCAACTGGTGGAAGCCCTGGCACCCCAGGGTAAGCTGGCGCTGATCGACGATCCGAAAAGCCTCGATGTGACCAAGCTCAAGCGCAAGAGCCTGTCGTTGCACTGGGAGTTCATGTACACCCGTTCGCTGTTCGAAACCGCCGACATGCAAGAGCAGCACGTGCTGCTCAACCGGGTCGCCGAACTGATTGACGCCGGCACCTTGAAGACCACGGTCGGTGAGCACTTCGGCCAGATCAATGCAGCCAACCTGCGCCGCGCCCACGCCCTGCTGGAGAGCGGCAAGGCTCGCGGCAAGATCGTCCTCGAAGGTTTCTGAGGCGTTAACGAACGGCATCCGGCACCGGTAAAAGGTGCTGGCTGCCGTCAGTCCGAGAGTTGATTCCGGTCATATTTGTGACCGTATTCGGGTCTACACTGGGGGCCCTTGCAGCGCAGTCTTTTACCGTTAGGAGGTCAGCAATGAAGATCCTGATAAAAGAATTGGCACACCCCCAGGGCTCTCAATGGCAGGTACGGCTCGACCAGCATGTGGTGACGTTCCGCAGCGAGGCCGAAGCCCGGGCCTTCACCCAGACCCTGCAAAGCCGCCTGCAAGCCCCCCACCCGATTCCCCAGAGCCAGCGCGCCACCGGCTGACTCAGAGCTCGGCAGCCTTCAGCGCCCGGGCATTCTGCAAGCGCCGGGTCATGACCGCCATGCTCACCGCCAGCACACCGCACAGGCTGATGACCATGGCCATCGGCATGGCGCTGCCGTCATGCAGCACACCCACCAGGTATGCCGCCCCTGCCGCCACGCTGAATTGCAGGCAACCGAGCATCGCCGAGGCGCTGCCGGCCCGTGCGCCCTGACCATTCATGGCGCAGGCTGCGGCATTGGGAATGATGCAGCCCAGGCTGGCGATACACACGAACAGCGGCAGCAGCAGCGGCCAGAGCGCACTGGTGTGCAAGGCGCTGACGCCGAGCAGGGCCAGGCCCGCTGCCAGGTAGATCCACACGGTGCGCGCCAGCAGGAACGCCGGGCCACGCTTGGCCAGCAGGCGCGCATTGATCTGCGCAACCAGGATGAAGCCCCCGGCATTGATCCCGAAGAACCAGCCGAAGTGCTCGGCTGGCACGCCGTAGAGCTTGATGAAGACAAAGGGCGAACCGGCAATGTAGGAAAACATCCCGGCAATGGCGATCCCGCCGGTCAAGGCGTGGCCAAGAAATACCCGGTCCGACAGTAGCAGGCCATACTGGCGCAGCGCCCCGGACAGAGGCAGGCGCGGGCGGGTGGCCGGCATGCTTTCCGGCAGGCCCAGGGCCACTGCCAGCCCGGACAGTGCACTGAACACCGTGAGCATGATGAAGATCGACTGCCAGCCGTAGAGGTTGACCAGCAGGCCGCCCAGCATTGGCGCCAGGATCGGGGCCAGGCCCATCACCAGCATCAGTTGGGAGAAGACCTTGGCCGAACCCACCGCATCGCACTTATCGCTGACCACCGCCCGGGAAATCACCATCCCGGCGCATCCGCCCAGGGCCTGGACAAAGCGTGCGCCGATCAGCCATTCCAGGTTCGGCGCATAGGCGCAGGCCAGGGAGGCCAGCGTGAACAGGCCCACCCCCGCCAGCAGCGGCAGGCGCCGGCCAAAACGATCGGCCACCGGGCCATAGGCCAGCTGGCCGATGGACAGGCCGAGGAAGTAGGCGGCCAGGGTCAGCTGAACGTGTTTTTCATCGGTGCCGAAAGCCAGGGCCATCGAGGGGAAGGCCGGCAGGTAGAAGTCGATGGCCAGCGGGCCGAAAGCGCTCAGAGCGCCGAGAATCAGGATTGTGCGGAGGTTCATGGCATCCAAACGAGCGTTGGTCAGCGGTCGCACAGTCTAGCCGCGCTTGGACGCCTTGAACATTCCGATAGGTCGCTAACTATATAAAAAGGCTCAGGCAACCTTGACCGCGTAGCCTTCCTCGCTGATCAGGCTGATCACCTCATCGCTGGACAGGCGGCTCTCGACCCCGACTTCCTTGGCCGCCAGATCCACCCGCACGGTGGCCGCCGGGTCCTTGCTTTGCAGCGCCTGGGTGATGGCACGCACACAGTGACCGCAGGACATGCCTTGAACGTTGAATACTTGCATTGCGTTTCTCCTGTATTGGGTTGGAGCAAGTCTTGTCCTTGCCACCATGGCAAGGTCAAGTTCCGGATTGATCTGCCGGGCTGGAAATCGGCGGCGCGCTCGGCCAAGCTGCACGTCTTACGACATCACAGCGGGAGATTCAGCCATGCGCTGGTCAACTTTCAGCCTCGTCGGCCTCCTGGGCCTGTTCGCGGCAACCCCATCGGCGCTGGCCGCCGGAGAGGACTACGGCGTGCTGATCATTTCCAGGGAGCGGCTGGAAGTCGCCACGTCCTGCGAAATCGGCCTGTACATCCAGGACCAGCTCGCCGGCCGGCTGTTCCAGGAACAGAGCGCCTCGTTCAACCTGCCGCCGGGCAAGGTTTCCCTGCGCCTGAAACTGCTGCCAGGCCAGGCCCCGGGCTGCAATGCCGGGTTGCTTGCCCCGAGTTCCCAGGACATCAGCCTGCGGGCTGGCGATGTGCTGAAGTTCCGGATCGCCATGAACGCCTCGGGCATGTACCTCAAGCCCGCCGCCCTGGAATACTGACACCCCGCCCCCCTGCCGAGCTCCCGGGGCCTGTCGTTCGCGCACTGCGAGCAGCCCCTGGGACAAAATGAAGCACCCGTGCGATGCCCCCTTGACCTTGCCTGCGTGGCAAGGTTGATCCTGTAGGCAACATTCACAGGGAGCGTCGCCATGCCTGAATCAACCACTTTCGACCTGCCGATTGCCGGCATGACCTGCGCCAGTTGCGCCGGGCGCGTAGAGCGTGCCCTGGGCAAGGTCGCCGGCATTCGCACGGTCAGCGTCAACCTGGCCACGGAACAGGCTCGGGTCGAAGCACCGCAAGACAGCCTGCCGGCCCTGCTGGAAGCCGTGGAAAACGCCGGCTATAGCGTGCCGGTGCAAGCCGTCGAACTGAGCATCGGCGGCATGACCTGCGCCACCTGCGCCGGGCGAGTCGAACGCGCCTTGAACAAACTCCCCGGCGTCCGCAGCGCCAGCGTCAACCTGGCCACCGAGCGTGCCCATGTCGAACTGCTGGGCCAGGTCGACCCGACGCTGCTGATCAATGCCGTGACCCAGGCCGGCTACTCCGCCAGCCTGTGGCAGGCCGAGCAGAAACAGGGCGACGAGCAACAGCAGAACCTGCGACGCGAGCGCTGGAGCCTGGTGCTGGCCATCCTCCTGGCACTGCCCCTGGTGCTGCCGATGCTGGTGCAGCCGTTCGGCCTGCACTGGATGCTTCCGGCCTGGGCCCAGTTCGCCCTGGCCACCCCGGTGCAGTTCATCTTCGGTGCACGCTTTTATGTCGCGGCCTGGAAGGCCGTGCGCGCCGGCAGCGGCAACATGGACCTGCTGGTGGCCCTGGGCACCAGCGCCGGCTATGGCCTGAGCCTGTACGAGTGGGCCACCGCCGCCGCGGGCAGCATGCCGCACCTGTACTTCGAGGCCTCGGCGGTGGTAATCGCCCTGGTGCTGCTGGGCAAATACCTGGAAAGCCGCGCCAAGCGCCAGACCGCCAGTGCCATCCGCGCCCTGGAAGCCCTGCGTCCGGAGCGGGCGATCCAGGTCATCGACGGCCGCGAACAGGAAGTGGCGATCAGCGCCTTGCGCCTGGGTGACCTGGTGCTGGTCAAGCCCGGCGAGCGCTTTCCGGTGGACGGCGAAGTCATCGAAGGCCAGAGCCACGCCGATGAAGCGCTGATCAGCGGCGAGAGCCTGCCCGTGCCCAAGCAACCCGGCGACAAGGTCACCGGTGGCGCCATCAACGGCGAAGGCCGGCTGCTGGTGCGCACCCTGGCCCTGGGGGCGGAAACCGTGCTGGCGCGGATCATTCGCCTGGTGGAAGACGCCCAGGCCGGCAAGGCACCGATCCAGAAACTGGTGGATAAAGTCAGCCAGGTATTCGTGCCCACTGTCCTGGTGCTGGCGCTGATCACGCTGGTGGGCTGGTGGCTGTACGGCGCACCGCTGGAAACCGCGGTGATCAACGCCGTGGCGGTGCTGGTGATCGCCTGCCCTTGCGCCCTGGGGCTGGCCACGCCCACGGCGATCATGGCCGGCACCGGCGTGGCGGCCCGCCACGGCATCCTGATCAAGGATGCCGAAGCCCTGGAGCGGGCCCACGAAGTCAGTTCGGTGGTCTTCGACAAGACCGGCACCCTGACCTCCGGCACCCCGCGCATCGCCCATATGCAGGCGGTGGAAGGCGATGAAAACAGCGTGCTGCAACTGGCCGGTGCCCTGCAGCGCGGCAGTGAGCACCCTCTGGCCAAGGCGGTGTTGGACCTGTGCCAGGAACGCCAACTGCCGGTGGCTGACGTCAGCGCCAGCCAGTCCCTCACCGGGCGAGGCATCGCCGGCACCCTGGAGGGCCGCCAACTGGCCCTGGGCAACCGCCGCCTGCTGGAAGAAAGCGGCCTCAACCCCGGCGATCTGGCCCAGGCGGCCAGGGACTGGGAACACGAAGGCCGGACCCTGTCCTGGCTGATCGAGCAGAGCCCGCAATCCCGGGTGCTGGGCCTGTTCGCCTTTGGCGACACCCTCAAGCCCGGCGCGTTGCAGGCGGTGCAGCAACTCAATGCACGGCATATCAGCAGCCATTTGCTGACCGGCGACAACCGCGGCAGCGCCAAGGTGGTGGCCGACGCCCTGGGCATCACCGACGTGCACGCCGAAGTGCTGCCGGCGGACAAGGCGGCCACGGTGGCCGAGCTGAAAAAGACCGGCGTGGTGGCCATGGTCGGGGATGGTATCAACGACGCCCCGGCCCTCGCGGCGGCGGACATCGGCATCGCCATGGGCGGCGGCACCGACGTGGCCATGCATGCGGCCGGCATCACCCTGATGCGCGGCGATCCACGGTTGATCCCGGCGGCCCTGGAAATCAGCCGCAAGACCTACGCGAAGATCCGCCAGAACCTGTTCTGGGCCTTCGTCTACAACCTGATCGGCATCCCGCTGGCGGCCTTCGGCCTGCTCAACCCGGTGCTCGCCGGGGCGGCCATGGCGCTGTCCAGCGTCAGCGTGGTCAGCAATGCGCTACTGTTGAAAACCTGGAAACCCAAAGACCTGGAGAACGCCGAATGAACATCGGCCAAGCAGCCCGAAAGAGCGGCCTGAGCGCCAAGATGATCCGTTACTACGAGTCCATCGGCCTGCTCAAGCCCGCCCATCGCAGTGACAGCGGCTATCGCCTGTATGGCGATGACGACCTGCACAGCCTGGCCTTCATCAAGCGCTCCCGGGACCTGGGGTTTTCCCTGGAGGAGGTGGGCAAGCTGCTGACCCTGTGGCAGGACCGGCAGCGGGCCAGCGCCGATGTGAAGGCCCTGGCCCGCCAGCATATCGACGAGTTGAACCAGAAGATCCGCGAGCTGGCAGGGCTGCGCGACACCCTGCAGGACCTGGTGGAGCACTGCCAGGGCGACCACCGCCCGGACTGCCCGATCCTCAAGGAACTGGCCTCGGGCAGTTGCTGCGGATCCTGAGCCTGTGACCTGCCGGCCCATGTAGCCGCTGCCGAGCCCTGGACGAGGCTGCGAAAAGACCCGCCGGGCCTTGCTTGGCGATCTCCCGCCAGACCTCGGCGCCCTCAAGACCCCTGCGTCCCTTCGGGCCGTGCGCAGCCTTCGGCAGCGGCTACAAGATGCAAGGTGCAAGGGGCCCAGGGGCCGGGTAGTTTGCGGGAATGAAAAATCCGGCCAAGGCCGGATTTTTTATGGCATCACTGCATCCAGGGCGGAGGCGGTGGTTCTTCGGATTTGCCCGGCGGCGCATCATCCGCCGCGCGTACTGCCTGGCGACGCTCCTCGTCCAGGCGCGCCGCTTCGATCTCGCGGATCACGCTGCCGACATCCGCCAGTTCTTCGGGGTCGTCGAACTCGCCGGTCAGCACGCTGCCCGGATGCAAGGTGCCAGCCTCGTACAGGGCCCACATTTCCTTGGCATACCGAGTGCCCTTGAGTTCCGGGGCAAAACGCCCGAAATAGGACGCCATGTTGCCGACGTCACGCTCCAGCATGCTGAAGGCATGGTTGTTGCCGGCAGCATCCACCGCCTGGGGCAGGTCGATGATCACCGGGCCATCCGGGGTCAGCAGCACGTTGAACTCGGAAAGGTCACCGTGCACCAGGCCGGTACACAACATCAGCACGATCTGGGAAATCAGGAAGGCGTGATATTCACGGGCCTGGTCCGGTTCCAGCACCACATCGTTGAGCCGCGGCGCCGCATCGCCGTACTCGTCGGCCACCAACTCCATCAACAGCACACCTTCGAGGAAGTCGAACGGCTTGGGCACCCGCACCCCGGCATTGGCCAGACGGAACAACGCCGCCACTTCGGCATTCTGCCAGGCGTCCTCGGTTTCCTTGCGCCCGAACTTCGAGCCCTTGGCCATGGCCCGCGCCTGACGGCTGTTACGAACCTTGCGCCCCTCCTGATACTCCGCCGCCTGACGGAAACTGCGTTTGTTCGCCTCCTTGTAGACCTTGGCGCAACGTAGCTCGTTGCCGCAGCGCACCACATACACAGCTGCCTCTTTACCACTCATGAGTGGGCGCAGCACCTCGTCTACCAGACCGTCTTCGATCAGCGGTTCAATGCGTTTTGGAGTCTTCATCAGCTTTTATTGTGGGTCCCTTGTTACCAAACACGCGAAAGTCACTCGTTATACGGCAATCCTCCCACGACGGGAAAGGGCTGCCGACCACCGAGCGACAGCAATGCACTCAATGTGCCAGATCAATCCATCGACGCCGCCAAGGATCATAGCCGAGACGGCGTCCGCAACCGTCCATCAGTGGCACTCAGGCCAGCCCCTTCGCGGGCCTGCCCGCGGAAGTTTTTTTCTGCCTGCGGCTCAATATTGCCCGGCGCCAGCCGAAGCCCTCAGAGAGACAGGGAGTTTGTCCGACAATCCAATAAAGACGTCAGCCACCGGCCAAGGTTCGATCGCCGCGGGCTCGACTTCACCCCAGGGATGCAATCAGCGTCATCTTTCAAGCTGCCGATAAATCCGCGAGTCGCCTGCACTTCGTGGTCTTACAAAAAACTGGAGCGCGGATGAACATCAAACAGAAATTGACCTGGGCCTTTGCCGTCATCGCCAGCCTGCCCGTGGTGCTGGTAGCCACGCTGGTGGTGATCAACCTGCGCAGCGAGGCCGAAAACACCTTCGTCGACGGCAGCGGCCGCGAGATCCGCCAAGTGGCCAACGCCATGCAGCTGTTCTTCGAAGGCATCAGCCAGAACATCGATTACCTGGCCGCTCAACCCTTGATCACCCAGGCCGGCGACAACCTCAAGACCTGGATGAGCGCCGATGCCGCGAAGGCCCCGGAAGGCGAGCAGGACAAACGAATCTTCGAGCTGTTCGCCGCCATGGCTGCCAGCCATCCTGCCTATTCCTATGTGTCCTATGGCGTGAGCAACGGCGGATACGTCTCCTGGCCCGCTGACCTGAAGCTGGCCAACTACGACCCCCGCGTACGCCCCTGGTACAAGACCGCCCAGGCCAACCCGGGCAAGACCCTGCGTACCGAGGCCTATTACTGGGCCAGCGACGATGCGGTGCTGGTCAGCACCGTGCGCTCGCTGGCCAACCAGTTGGGGCCCCAGGGCGGCGTGGTCGCAGTCGACGTGTCGCTCAAGCAGCTCACCGAGATCGTCAAACAGATCAAGCTGGGCGAATCGGGCTACCTGATGCTGATGGAAAACAACGGCACGGTGCTGGTGGACCCCAAGCAGCCGGAGCACAACTTCAAGGCCCTGGGCAGCCTCGGCGAGGGGTACGCGCAACTGGCCAAGGCCGGCAAGGGCCTGGTGCAGGTGGAGCTGGGCGGCGAGCACTACATGGCCAACGTCTGGCCTTCGGAGCAACTGGGCTGGACCTTCATCGGCCTGATCAAGCAGAACGAAGTCATGGGCGCGGCCACCCAGCTGACCTGGATCATCGCCGGTATTGCCGCGATCCTGGCGGTACTGTTCGCAGTGCTCGGGGCGAGTTTCGCCAGCCTCATCGTGCGGCCGATCCGCGGCGTGGCCAGTGGCCTGGAAGGCATTGCCCAAGGCGAAGGCGATCTGACCCGCAGCCTGAATATCCGTGGCAGCGACGAAACCGCGCAGTTGGCCAACTGGTTCAACCAGTTCCTGGCGGCAATCCGCAACCTGATCCAGAGCATCGGCCAGGCCGCGCAGAAGATCCTCGCCACTTCCCACAGTTCGACCCAGGTCTCCAGCGACATGGCCGAAGCCGCCGGGCGCCAGCGCGAAGCGGTGGACATGGTGTCCACCGCCTTCCACGAAATGGTCGCCACCGCCAACGAAGTGGCCCGCTCCTGCAGCCAGGCCGCCGAGTCGGCGGACAGCGGCCAGCGCCAGGCCCGGGAAGGCCAGCAGCAGATCGATGACGCGGTGCACAGCGTCGATCGCCTGAGCCAGGAGATCGAACAGTCGGCGCAGTCGATGCAGCAACTGGAACGCGACAGCACCGACATCCAGTCGATCCTCGGCACCATCCGCTCGATCGCCGAACAGACCAACCTGCTGGCGCTGAACGCGGCCATCGAGGCCGCCCGGGCCGGGGAGCAGGGTCGCGGTTTTGCCGTGGTGGCCGACGAGGTGCGGGCCCTGGCCAAGCGTACCGCCGACTCCACTGCCGAGATCGACGGGCTGCTGGGCAACCTGGCCAAACGCACCAGCGCCGTGACCCAGCAGATGCACGCCAGCCTGGAAGTGTCCCAGCAATCGGTGAACCGCATCGGCCTGGCGCGCAACAGCTTCGGGCAGATCCGCGAATCGGTGGACGTGATCCGCGACATGAACACCCAGATCGCCACCGCCGCCGAAGAGCAGCATCAGGTGGCGGAAGACATCAACCGGCACATCAGCCAGATCCATGGCGATGCGCAACTGGTGGCGGAACTGGCGAACTCGGCGCGCCTGGACTCCCAGAGCCTGGCGGGGCTATCCAATGAGCTGGACGCCCTGGTACGGCGCTTCAAGACCTGAAGACGCTTTCGCCGGCAAGCCGGCTCCTACGGATGGGCAGTATTTCTGTGTAGGAGCCTGCGTGCCGGGGAAAGCCACGAACCTCAGCGCTCGATGATCGCCGTCACACCCTGGCCGCCCGCGGCACAGATGGAAATCAGCCCGCGCCCCTGCCCCGCCACACTCAGCAGCTTCGCCAGGTTGGCGACGATGCGCCCGCCGGTGGCGGCAAACGGGTGCCCTGCCGCCAGGGAACTGCCTTTGACGTTGAGCCGGGCGCGATCGATGCTGCCCAGAGGTGCCTCCAGGCCCAGCCTGGCCTTGCAGTACTCGGGGTCTTCCCAGGCCTTGAGAGTGCACAGCACCTGGGCGGCGAAGGCTTCGTGGATCTCGTAGTAGTCGAAGTCCTGCAGGCTCAGGCCATTGCGCGCCAGCAAGCGCGGCACGGCGTATACCGGGGCCATCAACAGGCCCTCGGCGCCGTTGACGAAATCCACCGCCGCGGCCTCGCCGTCGCGCAGGTAGGCAAGAACCGGCAGGCCCCGCTCCCTGGCCCACGCTTCACTGCCCAACAGCACCAGCGAGGCGCCATCGGTCAGGGGCGTGGAGTTGCCCGCCGTCAGCGTGCCGCTGGCGCTACGGTCGAAGGCTGGCTTGAGGCTGGCGAGCTTTTCCAGGGTCAGGTCCGGGCGCAGGTTGTTGTCCCGGGTCAGGCCGAGGAAGGGAGTGATCAGGTCGTCCTGCCAGCCTTCGGCGTAGGCGGCGGCCATTTTCTGATGGCTTTCCAGGGCCAGTTGATCCTGATCGGCGCGGGCAATGTTCCAGGTCTTGGCCATCTGCTCGCAGTGCTCGCCCATGGACAAGCCGGTGCGCGGCTCGCCATTGCGCGGCAGTTCCGGCTTGAGGTGATGGGGCCGCAGTTGCAGCAGGGTCTTGAGCTTGTCGCCGGTGCTCTTGGCGCGGTTGGCCTGCAACAGGATCTTGCGCAGGCCTTCGTTGACCCCGATCGGCGCATCCGAAGTGGTATCCACCCCGCCGGCGATGCCGCAGTCGATCTGCCCCAGGGCGATCTTGTTGGCCACCAGCAGCGCCGCTTCCAGGCCCGTGCCGCAGGCCTGCTGGATATCGTAGGCCGGGGTGGTGGGCGAAAGCCGCGAGCCGAGGACGCATTCGCGGGTCAGGTTGAAGTCCCGGGAATGCTTGAGCACCGCACCGGCGGCCACCTCGCCAAGGCGCAGGCCGTGCAGGTTGTAGCGCTCGATCAGGCCCTCCAGGGCGGCGGTGAGCATCGCCTGGTTGCTGGCGGTGGCATAGGGGCCGTTGGAACGGGCGAAGGGGATGCGGTTGCCGCCGATAATCGCGACGCGACGCAGCTGTGTCATGGAAAGCTCCCTATTCTTTGAGTGCGACTGCGGTGGGTACCTCCTCCAGCGTAGGAGGGATCTGGCCGATCGAACGACCCAGGGCCATTCATGGTCCACACTTTGAACCCCAACCTTCGGAGTGCGTTCCATGTCTGACCGTTATATCGACTTCGCCAACTCGTCCATCGGCCAGCGCCTGGTCGGGGCTCTTGGCCTGCCGTCGCCGGTACGCCTGGAGCGCTGGCAAGCCGGTCGCTTGCGGCCTATCGAAGGTGCGCTGTTGCTCGGCGGTGGCGCGCTGGCACAGCAGGTGGCCGCCCTGGCGCCGCGCCTGACCGATGGCATCTACAGCTATGGCGCCGACCCGTCCCTGGCCACCCCCTGGATTCCGGGCCACGGACCCAGGCTCAAGGCCGTGGTGTTCGACGCCAGCGAGCTGCTGCACACAGACCAGCTCAAGCAATTGCGGGAATTCTTCCAGCCACTGCTGAGAAACCTCGAGCCCAGCGCCCACCTGGTCATCCTCGGGCGTGCCCCGGAAAGCCTTGACGAGCCCTTCGCCGCCAGCGCCCAGCGCGCCCTGGAAGGCTTCAGCCGCTCCCTGGCCAAGGAACTCCGCAACGGCGCCACCCTGCAATTGCTGTACGTGGCAGCCGGAGCGGAAGAACAGCTGGAAGGCGCCTTGCGCTTCTTTCTCTCGCCCAAGAGCGCCTACGTTTCCGGGCAGGTGATCCGCTTGCAGCCCTGCGCGACCCAGGTCCAGGACTGGAGCCGCCCGCTGGCCGGGCGCAAGGCCCTGGTCACCGGCGCCGCCCGCGGCATTGGTGCGGCCATCGCCGAAACCCTGGCCCGGGACGGCGCCCAGGTCCTGCTGCTGGACGTGCCCCAGGCCAAGGCCGATCTGGAAGCCCTGGCGGCCCGTCTCGGCGGCCGCGCCATCTGCCTGGACATCTGCGCCGAAGACGCTCCGGCACAGTTGATCGAGCAACTGCCGGAGGGCATCGACATCCTGGTGCACAACGCCGGCATCACCCGGGACAAGACCCTGGCCAACATGACCCCGGAATTCTGGGACGCGGTGCTGGCGGTGAACCTCAATGCGCCTCAGGTGCTGACCCAGGCCCTGCTGGACAGCGCACGCCTGCACGACCATGGCCGGGTGATCCTGCTGGCCTCCATCAGCGGCATCGCCGGCAACCGCGGGCAAACCAACTACGCCGCCAGCAAGGCCGGGCTGATTGGCCTGGCCCAGGCCTGGGCGCCGCTGCTGCACGCCCGGGATATCAGCATCAATGCCGTGGCGCCGGGCTTCATCGAGACCCAGATGACCGCCAAGGTGCCCTTCGCCCTGCGCGAAGCTGGAAGGCGCATGAGTTCGCTGGGCCAGGGCGGCCTGCCCCAGGACGTTGCCGAAGCGGTGGCCTGGCTCGGCCAGCCGGGCAGCGGCGCCGTCAGCGGGCAGGCACTGCGGGTCTGCGGGCAAAGTCTCTTGGGGGCCTGAAAATGACTGCACACTGGCACGAACTGAACCTTCCCGCGTCCCTGCCGCCGCTGTTTCTCAGGGCAGCAATGCGCCGACGGATCAACGGCACGCAGTTACCCGAATACGGCCTGCGCTGCTGGATCAGCCTGGCCCCCGGGCAACTGGCGGCTTACCGCAAGGTCTGCGGCTTTGCCGATAACGGCCTGCTGCCCGCGACCTACCCCCATGTGCTGGCGTTTCCCTTGCAGATGCAGTTGCTCACTGCCCGGGACTTCCCATTTCCACTGCTGGGGCTGATTCACCTGGGCAACAGGATTCGTGTGTTGCGCCCCATGGGCAATGTCAGCAGCGTTCGAATCGGGGTCCAGGTGTGCAACCTGCAACCCCACGCCAAAGGCGCAACATTCGACCTGGTGACCACAGTGGACGATTTGCTGGGCCCCCTCTGGGAAGCGCAAAGCCGCATGCTCTGCCGTGGAGTCAAGTTGGCGGGAGAACCTCCCAGCCAACACCTGCCCAAAGCCGACAACCTCGGCGAAGTCGCCTGCTGGCGCGCCGAGCGCGATATCGGCCGGCGCTACGCCAGGGTTTCCGGCGACTACAACCCGATCCACCTGAGCGCCTGGAGCGCCCGGCTGTTCGGCTTTCCCCAGGCCATCGCCCATGGCCTGTGGAACAAGGCGCGCACCCTGGCAGCCCTGAGCGAGCATCTGCCAGCGGCGAACATCGAAGTGACGGTGCAGTTCATGAAGCCCGTGCTGCTGCCCGGCGAAGTGCGCCTGCTGGCCAGTGCCGGGGGTTCAAGCGGAGAACTGCAGTTGCTGGGCAGCGGCGAGTTGCAGCATATGCTGGGCAACTGGCAGCCCATCGCCTGAGGGGCCTCAGCTCCGGCGGATCAGCACCACCCCGACGACGATCAGCAGCAATCCGGCAATCTTGCCGAGGCTGACCGGCGCTTCCCGAAACCCCACCCAGCCAAAGTGGTCCAGCGCCAGAGCCATGCTCAACTGGCCGGCCAGCACCAGCGACATGAATAGCAGGGCGCCGACCCGCGGCCCGGCAAAGGCGGCCGTGGTAATGAAGAACGCCCCCAGCAGGCCGCCGCACCAATGCCACCAGGTCAGGCCCTTTAGGGCTCCCAGGGTCGGCATTTCGCGCTGCAGCAGCACCAGCACCAGCAGCGCCGCGGTGCCGACGAAAAAAGAGATCAGGGCCGCAGCCAGCACCCCGCCGACCTGCTTGGCCAGTTGACCGTTGATTCCGGCTTGCAGGGCGAGAAAGGCCCCGGCAACAAACGGCAGGCACAGCAGCCACCACACAGGCGTCAGCATATTGAGCTCCAGAGAGTTTTGGGCGGCGCAGTATAAACCAGGCCACCATCCCATCCCCCTGCCAGCCACTAAACATCAGCGTGAAAGTGCAAGTACCGCGAGCTCAGCACAAAAACAGCCTATTAATTGTGTGTATATAACTTTAGTTGAACGAGCACTTTCCAAAGACACCACAAAACTTCAAATCATTGTTTTAAAACAATTAATCTCACACTAGAAACGCCAACCAATACTTTGAGACTAGCTACTTGTAAATCAATTAACCGAACAAAATAAGTCATTAATACCAAGTTCATAATTGTTCAATTCATTCCCTGCGCCTTTTATGTAGATAACGGACGAAGGTATCTCCAGCGCAAGAACTGGAGAGCTATCGAAAACAACGAACGTTGTAACAGGTGCAAGGAATACCAGACATGAAAACTCAATTCGGATGGAAAGCGTTAACGGCAATAACCATGATCCTGACCCTCAGCCTGGCAGGTTGCAGCGGCGGTGGTGGCGGTCATAAAAGTGGTGGCAGCAGTTCGCCAGCCGGTGGCGGTGGCGGCACTGGTGGCGGTACCGACGGAGGTACAGGTGGTACCACTTCGACCCTGACCACCAGCTCCCTGGTATCCGACCTGGGCACCACCGTCAGCGGCGTCGGCAATGGCGTGAGTGATCTGGGCAACTCCCTGGCTGCCGTGCCCCTGGTCGGCGGCGTGGTACAAAGCGCCGTCAACACCACCGGGAATGTGGTGGATACCGTAGGCGAAGGCCTGACCAACGGCCTGGGCAAACTGGGCACCGATCCCAAGGCCCTGAGCAAGACCACTGCCACCGTCGGCAATGTGGTCGGCGATGTGGGCACCGGGGTCACCGACCTCAGCGGCAAACTGGCCACCACCACCCAGAGCGTTCCGGTGGTCGGCGGCGTGGTGACCAAAGTTGCACCGGTTCTTGGCGGCGTCGGTACCCGGGTCACCATGCTCGGCAATACCCTGAGCACCGTCACCAGCAGCGGCCCCCTGGGCACCCTGACCGATGGTGTGGGCGACAAGGTACTGGTGCCGGTGGTCAGCCTGGCAGAAGGCGTGACCGGCAAGGTCGGCAGCGCCACGGGCCTCGGGGCACCGGTCAAGGGCCTGCTCAAAGGCGTCGCCGATGCCGTCGATGACACCGGCGATAAAGTGACCGACGCCGGCAACGGCAATCCGGTGACCGACCTGCTGGGCAACGCCCTGAGCAACGCCAGCAACGCAGTGGGCACCGCTGGCGGCTACGTCGACAAATCCGCCGGTGGCAGTGGCAGCGGTAGCGGCACAGGTGGCGGTACTGGCCTTGGCGGCACCGGGCTGCTGGAAGTGGTCGGCGGCGCCGTGGCCAACCTGGGCAACGGCCTCAATACCGGCAACACCAACGGCACCGTCAGCGCCGGCGGCACCACCGGGGCCGCGGCCGGGAACTTGATCGCCTCGGTTGGCGGTGCCCTGGGCGGCAGCGGTACACCCAACCTGGTAGTCACCGCACCACTGGCCAGTGTTGGCGTGAACCTGGGCTCGGCATTGAATCCAGTTACCAGTTCGGTCACCGGGCTGACCCAGCAAGTGGGCGCAGCCAGCGGCCTCGGCGGCCCGGTCAGCGGTCTGCTGAGCCAGGTTGGCGGCGCGGTCAGCAACGTAGGCAGCGGTATCGCCGGCAGCACCGGCGGCAATCAGGTGGGCGGCGCTCTGGGTGGCACCCTCGGTGCGCTGGGCAACACCGTGGCTTCGGTCGGTGGCCTGGTCAACGGCGGCACAGCACCCAGTGGCGGCCTGCTCGGTGGCCTTGGCACCAGCGCCAGTGGCAGTGCCTCTGCCGGTGCGGGCCTCAATGGCGGCCTGGGTGGCGTGCTCGGTGGCCTGACCGGCGCCCTGGGCGGCAACAAGAAATAATTTGCACCTGGCCGATTCGACGGCCTCACCTACAGCGCCTACGCTTGGTTGAGGGCGAGAGATTCTCATGAGTCTCTCGCCTTTTTGTTTATCCAGAGACAAGCATCCAGAGCCAGATCGTGGCCAAGACCCGAGCGGCAACTGGAGCCAGGAACTTTCTACACCGCTGCGGCTCGACCATGGAGTGTCCTATGCGCACGTTGGCCAGTTTGTTGTTAGTTGGATGCTGTACCTCCGTTTACGCCGACTCCCTTCCGCGCTTTCTCAACAGCAATGACAGCATCAACAACCTGCCCCAACCCAACCTGCCGGTGGATGCCTATCGCCCGGCTACCCCGCAACTGCAACTGCCCGAGCAGCCCACTGCGCCGCAAGGTCAGCAGCCGCTGATGATGGGCACCAAGGTCACGGTGCGCCAGGTGCAGATCGAGGGCGGCACGGTCTACCCCCTGGAAGAACTGGCAGCGATCTACCAGCCGCTGATCGGCCACGAGGCCAGCTTCGGCCAGTTGATCGAAGCCACGCGCAACATCACCCGGCGCTATCAGAATGACGGCTACCTGCTGTCCTACGCCTTCATGCCACAGCAGAACTTCGACCAGGGCGTGCTGCGGGTGGTGCTGGTGGAAGGCTACATTCGGGACTACCAGTTGCAGGGCGATATAGGCCCGGTATCCGCTTACCTGGACAAACTGGTGAGCAAGCTCAAGGCCGAACGCCCGCTGACCCGCAAGACCTTCGAACGCTACACCACACTGATGAGCAAGGTTCCCGGGGTCACCCTGCAGGCGGTAGTGCCGCCACCGGGCACTACCGACGGCGCAACCCAACTGGTGGCCGTGGCCAGCCGCAAGGCCATCGCCACCACCCTCAACAGCACCGACGACAACCGCAACGGCCTGCAGGCCCTGGTGGGCATCACCAGCAACTCGCAGACCGCGTGGGGCGAACAGCTCAGCCTCAGCGGGCTGTTCCCGCCGGGCCACGACAAGGAACACTACTACCGCCTGGACTACAGCCAGTTGCTGGGTTCGGAAGGCACGCAATTGAGCCTCTATGGCGCTCGCTACCGCGCCGACCCACGGAGCAACGTGCAGCTGGACAACGGGATCGAGCTGGAGCCCCATCGGGAGAACGACCGCTTTTCCATCGGCGTCAGCCACCCTTTCATCGCTTCGCCCAATGAAATGCTCACCGCCGGCACACGCCTGTATGCGGTAAATGACAAGACCCGTTATCGGGTCAGCAACAGCCCGCTGACCCTGGAAGAAAAAACCGACATCCGCGCCCTGGCGCTTGAGGCGGACTGGAGCAAGTCCGATCCGCGCCAACTGCGGATTCTCAGCGCCGGCCTGTATCGGGGCCTGGACAGCATGGGCGCCGAGACCAACAACAGCCTCTATGATCTGGATTTCTTCCGCCTGCGTCTGGCCGGGGTACAGAGCGATCGTTTCCTGGACAATTGGCAAGGCGTGCTTTCCGCCGCCTGGTACTGGAGCAACGACAACCTCCCCGACAGCGAGCGAGCGTCCTTTGGCGGGCAGAACTTCGCTCGCGGCTATCCCGATGACCAGGCGACCGGGGACAAGGGCTGGGGCGTGGCCTACGAAGTGAACTACAGTTTCAACCGCGAGGGGCCCTGGGTGCGTGTGCTGCAGCCCTATGTGGTGCTGGACCGCTCCAAGACCTGGTTCAACCAGCTGCCGGTCAGGGGCAGCAGCCTGTCATCCGCCGCGGTCGGTTTGCGTTTCGGTGATGCCAAGCACTACAACATCGCCCTGGAAGCGGCCAAGCCGATGTCCGATGAAGCCCTCGACACCTACAACCGCAAGCCGCGCTATACCTTGAGCTTCAGCTATCAACTTTGAGCATCCGGATGACTGAGACCCGCTTTCGAGCGGGTCTTTTTTTTGCCGCCAGGACAGCACCGGCCAAACCCTGGGGTCAGGGACCAACGATATGCAGCCGGGGTTCGGGAAACAGATTGTTGAGGGTTTCCAGCAGGCGCACGTGGTAGATCGGCTTGCGAAACAGGTCCAGGACCTGCAGCCGCAGCAGGTCGCTGACGTCATCCATGTCGGCATGCCCCGACATGACGATCACCGGCAGGTGCTGGCGAGCGGTGTGCTCGCGCAGGCGCTTGATCAGCGACAGGCCGCTTTCCTCGGGCATGCGCAGGTCAGTGATTACCAGGGCGATATCCGGATGCCGGGTGAGGTGGTCCAGGGCAAGTTTCACCGAGGTGGCAGTGAAGCAGCAGAAACCCTCGCCTTCGAGCAGTTCGGCAAGCTCCAGCAATGCATCCTCTTCGTCATCGACCAGAAGAAGTTGCTGACGTGAGGATGGGGAAGTCATGGACGGTACCCTGGTATGAACTTCATGCAAGTGGGTGAACGCAGCCAATGCACAGCCGGCCGAGCGGAACCCAACCACCAGCAGGCCTTTGGTTAGGCAAACCACAGGCCTGCACGAGACCCGGATGGCTGGAAGGTCGGGCGATCACAGCCCAGCGGCTGCTCAGCTGGGCCCCTCCATGCTCAAGGGGTAGGACGGGTGACGGTGGCGCCTCCGAGGTTAGTCAGGATGTTGTTGAAAATGGCCAGAACACGATCACCCAGGGGGGTGACGAACGCCACGACCACAACGGCCACCATGGCCACGACAATGGCGTACTCGATGGCGGATGCGCCTTCGGTGCGGTCAAAAAACTGGCGCGCCCTGAGCAACAAGTATTGAAAAATCATCCTAGCTCTCCTTGCGCCGCAAGGCGCCGTTGGAACAGCACCGGGCAAATTCCCCGGCGCCACCTGAGCATTGTCAACAAAGACCGGCCCAGCAACTGTAAGAACTGATTAGTCAGTAAGTATTAATTGGAAGGTAGGCGCCAAAAAACCTGCCCATGTGGACAGACTCATACCTTTGTTAGCTATTTTTGGGTGAGTTAATGGCATTTCGTCCTAGCTCAACTACCTTCACATAGCGAAATAGTTGCATGTTCATAGCTGCCTGATTGCGAAATTAACTCGTTTGGAATCACGGGCTGGTAGTGCAGCAGGAAAGGGAGAGCCTTCATGAACAGTCGCCTCACCATGGGTCTGGCCGGACTTCTTCTGGTAGGTGCGGTGTTTTTCGGTTACTGGGGCCTGGTACTCAGTCGCAAACCCGAACCAGCACCACCGGTTCAACCCGTGGCGCCCAGTGTCGTCGAACCAACCACCACCAGCGCAGAAGACCAGACCCGCCAACCGGTGGTCGTGCTGGTGCGCGATGTGCCGCCCTTCGTGCCCCTAGCCGCCGCCGATCTGGCGCTGGAAAAACTGCGTACCGCGCCGGCCGGCAGCCTCAGCGCCATCAGTCAGGCGGTGGGCCGTACACCCTGGCGGCAGTTGAATGCCGGCACCTGGCTCAATGAGCAGAGCTTCAGTACCGGCGGCGCCCTGGCGCGGATGATTCACAGCGACGAACGAGCCCTGGCGGTCGCGGTCGACGAGGTGATCGGCGCCGCCGGGCAACTGAGCCCGGGGGACTATGTCGATGTCGTGCTGTTCCTGCGCCAGGACACCAGCAACCCGCAGCAGTCGGCACAGATCGCCGTGCCCGCCATGCGCGTGCTGGCTGTCGGCGAACAGCTGGGCCTGGCCAATGACGGGCAGCCCGCCTCCCCCGGGTTGAGCAACGAAGAAAAGCTCAAGCAGGACCAGCGCCGGCTGAATGCGCGCACGGTGGTCCTGGCCGTCCCCGAACAGCTCTTGAGCCGGCTGATGCTCGCCACCCAGGTCGGAGTGCTGCGCCTGGCCGTGCGCAGCAGCGAGGAACAGCGCCTGGCCCATTATTGGGCCGGCAACGAAGAAGCCCGCGAGCACCTCGATGCCGCCAACAGCAACCTGTTCCAGTTCACCCAGCTTGCCCTGGGCAGCGCCCCGCGCGCACCGGCCGCCCAAGGTGGCGCCGCACGGTCGGCGGTGGAAGTGATCCGGGGCAACCAAGTCACTCAACAAACTCCCTGATTGAGCAAGGATGCACTACATGCGCAGTCGTTCCATGCCACTGTTCTCCGCACTGCTGACCCTGAGCTTGGGCCCGCTGCTCTGCACCCAGGCCCTGGCTGCGGCGGTGGCAGGCTGTTCGAGCCTGGCACCGTTGCCCGCGGTGCTGGAGATCGGCGAAGGCTTGCAGCAGGAGCTGCAATCTGCGGTGGCCATCACCCGCCTGGCGGTGGGCGACCCGAAGATCGCGGACGTCCAGACCACCGGCAACAAAGCCTTCCTGCTCACCGGCATGGCGCCCGGCGCCACCAGCCTGATGGTCTGGACCGCCTGCGCCAGTACCCCACGCCAGAGCATGGTGTTTGTCCAGGGCCGGGCCACCGCCGACATGAGCACCGGCCGCCTGCCGGCCAGTGACGATCCACTGCTGCCCAGCCAGGTGCAGACCGACATCCGCTTCGTCGAAGTCAGCCGCACCAAGCTCAAGGAGGCCAGCGTTTCGATCTTCGGCCGCGGGCACAACTTCCTGTTCGGCACGCCCGGCACCGCCCCCGTTACCAGTGGCACCTCCGGCAGCGTGACCCCGACCTTCGGCGGCCGCCGGACCAACATCCCGCTGGACAACGGCACCTTCAACATCGGCTTCGGCAACGGTCGGGTGCTGACCCTGATCAACGCCCTGGAAGGCAGCGGCTTCGCCTACACCCTGGCCCGCCCGTCCCTGGTGGCCCTCAGCGGCCAGAGCGCAAGCTTCCTGGCCGGAGGCGAAATCCCCATCCCGGTGCCCAGCACAGGCAGCAATAGCGTGACCATCGAATACAAGGAGTTCGGTATCCGCCTGACCCTCACGCCCACCATCGTCGATCGCGGGCGTATCTCCCTGAAGGTTGCTCCGGAGGTCAGCGAACTGGACTACAGCAACGCCGTGACCATTGCCGGAACCCAAGTCCCGGCGCTGACCATCCGCCGCACCGATACCAGCATTTCCCTGGCCGACGGCGAAAGCTTCGTCATCAGCGGCCTGATCAGCACCAACAACAGCTCTCAAGTGAACAAGTTTCCAGGGCTGGGGGACATTCCGGTGCTCGGTGCCTTCTTTCGCGACACCACGATCAATCGCGAAGAGCGTGAACTGCTGATGGTAGTGACCCCGCACCTGGTCCAGCCCCTGGCCGCCGACGCCAAGCTGCCGGCCCTGCCCGGCGAACGGCTGCGCAACTACGACCCGAACTTCTACCGCATGTTCTTCCTCGAGAACGGCAACTTCGACAAGCGCAGCGGGTTGTCGCAATGAACCAGGACCTGAGCCAGACGTTTCTCGCCATCACCCGCAACAGCACCGACCTGGAGTGGCTGCAAGGCGCCCTGGCGCCCCTGGGCCAGGTCGTGGGTGCCGATGGCAGTCTCGACGAGCTGCTGGCACTGGTGGATGTGACCTTCGCCAACCTGGTGTTCGTCGGCCTCGATCGCGAACACGTGGTGGCCCAGGCCGCCCTGATCGAAGGCGCCCTGGAGGCCAAGCCGATGCTGGCGATCGTCGCCCTCGGTGATGGCATGGACAACCAGCTGGTGCTCAATGCCATGCGCGCCGGCGCCCGCGACTTCGTCGCCTACGGCTCGCGCTCCAGTGAAGTCGCCGGGCTGGTCCGCCGTCTGAGCAAACGCCTGCCGGCAGTGACACCCAACACGCAACTGGGCGGCCTGACCGTGCTCTATGGCGCCCAGGGCGATGGCGACGGCGCCCTCCTGGCCAGCCACCTGGCGCTGGTGGTGCAGAAGAGCGGCCAGCAGACCCTGCTG
The DNA here is from genome assembly GCF_058799535.1 of Pseudomonas sp. GW822-FHT06D10. Lineage (NCBI taxonomy): Bacteria > Pseudomonadati > Pseudomonadota > Gammaproteobacteria > Pseudomonadales > Pseudomonadaceae > Pseudomonas > Pseudomonas sp. GW822-FHT06D10. The sequence continues at coordinate 688,085 of NZ_JBXALN010000005.1, read as the reverse complement.
CTGGACCTGGGCCTGCCCCGGGGCGACAGCCTGGCGCTGCTGGGCCTGGAAAGCTCGTTCCACTTCGGCGACGCTCTGCGCCACCTGCGGCGCCTGGATGCCACACTGATCGACAGCGCCTTCACCAGCGCCGAGGCGGGCCTGCGGATCCTCGCCTACGCCAGCCACGACGCGCCTCTGGAGCACACCAGCGCGGCGGAGCTGTACATGCTCCTCAGTGCCTTGCGCCAGCACTTCCAGCACATTGTGGTGAACCTTGTCGGCCAGCCGGACAGCGAGGCCCTGCGTACCTTCGTCAGCCATTGCGACAAGCTGCTGTGGTGCACCGACCAGAATGTGCTCGACTGCCGGCGCAACCTGGCCGTACTCAATCACTGGCGTGAAAAAGGCATGAAACTCGAGCATGCGCGCTTGCTGGTCGACCGCTACCTGCGCACCGTGGCACCGGATTCCGAAACCCTGGGCAAGACCTTCGGCCTGGAGGTGATCGCGGTGCTGGCCTACAGCCCCGAGGTGCGCCTGAACGCCAAGAACCAGGGCGTTACCCTGTTCGAACTGGCCCCGCGCGAGGCCCTGACCCAAAGCCTGCGTACCCTGGGCGAGCGGCTGGCGAAACGCTCCCAGGGCCTGCCCAAGCCCAAGGCCGGCTGGCTCAATCGCATCATGGGGGGCAGATGAGCGGCGAAAAACTCTTTGGCGCACCACCCCGCGCAGGCGCCGGCAACAGCGACCACGAAGGCCTGAAGCTGGTGCTGCATCGCTACATCATCGATGCCATCGAAGAGTCGGGGAAAAACCTGCTGGAAAGCTCCCGGCAGAACCTCTCGCAATTCGTCACCGACAAGGTGGCGGAGTACATCGCGCGCATGCACCTGGCGATCTCGCGCTATGAAATGGAGCGGCTGGCCGAGGAGATCGTCGACGAGCTGACCGGCTTCGGCCCCCTGGAAGTGCTGTTGCGCGATCAGGCGGTGACCGAGATCCTGGTGAACGGCCCGCATCGGGTGTTCGTCGAACGTGAAGGCGTGCTGCACCAGAGCGACCTGCGCTTCATCGACGCCCACCATGTGGAGCGGGTGATGCAGCGGATTCTCGCGCCCCTGGGCCGACGCCTCGACGAGTCCTCGCCGATGGTCGATGCGCGCCTGCCGGACGGCAGCCGGGTCAACGCGATCATCCCGCCCATCGCCCTGGACGGGCCCTGCCTGTCGATTCGAAAGTTTCGCAAGGACATGCTCAAGAGCAGCGACCTGATTGCCATGCAGACCATCGACCTGGCGATCTTCGAATTCATCCAGGAAGCGGTGGGCAAGCGCTGCAACATCCTGATCAGCGGCGGCACCGGCACCGGCAAGACCACCCTGCTGAACATCCTCAGCCAGTTGATCAACCCCCATGAACGGCTGGTCACCATCGAGGACGTGGCCGAACTGCAGCTGGGCCACCCCCACGTGGTCCGCCTGGAAACCCGCCCGCCCAATGCCGAGGGGCACGGCGAGGTGAAGGCCAGCGACCTGATCCGCAACGCCCTGCGGATGCGTCCGGACCGGATCATCCTCGGCGAGATCCGTGGTGTGGAAGTACTGGACGTGTTGACCGCAATGAACACCGGCCACGACGGCTCCATGAGCACCGTGCACGCCAACAACGCCCAGGATGCCCTGCTGCGCCTGGAAACCCTGGTGGGCCTGACCGGCCGCCAGATCGCCGAGCGCACCCTGCGGCAGATGATCTGCGCCGCCCTGGATGTGGTGATCCAGTTGACCCGCATGCCCGATGGCCGGCGTTGCGTCAGCGAAGTCGTGGAAGTGGTGGGCATACGTGACGACATCTACGTCACCAACACCCTGTTCCGCCTGGATCGTCGTACCGGCTTCGGCTTCCTGCGCGAGGCGATGAACCCTGCGGGTGACAAACTGCGCCGCGAAAGCGGGCTGGGCGTCAATTGAACCGGCGAGGTGGCCCATGATCGGTCTGCTGTTTACCTTGATCTGCCTGCTTCTGCTGGGGCTTTCCGGCTGGCTGTTCTACCACGGCGTGCGCAAGACCGAGCGGGAACGAGTGCTCAACCGCCTGGCCGAAGGGCAGCCCGACCTGACGCCGCAACGCACCTCCTGGGGTGGCCTGGAGCGCGCGTTCGCCCGGGCCGGCCTGGGCCAGCCCAGCGAGCGCCTGGGCCTGTGGCTGGCGGTGTGGGTGGTGCTGATGCTGCTGGGCTATGTGCTGGCGAGCTGGCTCGGCCTGTTGGGCGGCATCCTCCTGCCACCCCTGCTGCTGCGGCTGTATATCGCCTGGCTGTATCAGCGCCGGCTCAAGCGCATGATCGAACAACTGCCGGCCTTGCTCGATCACAGCGTGCGCAGCCTGAAGTCCGGGCGCACCCTGGCGGACGCCGTGCTGGGTGCCATCGAGGCCAGCAACGACCCGCTGAAGAACGCCATGGGCCGCATCCAGCGCAACGTGCAACTGGGGGTCAACCTGCCGGACGCGGTCAGCGATTTCGCCGAGTTCTACGAGCAGGACGAACTGCGCATGTTCGCCCTGGGCCTGAAGGTCAACCATCGCTACGGCGGCAACGCCAGCGAGTTGCTGGAAAACCTGATCAAGCTGATCCGCGAGCGCGAGCAAGGGGCGCGGCAACTGAGCGCGATGACCGGGGAAACCCGCATGACCGCCTGGGTCCTGGGGACCCTGCCGCTGTTGCTGGTGGGCTACTTCATGCTGACCAACCCGGGCTACATGCTGGGCATGTGGCACGACTCCGCGGGGCAGAAAATGCTGATCACCGCGGTGTGCCTGCAGATCTTCGGCTGCCTGGCCCTTTGGCGCATGTTGAGGAGCATCTGAAATGCTGGTTCTGGCCGCTGCACTGATGTTTCTCGGGGCGTTGCTGCTGCTTGGCAACGGTGTGCTGGAACAGCGCCGGCGCGAGCGCCAGATCGCCCAGCGCTTGCAGGGCAACATGACCCGCGACAGCCGCCTGGGCAACTGGCTGCGACTGCTGGGCGACAGCCGCTTCGGGCAGCGCGCGGTGAGCATGGACAGTGAAACCCAGACCCTGCTCAACCGTCTGGGCTGGCGCCGCGCCAGAGAGCGCTCACTGTTCGCCGCCAGCCAGATCGCCACGCCGGTGCTGGCCGTGTGCCTGGTGATCTTCATCCAGGAAGTGGCCTTTGCCCAGGCCCAGAGCAAGTGGCTGGTGCCCATGCTGGCACTCGGTGCCGGCTACCTGCTACCCAAGCGCGCGCTGGCCTACGCCGCCAAGCGCCGGCAGAAGCACATCGCCCTGGAGATTTCGACCTTCATTCCCTTGCTGCGCATCCTGTTCGAGTCGGGCATGGCAGTGGAACAAGCGTTACGCGTACTGAGCAGCGAAGCGCAAAAGCTGCTGCCGGAACTGACCCAGGAACTGCGCCTGATCCTGGCCCGTGTCGACTCGGGGCTGGAACTGGGCCATGAACTCAACCAGACCGCCACCCTGCTGGCGGTGGACGAGTTCACCGACACCTGCGTGATTCTCCAGCAACTGATCCTGCAGGGCGGCGGGGCAATGAAATCGCTGCAGGCGCTCAAGCAACTGCTGGACGACCGGCGCCTGACTCGCCTGCAGGAATACATCTCGAAAATGTCCGCAAAAATGTCGGTGGTGATGATGCTGTTTCTCTTCCCCGCCCTGTTGATCGTGCTGGCCGGGCCAGGCTTCACCGCCATCGCCCGGGCCTTCGCTTCCTAAGAGGGAACCTGATGAAAGCCATGATTGTCGTTGCCAGCCTGTTGCTGCTCGGAGGATGCGCCAGCAACGGCCAGACGCCCTGGGCGGCCCTGACCAACTCCAGCAGTTGCGCCAAGCTCAGCTCCGAGCAGGAACTGGCAGTGAACCTCGCCGACGAAATGGCCACCGATGGCAAGTTGCACGCCAGCCTGGCCAACCTGCAGAACCTGCCGGACAACCTCGCCGAGGTGCGCGTACGCAAGGCGCGAGTCTATCGGTTGCTAGGCCGCAGTGAGGCCGAACCCTTGTACCGCAGCCTGCTGGGCTCTTGCCTGGCGGCCGAAGGCGAGCACGGACTGGGGCAGTTGGCGGCGGCCAGGGGCGACAACGGCCAGGCCCAGGCGCACCTGCAACGGGCCGCGCGCCTGGCACCGACCAATGAAAGAATCCGCAATGACCTGGGGGTGGTCTACCTCAACCAGTTGCGCATCGAGGATGCGCGCTTCGAGTTCCTCACCGCCATCGAGCTCAAGCAGTCCGAGCCCCTGGCGGCCATCAACCTGGTGACCCTGTTGCTCTACCAGGACAACTGGCAGCAGGCCGCGCAAGTGGTCAGCCAGGCTAGCCTGAACCCGCAGCAGTTCGCCCAGGCCCAGGCCCGCGCCGAAGAGCTCAAGGCCCCGACCGCCCCGCGCGCCAAGGTGACCCAGGTCGCCAGTGGCGCTACCACCTTGCAGCCAGACGCCGCACCCGCCAAGGAGCGCTGATGATGAAACTTCCGATGTTCTATTGCACTGCCCTGCTGGCGCTGCCCCTGGCCGCCCAGGCCATCGAGGCCGGCCCTGCTTCGCCCCAGCAGCAGGAAACCGAAGCCTGGCTACTGTTGCAGAACCGCAACCTGGCGTCCTCGCCCCAGCCTCAGACGGCCACGCCCACCGAACGCGAGCTGGCGCTGCAGCGCTGGCTGAAGAAATACAAATACGAGATCCCGGACCTGTACGACCCGGACGCCGGCGGCAAGGTGGAAACCAAGTAGGGGAAAGCCCGCAACCGGCGGCGAACGGCTCGCCGCCGCAGGCTCAGTGGGCAGTCACCCGCTGGCGCAGCCCGGAATTGCTCGGTGACAGGGCCAGGGCCAGCTGTGTGCGGTTATGCATGTGGGTCAGGCGCAGTACCTGGGAGACATACAGCTTGACGGTGTTTTCGGTGATCCCCAGCTCGCAGGCAATCTGGTAGTTGGTCTGGCCCTTGCCCACCAGTCGGGCCACATCCAGCTGCCGTGGCGACAGCTGGTTGAAGATGGCCGGGATCTCGATGGCATCCGCTTCGCCGGCGCCTTCGCCCCGGGGCTCTTCGCTGCGGCTGGTAGCCGGGCTGCGCCGGACCTTGTCCAGGTCCTGGTACAGGTCATCGATGGATTCGGAAAGAAACTGCAGCTTCTGGTTGAGGTGCCCCAGGTGCAGGTTCTTCTGCCGCTCCTGCAAGGCGACCTCCTGACGCTGCAGGCCTTCGAGGAGTTCGTCCAGGTCGATGGGCTTCTGGTAGTAGTCGGCGATGCCGGCGCGCAGGGCCTTGATCACGTCCTGCTTGTCGGACTGCCCGGTGAGCATGATGGCTTCGAACACCCGCTGCTTGCCGGCCATCCGTTGCAGTTCCTGGACCAGCTGAATGCCGTCCATATCGGGCATGTGCAGATCGCAGAGCACCAGGGAAATTTCCGGGTCCCTGTTGAAGCACTCCAGCGCCTGGCGGCCGGATTGGCAAGGGACACAACGGTAACCGCTGCTTTCGAGGAACTCGCAAAGCTCTTCGACAATCAGGGGCTGATCGTCGACCACGAGCACCTTCATCTGTGAGGTGAGCTTGTTCACGTGCTACTCCGTGCGGGCCAATCGCCGATTGGCCACTCCTGTGCTGCCACGCATGATCCGGGCAGCCACGACTTAAAACCTAGACCTACTTTCCGACTATGTACATAGCATTAATGGGTCCGGCGACTAGTGGATCACGCTCACAGTTAAGACCATTCCAGCCAGGACAAAGGGGGCAAAAGGGTATTTTTTTGACCCCCTCCCAGCGCGTCCTGCCACGGGGGTATCAAGTGCTTGTTTCTGCTGGGGCCAGAGCCTGAGCACAAGCAGCCAGAGCAGGCTGCACAGACCGGCGGCGATGAACGTCCCCAGCAGATACAGGGGGCCGGAGGCCAGTCCCAGGGCCGCCATCAACTTGACGTCGCCGGCGCCCATTCGTCCGCAGGCGTAGCCGGGCAAGGTGAACAGCAACGCCAGCAACAACGCCCAACCGCCCTGGCTCGCGCCGGCCCCCAGCCAGGTCGTGCCGCTCCACAGCAGGTAGACCGTCGCCAAGAGCGCGGCGCCAAGAGTCAAGCCATTGGCAATATGCCGCTGACGCAAATCCTGCAGCGCACAGATTGCCAACCAGACCCACAAAACCCAGAAATGCATCAGCCAGAACGGTCCCTTTTGCCGGAATGGTCCTATGCTCAATGGACATAGTGGTTGTCAGGGTAGACGCACTCATGAAACCGGGCCTCCCTAGAAAGCAGAAAGGCGCTGTGGCGATCGAATTCGCCGCGGTGTTCGTGATCTTTTTCGCGGTGTTCTACGGTCTTGTCAGCTACAGCCTGCCGCTGCTGATGATGCAGTCGTTCCACCAGGCCACTGCCGAAGCGGTGCGGCGCGCGGTGATGGTCGACCCCAATACCCCGAACTACGCCACCACGGTGCAGAACCTCGCCAACAGCGTGGTGCAGACCCAGACCCAGTGGATTCCCCCGCCCTTCAACTTCGCCGCCACCGACTACAGCGCGGTGTACAGCGCCGGGGTGCTGACGGTCTCGGTGAACTACCCCTCCAGCAAGCTGAACCAGGTGCTGCCGCGGCTGGTGCTGCCGGGAATCGGCCCGGTACCCAGCCTGCCCACCACCCTGACCGCTAGCTCGAGTCTGCAATTTTGACCTCTGGCGACAAGCTGCTCGGACGTCTACTGGGCCGCCAGGCGCTTCCCGCCGCCCCGCCGCACAGCCCGCCGCCGCCCCAGGCGGTGGGCCTGCAACTGGTACTCGATCAACAGGGGCGCATCCTCAGCAGCCACGGGCCGCTGCGCCACAACCTGATCCAATTGCCTCCCTCCCACGAGCCACCACACCTGCTGGACTACGTATTGCCCGGCAGCGTCCTGGCCCTTGAGGGCGGCCCTGCCGACTGGAGCGGCCAGGTGCTGGACCTGGACCTGCGTGGCGCCGGCGGCCAGCCCCTGCACCTGCGCGGCTGGGTCCAGCGCTGGGGGCAGGAATGGCACCTGCAACTGCTGGATATCGGCGACCTGGTCCAGCAGCGGCAACAGGCCCTGGGGCGCGAGCAGTGCCGGGTGTTTGCCGCCCAGGCCAGCGAACAGTTGCGCCTGTGCAACCTGACCCGCCTGCCGGACGTGCTCCACGACCAACTCACCGACCTGGCCCGCTATTGGCACATTCCCTGTCTCGGCCTGGCCCTGCTCGACGATCAGGAACAGGGCTGGGTGATCCACAGCTGCTACAGCGCCCATGACGCCCCGCGCCTGTGGCAGGAAGGCCAGGCTCTGGGGGCCGGCCTGGACAGCCTGAGCGGCAACACCCCGCAGCACCTGAACCAGATCCAGGGCCTCAACGAACACCCGCGACTGCAAGGCATCTTCGGCCATCGCGAAGGCTTCCTGGTGCCGTACCGGGATGATCACGGCGTCGCCGCCTGGCTCTTGTGCGGCTGCTACGCGGTCCAGCAGCATGCCCCGTACCTGCTGGATCGCGACTGGCTGATGCTCGCCGCAGCCCTGGCCGGGCCCTTGCTCAGCCGCCTGCGGGAGCATCGCCATCACCTGCACCTGGAACGCCTGGAGGCCCTCCAAGGGCTGCTGGGCGCCGGCTGGTGGGAGCTGTGCCCGGACACCGCCGAAATACTGCTGGCCAGCCGCCTGGCCGCCAGCCTGCACCTGCCCGAGGATGGCGCTCGCCTGAGCGTGCAGGCCTGGCTGGAACTGATTCATCCCGCCGACCGCGGCGAACTCAGCAGCCGCCTGCAGGAACTGAAACTGGGCAAGCCGCTGCTGCTCAATGTGCGCCTGCACGAGCCCGACCCCAGCGCCCCCCAGCGCTGGCATCGCTTGCAGGGCCAGGCCCTGGGCCGAGGGGAAAGCCAACGCCTGGTGGGTTTCATGCTGGACATCAGCGACATCAAGAACCAACAGCAGCAGGCCGCCGCCGCCCATGCCCGGCTGGACAACCTGATCGCCAGTTCACCGGCGGTGATCTACGTCCAGCGTTACCAGGAAGGCGCCTTGCAGCCGAGCTTTTTCAGCGCCAGCCTGCAACCCCTGCTGGGCTGGAGCCTGGCGGACTGCACGGCGCAGCCCCTGGCGGAGTGGGTGCACCCCGACGACCGCGACCTGTATTTCCAGCGCTGCCGCCAGTTGCTGCGCGAAGGCAGTGTGCATACCCGCTATCGGCTGCGCGATCGCCACGGGGCATACCACTGGGTGCTGGACGAAGCCAAGCTGCTGCGCGACGACCTGGGGTTGCCGGTGGAAGCCGTCGGCCTGTGGCTGGACGTCACCGAGGCAACCCTGGCCGCCGAGCAGGTGCGCCAGAGCGAAGAGCGCTATCGGATCCTGGTGGAAGATTCGCCGGCGATGATCTGTCGCTATCGCCCGGACCTGACCCTGACCTTCGGCAACCGGCCGCTGGCGGCCTACCTGGAATCCGCCCCCGAGGAACTGCCGGGCAGCAATCTGGGGCAGTGGCTGTCCGCCGAACAGCGTGAAGGCTTCGAGCGCCGGCTCAAGCTGTTGAGCCCGGAATATCCCGTGAGCACCGCCGAGATCAACCTGCAATTGCCCGGGCGCGAACATGCCTGGTGGGTGTGGTCGGATCGCGGAGTGTTCGATGAACAGGGGCAACTGCTGGAAATCCAGGCCGTGGGCCGCGACAACACCGAAGTCCGGCGCGCCCAGCAGCAACTCACGCAAAGCGCGAAAATGGCCACCCTAGGGGAAATGGCCACCGGGCTTGCCCACGAGATCAACCAGCCGCTCAACGTGATGCGCATGGCCATCGTCAACGTGCTCAAGCGCCTGGGCAATGGCGACGTGCAGATCGACTACCTCACCGACAAGCTCAAGCGCATCGACGCCCAGGTCCAGCGTGCGGCCCGGGTGGTGGACCACATGCGGGTGTTCGGCCGGCGCTCGGAAGTGGAACAGCAGCCGTTCAACCCGGCCCACGCCATCGAAGGCACCCTCTCGCTGCTGGCCGAAGGCATGCGTGGCAAGGGCCTGGAGTTGCGGATCAGCGAGCTGGGGTTCGAGGTCCAGGTGCTGGGGTTTGTCGACCAGTTGGAGCAGGTATTGATCAACCTGCTGGTCAATGCCCGGGACGCCCTGCTGGGCAAACAGGAAAAGCAGCACGGTTTCAAACCCTGGATCGCCGTGTACGGCCAGCGCGACGAGCAGTGGGTACGCCTGTGGGTCGAGGACAATGGTGGCGGCATCGACCCGCGCCTGCTGGAGCGGATCTTCGAGCCGTTCTTCACCACCAAGCCGGTGGGCATCGGCACCGGGCTCGGGCTGTCGGTGAGCTATGGCATCGTGCAGAACATGGGGGGCCGCCTGAGCGTCAGCAACAGCCAGGACGGCGCGCGCTTCTGCATCGAACTGCCGATCGCCGAGGCAGATCAGATCACCAGGTAGGCCTTGCCGGTCTGCCCGCAGGTGAGGTTGGCCCCCACTTCCACGTCCATCAGGTTGATCCCCAGCCCCGACAGCAGGTTATTCAGCAGAGGGTCCAGCAGCGGGCTCAGGAGCCCGGTGATCAACGGCGTGAGCAGGTTGCTGACCCCGCTGATGGCCGAAGCCAACCCCGTGACAATGGCCCCCAGCGGGTTGTTGTTGACCGGCTTGTAGACGATCAGGTTGATGCCGGCCAGGGTGCCCGCCAGGCTGTTGACGATGTTCGTGGTCGGGGCCGCCGTCTGGTAAGTCGGGGTCTGGTTGACGTTGGGCGGTATCGGAAACGGCGACGCCGAGCTGGAGAACACCAGATCCTGGGTATTCTGCGCCACGCTGGTGTTGACCATCACCGCGATGCCGCCGCCCGCGTAGTGCACCACCGGGTCGCAGCGCCCCGGCAGGACCAGGAACTGGTAGCAGGTGCGTATGCCCAGGTCCACCAGCGGCAATGGCTTCACCACGGGCTCGGCGGCAGACGAAAAGGCATTGGCCGGGTCGATCTGGCCGACCTTCAAGTCGGCGATGGAACTGATGGCATGGGCGGTCAGGCTCTTGGTCCCGCTGTTGTTCACCGGGCAGCTGTAGTCGGTGACATAGGCAATCGCGCCCCCCGCGTCCAGGCTCAGGTCGATCTCCGATGAGGAGGCGATGGCCGGGTATAGCTGTTCGCACCCCGCCCCCAGCAGGCATAACGCCGAACCCAGGGTCGCCACCAGGTTCAGGCTCAGCAGGCTGTTCAACACCGGGGTCAGCGGCGCCACCAGGTTGCCCACCGCGGTGCTCAACCCTGAAACCAGCGGCAGGGACAGATTGACCCGCACCAGGGTCCGTACCTGCGCGGTGCGCACATAGATCCGGTTGGCGCCCGTGGGATCGGCCTTGGCCAGCGCCGGATTGCCGATGGCCGACAACTGCGGCGGCTCGATGACCTTGGCCTGCACCGTGATATTGGCCAGCCCCAGCACGTTGATCGGCAAGGTCGCCGCCACCGCGCTGTTGCTGTTGGACAACTGGATCACCGCCTGCAACAGCTGGAACAGTTGCAGGTTGGCATCCAGGGCGGTGCTGGGCAGGCCGGTCTGCAACTGCAGGATATCTCCCAGCTTCAAGGGCGCGGCATTGATCGCGGCAACCTGCAGGTTGCCCAGGGCGGTCAGGATGTCGGCGGTGGCGCCATTGGCCTGGACCACGGTGATCGCCGCCTGGATCAACTGCGTCACGCTGGTGGTGGTGTTGAGCAACTGGGTGTAATTGCCGGCGGCCACCCCCAGATTGATCGCCAGTTGGTTGAGGTAGCTCAGCAGGTTGATGTTGGTGTTGAGCAAGCCGTTCCAGCCCACCGCGCTGAGGCTCAGGCTGCCCCCCAGCATCCCGCCCACCAGTGGGTTGAGAATGCTCGATTGCGCGGTACTGACGGTGCCCAGGGTGCTGCGAATGCTCAACTGCGCCACGGTAGGCGTCGGCGCCGCGGCAACGGCCGTGGCGCTGAGCTGGGTGGTGAGGTTGATCGGCCCCGGTGTGAACAGGGCCGCCACCCCCGATGCCACGCTGATGGGCACGGTATGGGTGGCGATCACCCGTATCGCCACCGCTTGTGCAGGGTTGGCAGTGAAGGTCCGCAGGCCGTTGGCCCCGGTGGTCAGGGAACCGCAGGCAGTGCTCAGGCTACTGCCGGTGGCTACGGTGAAGCCGTTGCGGGTGGCGTTCTGGCCGGCGTAGGCGGCGGCCGTCAGGCCGGCCTGGCAGGTGCCGCCACGGCTGACGGCCTCCAGCGCGGCGTTGTCCGCCACGCGCTGCAACTTGCGCTGTTCCATGTAGAGCCGACCGCTGTCCACTACCAGCAACATCAGCAACAACGCCAGGCCGAAGGTCACCGCCGCCATCAGGCCAATGGCCCCGCGCTGACGGGCCGGGCCGTAAAACCGCTTCAGGGGAGACATCGGGGCACTCCTTTACCGGCTCGCAGCCGAGCGCTATCTCCATCGATGAAAGCAGTGTAGTCAAAGGCCGTGGCAGATGCCGGCCGGGGCGCAGGGGCGCCGGACTGGCGGCAGCAGGCAGGGCCGCACACCCTGTGCCGCCCTGCCCGGTCGAAGGTTTCAGTGGGGCGGGTAGTTCTGCAGGATGCGCATCACCGTAGTGCGAACCGCGGCACTGCGATCTGCCGGGTTGGGCGAGCTGCTGAGCATCTGCTCGTCGCTGCCGCGCCACACCAGCTTGCCGTCCTTGCCGTCCAGCAGGTCGATCTGGATGGTTGCCACCTTATAGGTGATGTTGCGGGTTTCGTTGTACATCGGCCCGCCCCAGTAGCCATTCCACGGGCCGCCCCAACCGCCGCCATAGTTGGTAGTGACCTGCTGCTGGCGGTCCTCGACGATCAGGTACGCCTGCACATTCAGGTCGGCCCGGGCACCGCCCTGGGCCGGACGCAGGCCGCGCTGGTCCAGTTGCTCGGCCACCGCCTGGCGGATGCGCTGTTCGGTCAAGTCGCTCTTGATCCGTGGATCATCCGGCCGGTATTGCAGGGCGGGTTCTTTCCAGTTCCAACTGCGATAGGCGCCAAAGTCCCGGCTGGCGTCGAAGTCATGATTGACCTGGTTGGCGGCGCAGGCACTGAGCAAGGCGGCACACACCAGTAGAGCGATTCGATGGAACATGCTGTTTCTCCGCTTGAAGACAAAAACCGGGGGCGATCCTAACTGGGAGGATAGGCCGCCATTGCCTTTTGCACCGCCTCACGCAAGGCATCGGCCCGCTCGCCGAGGCTGCCGCGGCTGCTGGTCTCGGCGCTGGCGCTCCAGACCGGCTGGCCACTGGCGCCGTCATACAGGTTGACCCGCACCACCACCACTTCCACCTCGTAGGTGCGCACCACCGGCACGCTGCCGTACATGCCGTAGCCCGGGCCATAACGGTTATAGCCGCCGTAACCGCCATACCCGTAGTCGTCCTGGACCTGGCGCAGGCGCTTTTCCAGGTGCAGGTCGGCGCTGACCCACAGGTCCGCCGGCCGGTTGTCATGCACAGGGCGCAAACCCTGCTGATCCAGGGCATTGCTGACTGCCTCGGCAATCTGCGCCGAGTCGGCCCAGGCCGAACCGCTGGGCAGGCGGCCATTGAGCCAGGCCCAGTTGCGGTAGCGGCCATAGTCCCGTTGCGGCGCCGGGTAGGCGCTGCGGTCAAAGGTGTTGGCCGCTTGCGGCGGGGCCGGCGGCAGCGGGTTGGAGCTGGCGACATAGGGGTTGCTGCCCTGACAGGCGGCAAGCCCCGAACACAGGAGGATCAGACCCAGGCGGTGTTTCATTGCACACTCCGTTAGACCGGCCGGCACAGCCAATGCAGATAACGCCCAAGCCCGGCGAAACTTGGGTGTCGACGGTGAGCCAGCTCCATTTCCAGCAGATCCGTCAGCTCGGCACGGGCCTGGAACTCCACCGGCATGTAATCGTGGAAAACCCGCACTCCGCTCTGGCTTTCGACTCGCCACAGGCCCTCAAGTTGCGCCGCCAGCTCGCGAGGATCAAGGGGCTGTTGCGGGGTCAGGCTCTGTTTCTCGCCGGCCATGTCGTTCTTGCGCATCTTGCGGAAGTGGCCCTTGAGCAGGTTGCGGTAGACCAGTGCGTCGCGGTTGTAGAAGGCCAGGGACAGCCAGCCATCGGCGGCGGTCAACTGGTGCAGCACCGGCAGGATCGCGTGGGGTTCGGCCAGCCATTCCAGCACCGCGTGGCACAGCACCAGGTCGTAGGGTTCGGTCAGTTGCCCCAGCAGTTCCTGCCAGGGCGCCTGGATGAAGGTGGCCTGCTGCCCGGCGTCGGCAAAGCGCTGGCGGGCGCCTTCAAGCATGGGCGCGGCGGGCTCGGCCAGGGTGACCTGGTGCCCGCGCTCGGCCAGCCACAAGGACATGTGCCCCAGCCCGGCGCCGATATCCAGCACCCGCAGTGGCCGCTCGGGCAGCGCTTCCTTGAGATCGGCCTGAAGCACCGCCAGGCGGATCGCGCCTTTGGCGCCGCCATAGATCTTCTCGGCGAAACGGGTCGCCAACTGGTCGAAATGCCGGTCGCTCATGAGCAGAACCGCCGTTCGCTGTCCGCCAGCTTGCTGCGTACCACCTGGTCCATGTCCAACCCCAGCTCGCTGCACAGCAACAGCAGGTAGAGGACGATATCCCCCACTTCCTGGCCGGCATGGGCCAGCTTGTCTGCTGGCAGTTGCCGCGACTGGTCCTCGCTCAGCCACTGGAAGATTTCCACCAGCTCGGCCATTTCGACGCTGGCGGCCATGGCCAGGTTCTTCGGGCTGTGAAATTGCCGCCAATCGTTGCGGTCACGAATGGCGTGCAGGCGTTGGGTCAGTTGCTCTAGGTTCATCGGGGTCTCCTGAAGGCGTATAGCTTCCGGGGGATGGGCGTGGGACGCAAGAGCGCTTTCGCCGGCAAGCCGGCTCCTCCAGAATGCGCAACCCCCGGCAGCTTCTATGCTTAACAGGGAACTCGCCACGGGTGTTCATGGCCCAAGCTTGAGCTCGGGCACTCGGCCCATCTTTCATCAGGACGCGCACATGCAGGTAGAAAGTTTCTTCGAATGGCTCGGCCAGGCCATCGGCTCGGTGATCCGCTTTATCGTCGACCTGCTCAGCGGGTTGTTCAATACCCTGACCCACGCCGGGGGCAACTTTGTCGACGGCCTGTCCCGCGCCCTGGGCATGGACACCTCGATCGTCAGCATCATTGCCCTGATCATCGGCCTGATGTTCCTGTACTCGGCGATCCGCGCCTTCATGCGAGCCTCGATCATCCTCGGCATCATCTGGCTGGTGCTCGGCCTCTGGCTGCTGAGCTGGATCATCCACTGATCCCCCCGCACTAACCCCCGGCGCCCGCGGGCGCCGGGTACAATGCCCGCTCTCGCAAGGAGCCTGCATGCCCCCCCTGATTTCCGATTGGCGTCACCGCCCCACCCATCGCCGCGTCTGGGCCCTGGCCGCGCCGATGATCCTGTCGAACATTTCCGTGCCCCTGGTAGCGCTGGTGGACAGCACGGTGATCGGCCACCTGCCCCACGCCCACCAGCTGGGCGCCGTGGCGGTCGGTGCCAGCCTCTATACCTTCCTGGCCTGGGCCATGGGCTTCCTGCGCATGGGCGCCACCGGCTTCGCCGCCCAGGCCGCCGGGCGCGGCGACGGGGCGGCGCTGCGGCAGATCCTGCTCCAGGGCTTGATACTGGCCATGGGGCTGGCGCTGCTGCTGGGCGCCATAGGCGTGCCCCTGAGCGGCGCGGCGCTGCACCTGATGCAGCCCTCGGCGGAGCTGGACCAGATGACCCGGAGCTTTTTCCACACCCGCCTGCTGGGCCTGCCCGCGGCCCTGGCCAGTTTCGCCCTGGTGGGCTGGTTTCTCGGTACCCAGAACGCCCGGGCACCGCTGGCCATCCTGCTCAGCACCAACGTGCTGAACATCGCCCTCAACCTGTGGTTCGTCCTCGGCCTGGACTGGGGCGTGGTGGGCTCGGCCCGGGCTTCGGTGATCGCCGAATGGAGCGGCGCGCTGGTCGGCCTGGCCATGACCCGGCCGGCCCTGCGGGCCTATCCGGGGCAAATCGCCTGGGCGGCATTGCGCCGCTGGCAGAGCTGGCGCCCGCTGCTGGCGGTCAATCGTGACATCTTCATCCGCAGCCTGGCCCTGCAATCGGTGTTCTTCCTGATCACCGTGCAAGGCGCCCGTCTGGGCGATGCCACAGTGGCGGCCAATGCCCTGCTGCTCAACGGCCTGCTGCTTACCGCCCATGCCCTCGATGGCCTGGCCCACGCAGTGGAGGCCCTGTGCGGCCACGCCATCGGCGCCCATGACCGCCCGGCCCTGCGCCGCTCGCTGGTGGTAGCCGGTGGCTGGTCGCTGCTGGCCAGCCTGGGGTTCGCCGTGCTGTTCCTGCTGGGCGGCCACCTGTTCATCGAAATGCAGACCGATATTCCCGACGTGCGCCAGACCGCCTTTACCTACCTGCCCTACCTCGCCGTACTGCCGTTGATTGCGGTCTGGAGCTACCTGCTGGACGGCCTGTTCATCGGCGCCACCCGGGCCCGGGAAATGCGCAACGGCATGTTGCTGACCGTGCTCCTGCTGCTGCCTTTTGCCTGGGCGCTGCAAGGCCTGGGCAACCACGGCCTGTGGCTGACGTTCCTGCTGTTCATGTTCCTGCGCAGCCTGACCCTGGGTGCCTTCGCCTGGCACCTGCAGCGCCGCGACCGCTGGTTCGCCGAGGCTCGCTGAACCTAGTGCCCGCAGGCCGTACAGCCTGAATTGCGGGCAAAAAAAACCCACCGCGAGCGGTGGGTTTCCAGGGTTCGCCGGGGCTGTCAGGAAGACAGGTAGGACGAACGGGTCAGGCCCAGGCGCAATGCGTCAAGGAACTGGGTACGCTCGGCGGCGCTGATCTTGGCGCTGGCCACCTTGTCGCGGTAGTGGGTCATCAACTCCTCCGGCGACAGGTGCACGTAGCGCAGCATGTCTTCGATGGTGTCGTGGGTCTCGATCCCGGCGTGGTACACGCTGCCATTGGCCCGCTGGTAGATGTTCACCGAGTCGGTGTCGCCGAACAGGTTGTGCATGTCACCAAGGATTTCCTGGTAGGCGCCCACCAGGAAGATCCCCAGCAGGTAGTCCTCGCCCTCGTTGAGGCCGTGTACCGGCAGGCTGGTCTCGATGCTCTGCTCGTCGACGTACTGTTTGATCTTGCCGTCGGAGTCGCAGGTCAGGTCCTGCAGCACCGCGCGGCGCAGCGGCTCTTCGTCGAGGCGGTGCAGCGGCAGGATCGGCAGGACCTGGCCGATGGCCCAGGTGTCCGGCAGGCTCTGGAATACCGAGAAGTTGCAGATGTACTTGTCGGCCAGCTTGTCGTTGAGTTCGTCCAGCACCTGGCGGTGGGAACGCTGGCGCGCCTTGAGCGAGTTGTGCAGGCGCCGGCATACGGCGAAGTAGCACTGCTCGGCCAGGGCTTTCTCGGCCAGGGTCAGCTTGCCGTCGGCGTACTGGGCGGCCACGTCGCTCATGTAGTGAGTGGCGCGCCAGTAGGTTTCGGTGACCATTTCAATGTCGGTCGGGCCCAGCAGGTCCACCAGCCATTGCACGGTTTCCGGCAGCTCCTGCTTGTTGTCGATCTGCGGCACGTCGTCGTTGTGCTTCTCGACGTCGGTGACCTGCACCACCAGCATGGCGTGGTGGGCGGTCAGGGAGCGGCCGCTCTCGGAGAAAATGTGCGGGTGCGGCAGGTTCTGCGCGTCGCAGAATTCCTTGAGCATGCCCACCACCACGCTGGCGTAGTCGTCCATGTCGTAGTTGATCGAACTGGCGTTGCGCGAGTGGGTGCCGTCGTAGTCCACACCCAGGCCGCCGCCGACGTCGATGTGGTCCACCGGCAGGCCGAGGTTGCGCAGCTCGCCGTAGTAGCGGATCGCTTCCTTGAAGCCGTGCTGGTAGTCCGCCAGGTTGGCGATCTGCGAGCCCATGTGGAAGTGCAGCAGACGGATGCCCTGGTCCAGGCCGGCGGCGCGGAAGCGCTCCACCACCGACAGCAGTTGCGCCGCCGACAGGCCGAACTTGGACTTTTCACCACCGGTGTCGGCCCACTTGCTCGAAGCCAGGGACGACAGGCGCACCCGCAGGCCCACCTGTGGCTTGACCTTGAGGGACGCCGCTTCCTCGATCACCAGGCCCACTTCGGACTCTTTCTCGATGACGATGAACACGTTGTGGCCCAGCTTCTGGCCCATCAGCGCCAGGCGGATGAACTCGCGGTCCTTGTAGCCGTTGCAGACAATGGTGCCGCCCTTGGGCGCCAGGGCCAGGACCGCCAGCAGCTCCGGCTTGGAGCCGGCTTCCAGGCCGATGGAAACATTCTGGGTGGCGATGATGTTCTCGATCACCGCTTCTTGCTGGTTGACCTTGATCGGGTACAGCGCGGTGTACTTGCTCTGGTATTCCAGGCGCCCGATGTTGGCATCGAAGGCACCGGTCAGCTGGCGCACGCGGTCCTGGAGGATGTCCGGGAAGCGCACCAGCAACGGCAGGGACAAGCCGCTCTTGCGCAGCTCCTCGACCTGTTCGAACAGATCGATGGGCAAGCTGCTCGGGCCGTTCGGACGAACTTCGACGCGACCGGCGTCATTGATCGCGAAATACCCGGCCCCCCAATGGCGAATCCCGTAGACACTGCGGCTGTCCGCAACTGTCCATTGGCTGCCATCGTCTTTACGTGTGCGTCGTACGGACATCGAAGTCCCCTATAAAGAAGTCATAGAGCGCCGCCCCACTCCAGGGCTGGCGCAGTCTAAAGAATGAAAATGACGATTAGCCTGCAAGCGCAATAGACCGCGCCCGCCGTGCCGAGTTTAGAAACCGTTCATGAACAGGCTCTGTGAAAACCATGGAGACGACGCCGGTGTCCTGAGCGAATCAAGACAGGGTCCAGTCACAGGTGGTTTTCACAGAGGCTGCTAGCCGCCGGACTTCTTCGCCTTGAAACCGTGCTTGACCAGTTCCGCCAAGAGTAGCTCGACATGGTCGCCCTGGATTTCGATGACGCCGTCTTTCAGGGCGCCGCCGGTGCCACAGCGTTTCTTCAGCGTCGTGGCCAGCTCCTTGAGGGCATCTTCGGCCAGGGGCACGCCGGTGATGGTGGTCACCGTCTTGCCGCCACGGCCCTTGCTTTCGCGGCGCACGCGGGCAATGCCGTCGCCGGCCGGGATCACGGTTTGTTTGCAGATACAGGCGGCTACCGGCTGGCTACAGTCCGGGCAATGTCGACCTGCGTCGGTGGAAAATACCAGGCCACCAAGGGCGGCGAAGGATGCGGCTTTTTTGGCCACCGGCAATCCTCTTGGGAGGACAAAGACTGGTCGAAGCACATGGCGGTGCCATCGACCGCGAAGCCCCACTCAGGCAGGGGCAGCGCTACTGAACCAGGGCAGCCTGGTTCAGCTTGAAAAGTCGCGCAGTGTAACGGCAAAAAGCCCGGTTGCTAAGAGCCAATCAGCGCCAATTTATGCAACTTTAGCGACGCCGTGCCAGATAGCGCTGCAGGGCAGCCAGGGAGTCCGGGCAATAGGGCTTTTCGTGGATTTCCCGCAGCACCTGATCCAGTGGCATGAAATGCGCTTCGAGGACTTCTTCCGGCTGCAGGCGCAGTGGACCGTCCCACACGGCAGAGAACGCCGAACACCAGAGACGGTTGCCGGTATCCTCGAAAAAGAAGTGATCATGGGCGGTCAGTTCGACCCCGCTCACCCCCAGTTCCTCTTCCAGCTCCCGGGCGGCGGATTCGGCATAGCTTTCAGTCGCCAGGACCATGCCGCCGGCGGCGACGTCCCAGTAGCCCGGGTAGATGGCCTTGCTCAGGGTTCGCCGGTGCACGCACAGCTCACCGGCGGAGTTGAACAGCATGATGTAGGTGCCACGCCCGATCAGGCCGCGCTCGCGCAACTCGGAACGGACCATGGCACCCAGCAACTGGTCTTCGCCATCGACCCAGGCAATCTGTTCTGCATCGGAGGCGGCGCGGTGGGCCGCCTCTTTGTCGGTTGCGACCATGGATCAGCCTTGATTGAGCAATTGACGCAAGTCGATGACCGCCGCGTTGGCCCGGGAAATATAGTTGGCCATCACCAGCGAGTGGTTGGCCAGCACGCCGAAGCCGCTGCCATTGAGAATCATCGGGCTCCAGACCGGCTCCTGGGACGCTTCCAGTTCGCGAATGATCTGGCGCACGCTGACGGTGGCGTTCTTCTTCGCCAGCACATCGGCGAAGTCCACCTCGATGGCCCGCAGCAGGTGCGACAGCGCCCAGGCCTGGCCACGGGCTTCGTAGAACACGTTGTCGATCTGCATCCACGGGGTTTCCACCACTTCTTCATCAACCTGCGGGCCCTGGCCCGGGGCCGGCACTTCGGTCTTCAGAGCAGTATTGAGCTTGACCCGGCCGACGCTGGCCGACAGGCGCTGGGACAGCGAGCCCAGGCGCGTGCCAACGTCACCCAGCCAGTTGTTGAGGTTGTCGGCGCGGGCATAGAACTGCGCGGTCTTCTGGTTCGGATCGGACAGACGCGCCTGGTAGCGGCTCAGGGAGTTGATGCCTTCCTGGTACTCCGATTCGCTGGACGGCAGGATCCAGCTCTTGTTGTCGAAGTTGAAGCGCGGCTCGGCCTTGGCCAGGTCGGCGTCTTCTGCGGACTGCGACTGGGAACGGGCGAAGTCTTTGCGCAGGGCACGGGTCAGGTCGCGGACCTGGACCAGCACGCCGTATTCCCAGCTCGGCATGTTGTCCATCCACAGCCCCGGTGGAAAACGGTCGTTGGAAATGTAGCCACCCGGCTTGTCCAGCAGGGTGCCGACCACGGTCTTCAGGGTTTCCACGGTGGTGTAGCCCACCACCATCTGTCGGCCTTCCTTCTCGGCGGCGATCTGGGCGTTCTGCTGGACGGGGAACAGCGCCGGCTCCTGGCTCCAGTACCAGCCCAGGGCACCGGTGACCAGCAGATACAGGCCCAGCAAGGTGGCCAGGGCACGACTGAACAGCAGGCCACCGAAATAGCTGCGTGTCGCCGACTTGGGTTCGGCAGCACGATCTGGCGCGCTGCCTGCGCGATTCTTCCAATCCAGCATGGCTATGTCCTTTCAATCACTTGAGTTCATCGGTTCGACCACAACCCTACTCCATCGTGCCTTGCCTTGACGGGATAAATCTTCCGGCAAATGCGCGCCGCGCAAAGATTGCGAATCAGCTGGCCACTATAAATGAAGCACAGTCCGGAGCCTACGCGACCAATCGGTCAGGAACTGAATAACGTCGCTTTGCACATTATTGACGTACGACACTCATGGGACACAAAAGTGGTGCTAGCATAGAGCCACCAGTCGATCTCAGCATGCACCCTAACTAGTAGTCAGGATATGACCGAGCCAGAAGACCCCAGCCGTGAGCGCCTCAAGCACCACTTTGCCCAGCGGGTAATTCATCAGGCACGTCAGATTCTTGAGATATGGCAGCGTCTGCAACGCAGCGAATGGTCGACCACCGACATGTCGGAGCTGTGCGAGGCCAACCTGCGCCTGCTTCGCTTCGCCGAACGTTTCGAACAACCCGAACATACCCAGCTGGCCCGCAGCATCAGCCAGTCCCTGGAAGCGGTGGACGCCAACCGTGGCCGCCTCAGCAGCAACCTGATCACCGACCTCAACCGCCTGATGCAGCGCCTGTCGCGCACCGGGCTGCGCCACGGCGACCAACTGGAACAGACCTTCCTGCCGCCCCTGCGCAAGCCGATCTACGTGATGCTGCAGGACCACGACCGGGCCGAGCGCCTGGCCAAGCAGTTGGAATTCTTCGGCCTCAGCGCCCAGTCCCTGGACAGCATTCCGGCCTTTCGTTCGTCCATGGTCGAACGCCTGCCGGCGGCCATCGTCATCGATGTGGATTTCTGCGGTGCCGGCATGGGCCTGACCCTGGCCGCCGAGGCCCAGGTCGGCCTGGAGCAGAAACTCCCGCTGCTTTTCTTCAGCCTGCATGAAACCGACACCCCGACGCGCCTGGCCGCAGTGCGCGCCGGCGGCCAGGAATTCCTCACCGGCACCCTGGAAGCCTCCAGCCTGCTGGAAAAAATCGAAGTACTGACCTGCGTCGCCCAGTACGAACCTTATAAAGTGCTGATCATCGACGACTCCCGGGCCCAGGCCCTGCACACCGAGCGCCTGCTCAACAGTGCCGGGATCGTCACCCGCACCCTGATCGAACCGATCCAGGCCATGGCCGAGCTGGCGGACTTCCAGCCGGACCTGATCATTCTCGACATGTACATGCCGGCCTGCACCGGCACCGAGCTGGCCAAGGTAATCCGCCACAACGACCGCTACGTCAGCGTGCCGATCATCTACCTGTCCGCCGAGGACGACCTGGACAAGCAGCTGGACGCCATGAGCGAAGGCGGCGACGACTTCCTCACCAAGCCGATCAAGCCCCGGCACCTGATCACCACCGTGCGCAACCGCGCGGCCCGGGCGCGCAACCTCAAGGCGCGGATGGTCCGCGACAGCCTCACCGGCCTGTACAACCACACCCATATCCTGCAACTGCTGGAAGACTGCAGTTTCCGCGCCCGTCGCGAGGGCAAGCCGCTGAGCTTCGCCATGCTGGATATCGACCACTTCAAGCGGGTCAACGACAGCCACGGCCACCCCATGGGCGACCGGGTGATCAAGAGCCTGGCGCTGTTTCTCAAACAGCGCCTGCGCAAGACCGACTTCATCGGCCGCTACGGCGGCGAAGAATTTGCCATTGTCATGCCCGACACCGACCAGGACGCCGCGTGCAAGGTTCTGGACGAAATCCGCCAGCGCTTTGCCGAGATCCACTACCCGGCCCAGCCCCAGGACCTGTGGTGCACCTTCAGCGCCGGGGTGGTGGAAATGCAGGAGGATTCCGACAGCCTGATGATGGCCAGCCAGGCCGACGAAGCCCTGTACCGAGCCAAGCATGGCGGGCGCAATCGAGTCCAGGCCGCGCGATCAAGTCAAAGTGCCATCTTTTCATCCGAATCCACCGATTCGGTCATAACCTTGTAATACAAACGCAATAAATTCAGGCGCTTACCATTTAAGCCGTTGGTAGAGCCCCGATGCGCCTGAAGCTGCTGACCAATCTCAATACCCTGCTGCTCGTTGCCGTTTGCCTCGCCCTGGGGGCGACGCTGTGGTGGTCGCAACGTGCCCTGGAACGCCCCTATCTATTGATGGAGCGCTACCTGGGGCTGTCCCAGCAGTTTCAGAACCAGGTGGCGCGCAATATCGAAGACTACCTGGCCAGCGGCGATGCCCTGCGGCTGAGCAGTGCGGCCCAGGCCCTGGAAACCCTGCAGGGCGAGCTGGGCGAACTGCCGCCACCGCTGGCGCAAAGCCTGCGCCCGAGCCTGGCCAGCCTCGACGACTTCAGCAAGACCGACCTGCTGGCCGCCGGCAAGCTGGCAGGCGATCCCCAGGCCCTGCTGTTGCAGGCCGAACGCGAGCTGGGCGCGAACCTGGAGCAGCTCAGCCAGTACGCCAGCGGGGCCAAGAGCGCGGAAGCGGCGAACTACCTGCCTTTATTGCTCACCGCCTCCCAGCACCTGGGCAAGCTCTCCCTGGCCCGGGACAAGCTGGTGAGCAGTGGCCGCAGCGAGCTGGCCGCCGATGTGGAACGGGAAGTGAACAGCATCCGCGCCCAGGCCGATCAGCTCGATGCCCTGCCTTTATTGGGCGTGGCCGCCAGCAGCGAATCGGGCACCGATGATTTCGCCGCCATGATGGGCCTGGAAAACACCGAGAAAGCCGCCGCCGAAGATGCCGGCATAGGCTTCAAGCGTGAACTCAACAGCCTGCTCAGCCGCTATCCGGCAGAACTGCAACGCACCCGCGAGCAGATCCAGAAGCGCGCCGACCTGAGCGCCGCAACCCTGCTGAAGATCAACGCCGTGCGCCAGGCCATCGCCGAACTGGAACCGGCGGTACGGGCCCAGCACGGGCAGATCCAGGGCGAAGTGCGGCTGATGCAGGGGCTGATGATCGGCCTGATCCTGTTGATCGCCCTGGTGATCGACACCTTGCAGCGCAAGCTGGCGCGGGTTCTGACCAACCTCGCCCCGGCGCTGTCGACCTGGGCCGAAGGCGACTTCAGCCGACCGATCCAGCTGGGCAAGACCAACCGCGAGCTGCATGACATCGAGGAATCCCTGAACCGCCTGCGCGCCTACCTGGTGGACCTGGTGGGCACCATCCGCCAGAACGCCGAACAAGTGGCCGGCAGCAGCCGCGCCCTGGCCGACCTGAGCAGCGGCCTGCACAGCGGCGCCGAGCGCCAGGCCGGCGACACCGCACAGATCCGCGATGCCCTGGGCGAACTGGAAGCCACCATCCAGCAGGTCGCCGGGGACGCCAGCCAGGCCGCCGACGCCAGCCGCAGTGCTGGCCTCGCCGTGCAGCAGGGGCAGAAAGTCATAGGCCTGAGCCTCACCGGGCTGCACGCCCTTGTCGGGGAAGTCCAGGGCAACGCGCAGATGATCGAACACCTGGCGCAGGAATCCGCCACCATCGGCGGCGTGCTGACGGTGATCCGCTCCATCGCCGACCAGACCAACCTGCTGGCCCTCAACGCCGCCATCGAAGCCGCCCGCGCCGGGGAAATGGGCCGCGGTTTTGCCGTGGTCGCCGAAGAAGTGCGCTCCCTGGCCCAGCGCACCGCCGGGGCCACCGCGGAGATCCAGACCCTGATCGCCGGCCTGCAGGCCGCCGCCCAGCAATCGGTACAAGGCATGCGCGCCCAGGTCGAACACGCCGAGGCCACCGCCGGCCAGGCCCAGGCCGCCGATGGCGCCCTGGACGAAATCGTCGGGGCGATCCAGACCATCGCCGATACCGCCGTGCGGATCGCCGATGTCACTGCCCAGCAGAGCGGCGCGGTGAGCGAAATCCGCGATCACAGCGAACGCATCCACCAGTTGGGCGGCGACAACCTGCTGCGCATCGGCGAAGGCCGGGCCCAGGGCGAGAACCTGCTGGACCTAGGCGGGCAATTGCATACGGCAGTCCAAGCGTTCCGCGTCTAGGCTCTGAAACGGGCGCGCAAACCACAACCCACCGCCATCAGCGACGAAACGGGCGACAAGAAGCACGCCCCCCTTTCTTGAGGGCAAATGACCGGATTTAATCTGTCGGTCACATATTTTGCGCAAACATCGGTCATCGTGCTGGCTATTGCAGAGAACTGGACAGTCATAAAGTCTTTCCGGCATAGTCGCCGGGTTCTGACAACAGCCCCCGATAACAAGGAACAACCGATGGCCACCCTACTGGTTCTTCACGGACCCAACCTGAACCTGCTCGGCACCCGTGAACCGGGGGTCTACGGTGCAACTACCCTGGCCCAGATCAACCAGGACCTGGAGCAACGGGCCCGTGATGCCGGGCACCATCTGCAGTACCTGCAGAGCAATGCCGAGTACGAATTGATCGAGCGCATCCATGCCGCCCGCGATGAAGGCGTGGATTTCATTTTGATCAATCCAGCAGCTTTTACGCATACAAGCGTCGCATTACGTGACGCGCTGCTGGCGGTGAGCATCCCATTCATCGAAGTGCATTTGTCCAACGTGCACAAACGCGAACCTTTCCGTCATCACTCCTACTTCTCCGATGTTGCGGTGGGAGTGATCTGCGGCCTTGGCGCCAGCGGTTACCGACTGGCCCTGGAGGCCGCCCTAGAACAGCTTGAACGTCAGGCAAACGCTTGAACGACAAGCGATAAACGCCCCTGACCGACCCTTGGGAGTTGATGATTCATGGATATCCGTAAAGTTAAGAAACTGATCGAACTGCTGGAAGAGTCCGGCATCGACGAGCTGGAGATCAAGGAAGGCGAAGAGTCCGTACGCATCAGCCGCCACAGCAAGACTCCAGCCCAGCAGTACTACGCACCGGCTCCGGTTGCCGCTCCAGTGGCTGCGCCTGCCGCTGCCGCTCCTGCTGCCGCCGCCGCTCCTGCAGCACCGGCCGCACCCGCGCTGAACGGCACCGTGGCCCGTTCGCCAATGGTCGGTACTTTCTACCGCAAGTCTTCGCCTACCTCGCCAGCCTTCGTTGAAGTCGGCCAGAGCGTGAAGAAGGGCGACACCCTGTGCATCGTCGAAGCGATGAAGATGATGAACCACATCGAAGCTGAAACCAGCGGTGTGATCGAGTCCATTCTTGTCGAAGACGGCCAGCCGGTTGAGTACGACCAACCGCTGTTCACCATCGTTTGAACCGCGGAGAGTCTTTGATGTTGAAGCCTGCGAAGTTGGAAAAAGTCCTGATCGCCAACCGCGGCGAAATCGCCCTGCGGATCCTGCGTGCCTGCAAGGAAATGGGGATCAAGACCGTAGCCGTCTACTCCAAGGCCGACAAGGAGCTGATGCACCTGGGCCTGGCAGACGAATCGGTATGCATCGGCCCTGCGCAAGCCGCGCAGTCCTACCTGCACATCCCGGCCATCATCGCGGCCGCTGAAGTCACTGGCGCCACGGCGATCCACCCTGGCTACGGCTTCCTCGCGGAAAACGCCGACTTCGCCGAACAGGTGGAAAACTCCGGCTTCGCCTTCATCGGCCCGAAAGCCGAGACCATCCGCCTGATGGGCGACAAGGTTTCCGCCAAGCACGCCATGATCGCGGCCGGCGTACCGACGGTTCCAGGTTCCGACGGCCCGCTGCCGGAAGACGAGGAAACCGCCCTGCGCATCGGTCGTGAAGTCGGCTACCCGGTGATCATCAAGGCCGCCGGTGGCGGTGGTGGTCGCGGCATGCGCGTGGTGCACAAGGAAGAAGACCTGATCGCCTCGGCGAAGCTGACCCGCTCCGAAGCCGGCGCGGCGTTCGGCAATCCGATGGTCTACCTGGAGAAGTTCCTGACCAACCCACGTCACGTGGAGGTCCAGGTGCTGTCCGACGGCCAGGGCAATGCCATCCACCTGGGCGACCGCGACTGCTCGCTGCAGCGTCGGCACCAGAAGGTCCTCGAAGAAGCGCCGGCACCGGGCATCGACGAGACCGCCCGCCAGGAAGTCTTCGCCCGCTGCGTCAAGGCGTGCATCGACATCGGCTACCGTGGCGCCGGCACGTTCGAGTTCCTCTACGAGAACGGCCGCTTCTACTTCATCGAGATGAACACTCGCGTGCAGGTAGAGCACCCGGTATCGGAAATGGTGACCGGTATCGACATCGTCAAGGAAATGCTCAGCATTGCCGCCGGCAACAAGCTGTCGTTCACCCAGGACGACGTCGTGATCCGCGGCCACGCGCTGGAATGCCGGATCAACGCCGAAGACCCGAAAACCTTCATGCCAAGCCCAGGCACGGTCAAGCATTTCCATGCCCCGGGCGGCAACGGCGTGCGCGTCGACTCGCACCTGTACAGCGGTTACGCGGTTCCACCAAACTACGATTCGTTGATCGGCAAGCTGATCACCTACGGGGCCACCCGTGACGAAGCCATGGCGCGCATGCGCAATGCGCTGGACGAAATCGTCGTCGACGGGATCAAGACCAACATCCCGCTGCACCGCGACCTGACCCGTGACGAAGGCTTCTGCAAAGGGGGGGTGAACATTCACTACCTCGAGCACAAGCTGGCCGAGCAACACTGATCGGCACCCGCCACACCGACAAGGCCGCTTTCGAGCGGCCTTGTCGTATCCGCCGCCGCCCTGCAGGAGCGAGCCTGCTCACGAACCGCGCAGCGGCCATTCCCTGATCAACCGTCCTTGCGACCAAGCACAGGGTATCCCCCTCGCTCCCAAGGGGCGTCTCGCGTAAACTTGCGCGCTTCTCGCGGCCCACTAGGCTGCACATCACATATTTTCAAAGGTGCCCGCCATGCCTTGGCTGCAAGTCCGTCTCGCCATCAGCCCAGAACAAGCCGAAACCTACGAAGACGCTTTTCTTGAAGTCGGTGCCGTCTCGGTCACCTTCATGGACGCCGAGGATCAGCCGATCTTCGAACCTGAACTGAACACCACCCCGCTCTGGTCCCACACCCATCTGCTGGCCCTGTTCGAGGGCGGCACCGAAGCCGCCAGCGTACTCGCCCACATGGAGCTGCTGACCGGCGGCCCGCTGCCCGAGCATCACAGCGAAGTCATCGAAGACCAGGATTGGGAGCGCAGCTGGATGGACAACTTCCAGCCCATGCGTTTCGGCCAGCGCCTGTGGATCGTTCCCAGCTGGCACGCCGCGCCAGAGCCCGAGGCAGTGAACCTGCTGCTGGACCCGGGCCTGGCCTTCGGCACCGGCACCCACCCGACCACCGCCCTGTGCCTGGAATGGCTGGACGGCCAGGACCTGAAGGACTGCAACGTGCTGGACTTCGGCTGCGGCTCGGGGATCCTGGCCATTGCCGCCCTGTTGCTGGGCGCCAAACAGGCGGTGGGCACCGACATCGACGTGCAAGCCCTGGAAGCCTCCCGTGACAACGCCGGGCGCAACGGCATTGCCGACGAGCTGTTCCCGCTCTACCTGCCCGAGCAACTGCCCCAGGAGCAAGCCGATGTACTGGTGGCCAACATCCTGGCCGGGCCACTGGTGGCCCTGGCGCCGCAGCTTTCGGGGCTGGTCAAGTCCGGCGGGCGCCTGGCGCTTTCCGGCATTCTTGCCGAGCAGGGCGAGGAAGTCGCCGCGGCTTATGCCCAGGACTTCGATCTGGACCCGATCGCCACCCTTGATGGCTGGGTGCGCATCACCGGCCGTCGGCGCTAGAATGGCCGCCTGCATAATCCGGATGGCCGCATGACCGACAGTTTCGTCACCCAGTGCCCGCATTGCCAAACCCGCTTCCGCGTCAGCCATGCCCAGTTGAGCGTGGCCCGTGGAGTGGTTCGCTGTGGCTCCTGCCTGCAGGTGTTCAACGCCGCACGACAGTTGCTCGAGCAGCGCGCGGCCAAGGAAGCTGCCACCTCGAAAGCCGCTGCCAAACCCGTAGCGCCACCGGCTGCTCCCGCAGCGACCGTGGCGCCGGCACCGGCGGCACCGGAACCGGATCTGCCACCCCCCGCGGCCCCTGCCGCTCCTCAGCGCGCCATCAGCCAGAAGCAATGGTCGGCCGCCGAGATGGACCTGGATCACCTGGACCTCGATGAGGAACTGGCCAAGCTCGAACAGCGCGAAATCCAGCCAGCCAAGGCCTTTGGCCAGGAACGCGAGCACAAGGAAGGCAGCCTCAGCGCCCGGCGCGATACCCAGGACGCCGACGAGGCACACTGGCCGGACGGACTGTTCGGCAGCGCCGCCGAACGGGACGACAGCGAGCCTTCGCCCCCCAAGGTGCAACCGGACGACGCCGAACCCAGCGCCGAACCACCCAAGCCCAGCCGCACCGAACCGTCGCTGTCGTTCAACCTCGCGGACCTGGACGACGAACCCCAGGCGCCCAGGTTGCGCCTGGACGATGACCTGGAACCTCACTCGCCTGCCAACCCGGACGACCAGGACGACGAGCCCGCCGTCTCCGGCAAGAAGCGCCGAGAGCGCAACGAGCCCGGGGTCAAGGAAGAGGTGCTGCTGGACCTGGTGGACGACCCGCTCCACCTCGACTGGCAGAAGCGCCGCTCGCCCTGGGGCAAGCGCCTGCTCTGGCTGCTGCTGATCCTGCTGGCCGCCGGCGGCCTGGTGGGACAATACGTCGCCTATCACTTTGATGAGCTGGCCCGCCAGGACCAGTACCGCCCCTGGTTCCAGCAACTGTGCCCGGAATTCGGCTGCACGGTACCTTCCCGGGTCGACATCGCCCGGATCAAGAGCAGCAACCTGGTGGTACGCAGCCATCCGGAATTCAGCGGCGCCCTGGTGGTGGACGCCATCATCTATAACCGCGCGCCCTTCTCCCAACCCTTCCCGCTGCTTGAGCTGCGCTTCGCCGACCTCAACGGCCACCTGATCGCCAGCCGCAGCTTCAAGCCCGGGGAATACCTGGGCGGTGACTTGCAGGATGCGGCGGAAATGCCGCCGCAGACCCCGATTCACATCGCCCTGGATATTCTTGACCCCGGCCCGAAAGCGGTGAACTACAGTCTGAGTTTCCACTCGCCTGAGTGAATCGGCTGCACAAGTTCACGGACGACTCTGGATTAACGACAGTTTTATGACTGTTTCGCCTGGATTGCTCCCAGGACGTTACAGAAGAACTGTTCAGATTTTATCCAATTCAGCCTTTATCCGGTCATCGAGAGCGGGTATCATGCCAACCCTTTTTCGAACTCTCATGATCCGGCCCCACAACAGGGAAGTCCTATGTCGGCGGTACGCATCGGCCCATATACAGTGCACAACGGTTTGATTCTCGCCCCGATGGCGGGAGTTACAGACCAGCCCTTTCGTCAGCTTTGCAAGCAATTGGGCGCGGGCCTTGTAGTCTCGGAAATGGTCACCAGCGACATGAGCTTGTGGAACAGCCGCAAATCGCGGTTGCGCATGATCCACGAAGGCGATCCCGAGCCCCGCTCGGTGCAGATTGCCGGGGGTGATGCACAGATGCTGGCAGACGCCGCCCGCGCCAACGTCGAGTTGGGCGCACAGATTATTGATATCAACATGGGTTGCCCGGCCAAGAAGGTCTGCAACAAGGCCGCCGGCTCCGCGTTGCTGAAGGACGAAGCCCTGGTCAACGAGATTCTCCAGGCAGTAGTGGCCGCTGTGGATGTACCGGTCACCCTGAAGATCCGCACCGGCTGGGACCGGGAGAACAAGAACGGCCTGACGGTGGCGAAGATCGCCGAGCAGGCCGGCATCACGGCACTGGCGGTCCATGGTCGGACCCGGGCCGACCTGTACACCGGTGAAGCCGAGTACGACACCATTGCCGCGATCAAGCAGGCGGTGTCGATCCCGGTCTTTGCCAATGGCGATATCGACTCGCCGGAAAAGGCCCGGCGGGTGTTGCACGCCACCGGCGCCGACGGGCTGTTGATCGGCCGGGCCGCCCAGGGGCGGCCATGGATTTTTCGTGAGATCGAACACTTCCTCAGTACCGGTGAAACCCTCCCGGCACCGGAGCTGTTCGAGGTGGAACGTATTCTGCTAGAGCACCTGGCCGCGCTGCATGCCTTCTATGGAGAGGTCATGGGCGTCCGCATTGCGCGCAAGCATGTGGGCTGGTATCTCGCAACCCTGCCGGGCGCCAGGGAGTTTCGCGCCCACTTCAATCGTTTGGAAGATACGGAAGCACAATGCGCCAACGTTCGTGAGTTCTTTGCCGGACGTTACAAGAGCCTGGAAACAGGGGACGGAGAGGGGGTGGCCGCATGACGATGATGACCGAGACTTTAGTGAGTGGAACAACACCCGTGAGCGACAACGTGAATTTGAAACAGCACCTCAATACACCCAGCGAAGAAGGCCAGACCCTTCGCGGGAGTGTCGAGAAGGCGCTGCACAATTATTTCGCCCACCTTGAGGGCGCTGCCGTCACGGACGTGTACAACCTGGTGCTCTCCGAAGTCGAGGCTCCGTTGCTCGAAAGCGTGATGAACTACGTCAAGGGCAACCAGACCAAGGCCAGCGAACTCCTGGGTCTGAACCGCGGTACCCTGCGCAAGAAACTCAAGCAGTACGATTTGCTGT
The DNA here is from genome assembly GCF_058799535.1 of Pseudomonas sp. GW822-FHT06D10. Lineage (NCBI taxonomy): Bacteria > Pseudomonadati > Pseudomonadota > Gammaproteobacteria > Pseudomonadales > Pseudomonadaceae > Pseudomonas > Pseudomonas sp. GW822-FHT06D10. The sequence goes on along the minus strand of NZ_JBXALN010000005.1, from coordinate 657,430 downwards.
AAGCATTCAATCAAACCAGAAAGGCGCCCGCGTAAAAAACGGTCGCCTTTTTTGCTGACTCCTTTGCTTTTGATGGAAATTGAGATGACCGACCAGACTACCCGCCTGCCGATCCGCCGCGCCTTGATCAGTGTTTCCGACAAGACCGGGATCCTCGAATTCGCCAAGGAGCTGGAAGCCCTTGGTGTGGAGATCCTCTCCACCGGCGGGACCTTCAAACTGCTGCAGGACAACGGCGTGTCCGCAGTGGAAGTCGCGGATTACACCGGTTTCGCGGAAATGATGGATGGCCGGGTGAAGACCCTGCACCCGAAAATCCACGGCGGTATCCTCGGCCGTCGCGGCATTGACGACGCCATCATGAACGAGCACGGGATCAAGCCGATCGACCTGGTCGCGGTCAACCTCTACCCGTTCGAAGCCACCATCAACAAGCCAGGCTGCGACCTGCCGACCGCCATCGAGAACATCGACATCGGCGGCCCGACCATGGTCCGCTCGGCGGCCAAGAACCATAAGGACGTGGCCATCGTGGTCAATGCCAGCGACTACGCCGGCGTCCTGGAAAGCCTCAAGGCCGGTGGCCTGACTTACGCCCAGCGCTTCGACCTGATGCTCAAGGCCTTCGAACACACCGCTGCGTACGACGGCATGATCGCCAACTACATGGGCACCGTGAACCAGGCCGCCGAAACCCTCTCGACATCCGGCCGCAGCGAATTCCCGCGCACCTTCAACAGCCAGTTCATCAAGGCCCAGGAAATGCGCTACGGCGAGAACCCGCACCAGAGCGCGGCGTTCTACGTTGAGGCCAAGCCTGCTGAAGTCGGCATCGCCACCGCGACCCAACTGCAAGGCAAAGAGCTGTCCTACAACAACGTGGCCGACACCGACGCCGCGCTGGAATGCGTGAAGAGCTTCGTCAAGCCGGCCTGCGTCATCGTCAAGCACGCCAACCCGTGCGGCGTGGCGGTCAGCCCGGACGCTGAAGGCGGTATCCGCCAGGCGTACGAACTGGCCTACGCCACCGACACCGAATCGGCCTTCGGCGGCATCATCGCCTTCAACCGCGAGCTGGATGCAGCCACCGCCAAGGCCATCGTCGAGCGTCAGTTCGTCGAAGTGATCATTGCCCCGAGCGTCAGCGAAGAAGCCCGCGCCATCGTCGCTGCCAAGGCCAACGTGCGCCTGCTGGCCTGCGGCCAGTGGTCGGCTGAGCGCGCTGCGGCCTGGGATTACAAGCGCGTCAACGGCGGCCTGCTGGTGCAGAGCCGCGACATCGGCATGATCAGTGCCGATGACCTGAAAGTCGTGACCAAGCGCGCCCCGACCGAGCAAGAGATCAACGACCTGATCTTCGCCTGGAAAGTCGCCAAGTACGTCAAGTCCAACGCCATCGTATACGCCAAGAACCGCCAGACCATCGGTGTCGGCGCCGGCCAGATGAGCCGCGTGAACTCCGCGCGAATCGCCGCCATCAAGGCCGAGCACGCCGGCTTGCAAGTCGCCGGTTCGGTCATGGCCTCCGATGCGTTCTTCCCGTTCCGCGACGGCCTGGACAACGCCGCCAAGGTCGGCATCACCGCAGTGATCCAGCCCGGCGGCTCGATGCGTGACAACGAAGTGATTGCCGCGGCCGACGAAGCGGGCATTGCCATGGTGTTCACCGGCATGCGCCACTTCCGTCACTGATACGACAACGGTCGCACTGACACCGGCATCTGCTGCGTTGGAGCCCACCTCGATGATGCTCATTGCCAACAGGCAACTGCGCTCATCGAGGTAGGCTCCGCCTTGCATCTACCACTGTCATTGCAACCTCCTGAGGCGTCCAGCTCTTCAGGTTCCAAAACAGAATTAGCGTCATCCGAGGTTTTTGAAATGAATGTACTGATCATTGGTAGCGGCGGTCGTGAACACGCTCTGGCCTGGAAAGTCGCTCAGGACCCACGGGTTCAGAAAGTGTTCGTCGCCCCAGGCAACGCCGGCACCGCCATCGAGGCCAAGTGCGAGAACGTCGCCATCGACGTCCTGGCCCTGGAGCAGCTTGCAGACTTTGCTCAGAAGAATGTGTCCCTGACCATCGTCGGCCCGGAAGTGCCGCTGGTGGCTGGCGTGGTCGACCTGTTCCGCTCCCGTGGCCTGGACTGCTTCGGCCCGACTGCCGGTGCTGCGCAGCTGGAAGGTTCGAAAGCCTTCACCAAGGATTTCCTCGCCCGCCACAAGATCCCTACCGCCGACTATCAGAACTTCACCGAGATCGAGCCAGCCCTGGCTTACCTGCGTGAAAAAGGCGCCCCGATCGTGATCAAGGCCGACGGCCTGGCCGCCGGCAAAGGCGTGATCGTGGCCATGACCCTGGCCGAAGCCGAGGAAGCGGTGCGCGACATGCTCGCCGGCAATGCCTTCGGCGACGCCGGTTCCCGCGTGGTGATCGAGGAGTTCCTCGACGGCGAGGAAGCCAGCTTCATCGTCATGGTCGACGGCAAGAACGTGCTGCCCATGGCCACCAGCCAGGACCACAAGCGCGTCGGCGACGGCGACACTGGCCCCAATACCGGTGGCATGGGCGCCTACTCCCCGGCACCGGTGGTCACTTCAGAAGTGCACCAGCGGGTGATGGACCTGGTGATCTGGCCCACCGTGCGCGGCATGGCCGAGGAAGGCAACGTCTACACCGGCTTCCTCTACGCCGGGCTGATGATCGACAAGGCCGGCAACCCGAAAGTCATCGAGTTCAACTGCCGCTTCGGCGACCCGGAAACCCAACCGGTGATGCTGCGCCTGCAATCGAGCCTGGTGCTGCTGGTGGAAGCTGCCCTGGCCCAGGCCCTGGACAAGGTCGAAGCGCAGTGGGACCCACGCCCGAGCCTGGGTATCGTCCTGGCGGCAGGCGGCTATCCTGGTGACTACGCCAAGGGCGCGGCCATCACCGGCCTGGACGCCGCGGCAGCACTGGAAGGCAAGGTGTTCCACGCCGGTACCGCACTCAAGGATGGCCAGGTCGTGACCTCCGGCGGCCGGGTACTGTGCGCTACCGCCATGGGTGACAGCGTCGACGCGGCTCAGCAACAGGCCTACCGCCTGGCGGCCGAGATCGACTGGCAGGGCTGCTTCTACCGCAAGGACATCGGCTACCGCGCCATTGCCCGCGAGCGCGGCCAGGAGTAAGGCTGTCGTTGACCCCGGCAAGGGCACACGCCCTTGTCGTGCGGTCATTACGCCGCGCATAGTTATAATCAGGCATCAACCAACGAAGGGATTTCGCCGTGCGCTGGCTCAGGATTGCCCTAGGCTTCACCGTCACCTTGCTGACCCTGCTCTGCTTGAACCCGGCCCTGGCCGCTCAAGGCAGTGGCTGGGCGGTTTTGCTCGACGAACAGGCCGACCTGCAGCTCAGTGACATCCGCTCCCCGCGCTACACCAACCAGTTCAGCCCGATCGAGCTGGACAAGCTCACCGCCGCCGAGCCCGATGGCGCCCTGTGGCTACGCTTCAAGCTGCAACCGGGAACCCATGAGCAGATCCTGCGGATCTTCGCCCCCGACCTGTCCCACCTGAACCTCTACGTGCTCGAAGGCGACAAGCTGATCGAGCAAGTGAACACCGGCTCCGGCACGTCGCAGGCGCAAAAGCCCCTGCCCAGCAGCGACTTCATGCTGCCGCTGCCGCAAAGCGCCAAGCCACTGGACGTCTATGTACGCCTGGTGTCCGAACACGAGCTGCGCCCCTTCATCACCCTGCAATCGGCGGTGATGGGCGCGGCCGACCAGAGCCAGACGCTGATCTACGGCCTGCTCTTCGGCTGCCTGGCGATGCTGATCCTGCACAACCTCACCCGCTTCGCCTACACCCGTTCGCGCAGCAGCCTGTGGCTGGCAGCCTGCGAAGGGCTGCTGACCCTCAGCCTGCTGATGCTGCTGAACCTGTTCGGGCCCTGGCTCCCGGCCTGGGAAGCCCTGCAGACGCCGGGGGCCTATATCGCCCTGCTGCTGACCGCGCCCTGCGGGATGATGTTCGCCTACCGCTTCTTCGCCCCCCTGGGCGCGCATCCACTGAACCGCCTGCTGCTGGGCAACATCCTGCTGATCAGCCTGTTCGGCCTGTTGCTGCTGTTCGTCGATACCCTGCCGCTGAACATCATCACCTACGGCCTGGTGGCCCTGGCCGGCCTGAGCATGCTGTTCGTCGGTGGCTATCACTGGCACAAGGGCTATCGCCCGGCGCGCCTGTTCGTCGCCGCCATGGTGATCTTCAACCTCGGCACCCTGGTGATCCTGCCGGCCCTGCTGGGGCTGACCCTGGTAGCCCCGCAAGGCCTGATCGTCACCCTCTTGAGCGTGGTGTGCATCGCCGGGCTGCTGATGAGCATTGCCCTGGGCGAGCGCCAGCGCAACATCACCGAGAACCGCTTCAGCGTCAGCCGCGACCTGGCCGCCAGCACCGCCGAGGTCAATGCCAAGGCCGAGTTCCTGGCCAAGATCAGCCACGAGATCCGCACCCCGATGAACGGCGTGCTGGGCATGACCGAGCTGCTGCTGGGCACCCCGCTGTCGGTCAAGCAGCGCGATTACGTGCAGACCATCCACAGTGCCGGCAACGAGCTGCTGACCCTGATCAACGAGATCCTCGACATCTCCAAGCTGGAGTCCGGGCAGATCGAACTGGACGATGTGCAGTTCGACCTCAACGCCCTGATCGAAGACTGCCTGAGCATCTTCCGGGCCAAGGCCGAACAGCAGAACGTCGAGCTGATCAGTTTCATCCAGCCCCAGGTGCCACGGGTCATCAGCGGTGACCCGACACGCCTGCGCCAGGCCCTGCTGAGCCTGTTGGAAAATGCCCTGAAGAAGACCGATGAAGGCGAAGTGCTGATCGTCGTCGCCCTCGACGAGCGCAGCAGCAAACCGCGCCTGCGCATCGCCGTGCAGGACAGCGGCCAGCCGATGGAGGCCGAAGAGCGCGAAGCCCTGCTGCACACCGAGCTGCACAGCAAGAACTTCCTCGCCACCACCCGCCTGGGGGGCAACCTGGGGCTGGTGATCGCCCGTCAACTGATCCTGCTGATGCATGGCGAGTTCGGCATCAAGAGCGGCACCAACCAGGGCAGCACCCTGTGGCTGACCCTGCCCCTGGATGCCGAGCGCCTGGAACACCCGACCGCCGACCTCGACGGCCCCCTGCAGGGCGCGCGGGTACTGGTGGTGGACGACAACGACACCTGCCGCAAGGTGCTGGTACAGCAGTGCAGTGCCTGGGGCCTGAACGTCAGCGCCGTGCCATCGGGCAAGGAAGCCCTGGCCCTGCTACGCACCAAGGCGCACCTGCGGGACTACTTCGACGTGGTATTGCTGGACCAGAACATGCCCGGCATGACCGGCATGCAACTGGCGGCGAAGATCAAGGAAGACCCGAGCCTGAACCACGACATCCTGCTGATCATGCTCACCGGCATCAGCAATGCGCCGAGCAAGGTGATTGCACGCAATGCCGGGATCAAGCGCATCCTCGCCAAGCCAGTGGCCGGCTACACCCTCAAGACCACCCTGGCGGACGAACTCAATCAGCGCGACAAGGCCCCCGCCGCCCCCTACAACCAGCCGGCGCACGCTGCCCAGGCCCCGGCGCCAGTCACCGTGCCCAGCGACTTCCGCATCCTGGTGGCCGAGGACAACAGTATTTCCACCAAGGTCATCCGCGGCATGCTCGGCAAGCTCAACCTGCAGCCCGATACCGCCAGCAACGGCGAGGAAGCCTTGCAGGCAATGAAAGCCAACCGCTACGACCTGGTACTGATGGACTGCGAAATGCCGGTGCTCGACGGCTTCTCCGCCACCCAGCAACTGCGCGCCTGGGAAGTCGGCAACCAGCGGGTACGCACCCCGGTAGTGGCGCTCACCGCGCACATCCTCGCCGAGCACAAGGAGCGCGCGCGCCAGGCCGGCATGGATGGGCACATGGCCAAGCCCGTGGAGCTCTCGCAACTGCGGGAACTGGTGGAACACTGGGTGACCCAGCGCGACCTGCGCGAGCGCAGCACCGCGCACACCAGTTGAGCCGACAGGCTCTGCGGCGCCTGTTAAACTCTCGCTCGCCCTCCTTTAGTCGTGAGCTCCCACCATGCTCCACGTGCTGTTCAGCGTTTACCTGAAGATGCTGGTGCTCTACAGCCCCTTCTTCGTGCTCTCGTGCTTCATCAGCCTGACCCGCGGCTATTCGCTCAAGGAGCGCCGGCGCCTGGCCTGGAAAGTGGCCCTGGCGACCCTGGTCTCCAGCATCCTGCTGTACCTGTTCGGCCGGGTGATCTTCGGCGTGTTCGGCATCACCGTTGACGCCTTCCGCATCGGCGCCGGCAGTGTGCTGTTCATCTCAGCCCTGGGCATGGCCCAGGGCAAATCGGCGGTGCAGACCGACAACGTGCAGCAGGACGTGACCATAGTCCCGCTGACCATTCCCCTGACCGTGGGCCCGGGCACCATCGGCGCCCTGCTGGTGATGGGCGTCAGCCAGCCGCACTGGGACGACAAGCTCACCGCCATCCTCAGCATCGCCCTGGCCAGCCTCACCGTGGGGGTGGTGCTGTACCTGTCCAACCGCATCGAACGCATCCTCGGCGACCAGGGCTTGCAGATCGTCAGCCGGTTGATGGGACTGTTCGTCTGCGCCCTGGCGGCGCAGATCATCTTCACCGGGGTCAGGGGCTACCTGGTCCCTTAGGGCCCCGGCCACCCTCCCATCAAGCGACAGGCAACGGAATGCAGACTCTTCAACGACCCACTGGCACGGGCCCCGCCGCCGCGCGCGCCCTGCGCCTTGCGCAGATCGGGCGCGGCCTGGCCTGCCTGCTGGCCGGGCTCCTGCTCATGCCCCTCCCGACACTGGCTGGCGAATCGCCCCAGGCCAAGCTCGAGGCCTGGCTGAACAAGACCAGTGAATCCATTGAGCGCTTTGGCGACTTCAAGGTGTACCACCGTCGGGACGGCAGCAGCCCCCGGGAAATCACCTACAAGGGCCAGCTCTATCGGCCGCTGAACGCCTGGCAGATCACCGATGTAAAACCCACCGGGGCGACCCGGGGCGGGCAACCGGTACTGCTGGCCACCACCATCGAATGGATGGGCGTCGGCACGGTGCTGATCGCCGTGCAGAACGACACGCCCCTGGCCCGCGTCCTCAGCCCGGTCAAGAGCAAGAGCGAACCCGACTGGGGCCAGCCGCAACCCGGACGCAGCGACCTGCTGCTGTTTCCCGAGGGCGCGCGGGCCCTGGTGCCCTCCACCGGGCAAGTGCTGTGGTTCGACGAGCGGCTGCCCGGCTGGGGGTTCTCCCACTACGCCATGCTGGTGTCGGTGTCGCCGGACAACAGCAGTGCTGCGTTCCTCGGCAAGGAAGGGCTGCTGCTCAGTTCGGCGGAGCAGGGCGTGTATGCCCAGTTGCCGATCAGCAAAGAGCTGAACCTGAGCCAGCTCTGGCCCCTGTTCAACCAAGCCGGCGACCGCGCGCGAAAGGCCCTGGACGAAGGCCGGCGCATTGACCAGAGCCGCCTGCATCACGCCTTGCAGGTGGACTGGGTCGGCCGCCAGTTCAGCTGGCAGCAGGTGCAGGGAAGCTGGCAGCTCAAGGGGCTGGGCCTGAACTCCAGCCCGCTGAAAAAGGAGCATTGAGTGATGACCGTTCTACGTCCATGGCCCGCCCGACAGCTGCTGCAACTGACTACGGCCATGGTGCTGGCCGGTTGCGCCAGCCATGGCAGCGAGCAACCCAGCGATATACGCACCGAGCACGCCCAGGCCTCAGACGCGGTGCTGGAGTTTGAAGTCAGCTTCGCCAAAGCGCCGGACTACAAGCCTGAAACCCGCGGCCCCTATGCATCCAGCCAGTACGTGAAGATCGAGGGCGCACCGGCCCTGGAGATTCCCTTCTACCAAAAAGGTATCGGCTTCGAACTGGGCGTGGTGGGTGACCCGCGGGCGCTGCTGGCCCTGCCCTACCCTTCGCCCAAGGCCGACTCATCGAGCAAGAACCTGCGGGTCATCGGCCAACGCCTGGACAGCACCCGCTACCGTTTTGTAGTGCTGCCGCTGTCGGGCTGGAACAGCCTCGACAGCTTCGAGGTGGCCTTCGCCCACAACGGCCGGCGCGAGGCCATGACCTTCACCTACAGCACGCAAGTGACCTGCAACAGCAGCTTTGCGGTGACGACGCCGACCTACGGTTTCGCTATGTCGGTGGAGGCGCGCTTTCCCAAGGGCGTCCAGGGTTGCCTCAAGGCCTGTGATGCACGCCCCGAGTATGCCGGGCAATGCGCCTACAACTCCGGTTTTCGCCAGGTCTCGAACCTGTAGAAAACCCCTTCCAGCAGGAGCAGGAACCACCCAATGCCCTACAGCGCCGATGCCGCTTTCATTCAGGAACAATGGCTGGGCGGATGTTTCCCCCGGGAAAACACCCTGGTCCTCGGCAGCGGGTTCTACTGCCTGTTCGACCTGCCCTATGAACATCCCCGGCTGATCAACAACGTCTGGATGCCGGCCCTGGACTATCCCCAACAGGATGAGCCTGACTTCGTCACCACCCTGGGCTTGTGCACCGACGGTCCACAGTCGTTCTATGCCCGGGGTGGGGAGACGGCAGGCTACGGCGGCGATGGCTTCCTGGCCTTGCAGGAAAAAGGCTCGGATGCACTGATCTGGCTGGTTGCCCTGCGGGACACCAACCCCTTCAACCGAGTAGAGATCCAGGACCAGTACCTCCATGGCGAATCGACCTCCGGGGTCAGGGTACGAATACCCATTCAGCGCCCTGACCAATTGACCCTGACCTGGCCCTGAACCGCCCCCTCGAAAAGCCGAGCCCCCATGGAAAAACTCACCGCCAACGCAGCCATCGACCTTCTGAGCCGCCACAGGTTGCCCGGCCTCGACGCCGCCGCGCGCTTCTCCCACCTCCTGAACTGGTGGGGAATAGACAGCGACGACCTTGAATTCGCGGCACTTGCACCCAGCCTGCAACAACAGATCCTGACCCAACCGGAGCCCCCGCAAGAGGTGCAAGACCCACGCTACGACGCGCTGCTGCTGATCGCCCTGCGCGCCGAATATCGCGGCGTGACCCACCTGTACCTGAGGCGCTGCCTGCGTGAAGCCGGGCTGGGTGACTACACCGTCAGCGCGAACATCGAGTGCCTGGAGGCCTGCCCCTGCTGCGGCTACCTGACCCTGGGCGCACGAGGCGAATACGAGATCTGCGACCTGTGCCACTGGGAAGACGACGGCAGCGAAGCGCTGGATGTGCCGAGCGGGCCGAACCATAAAACCCTGGGCCAGGCCCGGGAACAATTCACCCGCGACATGAACCATCTGCCGTTGGACAAATGGCCGCGCGCCACCGAGTACCCGGCATGATTCCAGCGCCACTGATTGCCCTGATCGAAGCCCAGCCCCGCTACCGCCCGCTTCCTGAAAGCGCCGAGGTCACCCTGGCGCTGGAAGCCCTGGGCATTGCCCCGGACAGCGAGTTCGCACAGATCTACCTGGCCTGCCACCCCGCCGATTTCAGCAGCCGCGCCAGCGACGAAGTGCTCCTCGACATTGCCGGGCCCGGCGAGGAAGTTCGCATGGGCACCGAGTTCATCCATGAGGTCTGGGAGCTGCCAGAGAACTTTGTGGCCTTCACCTCATTGCAAGGCGAAGGCGGCTACTTGCTGGACAAGGACAGCGGCGGCGTCTGGGATTTCGACCTGGGCGACTGGGAAGCTTTCGTCGCCGGCCGCATCCCCGCCAGATGGGCCGGCTTCTTCGAATTCATCACCTGGCTGCTGACCGCCGAACCCAGCGACTCCTAGAGGGGTTTATTGCCGTACCAGCGCGGGGTGTACACCCAATCGCCGCCCCCGGCCCGGGGGAAGACGCAGGTGGTGGAGGAGCCCACCAGCACCATGGTGCGCATGTCCACCTGCTCCGGGGTCAGCTCGCCCAGGGTGATGACCCGCAGGGTCTGGCCCGGGCGGCCAATGTCGCGCCCCAATACCACAGGGGTTTGCGGCGTACGGTGCTGGCGCACGATCTCCAGGGCCCGGCCCAGTTGCCAGGGCCGCGAACGGGAAATCGGGTTGTAGAAGGCCAGGGCCAGATCCGCCTGGGAGGCGAGGTCCAGGCGCTTCTCGATGATGTCCCAGGGCTTGAGGTTGTCCGACAGCGACAGCACGCAGAAATCATGGCCCAGGGGTGCACCGGCCTGGGCTGCGGTGGCCAGGGAGGCGGAGACGCCCGGGAGGATCTCCAGATCGACGCTGTGCCAGGCCGGGTCGCTGGATTCGTGCAGGGCTTCGAGCACCGCCGCGGCCATGGCGAACACTCCCGGGTCGCCGGACGACACCACCACCACCGAACGGCCCTGGGCCGCCAGCTCGAAGGCGTGACGGGCGCGCTGCATCTCTTCGCGGTTATCGGTGCAGTGCATCACCTGGTCGGCGCGAAACGGACCGGCCATGCGCACGTAGGTTTCATAACCGAGAATGTCGTTGGCCCGGGCCAGTTCGGCTTTCACTGCCGGTACCATCAGCTCGGCGGCGCCAGGGCCGAGGCCGATCACGGCAAGGCGCCCACGGGGGCGACCAATCTGCTCCGGGTCCAGGGGCTGGCTGGCCACAGCAATGGCGATGTCCTCGCCCACCTTCAGCGGCGGCAGCAATTGCGGCACGGCCTGTTGCGCCAGTTCGGCGACACTGTCGGCGGCCGGCAGGAAACGCAACGGTACGCCCAGTTGCGCTGCTGCCTGGTGCAAGGCACGGTCGGCCATGTCGTGGTCAGCGGCCAGCAGGCACGCCACCGACTGCACCGCGATGCGCGCCTGATGCAGAGCCTGGCGGATGTGGGTGGCCAGGTCGCTATCAGCTTCGCCGGCAAGCCGCTGCCCACGGCAGGCAACCAGCACGCTGCGGGGGTAGATCAGCAGCTCATTGGCCACGGGCTCGCGCTCGGCGGAACCGACCCGGATGGTCAGGCGGGCCTGGTCGTTCTCGGGCAGCTTCGCCGCAGCCAGCCAGGGTGCTGCGCCTTCGATGCGCACGCTTTCGCCACCCAGCAGGTCGGAGACGAACCGCTTGCCCAGCTCCAGGTCACCCAGGGCATAGCCACTGGGCGGGTTGAGCAGGCAGGTGCCGAAGCGCAGTTCACCGCTAGTGGTAATAGCCGCGGCCACTCCAAGGCCCGCAGCGATTTCCCGGGCCATGACGTTGACGCCGCCCAGGCCGCCCAGCAGCGGCACCACGGCGCTGCCGTCTTCGGCCACCGCCAGCACCGGCGGCTCGGCGCCCTTTTCCAGCAGCAGCGGCGCCAGGGTGCGGATCACGATGCCGGCCGCACACAGGGCGATGATGGGCGTGTCCTGCTGATAGAGCTGGCGCAGGGTCGCGCCGAATTCGTGGTAGACCCGGTCGGCGCCTTCGACCCGTTCCGCCAGACCGTGGATCAACGAGTCGGGATACAGCCGCTGGATCTGCCGTGCGGTGTCGAGGCTGCCTTGGCCAAGGATGACGATGGCCGGAGTTGAACGGGCCATCAGCCTTGCCACCTTTCGCCGGGAACGATGATCAGCGAGAAGTACGGCGAGGACATCGGCTCCACGTCATCCAGCGGCACGATCTTCTGGTTGGCCATGGTGGCGCGCTCGACGTACAGCGCACGCCGCGCCAGCCCCAGTTCTTCCAGGACCTGGCGCACCTTGGGGAAGTTGCGTCCCAGCTTCATCACCACCGCCGCATCGGCGTCCGCCAGGCGACGCTTGAGTTCCTCATGGGGCAGCACCCCGGAAAGCACCGACAGGCTCTGGTTGCGATACACCAACGGCGCGCCCAGCACCGAAGCGCCGCCCAGCATCGAGCACACCCCCGGCACCACTTCGGCCTGGTAACGCTCGGCCAGCCGGTCGTGCAGGTACATGTAGGAGCCGTAGAAGAACGGGTCGCCTTCGCAGATCACCGCCACGTCGCGGCCGGCGTCCAGGTGCTGCGCCAGCTCCTGGCTGGCGCTGTCGTAGAAGTCGCTGATCACTTGTTCGTAGGACAGCGGCGCCGGCAGCACCTCGGTGGTGACCGGGTACACCAGGGGCAGCAGGGTCTGGGCCTGTTGCAGATGCCCTTCGATGATGCCGAAGGCATTGCCCTTCTTGCCCTTGGCCACGAAGTAGGCCACCACCGGTGATTCGCGCAGCAGGCGCAGGGCCTTCAGGGTAATCAGTTCCGGGTCACCGGGGCCCACGCCAAGGCCGATCAAACGTCCGGGCTGCTGCATCATTCGACCTCCGTGGCCAGGGCATTGACCGCAGCCGCCGCCATGGCGCTGCCGCCCAGGCGGCCCTGCATGATCACGAAGGGCACCCCGCGGCTGTCGGCGGCGAGCATCGCCTTGGATTCGGCGGCGCCGACGAAGCCCACCGGGAAGCCGAGGATCAGCGCCGGTTTCGGCGCGCCCGCATCGAGCATTTCCAGCAGGTAGAACAAGGCCGTGGGCGCGTTGCCGATCACCACCACGCTGCCTTCCAGGTGCGGGCGCCACAGTTCCAGGGCCGCAGCGGAACGGGTGTTGCCCAGCTCCCGGGCCAGCGCTGGCACGCTGTCGTCGCGCAGGGTGCAGATCACCTGGTTGTTGGCCGGCAAGCGGGCCCGGGTAATACCCTCGGAAACCATGCGCGCATCGCAGAGAATCGGTGCACCGGCCGCCAGGGCATCGCGCCCGGCCTTGCCGGCGCCCTCGGAAAACTGCAGGCCGTCGACGGCCTCGACCATGCCGCAGGCATGGATCACCCGCACGGCGAGTTTCTCCAGGTCGGCGGGAATGCGCTCCAGCCGGGCTTCTTCGCGAATGATCGCGAAGGAGTTGCGATAGATCTCCTGACCGTCGCGGATGTAATCAAGCATCAAGGTTGCTCCGTGGGCGGGCATCGAGCAATGCCTCTGCCGCTTCAATAGAAAGGTTGCGTGCGTGCAGCGTGCCGAAACCCGGCTGCGTTGCATCGCGCAAATACAAGTCATAGCGCCCTGGGGCCACCGCCAGCAGGGTGGCCGGCGCCACATGAGCGGCGGCGCAGGAACGCGGGCAGGCGGACAGGTGCACATCCAGTTGGCGGCCATGGCGCTGGAGCAGTCCTGCCAGTTGCAGGGCGTCGCTTTTGGTGTCGGCCAGGGCCTTGCCGCAACCACTGGAACCGGTGCAGGCAATCAAGTGAGCCAAGGCCTGTTGCGGGCTGCACAGCAGGCCCAGTTGCTCCAGGGCGGCAGTGGCCGCCGGCGCATCCGCCGCGGCGATCGAGGGCAGCAGCAGGCTCTGCCAGGGGGTCAGGCGCAGGCTGGCGTCGCCGTACTCTCGGGCCAATTGCGCCGCGCCCTTGAGCATGGCCGGATCGAGCCGCCCCAGGGGCGTGCCCGCGCCAACATAGACCTGCCCGGGCGCAGCCTGTGGATAAGTACCGATGTGCAGCCCGGCGTCACTGGCCTGGCGCCGCCAGCCACCGATATTCAACAGCGGCCGGCTCAGGCGGGGCTCCAGTTGAGCGAGGAAATCCTCCCGCGACATGTCCATCAGCAGGTGACGCATGCGCGTCTGTTCCGGCCGCGCCAGGTCGAGAAACAACTCCAGCACGGCCACCAGCAGCTCGTGGCCCTGGTCCTGCGCCACCGCCGCCAGGGGTTCATCCACCGGGCAGCCAGCCAGGCCGAACGCCAGCAGCCCCTGGCCGTCGCGCTCAAGGGCCGACAGCCACAGGTCATGGTGATGTTCGAGCATGGCCAGGGCTTCGCCACCGTCGAGCTGTACGGCGAACTTGGCCGACAGTTGGTGAAAGCGCGGATGGCCCTGCAAGGTGTCGAGAATCTGCGCGGCCAGGGGTCGGGTATCCATCAAGCACTGCCGATCGATCCCGGCGCAGGGGCTGAGCATCAGGTTGCGCACATCGTCACCGGCGGCAGTAGTCGGCCCAAGCCCGGCAGCCAGCAGTGCGGCGATCAGTGCCTGATGCTCCGGGCCGATGCCGCGAATCTGCAGGTTGGCGCGGTTGGTGGCCTCGATCACGCCACCGGCGTAAGCCTGCGCCGCCTCGGCCACTGCCACGGCCTGCTCCGCGCTGATGACGCCGCCAGCCAGCTTGATCCGGCAGATGCCACCGTCCAGCGCCGGGACGATGCGCAGCAACCCCGGGCAGGCCGAGGGGCGGATGGCAGTGGACATCGAGCGTTCGTTCAAGGGGTGACCGGCCGTGTGGGAAAAGCGCTTCGTCAGCGAAGGCGCGGTATTATGCCTGCTTTGTCCGAAGGCATGAAAAGCCTGCCTGTCGGAACAACAGGTTTTGCGTTCGAGGAATAGAGATGTCGCCCTGGCTGACAGTAGTGGGAATCGGTGAAGACGGCTTCAAGGGCCTTGGCAGAAATGCCCGGCACGCCCTGCTGGGCGCATCAAAGATCGTCGGCGCCCAACGCCAGCTGGACCTGCTGCCACCCTGCATCCGTGGCCAGCGCCAGCTGTGGCCCAGCCCGTTTTCCCTGGAGCCGGTGCTGAGCCAGCGTGGTGCTGCAGTCTGCGTCCTGGCCAGCGGTGACCCCATGCTGTTCGGCGTCGGCGCCAGCCTGGCGCGGCAGCTGCCCGCAGAGGAAATCCAGGTACTGTCCTTTCCTTCGTCCTATTCCCTGGCGGCTGCGCGCCTGGGCTGGCCTTTGCAGGAGGTGATCACGCTCTCTGTGGTCGCGCGGCCGATCAGCGCACTCAGCGCCCAACTGTCTGGCGGGGTACGCCTGCTGGTGCTGAGCAATGACGGCCACAGCCCGGCCGCCATCGCCGGCCTGCTGCGCGAGCGCGGTTTCGGCCCGAGCCGGATCAGCGTGCTGGAACACCTGGGCGGCCCCCTGGAGCGGCGCATCGACGGCACCGCCAATGACTGGGCCGACCCGGCAATCGCCGACCTCAACCTGCTGGCCATCGAATGCCTGGCCGAAGCCAGCACCCCGCGCCTGTCGCGGCTCGCCGGCCTGCCGGACTCGGCCTTTCGCCACGACGGCCAGTTGACCAAGCGCGACGTGCGAGCCATGACCCTGGCGCGCCTGGCACCGGTGCCCGGCGAGCTGCTCTGGGACGTGGGTGCCGGCAGCGGCTCCATCGGCATCGAGTGGATGCGTACCCACCCCAGCTGCCGCGCCCTGGCCATCGAGGCCGACGACGGCCGCCAGCAATTGATCGAACACAACCGCGAGGTACTCGGCGTGCCCGGGCTGCAACTGATACGCGGCCGCGCGCCCCAGGCACTGGCCGGGCTGGAACGCCCGGATGCGATCTTCATCGGTGGCGGCGTGACCCGCGAAGGCGTGCTGCAGGCCTGCTGGGAACAACTCAAGCCCGGCGGGCGCCTGGTGGCCAATGCCGTGACCCTGCAAAGCGAAATGACCCTGATGGACTGGCGAGAACGCCACGGCGGCGAGCTGACCCGCATCCACATCGCCCAGGCCCAGCCACTGGGAGAGTTCGACACCTGGCGCCAGGCCCTGCCGATCACCTTGCTGGACCTGCACAAGCCCCGGGACCTGCCATGAACCTTGCAGGTGCGGGCTTGCTCGCGAATACGTCCGCCCAAGAGACCGAAGTGCGCCCTTGGCGAGCAAGCTCGCCCCTGCGAGGGCTGGGGCATGCGTGAAGAAACAGCGGAACAGCCCGCGCCCCTGCGCAGCGGCCTGACCACCGGCAGTTGCGCCACCGCCACCAGCCTGGCCGCCGCGCGCCTGCTGCTCGAGGGCAGCAACGCCGACGCGGTGCAGATCATCCTGCCCAAGGGCAAGCAGGTGCAGATGCGCCTGGAATTCTGCCGCCACACCGCCGACGGCGCCGAAGCCGGCACTATCAAGGACGCCGGCGACGATCCGGACGTGACCCACGGCGCCCTGCTGTACTCCCGGGTGCGCCTGACCCCTGAACCGGGCATTCGCTTCGTCGCCGGCCAGGGTGTCGGCACCGTGACCCGCCCCGGCCTGGTGCTGGCGGTGGGCGAGCCGGCGATCAATCCCGTACCGCGCCGGATGATCGGCGAGCACCTGCAACGGCTCGCCGAAGAACGGGCCTACCCCGGCGGTTTCGAGATCACGGTGAACGTCGAGGGCGGAGCGGAACTGGCCCTGAAAACCATGAACCCGCGCCTGGGGATTCTTGGCGGGCTGTCGATCCTGGGCACCAGCGGCATCGTCCGGCCCTTCTCCTGCGCGGCCTACATCGCTTCGATCCATCAAGGCATCGACGTGGCCAAAACCAATGGCTACCTGCACATCGCCGCCTGCACCGGCAACGCCAGCGAGGACACCATGCGCCGGGTCTACGAGCTGCCGGAAATCGCCCTGATCGAAATGGGCGACTTCGTGGGTGCGGTGCTCAAGCACTTGCGCAAAGTACCGGTGGATAAACTCAGCCTGTGCGGCGGCTTCGGCAAGATCAGCAAGCTGGCCGCCGGGCACATGGACTTGCACAGCCGCCACTCCAGTATCGACCTGCCGCAACTGGCGCAATGGGCCGCCGATGCGGGGGCCGCCCCGGCCCTGCAACAGGCGATCCGCCAAGCCAATACCAGCCAGCAGGCATTGGCCATGGCCAGCGCCGCCGGAGTCGCGCTGGGCGATGCGGTCTGCCGGCACGCCCTGGATTTCGCCCGCAGCGTGGTGCCGCCCCAGGTCCAGGTAGAGGTCTTTGCCATCGACCGCCAGGGCGGCATCGTCGGCCACGCCGGAGGTTTCCAATGACCCGTATCCTGCTGCTGGGCGGGGTCACCGAGGCCCTGGCCATCGCCCGCACCCTGGGCCCGGAACATATCTACAGCCTGGCCGGGGTCGGCCGGGTGCCCGGTGACCTGCGGTGCCAGGTACGGGTCGGCGGCTACGGCGGCGCCGAGGGCCTGGCGCGCTTTATCCGCGAGCAGCGGATCGGCCTGCTGCTGGATGCCACCCACCCCTACGCAGCACAGATCAGCGCCAATGCCGTAGCCGCCGCGAAGAGCGCTGGCGTGCCCTGCTGGGCCTTGCGGCGCCCGGCCTGGCAGCCTCAACCGGGTGACGACTGGCGCGAGATCGACGGCTGGGCGCAACTGGTGGAGGCCCTGCGCCCCTTCAAGCGGCCACTGTTCACCCTGGGCCGCGAGCCCTTGCAGCACCTGGATGAAATTCCCCCCGGGCAATTCTGGACCCTGCGCGCCCTGGAGGCCTGCCCGGGCAACGAGCACTGCGAAGTCATAGGTGCCCGCGGGCCGTTCCTGATCGAAGACGAGCGGCAGTTGTTCGCCCGCCGGCAGATCGACGTGCTGATCAGCAAGAACAGTGGCAGCAGCGCCACCGAACCCAAGCTGGGAGTGGCCCGCGAGCGCGGGCTGCCGGTGCTGGTCCTCAAGCGTCCGGACCTGCCCGAAACGGATCGCAGTTTCAGCAGCACGGCCCAGTTGCTGCTGGCCCTGGGCTTGCCGGATAAAGCCTGACAGACAAAACCATCATCCCCCACAGCAACATGGGAAACCCCTGGCAGCGCGCGCCAACTCCTTGCTTTAGCCTTCCTTGAACAGCCTCAGTGACGCCGGCGCCGGGCAGGACCGCCTGTCGCTTCACTGGGTTTTTCGCGGGCAAATGGGTTGCCGCGACGTATCCCAAGGAATACATTCGCCATGTTCGTTTTCGAGCAGACTCCTGAGTTCAGCCGCTGGCTGCTGAACCTGAAGGACCCGCAAGGGAAAACCCGTGTACTGGCCAGGATCCGCGCCGCACAGCTGGGCCGTTTTGGCGACTGCGAACCTGTGGGCGAAGGCGCCCACGAGATGCGCATCCACCGCGGCCCGGGTTACCGGGTGTACTTCTCGCGCCGCGGCAAAGTGATCTACCTGCTGTTGATCGGCGGCGACAAGGCCACCCAGAAACGCGATATCCAACGGGCCAGGCAACTGGCCTGCGACCTCAAGAGCGAGGGCTGAAACATGCGCACCCCAGTGACCCGCTTCGACGCGGCGGAGTACCTCAAGACCCCTGAAGACATGGTCGCCTACCTCGACGCCTGCTTCGAGGAAGACACCGGCGACGGCGTGCTGATCCGCGCCGCACTCAACGACATCGCCCGTGCCCGCGGCATGACCCAGGTCGCCCGTGACACCGGCCTGGGCCGCGAAAGCCTGTACAAGGCACTTGGCAGCCAGGGCAACCCGGAGTTCGCGACTATCATCAAGGTGATGAAGGCCCTGGGGTTGAAGATCAACGTCAGCAACGCCTGAACCGCTCCTGCGACACCACACCGCACACGGTGTTTTTTTACTTATCCACAGCGATCAGGCTAAATACCCGCCTGATCGCTCAACCGACGGATCGCCCACCATGTCCCGACAACGGCTCGCATTTGCCTGGATCGCCTGCTTCGCAGTGCTGTTCAACATGCTTGCCATGCCGCTTTCCGGGGCCATGCAGCGCAGCGATTCGGGGCTGGACGAGCAACTGCTGTGGGGCAGCTTCTGCTCCTCCACCGGCACCAAGCTGGTGGCCATTTCCCTGGGCAAGCTCGACCAGCAAGCGCCACAGAACGACGACCACTCCACCATGCAGCACTGCTGGTGCTGCTCCGGCTCGCCGCCGCTGGTGGCCTTGCCCGGGCACGTTCCCCAGCTGTCTTTCATCCGCTTCGCAGTCCAGCCGGGCGCACCGCAACCGCAGGTAGAACGGCTCACCCTGCGCCAGCAATGGCCCAGCCTGAACCCCGGTGCCCCGCCTCTGGCATGATTCCCTTTCGCAAGTGATCTGCGTCTTTGAATCGTTCTGGAGAACTCACATGTCCAAACCATCCCTGGTCAAGCAATCCCTGCTGCTGGCCGCACTGCTGCTGCCTGCCTGTTTCGCCACCGCCCACGACTACAAGGCCGGTGACCTGCAGATCGCCCATCCCTGGTCTCAGGAACTGCCGCCGAACGCGCCCACCGTGGCCGCCTACTTCGTGGTGCACAACCCGGGCAAGAGCGCCGACACCCTGCTCAGCGTCGACTCGCCGATCGCCGGCAAGGCCGAGCTGCACGAGCACGTCAAGCAAGGCGACATGATGAAGATGCAACAAGTGGCCAAGGTGGCGGTGCCCGCCGGTGGCGAGGCGACCTTCGCCCCCATGGGCTACCACGTGATGTTGCTGGAGCTCAAGGACCGCAGCCTGCTCACCGACGGCAAGCGTTTCCCGCTGACCCTGCACTTTGAAAAAGCCGGTGACGTCACGGTCGAAGTGGCGGTGCAGAAGCAGGCGCCGGACGCCATGCAAGGGCATATGCACGCCCAGTAAGCACTGACCGGC
Organism: Pseudomonas sp. GW822-FHT06D10; assembly: GCF_058799535.1. Classification (NCBI taxonomy): domain Bacteria; kingdom Pseudomonadati; phylum Pseudomonadota; class Gammaproteobacteria; order Pseudomonadales; family Pseudomonadaceae; genus Pseudomonas; species Pseudomonas sp. GW822-FHT06D10. The sequence goes on along the minus strand of NZ_JBXALN010000005.1, from coordinate 638,102 downwards.
CCTCACCGTGAACGCCCCGCACGCGCCTGGCCGCAGGCGGTCCGTGCCGCGCCGCGACTCGTCTGGAGTCCGCCGCGGCAGCTGGATCAGCCTGTTCGCCATGCTGATGATCTTTATCGGCCCGCTGATTTCCCAGTCGATGCCGATGGATCACGCGATGCCGATGAACATGTCCGTTTCCATGGACATGGGCGACGCTGCGCCCGGCTGCCACGGTGAAGGCCCGCACCACGCACAGAAGGGCAGATCCCAGGGCGAAGAGCATGTGCTCTGGGAAAAATGCGGCTATTGCAGCCTGCTGTTCAATTGCCCGGCGCTGCCTTCGGCGCTGTCGTTCGCCGCTCTGTTCACGCCGCCCACACCGTATTTCCTGATCCCCGCCACGCGCCTGGGCCACGCCCGGCAGACCGTGTTCCCCGGCGCCCTGACCCGCGCCCCACCGTTCCTCGCCTGAGTCTTCAGCTCATCTCACACGGCCGGCTGTCAGCGCGACAGACGCGTACCTGCGGCCGTGTCATTCAAGACCGAACGATGGAACATCTATGTTTTCTGCCGACTCTCGCCTGGGCGTTGCCCAGCCACTCAAGACCTTCGCCCTGAACCCTGCGCGCCAGCACTTCAACCGCGCCCTCGTGGTCCTCTGCGGCGCTCTGCTGACGCCCCTGGCGCTGGCCGACGATGCCGCAACGGACCACTCCCGGCACAGCACCGAACTGAGCCCGACGGTGATCACCGCCATCGCCCCCAGCTCGCCCCTGACCGTGGTCACCAACCCCAAGGACCCGCGCCAGCCGGTGCCGGCCAGTGACGGCGGCGACTACCTCAAGACCATTCCCGGCTTTGCCCTGGTGCGCAACGGCGGCACCAACGGCGACCCGGTGCTGCGGGGCATGTTCGGCTCGCGGCTGAACATACTCACCAACGGCGGCATGATGCTCGGCGCCTGCCCGGGCCGCATGGACGCGCCGACCTCTTATATCTCTCCGGAAACCTACGACCGGCTGACCGTGATCAAGGGCCCGCAGACCGTGCTCTGGGGCCCGGGCGCCTCGGCCGGCACAGTGCTTTTCGAGCGCGAACCGGAACACTTCGGCGAACTTGGCACCCGGGTCAATGCCAGCCTGCTGGCCGGCTCCAACGGGCGCTTCGACAAGACCCTGGATGCCGCTGCCGGTGGCCCCCTGGGTTATGTGCGGGTGATCGGCAACACCGCCCACGCCGACGACTACCGCGACGGCAACAATGACACCGTGGCCTCGCGCTACGACAAGTGGAACGGTGACGTGGCCCTGGGCTGGACCCCGGACGCCGACACCCTGCTGGAACTCACTGCCGGCAAGGGCGATGGCGAAGCCCGCTACGCCGGGCGCGGCATGGACGGCTCGCAATTCAAGCGCGAAAGCCTGGGCCTGCGTTTCGAGAAGTCCAACCTTGGCGAGGTGCTGGACAAGGTCGAGGCCCAGGTCTACTACAACTACGCCGACCACGTGATGGACAACTACAGCCTGCGCACCCCATCCGGCACCGGAATGATGGCCGGCCCCATGGCCTCCAACGTCGACCGTCGCACCCTCGGGGCGCGGCTCAAGGCCACCTGGCGCTGGGCCGACCTGCAACTGATCGGCGGCCTGGACGCCCAGACCAACGAACACCGCAACCGCGCCAGCAGCGGCATCGACACCTACAAGGAGCTGCCCCGTACCAAGGACGCCGACTTCCACAACTACGGAGCCTTCGGCGAGCTGACCTGGTACGCCGCCGAGCGTGACCGGATGATCACCGGCGCGCGCCTGGACCGCGCCTCCGCCAAGGACTACCGGCAAAGCATCGGCTCGGGAATGATGACCCGCCCCAACCCCACCGCCGGCGACACCCGGGCCGATACCCTGCCCAGCGGCTTCGTGCGCTACGAGCATGACCTGGCCGACAGCCCGACCACGCTCTACGTCGGCCTTGGCCACACCCAGCGCTTCCCCGACTACTGGGAGCTGTTCTCGCCGAAAATGGGCCCGGCCGGCTCGGTGAACGCCTTCGATTCGATCAAGCCGGAAAAGACCACCCAGCTCGACTTCGGCCTGCAATACCAGGGTGAAGACCTGGAAGCCTGGGCCTCGGGCTACATCGGCCAGGTGCGCGACTACATCCTCTTCGACTACAACTCGAAAATGATGGGCATGAGCACCTCTCGGGCCGAGAACATCGACGCCCGGATCATGGGCGGCGAACTGGGCGCGGCCTACAAGCTGACCTCCAACTGGAAAGCCGACGCGACCCTGGCCTACGCCTGGGGCAAGAACAGCAGCGACGGCAAGGCCCTGCCACAGATGCCGCCGCTGGACGCGCGCCTGGGCCTGACCTACAGCGAGGACGACTGGAGCGCCGGGGCCTTGTGGCGCGTGGTCGCCGCGCAGAACCGGGTGGACCTGAACAAGGGCAACGTGGTCGGCAAGGACTTCGGCAAGAGCGGCGGCTTCGGCGTGTTCTCCCTCAACGGCGCCTACCGGGTGACCAAGAACCTCAAGCTCAGCACCGGGGTCGACAACCTGTTCGGCAAGGCCTACGCCGAGCACCTGAACCTGGCGGGCAATGCCGGCTTCGGCTATCCGGCGACGGACCCGCAAGCCATCAAGGAACCGGGGCGCACGCTCTGGACCAAGGTTGACCTGAGTTTCTGATGCCCCTTCGCCGGCACGCCGTCTCCTTGTCGCAGGAGCCGGCTTGCCGGCGAACAGCCCCCATAAGAAAAGATCCACAGCCCTGCGGAGCATTCCCCGATGAACCGACCCAAAGTGTCTTTCTACAACCTGGCCTGGCGCTGGCATTTCTACGCCGGGCTGTTCGTCGCCCCCTTCATGGTGATGCTGGCCCTGACCGGCATCGTCTACCTGTTCAAACCGCAGCTGGACCCGCTGATGTACCCCAGCCTGCTCAAGGTGCCTGCCGCCCACCACAGCCTCAGCGCCGATGAGCTGTTGCAACGGGTTCAGGCCGCCTACCCCCAGGGCCATATCAAGCAGTACCTGCCCCCTGTGGATGCCGAGCGCAGCGCGCAGTTCGTGGTGCAGCACAAAGGCCAGGAACTCAATGTATTCATCGACCCCTACCACGGCGACGTGCTCGGCGAGCAGGATGCCAAGGGCAACCTGCAGGCCATGGCCCGGGCCATCCATGGCGAGCTGATGATCGGCACCCCGGGTGATCGGCTGGTGGAACTGGCCGCGAGCTGGGGCATTGTCCTGGTGGTCTCGGGCCTGTACCTGTGGTGGCCGCGGGGCAAGTCTTCGGCCGGGCTACTCTGGCCACGCTGGAGTGCCCGCGGCCGCCTGTTCTGGCGTGACCTGCACGGTGTGCTGGGTTTCTGGGGCTCGGCCTTCCTGCTGCTGATGCTGCTCAGCGGCATGACCTGGACCGGCTTCTGGGGCAAGCAGTACGCCGACCTGTGGAACCGCTTTCCGGCGGCCATGTGGAACGAGGTGCCGACCTCCGACCAGCAGGCCGGAGAGCTCAACAGCGCCAGCCGCCAGACCGTGCCCTGGGCCCTGGAAAACACCCCCATGCCGATGTCCGGCGACCACGCCGAGCACATGGCCCACAACGCCGGCAATACCGCTGCGGCCGTCCCCGCCATCAGCCTGCAGGCGGTGCAGGACATCGCCCGTCAGCGCCAGGTCGAAGCGGGCTACAGCATCACCCTGCCGAGCACGGCGACAGGGGTATTCACCATCGCCGTATTCGCCGACGACCCGCGCCACGACGCCACCCTGCACGTCGACCAGTACAGCGGCCAGGTGCTCGCCGATGTGCGCTGGAAGGACTACAGCAACGTGGCCCGGGCCACCGAGCTGGGAGTGATGCTGCACGAAGGCAAGATGTTCGGGCGCTTCAACCAGATCCTGGTGCTGGTGGTGTGCCTGATGATCCTGCTCGGCGCCGTGAGTGGTCTCATCATGTGGTGGCAACGACGGCCCCAGGGCCGGCTCGGCGTACCACCACTGCGCCACGACCTGCCACGCTGGAAGACCGCAATGCTGGTCATCGGCCTGCTGGCCCTGGCCTTCCCGCTGGTGGGGGCTTCGCTGGTCGTGGTCTGGCTGCTGGACCGCCTGCTGCTATCGCGCTGGAACCGTGATCCTGAATCAGCCTCATCTTCAACATGAATCAGCCGAGATGCGCATTCCAGAGGGCTCTGTACACTCCGCGCGCTTCAGTCGCGCACAGTTATAATGTTACTTTATAACGCTTAGTGTAAGATCCCCGCCCGCAGCCTCATCCGCTGCGGGCAACCCTCTGGAAAAAGTGATTCACCGTCCCGATGAACAAGTACCTGCTGCCCAGCCTCTGCCTGATGGCCCTGACTTCCCCGGCCCAGGCCGACGGCTCCGCCCTGACCCTGCCCACCGGCACCATCTCCGCCGCTGCCGGCGAAGCCGACGACAGCATCCGCCTGGCCACCCCCACCAGCGCCGGTTCGCGCCTGGGCCTGAGCGCCCTGGAAACCCCGGCCAGCACCGACAGCCTGAGCGGCGATCGAATCCGCGCCCGGGGCGATCGGAGCATCCAGGACGCGGTATCGCGCAGCGCCGGCATCAGCCGCACCGGCACCCCGGGCGACGGCAGCACCTCGCTGTCGGCACGGGGCTTTACCGGGCAGAGCTCGGTAATGCAGCTGTATGACGGCAACCGCATGTACACAGGCATGGGCACCGTGACCTTCCCGGTGGACACCTGGGCGGTGGAGCGGGTCGACGTGCTGCGCGGCCCGGCCTCGGTGCTGTACGGCGAAGGCGCCACCGGAGCGGTGATCAACACCGTTGCGAAAAAGCCGTTCAGCGGCGAAATCGAAAACCACCTGCGCCTGGGCTACGGCTCCTTCGATCGCCAGCAGCAGGCCCTGGACAGCGGCGGCTCCCTGAGCGACACCCTGAGCTACCGGCTCAACCTCAACCGCGAGCGCAGCAACGGCTGGATCGACCGGGGCGATTCCTCCGGCGACTTCGTCAGCGCTGCCCTGCGCTGGCAGGCCCGTGACGACCTGGCCTTCACCCTGGCCCACGACTACGGCGACCAGAACCCGATGAACGACTTCGGCACGCCGCTGATCGACGGGCGTTTGCACAAGAGCCTGCGGGACAAGAACTACAACGTGCGCAATGACAAGCAGCACTACAACGACCAGTGGACCCGCCTGACCAGCCAATGGCAGATTTCCGACAACCTCAGTGCCAGCAACGAGCTGTACTACCTCAAGGCCCAGCGCCGCTGGCAGAACGCCGAGAACTACAACTACGATCCGGCCAACCGGCAACTGACCCGCAGCGGCAACTTCGGCATCGGTCACCAGCAGGAACAGGTCGGCGACCGCCAGACCTTCACCTTCAAGCACTCACTGTTCGGCCTCGACAGCCAGACCCTGACCGGGGTCGACTACAACCGCATCCGCTTCCACATGAAGAGCAACTCGCCCTTCACCGACAGCTTCAGCAACGGTCAGCCGGTGGACCTGTACCACCCGGCCCCGGACGACTTCGCCAGCGACAGCCCCTACCGCGACCAGTTCAAGACCACCACCAGGCAGATGTCGGTGTTCGCCGAAAACCGCCTGCAGCTCAGCGAGCGCTGGTCCCTGGTGAGCGGTGTGCGCCGCGACTACGTGCATATTGATCGCGATGACTTGAAGGACGACAGCCGAAGCGACAAGACCCTGACCGGTAACAACTGGAAGGCCGGGCTGGTGTTTGCGGTGACCCCGGACACCTCCCTCTATGGCCAGTACTCCACCAGCACCGACGGTGTCGGCGGGCTGATTTCCCTGAGCAAGAGCCAGCAGCAATTCGACCTCTCCAGCGCCAGGCAGACCGAGATCGGCCTCAAGCAGATGTTCTGGGACCAGCGCGGCGAATGGACCCTGGCGGCCTATCACATCGTCAAGAAGAAGCTGCTGACCGATGTCCCGGGCGACCCGGACCTGAAACAGCAGGTGGGCCAGCAATCCTCCAACGGCCTGGAAGCCAGCCTGGACCTGCAACTGCCCCGCGCCTGGCAACTGCAGGCCAACGCCGCCATCGTTCGCGCCCGGTACGACGACTTCCAGCAGGACGTCGACGGCGTGCAGGTCTCCCGTGACGGCAAGCGCCCGGTGGACGTGCCACGGCGCACCGCCAACCTGTGGCTGAGCAAGGCCCTCGACGATGACCTGCGGGCCGGCGCCGGAGTGCGCTACGTAGACGCACGCTACGCCGACATGGCCAACCGGAATCAGTTGCCCAGCTACACCGTGGTGGATGCCGCGCTGTCGTGGAAAGCCCTGCCTAGCACCACCCTGGGCCTGCAATTGAACAACCTGTTTGACCGCCAGTACGCGCAAAGCCAATACAATGACGGCCAGCAATGGATACTCGGCGAGCCGCGCTCGTTCTTCGTCACCGCTGACTACACCTTTTAACCTCACCTGCGGCCACCGCGCGGGGACCACACGGATACGGCATGACCTCGCTGAACCTCACCAACCTGGCCTGGACACCCCTGGGCCAGGGCCACTGCCACCACCAGTTCCAACTGCGTGAGGCCAGCCTGCAGGTGGCGGCCGGCGAGTTCGTCGGCCTGATCGGGCCCAACGGCAGCGGCAAGACCAGCCTGCTGCGCTGCGCCTATCGCTTCAGCAAGCCGCAGCAGGGCGAGGTGCAGCTTGAGCATCAGAATGTGTGGAAGCAGTCGCCGCGCTGGTGCGCGCAACGCATCGCCGTGGTCCTCCAGGAGTTTCCCGACGCCTTCGGCCTGACTGTGGAAGAGGTGGTCGCCATGGGCCGCACCCCGCACAAGGGCCTGTTCGACGGCGACACCCAGGACGACCGGCGCATCGCCCGCGAGGCCCTGGAATCGGTGGGCCTGCTGGGCTTCGAGGACCACGCCTTCGCCACCCTGTCCGGCGGTGAGAAACAGCGGGTGATCCTGGCCCGCGCCCTGGCCCAGCAACCCCAGTTGCTGATCCTCGACGAGCCCACCAACCACCTCGACCCGCGCTACCAGCTGGAGTTGCTGCAGCGGGTCAAGCGCCTGGGCATCGGTACCCTGGCGAGCATCCACGACCTGAACCTGGCCGCAGCCTTCTGCGACCGCCTGTATGTCCTCGACCACGGGCGCATCGTCGCCAGCGGCACGCCCGGCGAGGTGCTCACCGTCGAGTTGCTGCGCAACGTCTTCGGCGTCGAGGCGCTGATCGACGCCCATCCCCTGTCCGGCTACCCACGAATCACCTGGATCACCCAACCATGACCTTGCGCTCCCTGCTTCGCTCCAGCCTGTTCCTGGCCCTGTCTCTGGGGGCCGCCCAGGCCTTCGCCGAGGCCACCCATTACCCGCTGACCATCACCAGCTGCGACCGCGAAGTGACCTTCAAGCAAGCACCGAAACATGCCCTCAGCCATGACATCAACATGACCCAGATGATGCTCGCCCTGGGGCTCAAGCCACGCATGGTGGGCTACAGCGGGATCAGCGGCTGGAAGGCCGTGACCCCGCAGATGAGCGCCCTGCTCGACGGCCTGCCGGAACTGGCGGCCAAGTACCCGTCGGTGGAAACCCTGCTCAATGCCAACGTCGACTTCTTTTTCGCCGGCTGGGACTACGGCATGCGCGTGGGCGGCGACCTCACGCCACAGACCCTGGCGCCGCTGGGGATCAACGTCTACGAGCTGACCGAGTCCTGCGCCTTCGTGATGAAGCGCCCGGCCGCCAGCCTCGAGGACACCTACACCGACCTGCGTAACCTCGGGCGGATCTTCGACGTGCAGGATCGCGCCAACGCCCTGATCGCCCGGATGCAGGAGCAGGTGGCCCAGGTACAGAAGGACCTGCCCAGGGACAAGCCGCGGGTATTCCTCTATGACAGCGGCGAAGACCGGGCCATGACCTCGGGCCGCCTGGGCATGCCCCAGGCCCTGATCGACGCGGCCGGCGGGCGCAATATCCTCGATGACGTCGACGCCAGCTGGACCCGGGTCAACTGGGAAACCGTGGTCGAGCGCAACCCGCAGGTGATCGTGATCGTCGACTACAGCGAAGTCAGCGCCGAGCAGAAGCAGCAGTTCCTGCTGAACAACAAGGCCCTGCAAGGAGTCGATGCGATCAAGAACCAGCGCTTCATCGTCATCCCCTATGTGCAGGCCACGCCGGGCATCGACAACGTGCTGGCGGTGGAAACCCTGGCCAAGGGTTTCCACGGCGAATGACCAGTCCCCGCTATGCCGCACTGTTGATGGCCCTGGGCGCCCTGCTGCTGGCGTCCTGCGTGGTGTCCCTGGGCTTTGGCCCGGCGCGGGTGCCGGTGGAGGTGGTGGGGCGCATTCTGTTGCACAAGGCCCTGGGCCTGGGCGTTGTGGACTGGAGCCCGGGCCAGGAGCACATCGTCTGGCTGATCCGCGTGCCGCGCATGCTCCTGGGGGCCCTGGTGGGTGCCGGGCTGGCACTGATCGGCGCGGTGCTGCAGGCGGTGACCCGCAACCCGCTGGCCGACCCGCACCTGCTGGGGGTGACCTCCGGCGCCACCCTCGGCGCGGTGATCGTGGTGCTGCACCTGGGCCAGGTCATCGGGCTTTTGACCCTGCCCCTGGCGGCCTTTGTCGGCGCCCTGCTGAGCATGGCGCTGGTGCTGGGGATCGCCGCCCGCAACGGCCGCCTGGACAGCGACCGGCTGTTGCTGTGCGGGGTGGCGGTGTCGTTCGTGATGATGGCCGCGGCCAACCTGCTGCTGTTCATGGGCGACCACCGCGCCAGCTCCGCAGTGATGTTCTGGATGCTCGGCGGCCTGGGCCTGGCGCGCTGGGAACTGCTGGCGATCCCCGCCGCCAGCGTGCTGCTGGGGCTGGTGTTGCTGCTGGGCATGGCACGCCCGCTGAACGCCCTGATGGCCGGCGAGCAGACCGCCGTGACCCTGGGCCTGAACGCGCGCAATGTGCGCCTGAAGGTGTTCCTGATTGCCTCGCTGATGACCGGAGTGCTGGTGTCCATCAGCGGCTCCATCGGTTTTGTCGGGCTGATGGTGCCGCACATTGCCCGGCGCCTGGTGGGCGCCGAACACCGCCGGCTGCTGCCGGTGTGCGTACTGCTGGGCAGCGTGTTCCTGGTCTGGGTGGATGTGGCTGCGCGCACCCTGATCGCCCCCGAGGACCTGCCCATCGGCGTGGCCACCGCGGCCATCGGCGGGGTGTTCTTCATCGGCCTGATGCGCCGCCGCTGACTGTGCCCGCCTCTGTAGGAGCCGGCTTGCCGGCGAAGGCGCCCGTAGGCCTTGTGCCAGGTTCAAGGGCCTCTTCGCTGGCCAGCCAGCTCCTACAATCGTCGCCCTTGCTTTAAGATCGCGCGCTTGGATCTCTCAGGATGAGTCTCATGTTCAGAACCGCACTCTTGGCCTTGCTGCTCGGCACCTCCCTTGGCGCTGTGGCCGACACCTCTGTCGACGTCTCGAAAATCTACGGCAACATCCAGATCGTCAACAGCTTCCCCGACTACAAGGTCAAGGTGGTGAACTCCTTCCCCGACCTGAAGGTGAAGCAGGTCAACTCCTTCGCCGACGCGCCGGGCAAGTGGAAAATCGTCAACAGTTTTCCCGACTACAAGATCCAGATCGTCGACTCCTTTCCCGACTTCACCATCAAATATGTCGATTCCTTCCCGGGCGTGAACTGAAGCCACCCCCAGGCCACGGCTGCCGCCCAGCGGCAGCACCACAATGACGCCCCCCGACGCACCAGCCCCTTGCCCAAGCCTCGTCTTGGGGCATCACCTCCCCCGCCCGCGCCGTTAAAGCGACGTTTTCATGCCTTGCGCCGACTCGGCACACCCCTTGCAAAACAGCCCTTCAGCAGTCCGCATCTACCACCTGAAAAATCAAGAGTTCATGGAGATCGCACAATGAAGCGTCGTAGTTTGCTCAAGGCTTTCACTCTCACGGCAAGCATTGCCGCGATGGGCATGACCTGGACCGTCCAGGCCGCCGAAACCATCAAGGTGGGGATCCTGCACTCGCTGTCGGGCACCATGGCGATCTCCGAAACGTCCCTCAAGGACATGGCGCTGATGACCATCGACGAAATCAACGCCAAGGGCGGGGTCAACGGCAAGCTGCTGGAGCCGGTGGTGGTGGACCCGGCCTCGAACTGGCCGCTGTTCGCCGAGAAGGGCCGCCAGTTGCTGACCCAGGACAAGGTGGCGGTGGTATTCGGCTGCTGGACCTCGGTGTCGCGCAAGTCGGTGCTGCCGGTGTTCGAGGAGCTCAACGGCCTGCTGTTCTACCCGGTGCAGTACGAAGGCGAAGAGATGTCGCCCAACGTCTTCTACACCGGCGCCGCGCCGAACCAGCAGGCGATCCCGGCGGTGGAATACCTGATGAGCGAGGACGGCGGCAGCGCCAAGCGCTTCTTCCTCCTGGGCACCGACTACGTCTACCCGCGCACCACCAACAAGATCCTGCGTTCGTTCCTGCACTCCAAGGGCGTGGCCGACAAGGACATCGAAGAGGTCTACACCCCGTTCGGCCACAGCGACTATCAAACCATCGTCGCCAACATCAAGAAGTTCTCCGCCGGTGGCAAGACTGCGGTGATCTCCACGGTCAACGGTGACTCCAACGTGCCCTTCTACAAGGAACTGGCCAACCAGGGCCTGAAAGCCACCGACGTGCCGGTGGTGGCCTTCTCGGTGGGCGAGGAAGAACTGCGCGGCATCGATACCAAGCCACTGGTGGGCAACCTCGCGGCCTGGAACTACTTCGAGTCGGTGGATAACCCGGTGAACCAGAAGTTCGTCGCCGCCTGGAAAGCCTACGCCAAGGCCAAGAACCTGCCGGGCGCGGACAAGGCGGTGACCAACGACCCGATGGAAGCCACCTACGTCGGCATCCACATGTGGGCCCAGGCCGTGGAGAAAGCCAAGTCCACCGATGTCGACAAGGTTCGCGAGGCCCTGGCCGGGCAGACCTTCGCCGCCCCTTCGGGCTACACCCTGACCATGGACAAGACCAATCACCATCTGCACAAGCCGGTGATGATCGGCGAGATCCAGCCCGACGGTCAGTTCAACGTGGTCTGGCAGACCGAAGGCCCGATCCGTGCCCAGCCCTGGAGCCCGTTCATCCCGGGCAACGACAAGAAGCCGGACTACGCGGTCAAGAGCAACTGATCCGAACCTGACGCCTTCCCCGTAGGAGCGAGCTTGCTCGCGACGAGGTCCGCAGGACCTCCAACGAAAACCGCCCGGCTGGCCGCTGCGCGGATCGCGAGCGAGCTCGCTCCTACAGGTTATCCGGGCGCTTTCAAGGACACCGATATGCCCACTGCCCTCTACCGTTTGATCCTCGCCGGCCTGCTGTTACTGCCATGGACGGCCCAGGCCGGGGATGCCGAAGACTTCGTCGCCGGCAACTCCGGCGAGCAGGCCCGGCTCCTGGAAACCTGGGCCGCGCAGCCCGACCCGGCGCGCCTGGAACTGCTCAACGCCCTGCAGCAGGGCCAGTTGAACATCGCCGGCGAAAGCAGAACCCTGCGCCTGAACAACCGCCTGCGGGGCCTGATCGACAGCGCCCTGGCCAGCCACCAGTTGCTCGCCAGCGACGCCAACAGCCGTCTGGCCGCCGCCCGCCAACTGCAGAAAAGCGCCAAGCCGGCGCAACTGAAATTCCTCGATGCCCGACTGGCCGCCGAGCAAGCCCCCGACGTGCACGATGCCCTGAGCCTGGCCCTGGCCAACCTGCAACTGGTGGACAGCGACCCGGCGGTGCGCCTGGCCGCCGTGCGCCTGCTGGGGGAAACCGGCGACCCGCTGGCCCGCACCCGCCTCGAAGGCCTGCTCGAACCCGGGGTCGAAGCCGATGCCGCGGTACGCACCGCGGCCGAAACCAGCCTGGCCCAGGTCAAGCGCAAGCTACTGGTGGGCGAAGTGCTGGGCCAGGCCTTCAGCGGCCTGTCCCTGGGTTCGATCCTGCTACTGGCGGCCCTGGGGCTGGCCATCACCTTCGGCCTGCTGGGGGTGATCAACATGGCCCACGGCGAGATGCTGATGCTCGGCGCCTACGCCACCTATGTGGTGCAGTTGCTGTTCCAGCGCTACGCCCCGCAAGCCATCGAGTACTACCCACTGCTGGCGCTGCCGGTGGCGTTTTTCGTCACCGCCGGGATCGGCATGGCCCTGGAGCGCACGGTGATCCGCCACCTCTACGGCCGGCCCCTGGAAACCCTGCTGGCCACCTGGGGCATCAGCCTGATGCTGATCCAGCTGGTGCGCCTGCTGTTCGGCGCGCAGAACGTCGAAGTGGCGAACCCGGCCTGGCTGTCCGGCGGCATCCAGGTGCTGCCCAACCTGGTACTGCCCTACAACCGCATCGTGATCATCGCCTTCGCGCTGTTTATCGTGGTGCTCACCTGGCTGCTGCTGAACAAGACCCGCCTGGGCCTGAACGTGCGCGCGGTGACCCAGAACCGCAACATGGCTGCCTGCTGCGGCGTGCCCACCGGGCGCGTGGACATGCTCGCCTTCGGCCTCGGCTCGGGCATTGCGGGCCTGGGCGGCGTGGCCCTGAGCCAGATCGGCAACGTCGGCCCGGACCTGGGCCAGAGCTACATCATCGACTCGTTCCTGGTGGTGGTACTCGGCGGGGTCGGGCAACTGGCCGGCAGCGTGCTGGCGGCCTTCGGCCTGGGGGTGGCGAACAAGATCCTCGAACCGCAGATCGGCGCCGTGCTCGGCAAGATCCTGATCCTTGCGCTGATCATTCTGTTTATCCAGAAACGCCCGCAGGGACTCTTCGCACTGAAAGGACGGGTGATCGACTGATGAATCAACCACTGCTCATTACCGCCACCCAGAAAGCCGGGCCCAGGGTCACGATCACCGTCGGGGCGTTGCTGCTCCTGGTGCTACTGGCCCTGCCGCTGCTGTCGCTGCTACCGGCGGACCACCCGCTGCAGGTCTCGGCCTACACCCTGACCCTGGTGGGCAAGATCCTCTGCTACGCCATCGTCGCCCTGGCCCTGGACCTGGTCTGGGGCTACGCCGGGCTGCTGTCCCTGGGCCACGGCCTGTTCTTCGCCCTGGGCGGCTACGCCATGGGCATGTACCTGATGCGCCAGGCCGCCGGGGATGGCCTGCCGGCCTTCATGACCTTCCTTTCCTGGAGCGAACTGCCCTGGTACTGGGCCGGCACCGAGCATTTCCTCTGGGCCCTGTGCCTGGTGGTGCTGGCCCCGGGGCTGCTGGCCCTGGTGTTCGGCTTCTTCGCCTTCCGCTCGCGGATCAAGGGCGTGTACTTCTCGATCATGACCCAGGCCCTGACCTTCGCCGGGATGCTGCTGTTCTTTCGCAACGAGACCGGCTTTGGCGGCAACAACGGCTTTACCAACTTCCGCAGCATCCTGGGCTTCGGTATCACCGAACCGGGCACTCGGGCGGTGCTGTTCCTGGCCACGGTGGCGCTGCTGGTGGGCAGCCTGTACCTGGGCTGGCGCCTGGCCCGAAGCAAGTTCGGCCGGGTGCTGACGGCCCTGCGCGACGCCGAGAACCGCCTGATGTTCTGCGGCTACGACCCGCGCGGCTTCAAGCTCTTCGTCTGGGTCCTGAGCGCCGTGCTGTGCGGCCTGGCCGGGGCCCTGTACGTGCCCCAGGTGGGCATCATCAACCCCAGCGAAATGTCCCCCACCAACTCCATCGAGGCCGCCGTGTGGGTCGCCCTGGGCGGGCGCGGCACGCTGATCGGCCCGCTGCTGGGGGCCGGTGTGGTCAACGGCATGAAGAGCTGGTTCACCGTGGCCTTTCCCGAATACTGGCTGTTCTTCCTCGGTGCGCTGTTCATCGTCGTGACCCTGTACCTGCCCAAGGGCGTGATCGGCCTGCTGAACAAACGAGGTGAACAATGAGAGTCACAGCAACGGCGGACTTCATGCTCGAACCCATTCTCGACACCAACAAGGACGCCGGCACCAGCCGCGACGCCATCGGCCTTGGCCACGCCGCCGGCAAGGGCCTCAACACCCGCCACGGCACCATCCTGACCCTGGAGGACATCAGCGTCAGCTTCGATGGTTTCAAGGCGCTCAACGACCTCAACCTGTACATCGGTGTCGGCGAGTTGCGCTGCATCATCGGCCCCAACGGCGCCGGCAAGACCACCCTGATGGACGTGATCACCGGCAAGACCCGCCCCTCCCGGGGCAAGGCCTGGTTCGGAGAAACCCTGGACCTGACCCTGATGAGCGAAGTGCAGATCGCCCAGGCCGGGATCGGCCGCAAGTTCCAGAAACCCACGGTGTTCGAGGCCCTGAGCGTGTTCGAGAACCTGGAACTGGCGCAGAAGACCGACAAGTCGGTGTGGGCCAGCCTCGGGGCACGCTTGAGCACAGAACAGCAGGACCGCATCGCCCAGGTGCTGGAGACCATTCGCCTGAGCCCTTCGGCCCAACGCCAGGCGGGCCTGCTGTCCCACGGCCAGAAGCAGTTTCTGGAGATCGGCATGCTGCTGATGCAGGACCCGCAACTGCTGTTGCTGGACGAACCGGTGGCGGGCATGACCGACGCCGAGACCGAATTTACCGCCGAGCTGTTCAAGACCCTGGCGGGCAAGCACTCGCTGATGGTGGTGGAACACGACATGGGCTTTGTCGGCTCGATTGCCGACCACGTCACCGTGCTGCACCAGGGCAGCGTGCTGGCCGAAGGCTCCCTGGAACAGGTGCAGGAAAACGAACGGGTGATCGAGGTGTACCTCGGCCGTTAGCGCAACCGTCGTTCGCCGGCAAGCAGGCTCCTACCCCTCCCGCAGGAGCTGGCTGGCCAGCGAAGACCACCCCGCAATCCCCACAAAATTCGAGTACCCGACCATGCTCCAAGTCGACAAGCTGCACCAATACTACGGCGGTAGCCACATCCTGCGCGGCCTGAGCTTCGAGGCCCGGATCGGTGAAGTCACCTGCCTGCTGGGGCGCAACGGCGTGGGCAAGACCACCCTGCTCAAGTGCCTGATGGGCCTGCTGCCGGCCAAGGAGGGCGCGGTCAACTGGGAGGGCCGGGGCATCACCGGCTACAAGCCCCATCAGCGCGTCCACGCCGGGATCGCCTACGTGCCCCAGGGCCGGGAAATCTTCGGCCGCCTGACCGTGGAGGAAAACCTGCTGATGGGCCTGGCCCGCTTCCCCGGCTCCCAGGCCAGGGAAGTGCCGGCCTTCATCTACGAACTGTTCCCGGTGCTGTTGCAGATGAAGCAGCGCCGTGGCGGCGATCTCTCCGGCGGCCAGCAGCAACAACTGGCCATCGGCCGGGCCCTGGCCAGCCGCCCGCGCCTGCTGATCCTCGATGAGCCCACCGAAGGCATCCAGCCCTCGGTGATCAAGGAGATCGGCGCGGTGATCAGCAAGCTCGCGGCCCGGGGCGACATGGCGATCCTGCTGGTGGAGCAGTTCTACGACTTTGCCGCCGAACTGGCCGACCAGTACCTGGTGATGTCCCGGGGGGAAATCATCCAGCAGGGCCGCGGCGAAAATATGCAGGCCGAGGGTGTACGCGGCCTGGTTACGATCTAATCTGTAGCCTCCTAACGATAACGACCCAGCATGAACCTACCTGCCGCCACCGCCCTGTTCACTCCCAGCTGGCACGCCGAACTGGAGCTGGCCTATGCCCGTTGCGGCGCCACCACGCGCCCGGTGCTGCGCCGCCACCTGGGCCCGCTGCGGGTGCAGAAGCACCTGTATGCCGAGGGCCCCGAGGTTTGCCAGCACATCATCGTCCACCCGCCCGGCGGCATTGCCGGCGGTGATCGGCTGGCCATCAGCGCCCGGGTCGACAGCGGTGCCTGGGCCCAGTTGACCAGCCCCGGGGCAGCCAAGTGGTATCGCGCCACCGGCCCGGCCAGCCAGGCCCTGAGCCTGGAGGTAGCGCCGGGCGCGACCCTGGAGTGGCTGCCCCAGGAAACCATCGTCTTCAGCGCTGCCCAGGCCGAACTCACGACCCGCATCGAATTGCAGGGCGATGCCCGGCTGTTCTACTGGGACATCATTGCCCTGGGTCGCCCGGCCAGTGGCGAGCGGTTCGAGCAGGGCCATTTCCAGGCCCACCTGGACCTGTACCGCGACGGCCGGCCGCTGTGGCATGAACGCCAGCGCATCGGCGGTGGCGACGGCCTGCTGGATTCCCCCATCGGCCTGGATGGGCAGCCGGTGTTCGCCACCTTGCTGGTGACCGGTGAAATCGACGGCGAACTGCTGGAACGCTGCCGCGCCCTGGCGCACCCGGTACGCGGCGACCTGAGCCAACTGCCGGGCCTGCTGGTGGCCCGCTGCCTGGCCAGCGAAGCTCTGCAGGCCCGGGCCTGGCTGATCGAGCTGTGGCGCCTGCTGCGCCCGGCGCTGCTGGGCCGCGAAGCCAGGCCACCCAGAATCTGGAACACCTGACCCCCATGCCCTTTTCCACTGCACCTTTTTCTACTGCCTGACAACGGATTGACCACGATGGATCTGACCCCACGCGAAAAAGACAAGCTGCTGATCTTCACCGCCGGCCTGGTGGCCGAGCGGCGACTGGCCCGCGGCCTCAAGCTCAACTACCCGGAAACCATGGCCTATATCTCCGCGGCGCTGCTCGAAGGCGCCCGGGACGGGCAGACCGTGGCCGAACTGATGCACTACGGCACCACCCTGCTCAGCCGCGAGCAGGTGATGGAAGGCATCCCGGAGATGATCCCGGACATCCAGGTGGAAGCCACCTTTCCCGACGGCACCAAGCTGGTCACCGTTCACCAACCCATCGCCTGAGGCCGTGCCATGACCTATCGCATCCGCGATGCCCTGCATGCCGACCTGCCGGCGATCCGCGACATCTACAACGACGCCGTGCTCAACACCACGGCGATCTGGAATGAGCAACCGGTAGACCTGGGCAACCGCCAGGCCTGGTTCAGTGCACGCCAGGCCCAGGGCTATCCGATCCTGGTGATCATCAACGCCGAGGAGCAGGTGCTCGGCTACGCTTCCTTCGGCGACTGGCGGCCTTTCGACGGCTTCCGTCACACCGTGGAACATTCGGTCTATGTGCGCAGCGACCAGCGCGGCAACGGCCTGGGCCCGCAGTTGATGGCGGTGCTGCTGGAGCGCGCCCGGGGCTGTGGCAAGCACGTGATGGTGGCCGCCATCGAGAGCGGCAACAGCGCCTCGGTCCGTCTGCATGAGCGCCTGGGGTTCATCAGCACCGGGCAGATGCCTCAGGTGGGCACCAAGTTCGGGCGCTGGCTGGACCTGACCTTCATGCAGCTGATTCTCAACCCCGGGGCGCAACCGCCCGCCCCGCACAAGGAGTGAAATCTCGATGAACGCCGCCCAACTGCGCCTTGTCCATGGAGAAAGCTTTGCCCATTACCGTCAGGGACTGATCGAGTTGCTGCTGGACTCGGTGCAGCATGGTGCGTCCATCGGCTTCATGGCCGATCTCGACGACAGCCAGGCCCGCAGCTACCTCAGCAGCGTGCAGGCCGGGGTCGAGGACGGCAGCCTGCTGTTGTGGGTGGTGGTACGCGACGAGAAAGTCCTGGCCAGCGTGCAACTGGCCCTGTGCATGAAGGCCAACGGGCGCAACCGCGCCGAGGTGCAGAAACTCCAGGTCCTGCACAGCGCCCGCCGCCGCGGCCTGGGCCAGCAGTTGATGAATGCCCTGGAACAGGCCGCCCGCCAGCACAAGCGCGGGCTGCTGTACCTGGACACCGAGGCCGGCTCCGCGGCGGAAGAGTTCTACCGCGCCCTGGGCTATACCCGGGTCGGCGAACTGCCCAACTACTGCCAGAGCCCGGACGGCACCTATACCGCCACCGCCATCTACTTCAAGACCCTGGGACAACCCCTATGATTCCTGGCCAATACCAGATCCAGCCCGGCGAGATCGAACTCAACGCCGGGCGCCGCACCCTGCGCCTGAACGTATCCAACAGCGGCGACCGGCCAATCCAGGTCGGCTCCCACTACCACTTCTTCGAAAGCAACGACGCCTTGACCTTCGACCGAGCCGCCAGCCGCGGCATGCGCCTGAACATCGCCGCCGGCACCGCGGTGCGCTTCGAACCGGGCCAGACCCGGGAAGTGGAACTGGTGGAACTGGCCGGCAAGCGCCGGGTATTCGGCTTCGCCGGGCGGATCATGGGCGACCTCTGATCCCTCGACCCTACGCACGTAGGAGCCAGCTTTCCGGCGAATGCGGTCTTTCGGGCCCCTTCGCCGGCAAGCCGGCTCCTGCAAGACCTGTTTTTGTAAGGAGCTGCGATGAAGATTTCCCGTGAAGCCTACGCCGACATGTTCGGCCCCACCGTGGGCGACAAGGTGCGGCTGGCCGACACCGAGCTGTGGATCGAAGTGGAGAAGGATTTCACCACCTACGGTGAAGAAGTGAAGTTCGGCGGCGGCAAGGTGATCCGTGACGGTATGGGCCAGAGCCAGTTGCTGGCCGCCGAGGTGGTGGACACCCTGATCACCAACGCCCTGATCATCGACCACTGGGGCATCGTCAAGGCCGACGTCGGCCTCAAGGACGGGCGCATCGCCGCCATCGGCAAGGCCGGCAATCCGGACATCCAGCCCGACGTGAACATCGCCATCGGCGCCAGCACCGAGGTCATCGCCGGTGAGGGCATGATCCTCACCGCCGGCGGCATCGACACCCATATCCACTTCATCTGCCCGCAGCAGATCGAAGAGGCGCTGATGAGCGGCGTCACCACCATGATCGGTGGCGGCACGGGACCTGCCACCGGGACCAACGCCACCACCTGCACCTCCGGACCCTGGCACATGGCGCGCATGCTCCAGGCGGCGGACGCCTTCGCCATGAACATCGGCTTTACCGGCAAGGGCAACGCCAGCCTGCCCGAGCCGCTGATCGAACAGGTCAAGGCCGGGGCCATCGGCCTCAAGCTGCACGAGGACTGGGGCAGCACCCCGGCCAGCATCGACAACTGCCTGAGCGTGGCCGATGAGTACGACGTGCAGGTGGCGATCCACACCGACACCCTCAATGAATCGGGCTTCGTCGAAACCACCCTGGGCGCCTTCAAGGGCCGCACCATCCACACCTAC
This sequence comes from Pseudomonas sp. GW822-FHT06D10, assembly GCF_058799535.1. Lineage (NCBI taxonomy): Bacteria > Pseudomonadati > Pseudomonadota > Gammaproteobacteria > Pseudomonadales > Pseudomonadaceae > Pseudomonas > Pseudomonas sp. GW822-FHT06D10. The sequence goes on along the minus strand of NZ_JBXALN010000005.1, from coordinate 619,005 downwards.
CACACCGAAGGCGCCGGCGGCGGCCATGCCCCGGACATCATCAAGGCCTGCGGCCTGGCCAACGTGCTGCCCAGCTCCACCAACCCGACCCGCCCCTTCACCCGCAACACCATCGACGAACACCTGGACATGCTGATGGTCTGCCATCACCTGGACCCGAGCATCGCCGAGGACGTGGCCTTCGCCGAAAGCCGCATCCGCCGGGAGACCATTGCCGCCGAGGACATCCTCCACGACCTCGGGGCCTTCTCCATGATCAGCTCCGACAGCCAGGCCATGGGCCGGGTCGGCGAAGTGGTGACCCGCACCTGGCAGACCGCCGACAAGATGCACAAGCAGCGCGGCCCGCTGCCGGGGGATGGCCCGGGCAACAGCAACTTCCGGGTCAAGCGCTACATCGCCAAGTACACCATCAACCCGGCGATCACCCACGGCATCAGCCATGAGGTGGGCTCCGTCGAAGTGGGCAAGTGGGCCGACCTGGTGCTCTGGCGCCCGGCGTTCTTCGGGGTCAAGCCGAGCCTGATCCTCAAGGGCGGGGCCATTGCCGCCAGCCTGATGGGCGACGCCAACGCCTCGATCCCGACCCCGCAGCCGGTGCACTACCGGCCGATGTTCGCCAGCTTCGGCGGCAGCCGTCACGCCACCAGCCTGACCTTCATCAGCCAGGCCGCACTGGAGGCCGGGGTGCCGGAGCAGTTGGGGCTGAAAAAACGCATCGCCGTGGTCAAGGGCTGTCGCAACGTGCAGAAAACCGACCTGATCCACAACGACTACCTGCCGGATATCGAAGTCGACCCGCAGACCTATCAGGTCAAGGCTGATGGCGTTCTGCTGTGGTGCGAACCGGCGGACGTGCTGCCCATGGCCCAGCGCTACTTCCTGTTCTAGGACCGGCCCACCACTGGGCAGAGTGGCTGCTGAAATGTTCGATTAGGCGCTAAGATGCGTCTCGGTTTTCCACTCACTGCCCAGTAAGGTGCCCGGCTATGCGCCTGTCCGATTTTATCGTGCAGCACGTTGATCGAATCGTTGATGAATGGGAACAATTTGCCAGGAGCCTCGCCCAGGACTCCCTGACCCGCACGGACCTGCGTGACCACGCGCGCTCCATCCTGCTGGCCGCCGCTCGGGATATGTGCACTGCCCAGAGCCCCGGGGAACAACGGGCCAAGGCCAAGGGCGAAGGCCCGGAAAAAACCCCCAGCCTGGATGCCGCGGCCGCCAGCCATGGCGAGCTGCGCCATCACGTGGGTTTTGACCTGGTGCAGATGACCTCGGAATTCCGCCACCTGCGAGCCTGCGTGATCCGCCTGTGGGTGGCCAGCCTGCAGACACCGGACCTGGCCTACCTGCAGGACATGATCCGTTTCAACGAAGCCATTGATGAAGCCCTGGCCGAGTCCACCGCGGCCTATGCCGAACAGGTCAGCCGCTCGCGGGATATCTTCCTGGCAATTCTTGGCCACGACCTGCGGGCGCCGTTGCAGGCAGTGAGCATGTCCACTGAAATGCTGGCACGCAAAGTCGCCCTGGACGGCGACGCCCAGGCCTTCGTTTCACGTATCAAGAGCGGCACCCGGCACATGGGCGCCATGGTCAGCGACCTGCTGGAGTTCGTGCGCAGCCGCCTGGGCAGCAGCCTGCCCATCGAACCTGCGCCCATGGACCTGGCCAGCGCGGCCAAGGCGGCCATGGACGAAGCCTGCGCCGGGCAGCCCGATTGCACCCCGCTGATGAGCTTCGAGGGCGACAGCCATGGCATCTGGGACCGCGGGCGCATCGAGCAGATGCTGCAGAACCTGATCGGCAACGCCCTGCAGCACGGCAACAACCGCCGCACCGTGACCGTGACCATCACCGGTGGCGCGGAACAGGTGCTGTTGACCGTGCACAACTACGGCACGCCGATCCCCCCGGAGGCCCTGGGCACCCTGTTCGACCCGTTGGTGCGCAGCGTCGACGAAGAACTGGGCAACCCCAGCACCAGCCTTGGCCTGGGGTTGTTCATCGTCAAGGAAGTGGTGGTTGCCCACCAGGGCAGCATCGAAGTCAGCTCCAACGCCAGCGATGGCACCACCTTCACCGTGGTCCTGCCGCGCGTCTCCCGCGCCAGTGCCTGAGGCGCTTTGTAACCGCTGGTGCGTTTGTATCGTTTGTGCCGTTTGTATCGTTTTGTAGCCGCTGCTGAGCGCCAGCGAAGCTGCGAACGAGGACGCAGTCCTCGCAACCCGCATTTTCCTGACACACCGCAGTCGCCTGTTTATACGGGCGCTGCCTCGCTGGCGCTCGGCAGCGGCTACAGGCCCACCCTCAGTCCACCAGCAGGCGGCCCAGGCGCTGCTTGAGCATCTGGTTCTCGGCGCGCAGTTGCCGCACTTCATCCAGCAGGTCCAGGGCCAGGGCCACGCCTTCCCATTCCAGGTCCAGGTCGCGGCGCAACTTCGCCGCGCGCTTGGCCAGGGACAGCTCATAGTCGTTGAAACGCCAGTCCTTGGGCGCCCGGCCCTGAGGTTCGAGGATGCCGTGCTCGACGATTTCGATCACGTAGGCCGCCGACAGGTCGGCCACTTCACAGAACTCTTCCATGTCCAGCTGAACGATCAGGGTGCTCATGATCAGCGCCTCCTAGTGTCGAATCAGAAATTTTCCCGGGGGTCGAACGCCGCCTTCTTCGCCAGCTCCTGCCACAAGGCCTTGACGTCGTCGCCCGCCTGCTTGGGCATGACCGCCTTGAGTTGCACGAACAGGTAGCCGCGCTGGCCGGCCTTGTTCAGCAGGCCATGGCCCTTGGCGCGCATGCGCTGGCCATTCTGGCTGCCGGCCGGAACCTTGAGGTTGATCTTGCCGGTCAGGGTCGGTACCGCGACCTCGGTCCCCAGCGCCAGCTCCCAGGGGGCCAGTGGCAGGGTGATGATCAGGTTCTCGCCTTCGACATCGAACTTGGGATGCGGCGCGAAGCGAATGGTCAGGTACAGGTCGCCATTCGCGCCGCCGCCCACGCCCGGCGCGCCCTGGCCCTTGAGGCGGATGCGCTCGCCGTCGGTGACACCTGCCGGAATCTTCACGTTCAGGCTCTTGCTGGTGTTGCTGACGTGTTGTCCATTGGCGTTGTACTGCGGCACCTGGAAGCTGATCTTCTTCGACTCGGTGGACAGGGTTTCTTCAAGAAAGATCGGCAGTTCCATTTCCACATCCTGTCCACGACGACCGCTGCTGCGGCGCTGCTCCGGGCCGCCGAATCCTGGCCCCCGGTTACCAAAGATCGAACTGAAGAAGTCCGAGAAATCGCCACCGTTCTCGCCGCCGCCAAAACCGCCACGGCTCTGCCAGCCCGGCGGGCCCTGGAAGGGCTGGCCATGCTGGCCGTACTTGCGCAGGTCATCGTACTCGGCGCGCTTGTCGGCGCTTTTCAGCGCTTCATAGGCTTCCGAGGCGTCCTTGAACTTGGCCTCGGCATCCTTTTCCTTACTGACGTCGGGGTGGTACTTGCGCGCCAGCTTGCGATAGGCGGCCTTGATCGCCTTGTCGTCCGCTGTCGGCTCCACGCCGAGAATCTTGTAATAGTCTTTGAAGTCCATCGAGGGAATCACCATCCGTTATCAAAGTCGCGCGGCGTGCAGCACAGCATGCTCGGTCTGGCAGCATGAGAATTGATCAATCTCAATTCTCTGACTGAACGGCGCATCAGAAGTTTATCGGCAGCCTCGGGCGGATCTTGTGATCCCGGGTGGCTGCTCGGCCCATGCCTGCAAGTTTGGGGGTCAAGGATAGTCTTTCAAGGCACGACAGGGGGTGATTTAGCAGATAGTCGGCCTTTGCAAGGCGCGAGGACTGGCGTACGCTGCGCGGCCGTTTTTTTCACCGGATCCAAAGACATGAACAACGCCACCCCGGCCCGTGCCTGCGGCATTGACTTCGGTACCTCCAACTCCACCGTCGGCTGGCTGCGCCCCGGCGAGGAGACGCTGATCACCCTGGAGGACGACAAGATCACCCTGCCTTCGGTGGTGTTCTTCAATATCGAGGAGCGCCGTCCGGTGTACGGCCGCCTGGCGCTGCACGAGTACCTGGAAGGCTACGAAGGCCGGCTGATGCGCTCGCTGAAAAGCCTGCTGGGTTCCAAGCTGATCAAGCACGACACCAGCGTGCTGGGCACTGCCATGCCGTTCAAGGACCTCTTGGGGCTGTTCATCGGCCAGTTGAAGAGCCGCGCCGAAGCCGCCGCCGGTCGGGAATTCGAAGAAGTAGTGCTGGGGCGCCCGGTGTTCTTCGTCGATGACGACGCCGCCGCCGACCAGGAAGCCGAAGACACCCTGGTGGAAGTGGCCCGCAAGATCGGCTTCAAGCACGTGTCCTTCCAGTACGAACCCATCGCCGCGGCCTTCGACTACGAATCCACCATCGAGCGCGAAGAGCTGGTGCTGATCGTCGACATCGGCGGTGGTACCTCGGACTTCTCCCTGGTGCGCCTGTCCCCCGAGCGCCGTGGCGTCGATAACCGGCATGACGACATCCTCGCCACCGGCGGCGTGCACGTCGGCGGTACCGACTTCGACAAGCAACTGAGCCTCCAGGGCGTGATGCCGCTGTTCGGCTACGGCAGCCGGATGAAGAGCGGCGCCTACATGCCCACCAGCCACCACATGAACCTGGCGACCTGGCACACCATCAACTCGGTGTACTCGCAGAAATCCCAGCTGGCCCTGGGCAGCATGCGCTATGACATCGAGGACACCGGCGGCATCGACCGCCTGTTCAAGCTGATCGAACAGCGCGCCGGGCACTGGCTGGCCATGGAAGTGGAAGAGACCAAGATCCAGCTGACCCACGCAGAGAACCGCCTGGTAGCCCTGGACCGAATCGAGCGCGACCTCAGCGTGGACCTGAGCCGGGCCCTGTTCGAATCCTCCATCGACGGTTTGCTGGAGCGCATCCGCACCAGCGTCACCCAGTTGCTGAACGACGCCAATGTCGGTGTGGGCCAGGTCGATACGGTGTTCTTCACCGGTGGTTCCAGCGGCATTCCGGCGCTGCGCCAGAGCGTGGCGGCGATGCTGCCCAATGCCCGGCATGTGGAAGGCAATATCTTCGGCAGCATCGGCAGCGGCCTGGCCATCGAGGCCAAGAAGCGTTACGGCTGAAACAACTTCGCCGGCCCGCCGGCTCCTACAAGGTTCTGTAGGAGCCCGCGGGCCGGCGAACAAGATTCACACCAATCCCGCCAGCTTCAACTCGCTCTTCAGGTACGCGTAATAGATCGGCCCCGCCACCACCCCGGGCAGGCCGAAGGCGGCCTCGAACACCAGCATCGCCAGCAGCAGCTCCCAGGACTTGGCACTGATCTGCCCGCCAACGATCCGTGCGTTGAGGAAGTATTCCAGCTTGTGGATAAAAATCAGGTAGCCCAGCGCCGCCACCGCCACCCAGATCGACAGCGACAGGCCGACGATGGTGATCAGTGTGTTGGAAATCAGGTTGCCGATCACCGGCAGCAGGCCCAGCAGGAAGGTCAGCACGATCAGGGTCTTGGTCAGCGGCAGCTTGACCCCGAACAGCGGCAGGATCAGCGCCAGGAAGATCCCGGTGAAGAAGGTGTTGAGCAGGGAGATCTTGATCTGGGCGAAGACGATGTTGCGAAACGCCTGGACCAGCAGGTGCAGACGGTCGAACAGCGCCGCCGCCAGAGGCTTGCGCTTGGTCAGGTCGGGGACCCGCTGCAGGGCAATGATCGCCCCCAGGACCATGCCGATCAGCAGGGTCACGAACATGTGCGCCGCGTCCTTGCCCACCAGTTGCAACTCGCTCAGGTGCTTGCTGGCCCAGGCGCCGATGGCGGCCTGGAACTCGGCGGCGCTGGCCGGCAGGTAGGAATCGAGGAACGGCGGCAACTGGCCCCGGGCCTTGTCCACCACCACCATGAACTTGCCCAGCGAGGCGCCCGGGTTCTCCGCTTCATGCAACAGGAAGCTGATGGCCCCGGCGAACAGTAGGGTCAGCAGGCTGACCACCAGGGTGCCCAGCAGGGCCACCGCCAGCCAGCGCGCACGCCGGCCTTCGATCAGCCGCTGCAGTTGCGGGGTGAGCATGTTGACCAGCTCGAACACCAGCAGACCGGCCAGCAGGCTGGGCAGCAGACGCAGGGGCAAGGCCAGCAACAGGCCACCGAAGATGATGATCCAACTGATGAACAACAGATGACGCTGTGAAAACGCTGGCATATAGCCTCAAGACAGACAGCGGGGAAAAGACCGGCAGTCTGCCAGCCTTCACCCCTGAGGAATAGTGGCAGGCGCCGTGAGGACGCGGACTTACAGGGTACTGGAGTGTTGTGACAGGCGAAGGTTCAGTCGGCTTTGGCCCCGGCCGGCGGGGCCGAAAGGTCGGGCAGCGGCACATCATAGCCGCAGTAATGCAGGCGGGTCAGGGTCAGGCGCTTGTCGGGGTAGTCGCTGCCCCAGGCACTTCCCCGGTCATAACGAGCCTTGCCGCGGGCACAAGCAGCCTGGAGCCGGTTTTGTGCCTGAGCCAGAGCCGAAGGTGCCAGACGCTTGATCTGCAAGCTGGCAAAGAACGGCAGGATAAAGGTCCGATCCAGATCGTAACCCTTGGCGCCCAAAGCCAGACGTTGCCCGGCATGTACATAGAACGGTTGAGTAAGGCCGCTTTCCCCTTCCCAGCACCAATACCTGACCTCATCCTCCCAGAGCCCCACTGCAGCCCCCTGCCAGTGCTCATAGAAGCGCAGGCACTGGTAGCCACCCCGGGTGACCCAATCCACTTCACGGGGTTTGGCACCACTGCCGGGCAAAGCCAATGCAGCCAGCTTGCCCTGGAGAAAGGCGTCGTGGGGATACATCAGCCCATAACCCTCACCGTCGAGAAAACTGCTGACCTTCATGTACAGCGAAGACGCCGATACCTGGACATCGCCATAGGCGAAGGTCCCCTCGGTAGCGACAGACAGGCTGTCGCTGATTCTGTCGTAGTAGAAACCGCCCATGAGCGTACCGCATTCTGTGTGCCGGAACGGTTCAGGCAGGTCGAAGGAGAAACGCTGGGGCAAGGTCACCCGCTTGGCCCCTTCGCTACACAACATGCGCTGCTCGGTGCGTCGCTCCTGCGGCTTGGCGGGGAGGTTCAGGCATCCCCCGAGCAGCAATGCCAGCCCCACCACCACACTTGGACTCCCCCTCATCTGCGGATAGTGTCCTTGCCATTGGCATCGATGAACGTAGGTTCAATGTACCGGGGATTCTTCTTGAACTGGTCCTGCAGCGCATTGGGCGCATCACCGCACATGCCCTTGGCAACACACAGGTAGTTCGAGTGCGGGCTATCCACTCCCATCAACGAGGTGCTGGTCGCCAGCGAACCGAAGAAACGAGCCACCGGGTCGGACGAGTGCGTGAAGTTCTGCCCCAGCAGATCCGACACGGTATCGGTGACCGGCAACATGCCGAAAAAGGTCTTCGACCCCGGACGGTTGACCTGGAAGAAGGCGCCGTTGCCGATATCGAATCCGGCGGCATCGGCGGCTTCAAAGAAGCTCTTGGAACCCACTGGGGCGCCCGACAACTGGATGCTCCCGACCTGGCCATTGAGGTTGAAATCCAGGCCGGAAATCGCCCGGTAGGTCAACAGACCGCCCTGGCTGTGGCCGGCAACGTCCAGCTTGTACTCATCCTTGATCCCGGCCTGGAAGAAATCGTGCAGCTGCTGGGCGTTACCAGAGCGTACCGTCCCGCCCAGCGCCACATCCCACAGCGACTCGACCAAGTCGCCGAGAATCCCGTGCTCGGGGTTGTAGGCCTGCATGAAGGAATCGGAGCCGGTCTGCATCGCACCGTTGACCAATGCCGCCATCAGCGAGTTCTGGATGCCGTTGGTGAACACTGCACCATCACCATCGGGACGCTCGATCTCCATCAGCTTCTGCACGTTCTCGATCATCGGTTTGCCGGACAACGGGTCCACCTTGATGGTCTTGCCGTCGGACTCGTACTGGTACTTGGTCTCAACCCGATAGAAGCGCATGTCACCCGTGATCAAGGCCGGCACCTGGGTGATCAGGCCACCATGGTTCTCGACGCCGGGCATGATGCCACCGGTGTACTTGCCAGCCTTGTCGAGCACGGTTTCCAGGAGCCCGGGAATCCAGGCCAGCGGCAGCAACGACGGGTTGTCGGCCACCACCTGGTCCGCCGCCTTACTCAGGTCGCCAAACTGGGTGAAGATACCCGAGGCATTCTTGCCATAGTTCTTCATCCCCTCCTTCCACTGGTTCAGGGTCTGAATCGGGTGGTTCACCGACTCCAGGGACGACTGCGAGACATACAGGTCGGTACGCTTTTCCTTGTCCTTGGTGATTTCATAGGCCAGGGACACATCGCGGTTCAGGCCCGCAGTGGAGTCGGCGCCAGTCTTGGCGTCGTTGCGCACGGTGATGGTGCCCGCGCCCACTGTGGCGCGCACTTCCTGCTCGCGCTCCTTGCGGTAGTCATAGCCGCTGACGCTCCAGCCGGACGCCCCGGTCTTGCCCTTGCCTTCCTGGCTCTTGTCCGTGGTGAAAGCCACGTCCTTGCCGCCGGTGGCCTTGGCGCCATCACCGCCGCCCCAGCCAAAGGTGCCGCCCGCATTGACGTAGTAGCTGTGCTCCTTGTCCTGGCCGGAGATATCGCGGAAGCCCAGGGTGCCGGTGTCCAGCTTGAGGTTGCCGTTGTCGGCGGCGACCAGCGCGCCGTCGAGCTGGGTGTGGTTCTCGGTGCGGATGTCCACCCCGTTCTTGCCGGTGATGCTGGTCTGCTCCTGGACCCAGTTGGTCTTGCCGGTGGTCTTGCCCATGCCCAGGGAACCGCTGACGCTGCCACCGCCGCCCAGGCCGATGCTCACGGTGACACTGGCATCCATTTCCTTACCGCTGACCTTGCCGGTGTCCGGCACCGAGGACACGGTCAGGTCACCGCCAACCCGGCCGATGACCTCACCGCCGCGCAGGGTTGCGCCGGCGATGGTGGTGTCCTTGCCACTGCTGAAGCGCAGCTGGTCGCCGGCTACCAGATTGGCGTTCTGTTGCCGCTGGTTGTCCCGGTCCAACTGGCCCTTGCCCATGTCGACGCTGGCGTAGACCGAGATGAAGTCCTTGCCGCCCACGGCCAGGCCCACTTCACCACCGCCGCTGTGGCGGTTGGACTCGCTGCTGGAATCGTTCTGCGCGGCACGGATGGTCAGGTCGTTACCGGCGCCCAGGTCGATATCGCGCCCGGCCTGGACCTGGGTTCCGATCAGGGTCAGGTTGTTGCGCGCCTCAAGGCTGACATCACGCCCGGCGAGGAATACCGACGGGGTGTTGGTGCCCTGGTTCATCTGCTCGCTGGCCACACCGTTGCTGCCGCCGATACCGGCACGGGCGCTACCGCCGCCGCTCTGGCCATTGATGCCGCCCTGGCTGCGGGCGGTCTTGCTCTCTTCGGAGACCGAACCGCGGGCCACATCCACATTGATGTCACGGCCCACCAGGGTGATGTCGCGCCCGGCGTCGAACTGACCACCGCGAATGTTGATGTCATTGCCGGCCACGGCGCTGATATCCCGCCCGGCCCCCAGGCTGGCAGGGCTGTTGCTGTGCACTTCCTGGCGCGAGCTGCTGGACTGGCTGGCCGTACCGAAATGGGTCGCGGTGGTCGGGCCTGAGGTGAACTGGTTGATCGCATCCACGGTGCTCAGCACGCTGGAGGCCTTGCTGGTGTTGTCCTCGCCTTTGCCGGTGCCCTTGAGGGCGTCCATGGTGTTGCCGTAGTTGTGGCTGACATTGACCGTCAGGCCATTGCGGTCACGGCTTTTGCTACGTTCCTCGATCGAGGTTTCCTTGCCCGCGTCGATGCTGATATCGCGCCCGGCCTGCAGGTTGATATCACGCCCGGCATCCACTCGCGAGCCTTCCAGGGTCAGGTCACGTCCGGCCTTGATGGTTGCATCCTGCCCGGCCAGCAACTGGCTCGGCGCCACGGTCTGCTCGGCATTGCGCGATTTCTGCTTGAGGCCTTCGCTGCCCAGGAACGCGGTGACGCCATTGCGATCGCTCTCCAGGGACAGCCCCACATGCTTCTCGGACTTCCAGTTGCTCTGGTCCGAGCTATTGCTGCCGGCCAGGACGTTGATGTCGCGTCCCGCCCCCACATTCAGGTTGCGCTCGGCCGCGGCCGTGCTGCCGATCATGTTGACGTCACGAGATGCCTGCAGGGTGGTGTCACGCCCGCCACTGACCACGCTGCCGACACTCTGGGATTGAATGTTTTCCTGGCCGGATTTCTTCGAGGAGGCAATCGAAGTGAAACTGCCGGAACTGGAGAACCCCACCTTGCTCTTGTACTTGTCGCTCTGGCTGCTGGAGGTGTTGGCCGCGTCCATCAGGTTGATGTCGCCGTTCTTGTCGATCAGCCCGGCGCGCACTTCGGCATCGCGCTTGGCTTCGATGGAACTGGCCGAGAGGTTGACGTTGGTCCCGGATATCACCACGGCGTCATTGCCGGCACTCAGCTCGCTGCCCACCTGGGTGGTGGTGCTGGAGGTGCGGCTGTTGCCGCTCTTGCTCAGGCCGAAGCTGCCTTTCTTCTTCTGGCTGTAGGCGCTGTCCTGCTGCTCCTGGGCAGAGACCAGGCTGACGTCCCGGGTAGCGCCCACCAGCAGGTCGTTGCCGGCCTTGAGCTGGCTGCCGACCACGGTGACGTCGCGTCCGCCGTTGAGGCTGATACGGCCGTCCTTGTCCTGGCTGACGTTGACCATCAGGTCGTGCCCGGCGCTGATCTCGGAGGCCACGTTGGTGGTGGAGGAATCGGCGCTGCGGGTGGTCTTGCTCTTGCCCCAGGAACCCTTCTTCTTCTGGTAGAAGGTCGAGGACTGCTCGTCCTGGGCCGAAGCGATGACGATGTCGCGCTTGGCATTGAGGGACAGGTCGTTGCCGGCGCTGACCTGGCTCGCTACCACCGCCAGGTCGCGCCCGGCATTGAGTTCCAGGTTGCCGCCGGTGGTCACGCTGGAGCCAAGGGTCTGCACCGTGTCGTTGGTCACCAGGCCGCGACGGATCGCGCTCTGGGTGAAGGTGTGGTCCTGCACCGCCAGCAGGTCGATGTCACGACCGGCGCTGAGCTTGGCATCGCCGGCACTGGCGAGCTGGCCGAGGTTGGTCAGGTCGCGACCGGCGCTGAGGTCCAGCTGCTGGCGCGCGGTGATCTGGCTGCCCTGGTCGAGGATGGTGCGATTGCCCGAGCCGTAGCCAACGGCCACTGCGGTGCGGTCGTTGATGATGTCGCCCTTGATCGAGGTGACGCTGACCTGGTTGCCGCGGATTTCCCCGGCCAGGGCGTTGCGCACGCTGTCCTGGGCCATCAGGCTGACCCGCTCGTTGGCCTCGATCAGGCCGCCCTGGTAGAGGCTGCCGCCAGCATTCACGCTCAGGTCGTTGCTGGCCCGCAGGGTACCGACATTGGTCAGGTCGCCGCCGGCGATCAGGGTCATGTCGCGCCCCTGTATCAGGCTGCCGCCGCGCAGGTTGCGGGTTTCCGCCTGGGCCAGGTAGAGCACCGGCACCAGCACTTTCTCACCCTGCACTTCGCGGGTTTCCATCCACACGATGTCATGGGTCAGCGAGGCCACCTGGGCCGGGGTCAGGGACACGCCGATGCTCAGGTTCAACTGGTCCTTGGAAGCGATGGCGTTGTCCATCAGGTAGCGGTACTGGTCGTAGTCGCTGGTCAGCCCGGCCGCCAGGAAGCGCTGGCCGGTCTGGGCCAGCACCGCGTCGCGAATCAGCCGGGTCTCGTACAGGCCGTCGCCCAGGCGGCGCCAGGTCTGATCGGTGTTGTAGTTGAGGTTGCCGAGCATGTAGTCCGAGCTCATGAAGCGCGACAGGTCGGTGAAGGTTGGGTTGGTCTCGATCAGGTAGCGGCCCTGGGGATTCTGGCTCTTGACGAACAGGCCGTACTCACCCTGAGGCACGCGGAAGCTCGACAGCGAGGTCGGGTCCACGGCGGCGAACGGCACGCCGGAGAAATCCACCGGGACGAAGCTGACCTGGGTGGTGCCGTCGGCACCGACCTTCTCGATGCGTTGCACATCCTTGGCCACCTGGTTGGCCGCCGCGGAGCTCTGGGCATTGACCGTGATCACCTGGCCGCCGACCTGGGCCAGGTTGTTCTGCAGCGTCTGCCCGGTGAGCTGGGCGCGGCTCTGTTCGCTCTGCACGCCGTTTTCAAGGGTGCCGCTGACCTGCAGGTGCAGGCGCTGGCCGGCCTGCAGGGTGGAGGCGTAGGCAGTCTGGGAGCCCGGGGTGATCACCGTGTGGCTGGCGGGTTCGTAGATCGGGTACTGGGTCACCACGGTCGGCAGCGGGTCCTGCTGGCCCGGCGCGCGATTGGCGTTGGCGGCGTTCCAGGCGATGGTGGCGCGCTCGGCGGCGCGGAACGCGCCCTTGGAAACCCCGTGCAGGAAATAGCTGATGCTCTCGACCCGCTTGTTCAGGGTCAGGCCCCGGTTGTACAGGTTGTTGGCGGTGATGGTGACATCACGGTTGGCGGCGATCAGGCTCTGGTCGTTTTCCACCGTATCGGCATTGATGGTCAGGTCACGGTTGGACACCAGGCGGGCGCCAGCGGAGTGCTCGCCCATGGTGCCTTCGTAGGTGGTGTTAACGATGTAAGTGGCGGTGTGGTAATCGCCGGAACAGTCGGTGCAGTTGATCACGATATTGCGCTGGGTGATGGTTTCGCCGACCTGGTACTGGTCCATGGCGTTTTGCAGCAACGCCACGTTGAGGTTCATGTCGCCCTCGCTTTCGATGGTTCCGGAGCGGTTGCTCAGCAGGGCCGCGCGGCCCCCGTCGAGGGCGGCGAAGCTGAGGTTGCCGGCGCTGTAGATGTCGCCGTAGCTGTTGGCCAGGCCGTTGCCCCGCAGGAGCATGTCGCCGCCGCTGTAGATCAGGGTGTCGGCCGAGGTGGTGATGCCGTTGCTGGAGCGCAGCTGCAACTGCCCCAGGGCGCCCAGGGTGCCGCGGTTGTTGATCTGCCCCGCCGACACGTAGAGGTTCTGGCTGGCGATCAGCCGGCCCAGGTTGTCCAGGGTGCCGCGCAGGTTCAGCTCGGTGTCGCCGCCGCTGGCGATACGACCGCCGTTCTGGTTGAGGTCGCTGGCGCCCACCGTGAGCTTGCCCCGGGACGACAGCAGGCCGCTGTTGTTCAGGTTGCCCCCCAGGTCCAGGGTCAGGTAGCCGTCACTGGCCAGTTCCCCGGCGTTGTTCAGGGTTGCGGCGCCCACCCGCAGGCCGCTGGCGCTGGCGATACGGTCGCCGGCACTGAGGTTGAGATCGCCGCCGGTGCTCAGGTCCAGGGCGCCGTTGAGCTGCATCAGCCCGCTGCGGTCCACCCAGCCGATGTCCCAGTCGCCACGGCCCAGGCCGGTGATGCGCCCCTGGAGGCCCGAGAGCCCGCCCAGGTCGAGTTTGAACAGGCCGTTGCCAGCGTGCTCGATGCTGCCGCCGACGTTGTTCAGGTTGCCCGCATTCAGGCTGAAGGCGTTGGAGCCCAGGGCCAGGCTACCGCCCTGGTTGTACAGGCTGCCGCCCAGGCTGATCCGGCTTTGCTCCCCGCCTACGGCGCGGATCCGCCCGCCGGCGCTGTTGTCCAGGTTGCCGCCCACCAGCAGCAGCGAACCGGCCGACTCCACCAGGCCGCCCTGGTTGTAGAGGTTGGCCGCGGTGGTCAGGTCCAACTGCTGGGCGCTGATTTCGCCGCCCCAGCGGTTGTCCAGGGTCTGTCCGGAAGCGCTGAGCAGGCCGTTGGCGTAGAGCTTGCCTGCCTGGTTGGTGAGGCGGTCCACCACCAGCTTCAGGTTGCCGGCCTGGCTGCTGATCAAGCCGGCCTTGCCGTTCAGGGCACTGTTATCCACAGCCCCGGCCGTCACCGCCAGGGTCGCGCCCTGCAGGGTGCCGCCACGGTTGTCCAGGCTGCCCTGGCCCAGGGTGACTTCACCATGGCCGCCCTGGGCCAGGATCATCCCTTCGGCGTTGTTCAGGCCCCCGGCCACCAGGTTCAGGCCGTCGCTGCCAGCGAGCAGTTGCCCCTGGCGGTTGTCCAGCGCGCCGCCATCGACCTCCAGGCGCTTGCCCTTGAGGGTGCCGCCCTGGTTGTCGAGACGGGCCAGCTGGGTGACCTTGAGTGCCTGGTCACCGGCGTCGATGACCCCGGCGCTGTTGTTCAATACGCCATTGTTGAGGGCCACATGCAGCCCCCCGGCCTTGGCCACCACTGCGCCCCTGGCGCTGTTGTCCAGGCCCGCGGCGTTGATCCCGACGCTCTCGCCGAGGATCACCCCGCCACTGTTGTTCAGTTGGCCGCCGTTGACTTGCAAATGCCCGTCGCTTTGCAGGCGCCCCTGGCTGTTGAGCAACTGCCCCGGGGTGGCGCCGTCGGCAGTCAAGGTCAGCAGCAAGCCGTCGCTGCCCGCCGCCAGCAAGCCTGCGCCCTGGTTGTCCAGGCGCTGGGTGCTCAGGCTCAGGCGGTCGCCCACCAGTTGCCCGCCACGGTTGTCCAAAAGGCCGTTGTTGGTCAGCAGCAATTGATTGCCCACCACCACGCCGCCCTGGTTGTTCAGGCTGCCGGAGCCGATTTGCACATCGCCGTTCTTGGCCTGCAAATGGCCCAGGGCGTTGTTCAGATGCTGCTTGACCGTCAGGGTCAGCTGGCCGGCTTCGGCGCTGAGTACCCCGCCCTGGTTCTGGCTGAGGCTGTCGAGGTTGGCGGTCAGTACGTTGCCGATCACCTGGCCCTGGTTGTTGGCCAGGTCCCGGGCTTCCAGCAGCAGGTTGTCCTTGCCTTGCAGCAGGCCGCCCTGGTTGTCGATGTCCGCGGTGTGCAGCTCAAGCCCGGTGGCATCCACCGTGCCGCCCTGGTTGTCGAGCTTGCCACTGCTGGTGAGGGTCAGCTGCGGAGCAACCAGGGTGCCAGCGCGGTTATCCACGCTGGCGGACTTGAGGCTGAGCAGCGATGTGGCCTGGAGCTTGCCACCCGCATTGATCAGGTCCTGGGCGAGGTTCACCTGCAACTCGCCCTTCTCGGCGCTGACCAGGCCCTTCTGGCTGTTGTCCAGGCGCGTGCCAGTGATCTTGATCTGGTCGGCCAGCAGCTTGCCGCCCTGGTTGAGCAACTCTGCGCCCTGGGTTTCCAGCAGGGTCTGGGCCTGGAGCTGGCCACCGTTGTTGTTCAACTGCTCGCTGACCTTGAAGGTGGCGCTGCCCTGGCTGGCCCCGATCAGGCCCTGCTGGTTGTCCAGCCGCCCGGCGCTGATCTCTACCCGGTCGGCAATCATCGAGCCTTTCTGGTTGCTCACTTCGCGGGCATTGAGGGTCAGGTCGGCGCCCGCCACTTCCAGGCGCCCGCCGTTGTTGTTCAGGCTATCCAGAGTGAGCGTCGCGGCCTGCTGCTCGCCAAAGCGGATCAGGCCGCCCAGGTTGGCGATGGCCGGGGTGGTCAGCACCAGCTCGTGCTGTGCCAGCACCCGGGCCTGTGCGCCCTGGTTGACCAGGCGCGCGGTCTTGACCTCGACCTTGGGCCCCTGAATCACCCCGTTCTGGTTGTTCAGGGCCTGGCGCGCGGTCAGCTCCAGGTTGCGGCTGGCCAGTACGTTGCCGCGGTTCTCCAGGGTGTCGGCGGTCAGCTTGACCTCGCCGTGATCGTTGCGGCTGTTGTCGGTGTTGACTCCGGCTTCGATGATGCCGTGGTTGACCAATTGCGCGGCGTCCACCACCTGGACCCGGTCCCGGGCCGCCAGGCTGGTCTGCACCTGGATCTGCTCGGCGGCCTGCAGGGTCGCTTCGGTGCCGGCGTAGGCCTTGCCCTTGAGCTCGATGCTCTGGGCCTTGATGGCGATGGCCTGGTTGGCGCCCATGCCGGCGACCGTGACCTTGCCGTTGGCGTCGATCTGGATATCACCGGTGCTGGCCGCCATTTCCCCGGACATGTTCACCCCCACGCCCTTTTCCGTGCCCACCAGGCGGATCGCCCCGGCGTACATGCCGCCCAGGGCCGAGCTGTCGATGGCCAGTTCCGGCTTGGCGCTGGCGTCGGCATCCCGGGCCGTGACACTCAGGTCATCGGCCTTGACGTCGTTGCGCCCGGTGATGACGTTGAGCTTCTTGGCGTACAGGTCGGCATTGAGCTTGGTACTGCGGGTGATCAGGTCGAACTGGTCGATGTTGCTGGCGTTGAGGCCGGCGCCTTCGATGCTGATGTCGCCGCCATCGACCTGGAAGCGATCGAGTTTCTGCCCTTCGATCACCGGCTTGCCGGTGGTCAGGGTGGCCCGTGGGGTGTTGATGAAGCCGCAGCCGTTGCAGGTGATGCCATGGGGGTTGGCGACGATCACCCGGGCCGACTGCCCGGCCACTTCGGTATAGCCCGCCAGCTTGCTGCGATTGCTGCCGGTGACTTCGTTGAGAATGACCTGGGCCGCCTGCCCCTTGAGGTTGGGGTTGCCCATGATGTAGCCGCCCAGCTGAGTGTTCTGGGTCGAGCCGGTACCGTTATTGAGGATCAGGCCGTTGCTGCCGACGTTGTATTCGCTGAACTTGTTGTGGGACAAGCCGGCGCCGTTGGCGGCGTTGATGTTGACGATGGGTACGCCATTGCCGGCCGCGCCGATGGTGGCGTTGCCCCCCGCGGCCGGGTCCAGGGCCAGGCCTGCGGCCACGCTGACGATCGGGTTGAGAAACAGGATCCCCGACAACGACAGGGCAATGCATTGGGCAAAAGGCTTGCGTACGTCCATGTGCGAATCATCCATTCAATAACGTTGCGGGCGAGTCAGAAGAACAGGTCTACCCGGAAGTACACCGGGTGCTCTCGCCTCTCGATAATTGCCGGTCGCTCCAGGGAGCGTGCGAAGCTGACGGATGCAGCCAGGTACTGGCCGCGGGCATTGAGTTCCAGGGCATTGCCGCTCATGCGGCCGCGGGCATCGTGGTTGTAGCGATCGCCCTTGATCACCCCCACGTCATACGCAAAGGCCATGCCGTATTCCTGGACAAAAGGCTGCAACGCCGGCCAGGTCACCGCACGGCGCCAGCGCAGTTGGTTGCGCCAGTAGCCGCCGCTGTTGCCGGACAGGGTCTGGTCCTGGAAGCCACGCACCGAGTTGAGGCCGCCGAGGCTGATGCGCTGGGGGCTGAAGAGCACGTCCTCGCTGCGCTGCCCGGTGGCCAGGCTGTCGAAGCTGAAGTTTTCGTTCCACAGGCGAAAGGGCTGCAGGTAGCTCAGGGTCAGGCTGTATTTGTTGTAACGGGCCACCGGCTCGCTGCCATGGGGATTGCCGCTGCCCTGGGCATCCAGGGCGCCGATGCCCTGCTGCCAGCCAATGTCGGCGTTGACCAGGGCATTGCCGATGCGCCGCCCATGGTTGAAGCCCAGCTGGCTTTCGGTGATGCGGTTGCTGGACACGTCGATCAGGTTGTCATCGATGTAGTTGCGCGTGCGCAACTGGCTCAGGCCCAGGCTCATGCCGGTCTTGCTCAGGTTGTCGCGGTGCAGCACCCGTTCGGCGCGCAACTGCTGGTTCTTGCTTTCGCCGTCCATGGTGAAGTCGAAGCCGGTGCTGTCATTGCGGGTGCGGTAGTAGCTCTGGCTGTAGGAATAACTGAGGGTCCACCAGCCCCAGGGCAGGCTGTAGAACAGGCTCTGGTTGTCGGAGTGGCGCCAGCGGTCGCTGACCGTGTCCTGGTTGGCCCGCAGGCTGAGCTGGTCTGCCAGGCCCAGGGGGCTGTCCCAGTCCAAGCCGAGGCCGGCCTGCTGCTCGCCGGTGCTCTTGTCGCCGCTGTTGTTGCGGGTGGCCGATACCCGCCAGGGTTTCAGACGCTGGCCCTTGAGCCCAACACGGCTGTCGCCCAGTTTCTCTCCCGGGGCCAGTTCCAGTTCCACCTGGCGCGAAGGCAGGCGAGTCAGCTGGTCCACCAGTTGCTCCAGCTCCCGCAGGTTGAGCACCTCGCCGGTGGTGCCGGGAAAGGCCATGGCCAGTTCCCGCGAGCTGGCCAGGGCGGAACTGTCCAGGCTCTCCAGGCGGCCTTCGACCACCACGATGGTCAGTTGCCCCGAGGCCAGTTCCTGGGCCGGCAGGTAGGCCCGGGTGGTGACATAGCCCTGCTGCAGGTAGTGATGGGTGATGGCCTTGAGCAGGGTGTTGATCTGCGTCACCGACAGGCACTGGTCGCGATAGGGCGCCACCAGGCGCTCGCGATCGGCGGCGGAAAGATGATCGGCACCCTTGAGAATCACGGTCTTGATGGTGAAGCAGCGCTGCTCGCCCGGTTGCGGGGCAGGCTCGGGGGGCAAGGTCTTGCCGGGGAGTTGCTGGAGTTCGTCGAGGCGCTTCTGCTGCTCTTGCAGCAACTGCTGCTGGCGATCCCGAATCAGGTCGCGATCACCCGGCGTCTGCAGCGGCGCGGCACTGAGCGCGAGCGAAGCAGACAAAGCACAAAACGCTACTACAGGCCTGAACAAGCCAAAACGCGACATGCTTTCCATTCCCTAGAATCACGGATTTTGGCTGGCCAAACGTCCGCGTGGTGCGTCCCGGCACCTGTTTTCGAAGGGAATAAAGTGTAAATGTAAAAAAATTTACATAATAAAAAAGCGACGAGCGGTAGCTTCCAGACCTATCTCATTGAAAGCTAATGGTTTATGTGCTGCGAAACTCTGAAAAACCGATGCAGGCCAAGGGTCTGTAACGCGCGCGATACCTCGGCCCCATCGATTCAGGCTCATTTCTTCTTCAGGCAATCACTCATGAACGCCTTGCGCGCATCGCCCTTGAGCGCCTGGGTGGTGGCCGTGGCGTTGCAGGTCTTCATTCTTTCCTGAGGCGTGGACGGGGTAGCCGCAGCTGCCGGGGCCGCCTTGAGGCAAGTGCTCATGAAGGCTTTGCGCTCATCGCCCTTTAGGGTCTTGGCGGTGGCCTCGGCATTGCAGGTGGTCATCTTGTTCTGCTGGGCGGTGGCGGCAAAACCCTGGGAGCACAGCAGCAGGCCCACCATCAACAACGGAATACGCAACATCTTCATGGAGTTTTCTCCTTGTCACCGCACCGACGGGCACGGCCTCCAGCGCAGTGTAGACAAAGCCTGTTACACCTTCACCTGTTCTGCAGGCCGGCCCGGCGATACTGCTCCGGCGTGCTGCCAGCCTGGCGCTGGAACATCGCGATAAACGCCGAGGCGCTGCTGTAGCCCATGTCGAAGGCGATTTCCTGGATGCTGCGCGAGCTCTCCAGGGCCTCGATGGAGGCCAGGAAACGCTGGCGCTGGCGCCATTCGCCAAAACTCATGCCCAATTCGCGCACGAACTGCCGGGCCAGGGTCCGCTCGCTGACATGGGCCAGCCCCGCCCAGTGGGCCAAAGGCTGGTTGTTGCCCGGTTCGGCCTGCAGGGCCTGGAGCACCCGCAGCAGGTCGGGGCTGCTGGCGTAGGGCAGGTAACAGGTATGCACCGGCGCCTGGCGCAACTGGTCCAGCAGCACCTGGGCCAGGCGCTGGTCGGCCTCACCCTCGGGGATCTGCACGTCACGGGCGGCGAAGTCCTTGAGGATCGCCTTGAGGATCTCGCTGATGGCCAGGGTACTGCCCCCGGCCGGCAACTCGGCACACAGCTCCGGGGCCAGCAGTACGGCGCGGTAGTTGATCGGCTGCGCGGTGTAGAAACTGTGGGGCGTCTGTGGCGGCACCCACACCGCATATTGCGGCGGCGACATGAAACGCTGGCCGGCAATCTCCATGTGCATCACGCCGTGGGCCGAATACTCCAGGCAGCCCCAGGGGTGGCGATGCTCCAGGGCATGGCTGTGGGCGGCGAAGTCGGCATAGCGGAAGTACACCGGCGCGGGCAGCCCGTGGAAATCCAGGAGATCGATGTGTTTTTTGCTCATGCTGTCCGGATGTCGGGGCGGGTTGTCCGGTTCGCAGTATAGGCATTGATCCGGACAAGAGGATAATCAGCCTTCATCAACTGTCTGGTTGTCTCCATGCAATACGCTTATCCACTGCTGGCCATCTTTATCTGGGCCGGCAATACCGTGATCAACAAACTCGCCGTGGGCGCGATCTTTCCCGCGGAGATCGGCTTCTATCGCTGGTTGCTGGCGGGCCTGCTGTTTACCCCCTTCATGCTCAAGCCGGTGATCAAGCACTGGCCGGAGGTCCGCCCCAACCTCTGGCGCATCGCCATTCTCGGCGTGCTGGGCATGGCGGTGTACCAGAGCCTGGCCTACTTCGCCGCCAGCCTGACCTCGGCCACCAACATGGGCATCATCCTTTCGCTGATGCCGCTGATGTCCCTGGCCATGGCCATCGCGGCCCTGGGCCAGCGCCTGACTGCCGGAGCCCTGGTGGGCGCCGTGCTGTCCTTCGCCGGAGTGCTGGTGGTGGTGTCCTCCGGCAGCCTGGCCGCGCTGCTGCAACACGGGGTCAACCTGGGGGACGCGATGATGCTGGTGGCCACCCTGGCCTACGCCATCTACAGCACCCTGCTGAAGAAATGGCAGCTGCGCCTGCCGCCGCTGGTGCTGTTGTATCTGCAGGTGCTGGTGGCGGTCGTGGTGCTGCTACCGTTGTTCCTGGCTTCGCCGAAGGTAGGCCCGACTCTGCAGAACATTCCGCTGGTGCTCTATGCCTGCCTGCTGGCTTCGATGCTCGCGCCCTTGGCCTGGATGCAGGCGGTGGTGCGCCTGGGGCCAAGCCGGACCACGCTGTTTTTCAATCTGCTGCCGTTGATCACGGCGCTGATTGCGGCAGTGGTGCTGCATGAGCAGTTGGCCTGGTTCCATTTGGTGGGTGGCTTGCTGACCTTGGGCGGGGTGATTCTCTCGGAACGCTGGACCACCGTGCTGGGACCGCTCGCCGGCAAGCCGGCTTCTGCCGGGCAACGCTGAGATCAGAGGCCGGCGGCCTTGAGGCGCCGGGCATGTTCGACGAACAGGCGGATCGGCTCCGCGCCCTTGCCCACCAGCCCCAGGGACTGATTGACGATATCGAAATGGTCCAGCGGGTAATCATCGCCAATGACCTGCCCCAGGTGCGAGCTGTAGCGCCCCACCATGCCGTCGCACTGGCCGGCTTCACGGACGAAGGTGCGGGCGAACAGCCGGCAACTGCGGTTGGTGCCGTCGAACAGGTTACGCCCGCGGTTGGTCTTGCCCGGCTGCAAAATGCCGGACCAGGAGTAGTAGTGCACACCGTCGACCTGCGCCGCCCCTTGCCCACCCCATTCCTGCGGTAACCCCTGGGGGTACTGGCGGTTGAACAGGGCCACGCCCTCGGTGGTCAGGGACTGGTGCGAAGCATGGATATCCACCGGCTGCTTCGGTCCGCGATAGCCGGTTTCCAGCAACCGCATCAGGCTTGAAATCCCCCTTAGCAGCAGGCTCAGCACTCGCCCCCGCAGGCTATGGGCGGGTGAATGCCGTTGCAGATAATCCGCCAGCTCGGAGCCATGGTTGGGCCCCGCCACCGACGTTACCGAGGCCACCCAGTCCGGGCGCTTGGCGGCGGCATAACGCGCGGTGAGCGCGCCCTGGCTGTGGCCGATCAGGTTGACTCGGGCGGCGCCGGTCTCGGCCATGATCCGCTGGATCTGCGCCAGCAACTGCTCACCGCGCACCTCGCTGGAATTGAGCGGCGAGACCTGCACCGCGATCACCTGCGCCCCGCCCCGGCGCAAGGCCGGAATGATCCCGTACCAGTAGGGGTACAGCAGCAGGCGGACAAAGCCGAGCATACCGGGCACCAGGACCAGGGGGTAACGGGTGGCAAGCTCTTGGGACATGCGGCGACATCCTTGCGCGAAGGCAGCGGGGCTGGCTGAAAGCTAGACCATAACCGGGGCCGTCGTCAGCCCCCATGACGCTTTGGCGACAAACCGGTGACAGCCCGTTTCTCCCGGCAGCTACTTCAGCCCGGCCACCCCCGCCACGATCAGCCCCACCGACACCAGCTTGACCGCCGTCAGGCTTTCTCCCAGCAGCAGGCAGCCCAGCAGCACCGTGCCCAGGGAACCGATGGCGGTCCAGATCGGGTAGGCCACGCTCACCGGCAACTCGCGCATGGCCAGGGTCAGGAAATAGATCCCGCCCACCGCCGCGACCACCGTCAGCAGCGACGGCCAGGGCCGGGTAAAGCCCTCGGCGTACTTCATGCCCATGGCGAACGTGACCTCGAAGGCCGCCGCCAGCAGCAGGAACATCCAGGCCATGGCGCCGCCCCCTCAGAAACTCTGCGCCAGGGCCAGCAGGCGCTGCTGGGCTTCGCCACAGGACTGCGCGAATCGCTCGGGCGCCGACTCCTCGCCTTCCGCCGCAACCACGGTGACGTCTTCGATACCGATAAAACCCAGGGCCGTGCGCAACCAGCGGTCCGCGTGGTTCATCGCTTCATGCTCGCCCCCCGGGCCAAAGCCGCCCCCGCCGCGGCTGGTAACGATCAACACCTTCTTGCCCTGCACCAGGGGCTGGTACTGGGCCACGCCGTTGTCCTGCTGGGTGTTGAAGGTCAGCCCCAGGCGCACGATGTGATCGACCCAGGCCTTGATCCCGCTGGGCACGCTGAAGTTGTGCATTGGCGCCGAGATCACCAGGCGCTGATGGCCAAGCAACTCCGCCACCAGTTCGTCGCTCAGGGCCAGGTCGGCCTGCATCGACAGAGGCCGCGCCTCGGGCTGTGGATAAAACGCGGCGGCGATAAAGGCTTCGCTGACGTGGGGCAAGGCACCCCGGCCAACCTCGCGCCGGGTCAACCGCCCCTGGGGATTGGCCGCTTGCCAGGCCTGGAGGAAGGCGTCGGCCAAGCGCCGGCTGTGAGAGCGCTCGCCCCGTGGGCTACCGTGGATCGCAAGAACTGTACTCATCTCATCTGCCTCAGACGGGTTGCTGATGGCGGCCTTGAAACCAAGGCCGGTCCGCGCTAAAGCTAAGAGCACAGCCGCACTGCAACAAATGAACAGAATTTCTTCCAGATGAATTTATCTCAGCCATGGAGCACTCGATGTTCGCCCACCTGCCCCTCACCGCCCTGCGCACTTTCGAGTCCGCCGCGCGCCTGCTGAGTTTCAAGGCCGCCGCCGAGGACCTGTCGGTGACGCCCACCGCGGTGTCGCACCAGATCCGCAGCCTGGAGCACTGGCTGGGGGTGGCGCTGTTCGAACGACTGCCGCGCCAGGTGCGCCTGACCGAGCCCGGCCAGCGCTTGTTTCACAGCTTGCACGGTGCTCTTTTGGAAGTGACCCAGAGTGTCGATACGCTGCGGCCCACGCCCAGCAATGCCCAACTGACCGTTTCCACCACCGCGGCCTTTGCCGCCCTGTGGCTGGTGCCGCGGCTGGGGCGCTTCTATGCCCGGCACCCCGGCATCAGCCTGCGCCTGGATACCCAGTGCGAGGTGGTGGACCTGCAACAGGACGCCAGCATCGACGTGGCGATCCGCTATAGCCAGGAGGGCTACCTGGACCTGCACGGCCTGTGCCTGTTCGACGAACGTTTCGCAGTCTACGGCTCGCCCCAGCAGGTGGCCCTGGCCCGCCAGCAGGCGCCGACCCTGATCAGCGTGCACTGGCGCAACTCCCGGCTGTATGCCGACGGTTGGCAGGCCTGGTGCGCCCAGGCCGGGGAAAGCTGGTTCGATGACGCGCCGCTGATCCGCTCCTACGACGAGGAACAGTACGCCCTGCAAGCGGCCATTGCCGGCCAGGGCCTGGTACTGGCCAGCGACATCCTGGTGTCCCAGAGCGTGGCCAGCGGCCTGCTGCAACCCTACCGACCCGAAGTCCAGGTGGACGGCGCCGGCTACAGCGCCCTGTGCGTGCCCGGCCGCGAGCGCCATCCGCCGGTGCGCGCCTTTCTTCAATGGCTGCAGCAGGAATCATTGCTGGCCGGGCACCCGCCCCTGGCACGCAGTTGACCGCCGGGCACATCCGATAAAACTTTTTGCCGCCGCCGCGACTCACAACCAAGGTAGCGATCAGGCCAACAGAGCCTGGCGTAAATCGGATTAGCCTCCAGGAGATCGAGATGAGCGACATGCATTTGTCTGATGTGAACACCCTGCGCGAACGGGCCCGCCAACACGTGGAAAACGGAGCCGTGACCGAGGGCTACAACGCCGATCGCGAGGAGATACTGCGCCTGCTCAACGAGTCGCTGGCCACCGAGCTGGTCTGTGTGTTGCGCTACAAGCGCCACTACTTCATGGCCAACGGGATCAAGGCCAGCGTCGCCGCCAGCGAGTTCCTCGAGCACGCCACCCAGGAAGCCGAGCACGCCGACAAACTGGCCGAGCGCATCGTCCAGCTCGGTGGCGAACCGGAGTTCAACCCCGACCTGCTGTCCAAGCACTCCCATGCCCAGTACGTGGCCGGCAACACCTTGAAGGAAATGGTCTACGAGGACCTGGTGGCGGAGCGCATCGCGGTCGACAGCTACCGCGAGATCATCCAGTACATCGGTGACAAGGACCCCACCACTCGCCGCCTGTTCGAAGAGATCCTGGCCCAGGAAGAAGAACACGCCGACGACATGGCTGACATCCTCAACGACCTGTAACGCCCTCTCCCCCAAGCCCGCCCTGCCTGCAGCGGCGGGCTTTTTTCTGGCCGCGCGCACTGGCCCTTAATGAGTCGGTTTCACCGTCACCGGTGCCTTGCCCGAGCGCATCTGCTGCAACAGTGGCGCGCACTGGTTGGGCTCATCGCCGCTGGGCGCCACCAGCGCCAGCAGGCCCGCCGCCGGCCCGGCGATCACCCCCAGGGCCACCATGCCGGCACCGCGCAGTACCAGGGGCACGGCCTTGACCCCGGCACTGGGCTGGATGAACTTGCCCTGTACATAAAGCGGCGAGCGCAGGGAGAACAGGCGCAGGCCCTTGGATTCCGGAGTGATGGTCAGGTCCAGTTGCTCGCTGGCCATATTGGCGGTGCCATCGATGTAGATGATGGCGTTCTCGGTGTCGAAGACGAACAGCCGGGAAGTCGCCAGGCCGCTCTTGATGCCGAAGTCGGCCGCCGCGCAATTGATCTTCACTTCCTTGTCGCCAAACATCTTGCCGACCACATAGTTGCCGACGTTGAGCCCGGCGATTTCCATCAGGCTGCGGCTGATGGCGCCATCGTTGATCAGCATCTTCAGGTCACCGTTGGCGCTGCCCAGCAGGGCCGCCACCGAGTTGCCGCGACCGGCGATGTCGGCATCGCCATTGAGCTCGCCAAAGCTGGTCTTCATCGGTTCGAAGGTGGGGAACAGTTGCTTGAGCTTGAAATTGCGCGCCGTCAGCCTGGCCCGGCCCTCCAGCGGCGTGGTGTGGCCGTTGAGGCGGATCTGGGCGTCGAGCTTGCCGCCGGCCACGCCGAAGCGCAGGGGCTCCAGGCTGAGCTGGCCGTCGTTGAGCACCAGGTGGGTGTACAGATCGGTGAACGGCAGCTCGGCGCTGTGGACGATGCGCTTGCCGGTGAATTCCACATCGGCGTCCATGTCCCGCCAGCGCTCGGTGCGGAACTCTTCCACCGGCAGCACCTTGTCCGCCGGCTGCTTGCTCTCGCCGCCCCGGGCCTTCTGCTTGGCGTTGGAGTCGGCGCCGATCAGCGGCGCCAGGTCGCTCATCAGCAACTGGTTGGACACCAGCGCGCCACTGAGCTTGGGCCGTGGCTGGCTGGCCACGTAGGTCAGGTTGCCGTGGATGTCGCTGTCGCCGATCTTGCCGTTGAAGTCCTGGTAACTGAAGGTCGCGCCCGCCGGATCGTGCAGCTTGGCGGTCAGGTGGCCGTCGGTGGAATAGGGCGGCGAATCCGGCAGGGTCACCCCGGTCAGCGGGTAGAGGTTGCCCAGGCTGGTGCCCGCCAGCTTCAGGCGCAGGTCCAGGGCGCCGAGGTTCAGCGGGTCGGTCAGGCTGCCGCGCAGCTCCACCTTGGTGTCGCCGATCTGCGCCTGGGCCTGCAGCGGAAACGGCTTGCGGGAATCCTGCAAGGCCAGCAGGCCGCCGATCTTGCCGGTGCCGGCGAGCTTCTGCCCGTGATACTGGCCCTTGACCTTGAGGGCGAAGGCATAGGCCTGGGCCTCGGCGCCTTTCTCGGCCACCTTCTTCGCTTCACTTTCACCGACGATATCGCTGAACGGGATCGGCTTGCCGAGCAGTTCCACCTGCAGATCCAGCTGGGTCTTCAGGCTCTGGTCATCGAGGGTCACGTGGCCCTTGTCGAAACCGATGGCACCGATGTCCACCGTCCAGTTGGACGGTTCGGCGTTCGGGTCCTTGGGGTCGAACTTGAAAGTCCAGTTGGCGCGCCCATCGGCCAGGCGCTGCAACGCGGCGACGGGCTCGGTGAGGTCGATGCGCGGAATGCTCACTCGTTGCGCCAGCAGGGCCAGAGGCGAAATGCGCAGCTCAACCCGCTTGAGGCTGACCATCTGCGGCGCCTTGGACCAGTCCGGGTTGCCCAGGGTCAGGTCCTGGGCCACCACGTGAGGCCAGGGCACCCAGGCCCGCCAGCCACCTTCGTCAGGTTCGCGTTGCCAGACCACCGACAAATCGCCATTGATCGCGAAGGGCCGGTGCAACTCCTCGGAGACCTTGGCATTGAGCGTGGGTTTGATCCGGTTCCAATCGAAGAACGCGATCACCAGTACCAGCACCGCCAGTAGCAGGATCAGGCCAGTGATGGACCAGGCGAGAATTTTACGAGTGCGCGTCATTGCACGAGGCTCCTGAAGACAACTGAGCGCCCAACCACGACGCATCGATGAACTGCCGATGGAAAAATCACCGGCCATGAAAACTACGACTGACAAAGCCCGCGCAGGTTTAATCCGACTACCCGATCCGCTGAAAAAACCTGTTTTCCTGATCACTTGGACAGCTTTGTGTTACCTCGAACTGCCCCTCCCTGAAGCGGCAGTGAGTCGAAAATACCCACCCTGGTGCAAAAGCAATCGGCGTTAACGCCCGAGCTAGAGCCTTCGCGGCAAACAATCAATTCCGTTGATTATTACCATTGTGTTTATGAACTTTTATATCGATTTAGCGGCGGTAACATTAGCTCCGTACCCAATTTATCGCCCTACCAAGGAGCAACCCATCATGAAACGCCAACTTTTACTGAGCCTCGCCTTATCTGTTCTGGCTGCCAACGCCTTCGCCCTGCCAGCCGCTGAACAAGCCACCCCACAGGTCAAGGCCAGCCACAGCGTGTTCACCCAGACCCTGGCCGAAGGCGGTTCGGATCGCCTGATCGAACGCAACAAAGTCGCTGCCGACGGTTATGACCGTACTCCACAAGGCCAGAGCGTTGCCGAAGACGGCTATGATCGCACCCCTCAAGGCCAGAACGTTGCCGAAGATGGCTACGACCGTACACCTCAAGGCCAGAACGTCGCCGAAGATGGCTACGACCGCACCCCACAAGGTCAAAACGTAGCTGAAGGCGGCCGTGATCGCCTGGAAGAGAAAGGCCTGGTGGAAGATGGCTACAGCCGTACACCTCAAGGTCAGACCGTTGCCGAAGGCGGTGCTGATCGCCTGGCCGAACGTCATCAAGCTGCGAGCTGAGGCCATGGTGGCCCTGGAAAAAAGCCCGATCCCTGGATCGGGCTTTGACTTTTATAGCAGCTGCATTTTTCCCCCTGCCTCTCCCTCCTGTCTCTGACAGCAGTTCGACTCCGGCAAAGTGGATTTGCTAGAGTGCGCCGCTCCCATTGAGCAAAGAACGCCCCGCCGATGCTGCCCCGCGCCGAACAGAAGCAACAGACCCGCAACGCCCTGATGGATGCCGCCCGGCACCTGATGGAGTGTGGCCGTGGGTTTGGCAGCCTGAGCCTGCGGGAAGTGGCGAAAGCCGCGGGTATCGTGCCCACCGGGTTCTACCGGCACTTCAGCGACATGGACCAACTGGGCCTGGAACTGGTCAGCGAAGTCGGCCAGACCTTTCGCGAAACCATCCGCTTGGTGCGCCACAATGAATTCGTCATGGGCGGCATCATCGATGCCTCGGTACGCATCTTCCTCGATGTGGTGGAAGCCAAGCGCTCGCAGTTCCTGTTTCTGGCCCGAGAGCAGTACGGCGGCTCGCTGCCGGTTCGCCAGGCCATCGCCACCTTGCGCGAGAACATCAGTTCGGACCTCGCCGCCGACCTCACCCTGATGCCCAAACTCCAGCACCTGGACGCCGCCGATCTCAGCGTCATGGCCGACCTGATCGTCAAAAGCGTGTTCGCCACCCTGCCCGACATCATCGATCCCCCGGCCCAGGCCCTGCCCGAACACCTCACGCCCCAGGCCAAGATCACCCAGCAACTGCGCTTCATCTTCATCGGCCTCAAGCACTGGCAAGGCCTGGGCAGCACCGAGTAACTCGCCCGCACCGCTCCCCCCTTCACACTATGCGCCCCGCTCTGGGTTGCGCGTTTGCGCCTGCCCGCCCGCCGGGCACCGGATTGCAGCAAAAACATTTCCCGCGCACCAACTCAGTGCTATAAATCAGCTCAGCGCATCAATTTGTAACAAGATGAAACAAGGTTTTGCCCCTTTTTCAGGCGCAGTTCCGGCATCGAGAAAGGGTTTTCCCTCTCCACCGAGTGATTGGCAAGGCCCTTGCTCTGGCTTGTGCATCGCTCATAGCTGGAAGCTTTCCGATGCTGGTGATCCACCGCAGAACCGCCCCCCAAGCCACCTGGTCCGCCGAACTGCACCTGACTTACGAGGCCCGCAGCAAAAGCCGCCTGCGCTGTTTCAGTGCCGCCGGTGAAGACGTCGGCCTGTTTCTGGAGCGGGGCCAGCCACCGCTGCACGATGGGGAGTTCCTGGAGGCCGAGGACGGGCGCATCGTCAAGGTCTGCGCCCGCCCGGAAGCCCTGCTGCACGTCACCTGCCGCAACGCCTTCGAACTGACCCGCGCCGCCTATCACCTGGGCAACCGCCACGTGGCCCTGCAGGTGGGTGACGGCTGGCTGCGCCTGCTGGACGACTATGTGCTCAAGGCCATGCTCGAACAGCTGGGGGCCAGCACCGCGCCCCTTGAGGCACCGTTCCAGCCCGAGCATGGCGCCTATGGCGGCGGCCACCATCATTCGCGCCACGGCGATGAAGACTTCAACTATCCGCCGCGCCTGCACCAGTTCGGCGTCCGCCCATGAACCCGGCCTGGGCCCTGCTGCGCCTGGCCAGCCCGCAGTTGCCGATTGGCGGCTACAGCTATTCCCAGGGCCTGGAAATGGCCGTGGAGCAGCAGCGGGTACATGATCAGGCCAGCGCCCGCCGCTGGATCAGCGATCAGCTGCTGCTGAACCTGGCACGCTTCGAAGCACCGCTGCTGCTCGCCCACTGCCAGGCCGCAGCCGACCAGGACTGGGCCCGCTTGCAGCAGTTGAGCGAGGAACATCGGACCAGCCGCGAAACCCGCGAGCTTTACCAGGAAAGCCGGCAGATGGGTTATTCCCTCAAGCAACTGCTGGAGGGTTTGCCGGAACTGGACAGCGATGCCAGGGAACTGCTGACGCACCAGAACGAACCACACCTGGCCCTGGGCTGGGCCCTGGCGGCACGGGCCTGGGGCATCAGCCCGGCGGACGCCCTGGCCGCCTGGCTGTGGAGCTGGCTGGAAAACCAGCTGGCGGTGCTGATGAAGACCCTGCCCCTGGGCCAGCAGGCCGCCCAGCGCCTGACCAGCGAGCTGCTGCCACTGTTGCAGCAAGCCCAGCACCACGCCGCGAACCTTGACCCCAACCATCATGGCAGCGCCGCTTTCGGCCTGTCCCTGGCGAGCATGGCCCACGAGCGCCAGTACAGCCGCCTGTTCCGTTCCTAGGAGAAACTCATGAACGCACAACCTCTGCGCGTCGGCATCGGCGGCCCGGTGGGCTCCGGTAAAACCGCCCTGACCCTGGCCCTGTGCCTGGCCCTGCGCGAGCGCTACAACCTGGCGGTGGTGACCAACGATATCTATACCCGCGAAGACGCCGACTTCCTGGTACGCAATGAGGCCCTGGCGCCGGAACGGATCATCGGCGTGGAAACCGGCGGCTGCCCGCACACCGCGATCCGCGAAGACGCCTCGATCAATCTGGAAGCGGTGGACCAGTTGAACCGGCGCTTTCCCGGGCTCGACCTGATCCTGGTGGAGTCAGGCGGCGACAACCTCTCGGCCACCTTCAGCCCCGAACTCTCCGACCTGACCATCTATGTGATCGACGTTTCCGCCGGTGACAAGCTGCCGCGCAAGGGCGGTCCGGGCATCTGCAAATCCGACCTGCTGGTGATCAACAAGATCGACCTGGCGCCGCTGGTGGGGGCCTCCCTGGAGATGATGAACAGCGATACCCAGCGCATGCGCGGCGGCAAGCCGTTCGTCTTCAGCAACCAGAAAACCGGCCAGGGCCTGGCGGACATCATCGCCTTCATCGAACGCCAGGGCCTGCTCACCGCGGCCTGATCCCCGAACCCAATCCGCTCAACAAGGAAAGCCACTCCATGACCCTAAAACGCATCCTCGGGGCCCTGGCCCTGCTGCTGACCCCGGCCCTGGCCTTCGCCCACCCGGGCCATGGCGACAACGGCCTGATGGCCGGTATCAGCCACCCCATCAGCGGCCTCGACCACCTGCTGGCCATGCTCGCTGTCGGCCTGTGGGCCGCCCAGCAGCAAGGCGCCGCGCGCTGGGCGCTGCCTTGCACCTTCGTCGGCACCATGCTGATCGGTGGCGTGCTGGGCTTCGAGGGCCTGGAGTTGCCGGCCCTGGAAAGCGGCATCGCCGCCTCGGTATTGGCCCTGGGCCTGGCCGTGGCCCTGGCCGTGCGCCCGCCCCTGAGCCTGGCGATTGCCGCCACCGCGCTGTTTGCCCTGTTCCATGGCGTGGCCCACGGCCTGGAACTGCCGGACATGTCCAGCCCCTGGGCCTATGCCACGGGTTTCGTGGCCGCTACCGCTGCCTTGCATGCCGCCGGTTATGCCGTGGTGCGGGCACTGCCTCAGGCGGCAGCGCCGCTGGTGCGTCTGGCCGGTGCGGCCTCGGCCGCTACGGGCGTGTGGTTGCTGGCAGGCTGATCCCTGCTTCATCTGCAGGAGCCGGCTTGCCGGCGAAGGCGGTCTTGCGGGCCTCGTTCGCTGGCAAGCCAGTTCCTGCCAGCAGGTCGTGCTCGGCGGGCAAGCCGCCTTGTGGGGCTTCTCTGGTAACATGTCGCGCATTCAAAACTGCCGTGACGACGCCAGCCAATGCCTGATGTATCCCGTTCCGCCGCCTCGCCTGAATCGAGCGCTCTGTTCAACGCCATGCAGCAGCATTTCCACAAGGTGATAGTGCCGCTATGGCAGGGCCCGGGCTGGAACCCGCAGTTGGCGTTGCCCTATGAGGCGCTGGACGCCGAGCATCGGCCGCTGCCACCGCAGCGCTATCGGGCCATGGCTTGCGCCCGGCAGTTGTATCTGTTCTCCCAATTGATCGGCGATGCCGCCGCGCCCTTCGCCCAGGAGCGCGCCGCCGCACTGTTCCGCTCGCTGCAGCGGCACTTTCACGACGCCGAGCACGGCGGCTGGTTCTACAGCATCGACCCCGAAGGCGCGCCGCTGGATAGGCGCAAGGACCTCTACACCCACGCCTTCATCCTCTTCGCCTGCGCTCACTACTGGGCCAAGGTCCGCGAGCCGCTGGTGGAGTCGGTGCTCAACGCCGCCCTGGAAGTGGTAGCCCAGCGCTTCGCCCGCGGCGACGGGCTCTACGAAGCCAGCCTCGCCGAGGACTGGTGCATATTGGGTTCGGGGCCGCTGCAGAATCCACTGATGCACCTGGCCGAAGCCTTTCTCGCGATCCTGGCCGTACGCGAGGACGCTGCGGTCCAAGCCGCGTTGCTGGAACTGTGCCAGGCCATACAGCAGCAGTTCATCGACCCCCAGCACGGGGTGATGATGGAGAAGCCCCTGGGAGCTGTGGATAACTGGTTCGAGCCGGGGCACCAGTTCGAGTGGTACTTCCTGCTGGCCTCATCACAGTTACTGCGCGGCAGCGCCCTGCACGCTTGCGTGGAACGAGCCTTCGCCTTTACCGAGCAACTGGGTGTCGAGCCCGAGAGCGGCGCCGTGTGCGCCATGCTCGAACTGCCGCCCCGAGCCGGCGTCAAGGACGCCACCCAGCGCATCTGGGCCCAGGCCGAATACCTGCGTGCCCTGACCTTGCGCCCGGCCGGCCAGGCGCCCTTGCTGCGTCAGCTAAAGGCGCTGCAAGCGCATTTCCTGCATGCAGGGGGCTGGAATGAATGCCTGGATGCCAGCGGCGCGGTCAGCCGGCGGGATATGCCCTCGACCACGCCTTATCACCTGGCGACCTGCTATCGCGGGCTGGCGGAATATTTTGCCTGAGGCCCTTGGCCGGCAAGCCGGCTCCTGCAACACCCCGTAGGAGCGGGCTTGCCCGCGAAGGACGCACCGCCCATCAAGCGATCCACTTGCGATCCCCGGTAAAGCTGATGGTCAGCCAGCGCGCTGCGTCGGCCTCTCCCAACAGGCTGGAAATCTCCTCGCGCAAGCGGTCCAGAGTCGCCACATCCTGCAGCGGATAGTGCGCCGGCAAGACGATATGGATCTCGATGAACCGCGCCCGACCGTGCTTCTGCACGTAGCTGATGTAGTCGTCGAAACCATGGGCGGCCTTGGCCTGCTCCATCACGTTGCGGACCTTTTCGTCCAACTGGTCCGGGGCGATCCCCAGCACATCACGCAGGGCCGGGCGCAGGATCTTCAGCGCCGGCGGCAACATGCTCAGGGCCAGCAGGATCAGGATCGCCGGGTCGACATACACCGCCCACTGGCCGTGCCCGTACTGCTTGAGCAGCAAGGCGATGATGAAGCTCACCAGCAGCCCCACCGATAGCATCGCGTCCACCAGCCAGCTGATGTTGTCGAACTGGATCAGCGACGACTTGAGCTTGCGGTTACGCCGGCGCACGTAGAAGAAGTAGGCGAACTCCGCCACGGCGAAAAACGCCGCATAGAAAATCACCAGCCCCAGCTCGACCTCGCGGCCACCATTGATGATGCCGAACACCCCATTGAGGAAGGCGTAGATGGCGATGAGCATCAGGAAGCTGCCTTCGATCAGCAGCACCATGGGTTCCAGGTGCCAGAAGCCGAACTGGAAACGGTGGTTGCTTTCCTTGGCGATCAGCTTGGCGGTGATCAGCATCAGGACCTTGATGAAGGTGGCGATCAGCGAAAAAAATCCATCGAACAGGATGGATTGGGCGCCAGAAACAAAACCCGTGACGATACCGGCGATCGCCACGGCGAACATCAGTACGGTCGATTGTTTGAGCAGAGCCTGCTCACCTCGGTTACTCACAATTCCTCCTATCGAACTTCAAAAACGCCGCCTCGTGTGAGGCAGCGGCGAAATTTCCGGCGGGAATTCTAACCTGTCAGGGCTGACCACAAGCTGAAACGAATCAGCTTATGTGTATCCGAGTACAACTGTAGCCGCTGCCGAGCGCTGGCGAGGCTGCGACCGCCTCCGCAAGAGGCGCAAGATCTTGCGGGCGCCGGAGGGCACTACGGCCCTGTCGCAGCCTGCGGCAGCGGCTACAGGAGACTCATGACTTGGCATTGCGTTCGATGGCGAAACCGGCCCAGGTCTGGCTCACAGGCATCAGCTCCAGGCTGTTGATGTTGACGTGTGCCGGGGTATTGAGCACCCAGAAAATGGTGTCGGCGATGTCCTCGGGCTGGATCGGCTCGGCCCCGGCGTAGGTGGCGTCGTAGCGTGCCTGGTCACCGGCGAAGCGCACCAGGGAGAACTCGCTTTCGCACAGCCCCGGCTCGATGTTGGTGACGCGCACGCCGGTGCCCTGCAGGTCGCAGCGCAGGTTCAGGGAGAACTGCTTGACGAAGGCCTTGCTCGCGCCATAGACGTGGCTGCCCGGGTACGGGTAGTTGCCGGCGATGGAGCCCAGGTTGACGATGCCTGCGCCGCGACCGTGGGCGATCAACCGTGGCAGCAGCAGGCGGGTGCTGTACATCAGGCCCTTGATGTTGGTGTCGACCATGGTGTCCCAGTCATCCAGGTCGCACTTGGGCGCCGGGTCCACGCCCAGGGCCAGGCCGGCGTTGTTGATCAGCCCGCGCAGCTTGCTGAACGAGGGCGGTAACTGGGCGATGGCCTCTTCCATGGCCTTGCGGTCGCGCACATCGAGCACCAGGCCATGCACCTCGGTCTGTTTGGACAGCTCCGCGCACAGGGCGCTGAGGCGCTCCTCGCGGCGCCCGGTCAGTACCAGGGACCAGCCGGCTGCGGCAAAGCGCCGGGCGCAGGCTTCGCCAAAACCGGAAGTCGCGCCCGTAATGAACAGTGTGGAAGTCATGGTGTTCTCCTTGCTGGGTGGCGAGCCGCCGTTTCGATAAAAAACGCTTCGCAGCATGCCCGGGCCGGCTCCTACCGGCAACCGCGCCGTTGGCCGTAAAGAGCCGCAAGCGGTGAGCGCGCCCGACGCTCGCTGTACAAAAAACACTCACCTGGCGCCAAGCCGCGGGTTACGTGGCCTGCAGCCATGTGCACGCACCTTATCCACAGGCCGGTCCACAGTCTTTGGGGGCAAGTGCAAAGGGCTGAAAGCCGCTATCCACAGGGCTTGCGTGGGTTCAGCAGAAGTTTTTTGCTTGACCCGGACCGCGGGTCCATGCAGCCGGCCCGGGCAAAGATGACCGCACGGTCAAGGTTGACAAGGCCAGAGGCCAGTAACTACGCCGCTCAGAGCCGTCTTTCCAGAGTTTAATCACAGACTTATCCACAGGCTTATCCCGACCCTTTTCCAGGTACGGCTGCGACAATAAAAAGGTTGACAAGCGCACCTTCAGCTCCCACAAAAAGCACCGATCAAAAAACAAACAATCGCCTGCAAGCCACGTGGTTAAAGGCCTGCAGCCAGCTACACCCACGTTACCCACAGCCCGCTCCACAGCAAACGGGGACAAGTCAAAACAGTGGAAAAACAACTGTTTGCAGCGTCTTTATGCCGCGTTAAAGCAGCTTGCCAGGAATGTTTTCCACAATTACCGGACACAGGCTCGGTGCAGGCGCAAAGCGCCAGTCGGCGCTCGGTGATATCAGAAAGGCGGTCAGGCGGCCCCCTTCGCTGGCAAGCCAGCGCCTACAGGGGAAGACGGGATGGGGTGGGCATAACAATGCCCCGGCGGCGCGGGCCGGCGGGGCATGCTTTATCACAGAACGGACGGTCAGTGGCCGCCCAGGTAAGCGTTGCGCACCTCCTCGTTGACCAGCAGTTCCTTGCCGGTGCCGCTCAAGCGGATCTCGCCGTTGACCATCACGTAGGCGCGGTCCGAGAGCTTCAGCGCGTGGTTGGCGTTCTGCTCCACCAGGAAGATGGTCATGCCGGTGGCCGCCAACTCCCTCAGGGTGGCGAAGATCTGCTTCACCACGATCGGCGCCAGGCCCAGGCTCGGCTCATCCAGCAGCAGCAACTTGGGCCGGCTCATCAATGCCCGGGCAATGGCCAGCATCTGCTGCTCGCCGCCAGACATGGTCATGGCCCGCTGGGTACGCCGTTCCTTGAGCCTGGGAAACAGCTCGAACATGCGCTGCATGTCCTCATTGGCGTACTTGTCGCCAATGGGGATGGTGCCCATCAGCAGGTTTTCCTCCACGGTCATGTCGGGGAACACCCGACGCCCTTCCGGGGACTGGGCGATGCCGTTGGAGGCGATGTAGTGGGACGATTTGTGGGTGATGTCCACACCGCGATAGAGAATCTGCCCGGACTCCGCCCGGGGCTGGCCGAAGATCGACATCAGCAGGGTCGACTTGCCGGCGCCGTTGGAGCCGATCAGGCTCACGGTTTCCCCTTCGTTGATGTGCAGCGAGACTTTCTTCAGGGCCTGGATCGGGCCGTAGTACACGTCCAGGTCCTTGAGTTCGAGGATAGGTTGAGTCATGCCAGCTCCTCTTCGTCGGCACCCAGGTAGGCGGCAATCACTTTCGGATCATTGCGGATCGCCTCCGGCCCGCCCTCGGCGATCACGTTGCCGTGGTCGAGCACCACGATGTGGTCGGAAATACTCATCACCATGCCCATGTCGTGTTCGATCAGCACCACAGTCAGGTCGTGCTCGTCGCGCAGCAGCCGGATCATTGCGCTCAGCGCCTCGGTTTCCTGGGGGTTGAGGCCGGCGGCCGGTTCGTCGAGGCAGATGATCTGCGGCCGGGTGCACATGGCCCGGGCGATCTCCAGGCGTCGTTGCTGGCCGTAGGACAACTCGCCGGCCAGGCGGTTGGCGCAGTCCACCAGGTCCACCACTTCCAGCCAGTAGAAAGCATGGTCCAGGGCGGCGCTTTCCGCCTTGCGGTAGCCCTTGGTGTTGAGGATGCCGGCCAGCAGGTTGCGGTTGACCCACATGTGCTGGGCCACCAGCAGGTTTTCCACCACGGACATTTCCTTGAACAGGCGAATGTTCTGGAAGGTCCGCGCCAGCCCGGCGCGGTTCACCAGGTGGGTGCCGCCGAACATCTTGTAGTACAGGCGGCTGGCGAAGCTTTTCGGCGAGACGAAGTCGGTGGCGCGAAAGGGCTCGCCCAGGAGCTTGATGACGTTGGTCTGCCGGCCCCGGGTATTGAGCTCGATGCGCCCGCCGGAGGCCTTGTAGAAGCCGGTCAGGCAGTTGAACACCGTGGTCTTGCCGGCGCCGTTGGGGCCGATCAGGGCGAAGATCGAGTTGCGCTTGACCTTCAGGCTGACGTCGCTGAGGGCCTTGATGCCACCGAAGTGCATCATCAGGTTTTCGACCGAAAGAATGTATTCGCTCATGGCGCGTTCCCCTCAGTCAGAGCACCTTTGCGTGGAGTGACGCCGGTGCGGCTGATGCGGATCAGCCCTCGCGGTCGCCAGATCATCATCAACACCATGAGAATGCCGAATAGCAGCACCCGGTACTCGGAGAAGCTGCGCAGCAACTCCGGCGCCACAGTCAGCACGAAGGCTGCGATCACCACGCCGACAGTCGAGCCCATGCCGCCCAGGACCACGATGGCGAGGATCAGCGCCGACTCGAAGAAGGTGAACGAGGACGGGTTGACGAAGCCCTGGTAGCTGGCGAAGAACACCCCGGCCAGGCCCGCGGTGGAGGCACCGATGGTGAAGGCCGAGAGTTTGACCAGCACATGGTTCAGGCCCATGGCGCGGCAGGCGATCTCGTCTTCACGCAGGGCTTCCCAGGCCCGCCCCACGGGCATGCGGGTCAGCCGGTGCTTGATGTAGAGCACCAGCAGCACCACCAGGAACAGCACGATGTAGATGAACAGGAATTTCAGGTTGGGGTTGTATTCCAGGCCGAAGAACTCATGAAACGGCACCCCGCCGTCCTTGGCCTTGCGGCCGAACTCCAGGCCCAGGAAAGTCGGCGACGGCACCGGCATGCCGTTGGGGCCACCGGTGAAGGACAGCCAGTTATTGAGCACCAGGCGGATGATCTCGCCGAAGCCCAGGGTCACGATGGCCAGGTAGTCGCCGTGCATCCTCAGCACCGGGAAGCCCAATATGCACCCCGCCAGGGCCGCGGCAATCGCCGCCAGGGGCAGCACGGTCCAGAAGCCCAGGCCCAGGTACTGGTAACCCAGGGCCAGACCGTAGGCGCCGATGGCGTAGAACGCCACGTAACCCAGGTCCAGCAGGCCCGCCAGCCCCACCACGATGTTCAGCCCCAGGCCCAGCAGTACGTAGATCAACCCGAGAATGACCACGGTCAGCAGGTACTTGTTGGCGAAGAACGGAAACACGATGGCGATCACGATCAGGGCCGGGATGATCCAGCGCAGCCGCGACTTGTAGTCCGGCGCCAGCACATGCACGCCGGAGCCGGTGCTTTCAAAGCCCTGGAGAATCTTCAGGCCCTTGGGGGTTTGCAGGAACAGGCTCAGGGCCAGCCGGCCGGCCATGACAATGGCTACCAGCCAGGCCACGCGAGTCGGCTGCAGGTTGAAACTGTAGCCATCGAGCACCACACCCACGATGGGGCCAAACACGATCAGCGAGATCAGCCCGGCCAGCACGGCGTCGATGACGCTCTTTTTGATATCAATCGGTTTATTGGCAGCAGACATACTTACACCTTCGCCACGAGTGGGCGACCCAGCAGGCCTTGGGGACGGAAGATCAGGATCAGCACCAGCAGCGAGAAACTGAACACGTCTTTGTAGTCGGAGTTGATCAAGCCGGAGAACAGCGACTCGGAGATGCCGAGGATGATCCCGCCGAGCATCGCCCCAGGCAGCGAGCCGATGCCGCCGAGTACCGCCGCGGTGAACGCCTTGATGCCGATGACGAAGCCGGCATAGAAGTCGAACGTGCCGTAGTTCATGGTGATCAGCACCCCGGCCAGGGCCGCCATGGCCGCGCCGATGACGAACACGTAGGAGATCACCCGGTCGGTGTTGATGCCGAGGATCGAGGCCATCTTGCGGTCTTGCTGGGTGGCCCGGCACATACGCCCGAGCTTGGTGTACTTGATGATGTAGGTGAGCAGTGCCATGCCGGCGAACGCCGCCACCAGGATGAAGATCTTGGTGTAGGTGAGCTGCACGAAGCCTGTGCCGATATCGACTTTCCAGGCCCCGGCCAGCAGGGTCGGAACCCCTTGCTGCTTGGCACCCTGGCTGATCTGCGCGTAGTTCTGCAGGATCAGCGAAATGCCGATGGCGCTGATCAGCGGCGCCAGGCGGGTGGAGTTGCGCAGGGGTTTGTAGGCCACGCGCTCGATGACCCAGCCATAGATCCCCGTCACCACGACGGTGAAGATCAGCGTGCCGAGAATGAGTAGCGGGAAGGATTCAATGCCGAAATAGGCCAGCAGAGCCAGACTGATTGCCGCGAGGTAGGCGGAAATCATGTAAACCTCGCCGTGGGCGAAGTTGATCATGCCGATGATGCCATAGACCATTGTGTAGCCGATGGCGATCAGACCGTAGACGGACCCGAGGGTCAGCCCATTGATCAGTTGCTGCAGGAAAATACCATCCATAACGCAATCTCACGGACTTGAGAGACTGCACAGGCCGTC
Organism: Pseudomonas sp. GW822-FHT06D10; assembly: GCF_058799535.1. NCBI lineage: Bacteria > Pseudomonadati > Pseudomonadota > Gammaproteobacteria > Pseudomonadales > Pseudomonadaceae > Pseudomonas > Pseudomonas sp. GW822-FHT06D10. Next base: position 579,890 of record NZ_JBXALN010000005.1, on the reverse strand, counting down.
GACGCCGGACAGGGATCACCCGTCTGCGCAACACGTCCGTTGTGCAGCTCTACGAGAAAAGGCAAGTACTGCACGAGCAGGGACCGGTACCAGGGGGTGGTACCGGTCCGTTCGGACTCATGTCACTTCTGTTTTTCCAGCTGGTGGTACTTGCCGTCCTTGTCCCACTGATAGACCACGTAGTCGGAAACCTTGAGGTCACCCTTGGCGTCCCAGGACTTCTCGCCCATCACGGTTTTCACCGGATTGGCCTTGAGCCATTTGGCCGCATCTTCGCCCTTGTTGGACTTGGCGCCGCCGAAGCCGGCCGCCAGGGCCTGGATCGAGGCATAAGCGTACAGGGTATAGCCCTCGGGCTCGGTGCCGGCCTTGCGGAAGGCATCCACCACGGCCTTGCTGTCCGGCAGCAGGCGCGGGTCGGCGCCGAAGGTCATGTACACGCCGTCAACGTATTGCGGGCCACCGGCGGTGGTCACCAATTCGTCGGTAACGATGCCGTCGTCGGACATGAACTTGACGTCCTTCAGGCCCTGCTCGCGCAGTTGGCGTACCAGCGGACCGGCTTCCGGATGCAGGCCGCCGAAATACACCACGTCGGCGCCGGCGGCGCGGATCTTGGTCACCACGGCGCTGAAGTCTTTCTCGCCACGGGTCAGGCCCTCGTACAGCACCGGGGTCACGCCGCGCTTGGTCAACTGTGCCTTGGTGGCATCCGCCAGGCCCTGGCCGTAGGTGTCCTTGTCGTGCAGCACCACGACTTTCTTGCCCTTGAGCACATCGATGATGTAGTCACCGGCGACGATGCCCTGCTGGTCGTCACGCCCGCACATGCGGAACATCGCGGAGAGGCCACGCTCGGTGACCTGGGGGTTGGTGGAGCCCGGGGTGATGGCAATCACACCGGCGTCGCTGTACACCTCGGAAGCCGGAATGGTCGACGAGGAGCAGAAATGCCCGACCACGCCGGCCACCTTGTCCTGGTCCACCAGGCGGTTGGCCACTGCCACCGCCTGCTTGGGTTCACAGGCGTCATCGCCCTTGACCAGGACGATCTTCTCGCCATTGACCCCGCCCTTGGCGTTGATCTCGTCAGCCGCTGCCTGTGCACCCTTCATGTACTGCTCGCCAAATGCCGCGTTGGCGCCTGTCATGGGACCCGCTACACCGATCTTCAGGTCGGCTTGAGCAAACGCAGAAACACCCAGCGCAGTTGCCACTGCGAGGGCCAGAAAGCCTTTCTTGTAAAACGTCTGGGACATGAGGTGGTGCTCCAAGGTTTTTTTAGTTGGCACTGCGACTTCACTAAGGTTGCTCAGAGCAAGCGCCGTGCCAGTGGTTTTTTATTCTGAAAAAAGTCGCTGTCTTATTGTTATTTCGACTGTTTCGAGCCCTTTTTTATTGGGCGTGCAACCGTCTAAACCGCGGAAGGTAAAACCCTGCTTTTTAATGGGCGCAACCCATGCGTGCCATCATTGCAACCGCGACACAATTCAACGTGCAACCCTGCTGTAACAGCTCGCGTCACCGAACTGCACACTGCTGGTGCGAGACTGCTACGAGCCGCACCATTACAGGCTAGTCGCTGCATCGAAAAGCGTCGTCGGCCGCCCACTATTTCCTTGTTCAGATCACAATTCGCAGGCACTGGCCCGCGTGATAGAGGGAAAAGCCGGCTTCGTACAGGCAACTGCGCAAGCCCACGCCGGCCAGGGGCTGCATGGCTGCGAAGGGGATCGGCAGGGCCTGGGGGTCGCCGTTGCACAGGTAGTCGGCGAAGGCCTTGCCCACCACGGTTCCGGTGGTCACGCCCCGGCCGTTGTAACCGGTGACAGCCACCAGGCCCGGGGCCGGCTCGAACAGGCGCATCAGGTGGTCGGGAGTGAAGGCGATGCAGCCGGTCCAGGTGCATTCCCACTCCACCGGCTTGAGGTACGGGAAGTAATGCTGCTGTACGCGGTCGGCCCAGGCCTTGAGGAACCACAAGGGCTTCTGGCTGCCATTGCCCAGGCTACCCAGCAACAGGCGGCCCTCGGCATCCCGGCGGATGCTGCTGAGCACCTGTCGGGTATCCCAGGAGCCCTGGCCCCCGGGCAGGATCTGCCGGGCCGCTTCTTCGGTCAGGGGCGCGGAAGCCACCTGGTAGTAGTAGCCGGGGAAGAAGTTGCGCCGCAGCTCGGTCCAGTCGCCTTCGGTGTAGGCGTTGGAGGCGATCACCACCTGCTCGGCCAGCACCGAGCCCTGCTCGGTCTGCACCGACCAGCGCCGGCCCTGACGCTCCAGGCGGGTGACCGGGGAATGGTCGAACAGACGCCCGCCCAATTCCGTCGCCGCCCTGGCCAGGCCGCTGACGTAAGCCATGGGGTTGAGGGTTCCCGCCCGCCGGTCGAGCAGGGCCGCGGCAATCTTGCGAGTGCCGGTGGCCGCCTCGCACGCCGCGCCGGTCAGCAACTCCACGGGGGCCCCGCGACGTTTCCACTGTTCTTCACGGCTGCGCAGATCAGCCTCACCCCGGGCGTTGTGGGCCATGTGCAAAGTGCCTTCGCGGCGCAGCTGGCAATCGATGTGGTACTTGTCCACCAGGCTGAACACCAATGACGGCGCCGCGCCGAGCATGCGGTTGAGCTGGTTGCCCACCTGCTCGCCGAAACCGGCCTCGATCTCGTCCGGCGGGATCCACATGCCGGCGTTCACCAGCCCGACGTTGCGCCCTGAACCGCCATGCCCCGCGCGGTGGGCTTCGACCACACAGACCCGCTTGCCCTGCTCCAGCAAATGCACGGCGGCCGACAGCCCGGTGAAGCCGGCGCCGATGATGCACACATCCGCCGTCAGCTCGCCCTTGAGCGGCGCCCTGTCAGGCCGTTGCGGAGTGAGTGTTTCCCACAGACATTGTTCTTGTAGCGCCATTGCCAGACTCCGAAATCAACGAACCACAGACGCTGAAACGCACTTGCCGCTGTTCGCCAGCAAGCTGGCTCCTACAAACCTCCCCGTAGGAGCGAGCGTGCTCGCGAAAAGACTCAATCGAAGGTGATGCCCTGGGCCAGCGGCAGCTCCCGGGAGTAGTTGACGGTGTTGGTCTGGCGCCGCATGTAGCCGCGCCAGGCATCGGAGCCGGATTCGCGACCGCCGCCGGTTTCCTTCTCGCCGCCGAAGGCGCCGCCGATCTCTGCGCCGCTGGGACCGATGTTGACGTTGGCGATGCCGCAGTCGCTGCCCACCGCCGACATGAACTGCTCGGCCTCACGCACGTCGGTGGTGAAGATGCAGGACGACAGGCCCTGAGGCACGGCGTTGTTCAGGCGCAGCGCTTCTTCGAAGTCGTTGTAGCCGATCACATAGAGGATCGGCGCGAAGGTTTCGCTGCACACCACCTCGCTCTGCTCGGGCATTTCGACGATGGCCGGCGACACGTAGTAGGCGTTGGGGAACTGGTCCTGCAACTGGCGCTGGCCGCCGAAGACCCGGCCGCCCTCGCTCAGGGCCTGCTCCAGGGCATCCTGCATGGCCTCGAAACTGTGCTTGTCGATCAGCGGGCCGATCAGGTTGCCTTCCAGCGGGTGGCCGATGCGCACCTTGGAATAGGCCGTCTTGAGGCGGCTGATGATTTCCTCTTTCACCGACTCGTGGGCAATCAGGCGACGCAGGGTGGTGCAACGCTGGCCGGCGGTACCCACGGCGCTGAACAGGATGGCGCGCACCGCCATGTCCAGGTCGGCGCTGGGGCCGAGGATCATGGCATTGTTGCCCCCCAGTTCGAGGATGCTGCGGGCAAAGCGCGCGGCCACTTTCGGCGCCACTTCGCGGCCCATGCGGGTGCTGCCGGTGGCACTGATCAGGGCCACCCGCGGATCGTCCACCAGGGCGGCGCCGGCATCACGGCCGCCGATGATCACCTGGCTCAGGTATTCGGGAGCATCCTGGAAGTTCTTCAACACGCGCTCCAGCAGCGCCTGGCAGGCCAGGGCGGTGAGCGGGGTCTTTTCCGAGGGTTTCCAGATCACCGGGTTGCCGCAGACCAGCGCCAGGGTGGTGTTCCAGGCCCAGACCGCTACCGGGAAGTTGAAGGCGCTGATCACCCCGACAACCCCCAGGGGATGCCAGGTTTCACGCATGTGGTGGCCCGGGCGCTCGGAGGCGATGGTCAGGCCGTAGAGCTGGCGCGACAGGCCGACAGCGAAGTCGCAGATGTCGATCATTTCCTGCACTTCCCCCAGGCCTTCCTGGGTGATCTTGCCAGCTTCCCAGGACACCAGCTCCCCCAGGTCGGCCTTGTACTCGCGCAGCACCTCGCCGAATTGCCGCACCAGCTCGCCGCGACGGGGTGCCGGCACCTTGCGCCACAGGGCGAATGCATGCTCTGCGCGACTGACCTGCTGCTCCACCTCGGCGGCGCCCTGCCAGTTCACCGCGGCGATCCGGCTGCCGTCGATGGGCGAATGCACAGGCTGGGTGCCCGACTGGTACAGGGCCGGGTTGACACCCAGACGATCAAGCAATGCGGCAACCATGGGGTTACTCCTTACAGATGAAAGCGAAAGAACCAGGCCGCTGCGACGGCCATCAAGGCTAGTAGTTGTAGCTGGCCCGAGACTTGCCAACAAACGACCTTTAAGCGAGATATCATTCCGTTTATTCATGCTGAGCCGCTCGCTGGCACCCATAAGAACAAGGAACACCCATGCTCAACAAACGCTACTTGCCGTCGATCACCGCCCTGCAGTGCTTCGAGGCCGTGACCCGGCACCTGAGCTTCACCCGTGCGGCCGAAGAGCTCAACCTGACCCAGAGCGCGGTGAGCAAGCAAGTGGCGCAACTGGAAGAGCTGCTGCAACACCTGCTGTTTCGTCGGGTACGGCGGCGCCTGCAACTGACTCCGGCCGGCGACCTGTACCTGGTGGAGGTGCGCAAGATCCTCACCCAGGTGGAGATGTCTACCCATTACCTGCGTTCCTACGGCGGCGAGACCGAAGTCCTACGAGTCTCCACGCCCTACACTTTTGGCGCCCGCTGGCTGGTGCCGCGCCTCAAGGGCTGGCGACTGCGCCACCCGCACATCCACCTGGACCTGTGCAATGAGCAAGAGCCTGACGAACTGCTCCAGGGCCATGCCGACCTGGCCTTCTACTTTGGCCAGGGCTCACGCCCCGGCACCGAGAGCCTGAAGCTGTTCAGCGAAGAGCTGGTGGCGGTCTGCGCCCCTGACAGCCTGCCCGCCGAGCCCTTGACCGACCCCAGGCAACTCACTGAACTGGTGCTGTTGCAAAACGCTTCACGGCCCCAGGGCTGGCACGAATGGTTCGACCAACAGGGCTACCAGACCGAGCACAGCTACCACGGCCCACGCTTCGAAACCTTCTATATGTGCATCCGTGCGGCCCAGGTCGGCTGCGGGGTCGCCCTGCTGCCACGTTTTCTGGTGGAAGAAGAACTGGCTGAAGGCAAGCTGGTGATCGCCTGGGAATACGCCATGCCCAGCCAGGACGCCTATTACCTGGCCTACCCCGAACACTCGGCGGAAGTGCCCAAGGTCCGGGACTTCGTGCGCTGGATGCTCGAACACAACGACTCGCCCCTGCCGTAGGAACCGGCTTGCCGGCGATGGGGCCCTTGAGCCCTGCTCAAGACTGAAGATCCGTTCGCTGGCAAGCCAGCTCCTACGGCCGGAGAATGGCCCGCCACAAAAAACACTGGCAAAGCGCTGCGCGTCTATGCGCCACTAGCGCCTTCATTGAAAGAGCTGAATGCCGCACTTGTCCGTCGCGGCCAGCATGGAGATTCCCGTTATGAGCGAGAGTGTATTTGCCGATCGCATCGTGCAGAACCTGCTCGACACCGACTTCTACAAACTGACCATGATGCAGGCGGTGCTGCACAACTACCCCAACGTCGAGGTGGAATGGGAGTTTCGTTGCCGTAACAGCGAGGACCTGCGGCCCTATCTGGCAGAGATCCGCTACCAGTTCGAGCGCCTGGCGGAACTGAGCCTGAGCGCCGACCAGTTGGGCTTTCTCGAACGGATCAGCTTCCTCAAGCCGGATTTCCTGCGCTTTCTCGGGCTGTTTCGCTTCAACCTGCGCTACGTGCATACCGGCATCGAGGACGGCGAGCTGTTTATCCGCCTGCGCGGCCCCTGGCTGCACGTGATCCTGTTCGAAGTGCCGATGCTGGCCATCATCAGCGAGGTGCGCAACCGCTACCGCTATCGCGAGATCCAGCTGGTCCAGGCCCGCGAGCAGCTGTACCGCAAGTTCGACTGGCTGACCGCCAACGCCAGCAGCGAAGAACTTTCCGAGCTGCAAGTGGCGGATTTCGGCACCCGCCGACGCTTTTCCTACCGGGTCCAGGAAGAAGTAGTGAACGTGCTCAAGCACGATTTCCCCGGACGTTTTGTCGGCACCAGCAACGTGCACCTGTCCCGGGAACTGAACATGAAACCCCTGGGCACCATGGCCCACGAATGGATCATGGCCCACCAGCAACTGGGGCCGCGGCTGATCGACAGCCAGATCGCCGCCCTCGACTGCTGGGTCCGCGAATACCGTGGCTTGCTGGGCATCGCTCTGACGGATTGCATCACCACCGATGCCTTCCTCGGCGATTTCGACCTGTTCTTCGCCAAGCTGTTCGACGGCCTGCGCCACGACTCCGGCGACCCGATCCTCTGGGCGGAAAAGGCCATCGCCCACTACCACAAGCTGGGCATCGATCCGATGAGCAAGACCCTGGTGTTCTCCGACAGCCTGAGCCTGCCGCGCGCCCTGGAAATATTCCGTGCGCTGCGGGGGCGGATCAATGTCAGCTTCGGCATCGGCACCAACCTGACCTGTGACATTCCCGGTGTCGAGCCGATGAGCATCGTGCTTAAAATGGCTGCCTGCAATGGCCAGCCCGTCGCCAAGATCTCCGATGAAGCGGGCAAGACCCATTGCAAGGATCCGAACTTCGTCGCTTACTTGCGCCACGTTTTCCAAGTACCTGCCCAACCTGGCAAGGAGTGAATCATGCAAGCCGTACAGCGTGAGATTGCGCAGCAGCTCAAGGTCCAAGCACCTTTTCCCGACCACGCCGCCCTTGAGGCAGAAATCGCCCGGCGCATCCGCTTCATCCAGGACTGCCTGGTCAATTCCGGGCTCAAGTCCCTGGTGCTGGGCATCAGCGGCGGTGTCGACTCCCTGACCGCCGGCCTGCTGGCCCAACGGGCGATGCGTGAATTGCGCGAACGCAGCGGGGACGATGGCTACCGCTTCATTGCCGTGCGCCTGCCCTATGAGACCCAGTTCGACGAACACGATGCCCAGGCCTCGGTGGACTTCATCAACCCTGACGAACGCCACACCGTGAACATCGGCCCGGCGGTCAGGGCCCTGGCCAACGAAGTCGCGGCCTTCGAGGGGCAGCACGCGGTGTCCCGGGATTTCGTCCTCGGCAACACCAAGGCGCGGATGCGCATGGTGGCCCAGTACACCATCGCCGGCGCCGCCCATGGCCTGGTGATAGGTACCGACCACGCCGCCGAAGCGGTGATGGGTTTCTTTACCAAGTTCGGTGACGGCGCCTGCGACCTGGCGCCCCTGAGCGGCCTGGTGAAAAACCAGGTGCGCTCCATTGCCCGCTATTTCGGCGCGCCGGAGTCCCTGGTGGAAAAAGTCCCTACCGCCGACCTCGAAGACCTGTCGCCGGGCAAGCCGGACGAAGCGTCCCACGGCGTCACCTACTCCGAGATCGACGCCTTCCTGCATGGCCAGCCGGTACGTGAGGAAGCCTTCAAGATCATCTGCGACACCTACCGCAAGACCCATCACAAACGCGTCATGCCCTTCGCCCCATGACCCGCCTCGCTCTGTAGGTGCCGGCTTGCCGGCGAAAGGGCCGCTTGTACTGCACAAGGCTCGAGGGCCTCTTCGCGGGCCTGCCCGCTCCTACGGATGCACACAAAAAAGCGCCCCTGGGGGCGCTTTCTTGTTGCAGCCGGGCCTGATGCTTACTTCAGGACCACAGCGCCTTTCATCATCGAGTTGTGGCCCGGGAACGAGCAGAAGAACTGGTAGCTTTCGCCAGCGGTCAGCTTCGATACGTCGAAGGTCACCGAATCTTTCTCGCCGGCACCGATGATCTTGGTGTGGGCGATGACGCGGGTGTCGCCTTCCTTCAGGTAGCTCTTGTCGATGCCGGCGGCCATGCCGTCGGTGGCGATGCCAGCCATGTCTGCGGTCTTGCTCAGTACCCAGTTGTGGCCCATGACGTTCTTCGGCAGGCTGCCGGAGTGGGTCAGGTTCACGGTGAAGGTCTTGCAGCTCTTGTCGATGGTGATTTCCTTAGTGTTGAAGGACATCTGGTCGGTAGAGTCGACATCGACCTTGCATTCGGCGGCCATCAGTTGGCTGCTGGCCAGTGTCAACAGGGATACCGCAACGAGTTTGGCAAACATGGTGAATCTCCAAGGCAGGGTTAACAAAATCCATCTGAATCCATGGGACGGAAGACTGCCTGAATTTCTCGCAAGTTCCTATGATTTGCATCAAAAAATTGTATACAACTCTCTGCTATCGACCTGATCAAGACAATCAACCGGCCAGCGGCATGGCACGCTTCTAGAATCACGCCATCGTCCCTGATCGGAGTCACCCTCATGCCGTTGAACAGCCTGTTTCGCAGCTTGCTCGCCGCCTACGCCTGTGGCGCCAGCGGTACCCATGAAACCCCGCAACGGGAGGTTTAATACTTGGAGCGAGGCCGGCGAGCCTTTACTCTGAGGCCATCAATGACCTCGGAGTAAGTCATGTCGTTAACTTCTGTCTGTGTATTCTGTGGCGCCAGCACCGGCGCCAACCCTCTCTATCGTGAAGCCGCCCAGGCCCTGGGCCGGGCCATCGCCGAGCGCAAGCTGACCCTGGTGTATGGCGGCGGCGCGGTAGGGCTGATGGGCATCGTCGCCGACGCGGCCCTGGCGGCCGGGGGCGAAGTCATCGGGATCATTCCGCAAAGCCTGAAGGACAAGGAAATCGGCCATCGCGGCCTGACCCGCCTGGAAGTGGTGGACGGCATGCACGCCCGCAAGGCGCGCATGGCCGAGCTCAGCGACGCCTTCATCGCCCTGCCCGGCGGCCTGGGAACCCTGGAAGAACTGTTCGAAGTCTGGACCTGGGGCCAGTTGGGCTACCACCACAAGCCGCTCGGCCTGCTGGAAGTGAATGGCTTCTACGAAAAACTCAGCGGTTTTCTCGATCATATCGTCGGCGAAGGCTTCGTCCGTGCCCCGCACCGTGACATGCTGCAAATGAGCGAGTCGCCGGCCGGCCTGCTGGATGCGCTGGACGCCTGGCAACCGACGGTCCCGGACAAATGGGCCGAAGGCAAACCCAGTTAACCACCCGGCCCCGATAACAGGCAGAATACGCGCCGCTCAACCTCACCTTCGACCCCAGAGGATCGCCCATGGCCAAACCCAACTACTCCTTCGCCAAACGTCAACGTGACTTGGCCAAGGAACAGAAGAAAGAGGAAAAGCTGCAACGCAAGAAAGCCGCCGCTGAAGAAACCAGCGCACTGAACCCGGATGCAGAAGGTGAAGTGAGCGTCGACGACGCCGAGCCCGAGGCCCCCCAGGCCTGACCTGCCCCGTAGGAGCTGGCTGGCCAGCGAAAGCGCTCTCCAGCCCTACGCAATATCCGCCGGCCCCATCGCTGGCAAGCCGGCTCCTGCAAGGTCGGAGATGGCCGTGTCATGCCAGGGGCATGACGGTGACCCGAACATCCGGGTCATGGCTGCCCCCTCCCAGAATCACCCCACGCAACGGCGACACATCGGAAAAATCCCGGCCCCAGGCCAGGGTGATGTGCTCCAGCGCCGGCTGCACGTTGTTGGTCGGGTCGAAATCCACCCAGCCCAGCACCGGGCAAAACACTGAAACCCAGGCATGGGAAGCATCGGCGCCGATCAGCCGCGGCTGTCCCGGCGGTGGCTGGGTCAGCAGGTAGCCACTGACATAGCGCGCCGCCAGCCCTCGCGAGCGCAGGCAGGCCAGCATCAGGTGGGCGAAGTCCTGGCACACCCCGCGCCGACGTTCCAGCACCTCCACCAGCGGCGTCGCCACCTGGGTGGCTTCGGCGTCGAAAGTGAACTCACTGAAGATCTTCTCCATCAACGCCTGGGCGCCCTGCAACAGCGGCCGCCCCGGTACGAAGCAACTGGCGCAGAACTCGACAAAACTCTGCTTCAGATGCACATAAGGCGATTCGAAACGGTAGCGACAGGCTTCCAGCAACGCCTCGGGCAAGGGCTGGCCGCTGTAGGTCAGGGCGCCGCGGGCGGCATCCCAGGGCAGTGACGCGGCAAAATCCAGCGCCGGCCGCTCCAGCACCTCGACACTGAGCTGGGCATTGACCAGCAATTCGTCATGGGGGCGCTCGAAGGCCAGGCGGGTCAGCGGGTTGCCGAATACATCCTTCTCGTCACGACGGCTGGTAGGGTCGGGGCTGATCAGCAATTGCCGCTCGCTGCACAGTTGCCAGGCACAGGCCCGAGGCCACAGGTGCGCCAGTTGCTGGGCCAGGGATACCGGGCTGTCGTAGCGGTAGTGGGTGTCGTGGAACACCTGGTAGCGCGCGCTCATCAGACCGACACCGTTTGCTGGCTGACATCATCCACATGGGCGAAATGCCGCAGCGCCAGGCGGTCCGAAACCTGCCCGCTGACCTCGGCGATCTCCTGCAGCAGGTCCGCCAGGCCCTCCACTGCGGCGCGCACACTGGCCTCGCCGAACAGCGAGTTCTCCAGGCAGCCCAGGTCGAAATGCGCCAGGCGCTCCACCAGCCGCGGCAGCGCCAGCTCGCGGGGCACGCCGAAATCATCGTTGAGGCGCTTGAGGGTGCGGGTCACCAGCTTGAGCTGGAACAACACGGCGTGGGGGTTCTGTTCATCCAGCAGCAACAGGTCGAGGACCGGAATCAACTGCGCCACCGCCAGGTAGCGCGACCGGTAGGTGATGCTGCTGTTACCCAGCTCCAGCAGCCAGTCCAGGCCGGCCTGGTCGAAGGCCGCGGTGCCCCGCAGGAAGGCCGCGAGGCTGCTGCTGAGGAACTGCAGGCGCTCGATGCGCCGGCCAATCATCAGGAAGCGCCAGCCTTCGTCGCGGGTCATGTCGTCCAGGGCGAAGCCGGAGAGCGCCGCCAGGGACATCACCAGGCGGTTGAGAAAATCCAGCAGTTCGGCGAAATCCGGCTCCGGAGTGTCCAGCTCCTGGGCCTCGCGCTGCAGCTCCACCAGGGCCTGCCAGTTTTCCCGGGACAGCTTGCCGCGTACCTGGGAAGCCGCCCACTGCAAGCGTTGCAGGTTGGACCGCAGGCTGAAGGACCAGTCCTCACCCAACAGGGCCGCCAGCAGGCGCTCGGGCAGCTCGCCCTCATCCGGCAGCAGCATCAGGCTTTCTCCCAGGTCCACCGCGGCCAGCAAGGCTTGCGGGTCATCGCCGTCGACATAGCGCGCCAGCATGATCCGCAGCAGCCGCGCACTGTCGTCACAGCGCTCGCAATAACGGCCGAACCAGAACAGGTTTTCCACCACCCGCGACGGCAGGTAGGGATCGCGGCGCACCAGGTCATACACGCCGATGGTGCGCTGGGCCTTCCACTGCTCGCCGCTGGGCGCCCGCTCACCCAGCACCCAGGTGTCCTTGCTGGCGCCACCGCGCTGCATCGACACCACTTCGGCACCGGCCTGGGCAGCGACCCGGGTCAGTCCTCCGGGCAGCACCCGGTAGCCGTCCTCGCTGGCCACCGCATACACCCGCATGCCGATGGCACGGGGCTGCAACTGCTCGTTCTCGGCCTGCCAGACCGGCGCCTGGGACAGTTGCGGCAATTCCTGGGCGACATAGGCATAGGGCCGCGCCCGCATGCGCTCAGCCAATCGCCGGCGTTGCTCGGCGTTCAGATCGCGGCCCAGCACCGGGGTGAAGCTCTGGGAAGCGAAGGCCGGCTTGACCAGCAGATCCGGGAGTTTTTCCAGGGCCTGCTGCAGCACCGGGGCCTCGCCGCACCACCAGGTAGCGATGGACGGCAGAAGCAGTTCCTCGCCCAGCAGAAACTGGCTGATCTTCGGCAGGAAGCCCAGCAGGCCGGGGGATTCCAGCACCCCGCTGCCCAGGGCGTTGGCCACCAGCACCCGGCCCTGGCGCACCGCGTCCAGCAGCCCGGGAACCCCCAGGGCCGAGTCGGTGCGCAACTCCAGCGGATCGCAGAAATCGTCGTCCAGGCGACGCATGATGGCGTGCACCCGGCGCAGGCCGCTGAGAGTCTTGAGGTACACCGTGGCATCACGCACGGTCAGGTCGCCGCCCTCCACCAGCGGGTAGCCAAGCTGTCGCGCCAGGTACAGGTGCTCGAAATAGCTCTCGTTGAACCGCCCTGGCGTCAGCAGCACCACCAGCGGCGCTTCGCTGTCCCGGGGTGCCTGGCGGGCCAGGGTTTCCTGCAGGGTGCGGAAGAACCCGGCCAGGTGCTGCACTTGCAGGTCGCGGTACAGGTCGGGGAACGCCCGGGACACGCTCATGCGGTTCTCCAGGGCATAGCCGGCCCCGGAGGGCGCCTGGGTACGGTCGGCGGTGACCCACCAACGCCCGTCCGGGCTGCGTGCCAGGTCCACGGCATACAGGTGCAGGAAGGTCTGTTCCGGCGGGCAGATGCCCTGGCATGGCCAGAGGAAATTGTTGTGGCCGAACACCAGTTCCGCCGGCAACAGCCCTTCGCGGATCAACCGCTGCGGGCCATACAGGTCCGCCAGCACGGCATTGAGCAGGCGAGCGCGCTGGGCGATTCCGGTGGACAGCAACTGCCATTCATCCGCCGCGATCACATGGGGCAACAGGTCCAGTTCCCAGGGCCGGTCGGCGCCCTTGGGGTCGGCATAGACGTTGTAGGTGACGCCGTTCTCGTGGATCTGCCGGGTCAGCAGCGCCTGGCGCTGGGCCAGTTGACCGGGGCTGCTGCGCTGCAACTGTTCCAGCAGCCGCTGCCAGTGCGCCCGGACCTGGCCCTGGTCATCCAGCAACTCGTGGTAGGTACCCGCCGTCAGCGGGTAACGGTCTAGCAAGTCAGGCATGGAACACTCGGCAGACGGCAGGGAAAGTCAGATTAACGCACCGCCATGACGCCCGGATATGGCTATCTCACAGGCGTCGCAGGTGGATTAGAAACGTCGTAAATCCAGGGTCAGCGGCAGCTCGGTATTGATCACCACTGGCGGCACCTCCAGGCTTCCCGGGCTATGGCCCAGGCGGAAGAAGCGCGCCATGCGCCGGCTTTCCGCCTCGTTGGCATTCACCGGCAGGCTGTCGTAATTGCGCCCGCCGGGGTGGGCCACATGGTATTGGCAGCCGCCCAGGGAGCGCTGCATCCAGGTATCCAGCAGGTCGAACACCAACGGTGCATGCACAGGGATAGTGGGTTGCAGGCAATTGGCCGGCTGCCAGGCGCGGTAACGTACCCCGGCGACAAACTCGCCGACCCGCCCGGTGGGATGCAGGGGCAGCGCCACGCCATTGCAGGTCAACACATGGCGCTCGGGTACCAGGCCGCCGACCTTGACCTGCAGGCGCTCCAGGGAAGAGTCGACATAACGCACCGTGCCACCCGCCGCGCCCTCCTCCCCCAGCACATGCCAGGGCTCCAGGGCCTGGCGCAGTTCCAGCTCGATGCCACTGACGGCGTAATCGCCGACGTTGGGAAAGCGGAACTCTAGGTGCGCGGCAAACCATTCGGCCCGCAGCGGGTAGCCGGCGGCATTCAGCTCCACCAATACATCAGCGAAATCCTGTTCGATAAAGTGCGGCAACAGAAAACGATCGTGCAGTTCGGTGCCCCAGCGCGCCAACCGGGCCGGCGCGTAAGGCTCGCGCCAGAAGCGCGCCACCAGCGCCCGCAGCAGCAACTGCTGGGCCAGGCTCATGCGCGCATGGGGCGGCATTTCAAAGGCCCGCAGCTCCAGCAGGCCAAGGCGCCCGGTGGCGCCATCCGGCGAATACAGCTTATCGATGCAGAACTCGGCGCGATGGGTGTTGCCGGTGACATCGATCAGCAGGTTGCGCAGCAGGCGGTCCACCAACCAGGGCGCGCACTCCTGGCCGGGAGCCGGCATCTGCGCGAAGGCAATCTCCAGCTCGTACAGCGCGTCATTGCGTGCCTCGTCGACCCTCGGTGCCTGGGACGTGGGGCCGATGAACAACCCGGAAAACAGGTAGGACAGCGACGGGTGGTTGTGCCAGTAACTGATCAGGCTGCGCAGCAGGTCGGGGCGCCGCAGGAACGGCGAGTCGGCCGGGGTGGCTCCGCCAAGGACAAAATGGTTGCCGCCACCGGTGCCGGTGTGGCGCCCATCGATCATGAACTTCTCGCTGGTCAGGCGCGTCTGCCGGGCCTGCTCATAGAGAAACTCGGTGCGCTCCACCAACTCGTCCCAACTGACCGAGGGCTGCACGTTGACTTCAATCACCCCCGGGTCCGGGGTCACCCGGAAGTTGCACAGGCGCGGGTCCGCCGGCGGCTCGTAGCCCTCCAGCAAGACCGGGCAGCGCAGCTCCTCGGCCGTGGCCTCGATCACGCTGACCAGTTGCAGGTAATCCTCCAGACGCTCCAGGGGCGGCATGAACAGATACAACCGTCCCTCGCGCGCCTCGGCGCAGAGCGCGGTACGGGTCAGCCAGTCGGCGGACTCGTCCACCTGGGGCACCCGCTCGTCGGCCACTGCCGGCTCATCAATCGCTGCCAGCTGAGCCGCGCCCACCAGTTCGGGAAAATCCTGGTTCGGATCGATGGCATGAATGAACGGATACTCCGCCGCCGTCACCCAGGGCTGGGACGCCAGGGGCAAGCGATAGCCCAGGGGCGAATCACCCGGTACCAGCCGGCAATGGTTATCGCGCAGGTACCAGCGCCCGCTCTGCCACTGGTCGCCCTTGGCGGTACGGGCCAAGGGCAGGACCTGGCCGATGACCTTGTCCAGCCCCTGGCTGAAAACCTTGCGCAGGCGCTCCCGCTCCAGGGCATCCTCCAGCCGCGAATCCTCGGCGCTGACATTCAGCGGCAGGCTGCCTTCGCGCCACAGGTAGTAGAAATTGTCCTCGTAGGCGGGAAACACAAAACGCGCAGGCAGCTTCAGACGCTCGGCGACACTGGCCAGAAAACGTCCGGCCAACAACGCATCGGCGGCGTAATCTTCATGCTCATCGGCAATCAGCGCGTTGTTGCGCCACACCGGTACACCGTCGCGACGCCAGTGGCAATTCAGCGACCAGCGCGGCAGCTGCTCCCCCGGGTACCACTTGCCCTGGCCGAAGTGCAGCAGGCCCTGGGGCGCATAGTGCTGGCGCAGGCGCTGGAACAGCTCGCCGGCCAGGCGGCGCTTGTTCGTCCCCAGGGCTGCCGTGTTCCACTCCGGGCCATCGGGATCGTCGATGGCGACGAAAGTCGGTTCGCCGCCCATGGTCAGGCGCACATCCGCCTCCAGCAGGTCGACATCGATCTGCCGGCCCAGGGCCTGGATCGCCAGCCATTGCTCGTCGGTGTAGGGCTTGGTCACCCGGGGCGCTTCCCAGATGCGCTCCACACTCATCTCATGGCTGAATTCGCATTCGCAGGGCTCCACCAGCCCGGTGATGGGCGCCGCTGAAGAGGGGTCGGGGCTGCAGGCCAGGGGAATATGCCCTTCCCCGGCGAACAGCCCGGACGTGGCATCCAGGCCGATCCAGCCGGCGCCCGGCAGGTACACCTCGCACCAGGCATGCAGGTCGGTGAAGTCCACCTCGGTGCCGGAGGGGCCATCCAGGGATTTGACGTCCGCCGTCAGCTGGATCAGGTAGCCGGAGACAAAGCGCGCCGCCAACCCCAGGTTGCGCAGCAATTGCACCAGCAGCCAGGCCGAGTCCCGGCAGGAGCCGGAGGCGTTGAGCAGGGTCTGCTCCGGAGTCTGCACCCCGGGCTCCATGCGGATCAGGTAGGCGATGTCGGTACTCAACCGCTGGTTCAGGCCCACCAGGAAATCCACCGCCGGCAGCGGTGTACGCGAAATGGCGTCCAGGTAAGCCTGGAACCTCGGCGTCAGGGGCAGGGTTTCCAGGTAGGGCGCCAGCTCACGCTGTTCATCGGCGGCATAAGCGAAGGGAATCTGCTCGGCGTAGGGCTCGAGGAAGAAATCGAACGGGTTGAACACCGCCATTTCCGCCAGCAGGTCGACTTCGATCCGCAGCTCGCTGGTTTTTTCCGGGAACACCAGACGCGCCAGGTAATTGCCCTGCGGGTCCTGCTGCCAATTGATGAAATGCTGCTCGGGCTGGACCTTCAGCGCATAGGAAAGAATTCGCGTGCGGCTGTGGGCCGCCGGGCGAAGGCGGACGATCTGCGGGCCCAGTTCGACGGCGCGGTCGTAGCGATAGTGCGTGACATGGTGCAATGCGACATGAATCGACACGGCGTGCCTCCTGCGAGCCTGAGCGGTGGGTGAACCCGCGCAAGACTTGTGCCAGCGCCCAAGTCCCGGGAGTTGTTCAACGACTCAGGGCAGTACAGCACCAAAACCGCGCAACCGGTGTGTCCCTGTGCAGGCCGTTGCACATAAATGTGCCAGACGGCGCCCAATGGCCAGGCATATGGACACCCGCGCAGGCACGAAAACCCATCACCCTAAAAGCAAAACGCCAGCTCCGTGGCTGGCGTCTTGCGGTGCGGGTTAGCGCGGTACTACCGGCTTGCGGGTCGGCTTCTTGCCTTTGCCCTTGGCCGCGTCGGCACGCTCCTTGGCCGCCTGCTTGTTGCGGGCAAACGCCGCAGCCTTGGCCTGTTCGCGCTTGTCCCAGGCATTGCCGCCGTCGCTGCCGCGAGGTGGCAGCCCGGTGTGCTGGGTAAGGATCTTGGTTTCCTTGGCCACCTTGTGGCTGCCGGCCGGTGTCGAATTCTTGCGACGGGCACTCTGGTAGCTGTCGGTAGCCGGCTGATGGGTCGGAATCAGCTGGTTCTTGCCCGGACCGATCAGGTCGCCACGGCCCATGCGCAGCAGAGCCTCGCGCAGCATCGGCCAGCCCTTCGGATCGTGGTAGCGCAGGAACGCCTTGTGCAGGCGGCGCTGCTCCTCGCTCTTGACGATGGTCACGCCGTCGCTCTTGTAGGTGACCTTGCGCAGCGGGTTCTTGCCCGAGTGGTACATGGCCGTGGCGGTGGCCATCGGCGACGGGTAGAACGCCTGTACCTGGTCCGCGCGAAAGCCGTTGCCCTTGAGCCACAGAGCCAGGTTCATCATGTCTTCATCGGTGGTGCCCGGGTGGGCGGCGATGAAGTACGGAATCAGGTACTGCTCCTTGCCCGCTTCCTTGGAGTATTTCTCGAACATCCGCTTGAAGCGATCGTAGGTGCCAATGCCCGGCTTCATCATCTGATTGAGCGGACCTTCCTCGGTGTGTTCCGGGGCGATCTTCAAGTAGCCGCCCACGTGGTGGGTCACCAGCTCCTTGACGTACTCCGGCGACTCGACCGCCAGGTCGTAGCGCAGGCCGGAGGCGATGAGGATCTTCTTCACCCCGGGCAAGGCACGGGCGCTGCGATACAGCTGGATCAGCGACGAATGGTCGGTATTCAGGTTCGGACAGATGCCCGGGAACACGCAGGACGGCTTGCGGCACGCGGATTCGATTTCCGGGCTCTTGCAGGCGATGCGGTACATGTTCGCGGTCGGGCCGCCGAGGTCGGAAATGACCCCGGTAAAACCTGGAACCTTGTCGCGAATTTCTTCGATCTCGCGAATGATCGACTCTTCGGAACGGTTCTGGATGATCCGCCCTTCGTGCTCGGTGATCGAGCAGAAAGTACAACCGCCGAAGCAGCCGCGCATGATGTTCACCGAGAAACGGATCATGTCGTAGGCCGGGATCTTTTCCTTGCCATAGGCCGGGTGCGGAATGCGCTGATAAGGCATGCCGAACACGTAGTCCATCTCTTCGGTGGTCATCGGGATGGGCGGCGGGTTGAACCAGACATCGATCTCGCCATGCTTCTGCACCAGGGCGCGGGCGTTGCCCGGGTTGGTTTCCAGGTGCAGCACGCGGTTGGCGTGAGCGTACAGGACCGGGTCGTTGCGCACCTTCTCCATGGACGGCAGGCGGATCACGGTTTTGTCCCGGGTCATGCGCGGGCTGGCAAGGATCTGCACCACCTTGGCTTCCTGGGGATCGTCCACCGGGCCCTTTTCCTGCTCGATGGCGCAGGCCTGGGTGTCCTGGGTATTGACGTAGGGGTTGATGATCTTGTCGATCTTGCCCGGGCGGTCGATACGAGTGGAGTCCACTTCGTACCAGTCCTTGGGCGTGTCGCGGCGGATGAAGGCGGTGCCGCGCACGTCGGTGATGTCTTCGATCTTGTGGCCGTAGGACAGGCGCTGGGCCACTTCGACAATCGCCCGCTCGGCGTTGCCGTAGAGCAGGATGTCGGCGCTGGCGTCGATCAGGATCGAGTTGCGCACCCGGTCCTGCCAGTAGTCGTAGTGGGCGATGCGGCGCAGGGACGCTTCAATGCCGCCGAGAACGATGGGCACGTGCTTGTAGGCTTCCTTGCAGCGCTGGCTGTAGACCAGGCTCGCACGATCCGGGCGTTTGCCCGCCAGGCCACCGGGGGTGTAGGCGTCGTCGGAGCGGATTTTCTTGTCGGCGGTGTAGCGGTTGATCATCGAGTCCATGTTGCCGGCAGCGACACCGAAGAACAGGTTCGGCTCGCCGAGCTTCATGAAGTCGTCTTTGGACTGCCAGTTGGGCTGGGCGATGATCCCGACGCGAAAGCCCTGGGACTCCAGCAGCCGGCCGATGATCGCCATGCCGAACGACGGGTGATCGACGTAGGCATCACCGGTGACGATGATGATGTCGCAGGAATCCCAGCCGAGCTGATCCATCTCCTCCCTGCTCATGGGCAGGAAGGGTGCTGGCCCGAAACATTCGGCCCAGTACTTGGGATAGTCAAATAACGGCTTGGCTGCTTGCATGTCGATGACCGGTGTTGGCTTGGATAGGGACGCGTTGATTCACAGGGAAATTCGCGGGCGCGGAATATAGCACAAAAAATAACCAATTCCGACCAAAAGGGTCGGAATTCATTGTCACGTCACGCGCCCCGTGGCGAGGGCGCTTACTCCCACTCGCCTGCGCAGCAGACGCAGAGTCGGTGGCGACAATATATCTGGAGCAAGACGCCGATCGGCCTTGGGGCCGCAGCTTGCTCCAGCGGGAGCACGCTGCCCCACCAGAGCCGGCCAACCACCATGGCTGGCGCCGTTATTCGTCGTCGTCGAAGTTGTAGCTGCCCGGGGCGAGGTTCTCGAAGCGGGTGTACTTGCCGATGAACGCCAGGCGGATAAAGCCGATGGGGCCGTTCCGCTGCTTGCCGATGATGATCTCGGCAATGCCCTTGTGCTCGGTTTCCGGGTGATACACCTCGTCCCGGTAGACGAACATGATCACGTCGGCGTCCTGCTCGATCGCTCCGGATTCCCGCAAGTCGGAGTTCACCGGGCGCTTGTTGGGACGTTGCTCCAGGGAGCGGTTGAGCTGGGACAGGGCCACTACCGGGCAGTTGAACTCCTTGGCCAGGGCCTTCAGGGACCGGGAAATCTCGGAAATCTCGTTGGTCCGGTTGTCGCCGCTGGAGCCTGGAATCTGCATGAGCTGCAGGTAGTCGATCATGATCAGGGCGATATCGCCGTGCTCACGCACCAGACGCCGGGTCCGCGCACGCATCTCCGAGGGGCTGATGCCCGCGGTGTCGTCGATGAACAGCTTGCGGTCGTTGAGCAGGTTGACCGCCGAGGTCAGGCGTGGCCAGTCGTCGTCTTCCAGCTGGCCGGAACGGACCTTGGTCTGGTCGATGCGGCCCAGGGAGGAGAGCATACGCATGATCAGCGATTCACCTGGCATCTCCAGGGAGTACACCAGCACCGCCTTGTCGCTGCGCAGTACCGCGTTCTCCACCAGGTTCATGGCGAAGGTGGTCTTACCCATGGACGGACGGCCGGCGACGATGATCAAGTCGGCCGGCTGCAGGCCGCTGGTCTTCTCGTCGAGATCGGTATAGCCGGTGGACAGGCCGGTGATGGCGTTGTCCGTATTGAACAGGGTATCGATGCGGTCGATGGCCTTGGTCAGCAGTTCGTTGACCCCCACCGGGCCGCCGGTCTTGGGCCGCGCTTCGGCGATCTGGAAGATTTGCCGCTCGGCCTCGTCGAGAATCTCTTCGGCGGTGCGCCCTTCCGGGTTGAAGGCACTGTCGGCGATCTCCGTGCTGATGCCGATCAGCTGGCGCAGGGTGGCCCGCTGGCGAACGATCTGCGCATAGGCCTTGATGTTGGCCACCGACGGTGTGTTCTTCGCCAGCTCGCCCAGGTAGCCCAGACCGCCGACCTGTGAAGTCTGGCCTTCCTTGTCCAGTTGCTCGGACAGGGTGACCACGTCGATGGGCATGTTCTGGTCGGCCAGCTTGGCGATGGCGCGGAAGATCAAACGGTGGTCATGCCGGTAGAAATCGCCGTCGGACACTTGATCCAACACACGTTCCCAGGCGTTGTTGTCCAGCATCAGACCACCGAGCACGGCCTGTTCGGCCTCGATGGAGTGCGGCGGCACCTTCAGGGCAGCGGTTTGCAGATCGTATTGCTCGGGAGCGGAGATATCGTTCATGGCCACTTGGAATTCGGGGGATGAAAATCAGGATCAGCAGAAAGACAAAGGGCACGACCTGTAAACAGGATCGTGCCCGATGTTAACCGTCAGCCACACAAGGTGCCAGACGATTTGGTACTGCTTAAGCAGCCACCACGACAACGCGTACGGTTGCTTCAACTTCAGCGTGCAGGTGCACGGCTACGTCGAATTCACCTACGTTGCGGATGGTGCCGTTCGGCAGACGAACTTCGCTTTTTGCCACTTCAACGCCCGAGGCGGTCAGTGCATCAGCGATGTCGTGGGTGCCGATCGAACCGAACAGCTTGCCTTCGTCACCGGCGGTGGCAGTGATGGTCACTTCCAGCTCAGCCAGTTGCGCAGCGCGAGTTTCGGCAGAAGCCTTCTTCTCTGCAGCCAGTTTTTCCAGCTCGGCACGACGCGCTTCGAACGCAGCCAGGTTGGCAGCGGTAGCAGCGGTGGCTTTGCCGAAAGGCAGCAGGTAGTTACGGCCGTAACCAGCCTTAACGTTTACCTTATCGCCCAGGTTGCCCAGGTTGGCGATTTTTTCCAGCAGGATCAGTTCCATTTGGTAATAACCTCTTAACTTTTAACCTTCACCGTTCGCAGAGCCGTTATCAGCGTCTTTCGGCGCCAAACGACCGCGAAAATCAACCAGACTGTCGACAATGGCCAGGACCACGAGCAACGGATAGATCAGCTGCATGAACGGCAACAGCGTGACGTACAACCCCACCAGCCAGAACCTGGCCAGTCGCCCTTGTGCCACCAGCCCGTGAATCAGGGCCAGCCCGGCAAAAGCCAGCGGGACACTGCACATTGGCGTCAGCATGGCTAGTTGAGGTCCGAAGTTCGGCCCCACCAGCATGCACGCCAGCAGCAACATCGCTGGCCCAAGAGGGATTCTGATGGCGCGAAACTCGCGACCAAAACCACCCGGGTTATACAACACAGCCTGCCAGTAACGCCCAAGAATCAGGCTCAGCACGCTGATGGCTTGCAACAGGGCCGCTATCAGGCCGGTCAGGATCGGTGCAATCAGCGTGGCAAGACGAGCTCGCTCTTCAACCGATAGCTGCTGGTAGACCTCACCCAAGGCCATCGGCAGGATTTTTATCAATTCCTGTGACAGCGCTTCGATCTGAGGGCGGAAAGCCGCACCCAGGACTCCAGCAAACACCAACCCCATCGCTATGCTGACCAGCAGCACGCGGCTCCAGGACTCGCTTGCGCGCAAAACCAACGCAAGACTCGAAGAACCCAGCAGCACCAGAAGTGCCCGCGGGTCATCGAACGTCAGCCACCAGAGCAAAGCTGGCAGCACTCCCAGAGCGAGGACGCCAAGGGCATCCTTCAATCCGCGCCGCAGAAGCACCAGGCTTCCGGCGGCAGCACCCAACCAATACAACAACGGCAATGCCGAACAGCCAGCCACTACCAGAGTGGCCTGCATACGACCGCGCATGATGAACTCAGCTAAGGCGCGCATGCATTCAATCCCTTACTACTTGTCGACTGCCCGATCTCAGCGGCCGTGGCTGTCGGTGTAGGCCAGCAGGGCCAGGAAGCGGGCGCGCTTGATAGCGGTGGCCAGCTGACGCTGATAACGAGCTTTGGTACCGGTGATGCGGCTTGGAACGATTTTGCCGGTCTCGGATACGTAGGCTTTCAGAGTGTTGAGATCTTTGTAATCGATCTCTTTCACGTCTTCAGCGGTGAAGCGGCAGAATTTACGACGACGGAAGAAACGTGCCATGTAATTGGCTCCTCAAAAGGTCCGTGGATTACTCGTCAGCGTTATCGCTGGCGTCGCTGTTGTCGCTGTCATCGCCATCGGCGCTGTCAGCATGCTCAGGACGGTCACGACGCTCACGGCGCTCACTGCGGTTTTCTTCAGCCTTGAGCATCTCGGATTGGCCAGTGATGGCTTCTTCGCGACGGATGACCAGGTTACGGATCACAGCATCGTTGTAACGGAAGTTGTCTTCCAGCTCAGCCAGGGCTTTACCGGTGCACTCAACGTTCAGCATCACGTAGTGAGCCTTGTGAACATTGTTGATTGCGTAGGCCAGTTGACGACGGCCCCAGTCTTCCAGACGGTGGATTTTGCCGCCGTCTTCTTCGATCAGCTTGGTGTAACGCTCAACCATGCCGCCGACTTGCTCGCTTTGATCCGGGTGGACCAAAAAGATGATTTCGTAATGACGCATGAATGCTCCTTACGGGTTGTAGCCTGCCGCCTATAAGCGGTCAGACAAGGAGTGAATGACACTGGTGTGTCTTGCCTGGTAGTAGGCACATATGCGCCTGCCGTCACGGCAAGGGGCGCAATTGTAGAGAAGGGGGAACAGCGGCGCAAGGCAATTGGTGATTATTTGAACAACCACCTGCGGGAGCCGGCATGCCGACGATGGACGGCAGCATGCGCCTCGCCGGCAGACCGGCTCCTACAACTGTGGGTCAGGCTTTCTTGGCGCCGGCCTTGGCCTTGGCACCGCGCTGGCGCATGGCTTCGAACAGGCATACGCCCGTGGCCACGGAGACGTTGAGGCTGCTGACGCTGCCGGCCATCGGCAGGCGTACCAGGTAGTCGCAGTGCTCGCGGGTCAGGCGACGCATGCCCTTGCCTTCGGCCCCCATGATGATGATGGTCGGGCCGGTCAGGTCCTGGTCGTACAGTTCCTGTTCGGCCTCGCCGGCGGTGCCGACGATCCACAGCCCACGCTGCTGGAGCTTCTCCAGGGTGCGGGCCAGGTTGGTCACGGCTACCAGCGGAATCACTTCGGCGGCGCCGCAGGCCACTTTGCGCACGATCGGAGTCAGGGTCGCCGACTTGTCCTTGGGCACCAGCACTGCCAGGGCACCGGCCGCATCGGCAGTACGCAGGCAGGCCCCGAGGTTATGCGGGTCGGTCACACCGTCCAGCACCAGCAGCAACGGCGCGCCTTCGGTACGGTCCAGCAGCTCGTCGAGCATGGCCTCGCCCCACACCTGGCTCGGGCTGACTTCCGCCACTACGCCCTGGTGCACGCCTTCAACCCATGCGTCCATCTCACGACGCTCGGCCTGGCCAACCGAAACACGGTTCTGCGCAGCCAGGTCCACCAGAACCTGAACCCGTGGATCACTGCGCCCTTCAGCCAACCAGATCTGCTTGACCCGCTTGGGATGGTGACGCAGCAACGCTTCTACGACATGCACGCCGTAGATCTTTTCCAACTGACTCATGACTTGGCCTTAGGTTTGCGCGCCCCGCCGCTTTTAGCGCCGGAAGCGGAGCCCGCCTTGGGCGGACCTTTACGATGTTTGCTCGGCTTGGCGGGCTTTTCGCCAGCGCGCGAGGGCGCCGGCTTACCGGACTTTCCCGCAGACGTCGCTTTACCACCGCCCTTGGCTTCGGCCAGCAGCGCCCGCTTCATTTCGCGGCTTTTGCGCACTTCGGCGTTTTTCGCTGCAGCATCGCTTGGGCGATAAGCCTCGACCGCCTTTTCCTTGGCGGAGCTGCGACGCCCCGCCTTGGCTGGAGCCGGCTCTTCCACGACCTTGCTGGCAGGTGCGTCCGCGGCGCCACGCTTCTTGCGGCCGATCGGTGCGTTGATGGTCTTCTCGGCCATTTCGAAATCGATCTTGCGCTCGTCCAGGTCGACGCGCATGACCCGCACTTCCACGGTATCGCCCAGGCGGAAGCTGCGACCGGTGCGCTCGCCCGCCAGGCGGTGATGCACAGGGTCGAAGTGGTAGTAGTCCCCCGGCAAGGCGGTGACGTGCACCAGGCCCTCGACGTAGATGTCGGTCAACTCGACGAACAGGCCGAAACCGGTCACCGCGGTGATCACACCCGGGAAGGACTCGCCCACACGATCCTTCATGAACTCGCACTTGAGCCAGTTCACTACGTCCCGCGTAGCCTCATCGGCACGGCGCTCGCTCATCGAGCACTGCTCGCCGAGCTGCTCCAGGGTCGCTTCGTCGTACGGATAGATACGCGCCTTCGGAATGGTCATCGCCCCGGCGCGGCGCACGTGCGGCGTGTCCTGCTTGGAGTGGATGACGCTGCGGATGGCCCGATGGGTCAACAGGTCCGGGTAGCGGCGGATCGGCGAAGTGAAGTGGGTATAGGCTTCGTAATTCAGGCCGAAGTGGCCCTGGTTATCAGCGCTGTACACCGCCTGGCTCAGGGAGCGCAGCATCACGGTCTGGATCAGGTGGTAATCCGGACGGTCCTTGATGGTTTCCAGCAATGCCTGGTAGTCCTTCGGCGTCGGGCCATCCTTGCCCTTATGCAGGGACAGGCCCAGTTCGCCGAGGAAGGCGCGCAGTTTTTCCAGACGCTCCGGCGGCGGACCATCGTGCACCCGGTACAGGGCCGGAATCTCGTGCTTCTTGAGGAACTCGGCGGTGGCCACGTTGGCCGCCAGCATGCATTCCTCGATCAGCTTGTGTGCATCATTGCGGGTAGTCGGACGAATTTCGGCGATCTTGCGCTCGGAACCGAAGATGATCCGGGTTTCCTGGGTCTCGAAGTCGATGGCGCCCCGGGTATGGCGAGCCCCCAGCAAGACCTTGTACAGCGCATACAGCTGCTTCAGGTGCGGCAGGACATCGCCGTATTCACCGCGCAACTGCTTGGCTTCGCTGGTTTTCGGCTGCTCGAGCATGGTGCTGACCTTGTTGTAGGTCAGGCGCGCCTTGGAGTGGATCACCGCCTCGTAGAACTGGTAATCGGTCATCTCGCCGGACTTGGAGATGGTCATCTCGCAAACCATGGCCAGGCGATCGACTTTCGGGTTCAGCGAGCACAGGCCGTTGGACAGTTGCTCGGGCAGCATCGGGATCACCCGCTCGGGGAAGTACACCGAGTTGCCGCGCACCTGGGCTTCGGCATCCAGAGCCGAACCGATCTTCACGTAACTGGAGACGTCGGCAATCGCCACATACAGCTTCCAGCCACCACCGAACAGGCGCAGCTTGCCGGGCTTGGCTTCGCAGAAAACGGCGTCGTCGAAGTCGCGGGCGTCTTCGCCGTCGATGGTGACGAAAGGCAGATCACGCAGGTCGATGCGCTTCTCTTTGTCCTTCTCTTCCACTTCGGGCTTGAGCTTGCCGGCTTCCTTGAGCACCGCCTCTGGCCAGACATGAGGAATATCGTAGGTGCGCAGGGCAACGTCGATTTCCATGCCCGGTGCCATGTAGTTGCCCACCACTTCCACCACATCGCCTTGCGGCTGGAAGCGCGGCGTCGGCCAGTGAGTGATTTTCACTTCGACGAACTGACCGATCTTGGCATTGGCATTGCGCCCCGGCGTTACCAGCACTTCCTGCTGGATCTTCGGGTTGTCTGCCACCACGAAACCAATGCCACCTTCTTCGAAGTAGCGACCGACGATGCTTTCGTGGGCACGGGACACCACTTCGACGATCACGCCTTCGCGACGGCCACGACGATCCAGGCCGGAAACCCGCGCCAGGGCGCGGTCGCCATCGAATACCAGGCGCATTTGCGCCGGGCTCATGAACAGGTCGTCGCTGCCGTCATCCGGCACCAGGAAGCCGAAGCCGTCGCGGTGACCGCTGATACGGCCGAGAATCAGGTCGAGCTTGTCCACCGGCGCATAGGTGCCGCGGCGGGTATAGATCAGTTGAGCGTCGCGCTCCATGGCGCGCAGGCGGCGGCGCAGGGCTTCCAGCTGGTCTTCCGTGGTCAGACCGAACTCTTCTACCAACTGCTCGCGACTAGCAGGCGAACCCCGGTCAGCAAGATGCTGAAGGATGAGTTCGCGGCTAGGAATAGGGTTTTCGTATTTTTCCGCTTCACGAGCGGCCTCGGGATCGAGGGACTGCCAATCGGCCATTAGATAAATTTCACCTTGTCTATATGCGGGTTAGTTTGGCATACGCGTATTGAAACGGGAAATTTCAGGCTCAGACAACCTGGGAATAATCCTCGCCATCGCCTCAGAAACATCGTCACGCATACCGCCGGAGACTTTTTTCAATCTTTTTTGAAATCTGGGGTTTACAGCTTAAAAGAGCCTCCGTATAGTGCGCGCCATCGACGACGGAGACGTCAGCGATACTGCCCAGATGGTGAAATTGGTAGACACGCCAGCTTCAGGTGCTGGTGGCCGCAAGGCCGTGGAAGTTCGAGTCTTCTTCTGGGCACCAATTCAAGAGCTTGAGATTAGATCAGTTTCAAGGCTCGAACAAAAACCCGCGAAAGCGGGTTTTTGCATTCTAAGTGTTTGATTTAATAAAACCAAAACAGGGGTTTACAGATCAAAACGCTGTCCGTATAGTGCGCTCCATCGACACGGCGACGACGTCGATACTGCCCAGATGGTGAAATTGGTAGACACGCCAGCTTCAGGTGCTGGTGACCGCAAGGTCGTGGAAGTTCGAGTCTTCTTCTGGGCACCAATTCAAAACTTGAGAGCATCGCTTTCAAGTCTCACAAAAACCCGCGAAAGCGGGTTTTTGCGTTTCTGCCCCCTGATATTTCCCCGCGCCATCACCTTCCTCCGCATCCGCAAAGCGCACATGAGAAACGATATCGTTTATGATTGTTACAAGTTTTTGCGGCACTACAGTGAGGAAACCTGCGAATGATGTTCAGAAATACCCTCCTTCCAACATCCCTTCTGCGTGGCTTGACCATCACTTTGCTGGGGCTGACCCTGGCATCCCCCTTCACCCAGGCAGCCGATCCGGTTTCCCTGACCCTGTACAACGGTCAGCACAAGGAAGTCGGCGACGCGGTAGCCAAGGCTTTCGAAGCCAAAACCGGCATCCATGTGAATGTCCGCAAGGGCAGCAGCAATCAACTGGCCAGCCAGGTTGTCGAAGAAGGCGACCGCTCCCCAGCTGATGTGATCTACACCGAAGAATCCCCTCCCCTGAACAAACTCGGCGAGCAGGGCCTGCTGGCCCAGACCGACGCCACGACCCTGGCCGTGCTGCCCAAGGAATATGTTGCGGGCAACGGTACCTGGATCGGTGTCACCGCGCGCGTACGAGTCGTCGCCTTCAACCCGAAACTGATCGACGAAAAAGATCTGCCCAAGTCGGTGATGGAATTCTCCCAGCCGCAGTGGCAAGGCAAGGTTGGCTTCGTGCCCACCAGCGGCGCCTTCCAGGAACAGGCCGTGGCCATCATCAAGATGCACGGCAAGGATGCTGCCGAAGAATGGCTGACCGGCCTGCGGGCTTTCGGCAAGGTCTACAGCAACAACATGGTGGCCCTCAAAGCCGTGGAAAACGGCGAAGTGGCCACGGTCCTTGTGAACAACTACTACTGGTTTGCCCTGCAACGGGAAAAAGGCCAGCTCGACTCAAAACTGCACTACTTCACGGGCGGCGACGTCGGCGGCCTGATCACCGTGTCCAGCGCAGCCGTACTCAAGTCCAGCAAGCATCCGAAAGAGGCCCAGCAACTTCTGGCCTACATGGCCAGCGAAGAAGGCCAGCGGGTGATTACCCAGACCACGGCCGAGTACCCACTGCATAAAGGCATGCAGTCCGATCGCGGACTCAAGCCCTTCAATGAACTGGAAGCCCCGAAGGTGACCCCAGCCGATCTCGGCAATGCCGAGGAAGCCCTGGACCTGGAACGTGACGTCGGCCTGAACTGATGAATCCATCGCCATCCGCTTCCGCCTTGCGCACCACCTTTGTGCCGAGGCGCAAGCGGCCTTCGATCTGGCTACTGCTGCCAGTCCTGCTACTGGTCTGCCTGAGCCTGTTGCCACTGTTATATGTCGGCCTCAAGGCCTGGCAGGCCGGCTGGGCTGAAGCCCTGCACCTGCTGTGGCGCCCCTATGTGTTGCGCCTGCTGAGCAATACCCTGCTGCTGATGCTCGGGGTGACCCTTGCCTGCGCCGTGCTCGGCCTGTCCCTGGCCTGGCTGCTGGAACGCAGCGATTTGCCGGGAAGGCGGATCTGGGGCGTGGTGCTGTGCTTGCCCTTCGCCGTACCGGCCTTTGTCAGCAGCTTCACTTGGGTATCCCTGAGCGCCGGGTTCGAAGGACTGGGCGGCGCGATCCTGGTGATGACCCTGTCCAAATACCCGCTGGTGTTCCTACCGGTGGCGGCCACCCTGCGCAATCTCGACCCCTCCCTGGAGGAATCGGCGCGGACCCTGGGGCAAAATCGCTGGGGCGTGTTCTTCAAGATCACCTTGCCCTTGCTCTGGCCTTCATTGCTGGCCGGCTCGCTGCTGATTGCCCTGCATATGCTGGTGGAATTCGGTGCCCTGTCGATCATCGGCCTGCAGACCTTCACCACCGCCATCTACCAGCAATTCGAGCTGGAGTTCAGCAATGCCAACGCCGCCATGCTGTCGGCCGTGTTGTTGGCGCTGTGCCTGCTGCTGCTGGGGCTGGAACTGCGCGTCCGCGGCAAGGGCCGCCATGTACGCACCGGCCAGGGCGCAGCCAGGCACGCCGAACAGGTACGCCTGGGACGCTGGAGCATAGGCGGACAGCTTTACTGCCTGATGCTGGCGCTGATCGGCAGCGGTGTACCCCTGGGCATGCTTGCCTATTGGCTGGCCGTCGGTTCATCGGCAGCCTTCCCCGTCGCGGCAATCAGCGAAGCATTGCTGTCTTCACTGGCCCTGTCCCTGGGCGGCGCCGGCCTGTGCCTGGTGCTGGCAGTGCCGGTGGGCCTGCTGGTGGTGCGCTACAAGGGGCGCCTGGCCATCTGGGCAGAGCGCCTGCCCTATCTGCTGCATGCCCTGCCAGGGCTGGTGATCGCCCTGACCCTGGTGTATTTCGCGCTGCACTATGTGCCGGTGCTGTACCAGACCTCGGCGCTGCTGCTGATTGCCTATGCCCTACTATTCCTGCCCCTCGCCCAGGCGCCGATCCGCACCGCGCTGAACAAGGCCGCACCACAGCTGGAAGAAGCGGCAAGAACCCTCGGCGCATCGTCGTTCAGCGCCTTTTGCCGAGTGACCCTGCCGATCATCTTCCCGGCGCTGGGCGCGGCATTCGCCCTGGTCTTTCTGGATGCGATGAAGGAACTGACAGCGACCCTGCTGCTCAGCCCAACCGGGCTCAACACCCTGGCCACAGAAGTGTGGGCGCATACGGCGAATGTGGAGTTTGCAGCGGCGGCACCTTATGCGGCGCTGTTGATACTGGTGTCAGGGCTACCGGTCTATCTGCTGACAACGCGGATGTATTTGAGTCGCTGAGAGGTGGCAAGCCGGCTCCTGCAGTAAGGTGGCAGGAGCCGGCTTGCCGGCCAGGCATCAGGCGCGGAACTGACCGAGGCTGGCCTTGAGCTGCGCCGCCAGGCTGTCCAGTACCTTGCCGCTGGCGGTGGTTTCTACCACGGCCTGAGCCGCCCGCTCGGCCTGGGCATGGATGGTTTCCACCCGCCCACGCACCGCCTGCGCGCCCTGCGCCTGATGAGCCGCAGCCTGCGTGGCCAGGCCAATCGCGGCGTGCACCTGCTCTACCGAAGACTGCACCGATTGTTGCAGGCGAGCACTGTCGCGCAGCACCAGCAAGCCCTCGCTGGCCTGACGCCCGGCCTGACCGATAGCCGCTACGGCCTCCCGCGCGCCCTGCTGCAGGGCACCGATATGGGCCTGGATATCGCCAGTGGAGCTTTGCGTCTTGCTGGCCAGGGCCCGCACCTCATCCGCCACCACGGCAAATCCGCGCCCGGTCTCGCCGGCGCGCGCGGCCTCGATCGCAGCGTTCAATGCCAGCAGGTTGGTTTGCTCGGCAATGCCATGGATCACCGTCAGCACCACCTCGATCTGCTCGCTCTGCTGGGCCAGGCGCTCGATCACCTTGGCCCCGGTATCCACTTGCCCCGCCAGCGCCTCGATCAGGCTGCCGACCTGCTCAGAGGTGCGGGTAGTCTCGTCCGTCGCCTGACGAATCTCCACCACCTGCTGCAGTGCGGCCTGCATCGCCTGGCTTTCCGCCTGGGCTTCATCGGCCATCTGCGACAACGCCCGCAGGCTCTCTGCCACCTCATCACGCTGCGCTTCGGCTGCGGCATCAGCCCCGGCATTACGCTGGCTCATGGCGCCGATCTCGACGCCTGTGCGCTGGGCCACATCCCCCGCTTCCCGCACGATGGGCTGCAACTTATCCACAAAGCGATTCACCGCCGAGGCCATATCGCCAATCTCATCATTGCTGTTGAGCGGCACACGCTTGGTCAGATCACCTTCGCCCGCTGCCAGGTCATTGAGCGCAGCGATCAGCAAATGCAGCTTGCTCACCACGCGACGCCCCAGCACCACTGCCAGCAACAGCAGCAGGGCCAGGCCAACCAGCGCCAGGCCGACGCCGATCTGCCAGCGCAAGGTAGTCGCCGCCTCCTGCACCGTGCTCGCGGTATTGGCCTGCATCTGTGCCGCCGTACCCTGGGCCGACTGCAAGCGCGAGCGCATGGCCGCCGAGCTGTCGGCAGAAGCTCCCTTGAGGCTGTCGCCAACCAACTGATCGCTGCTGGCAATCAAGGCACTGAAGCGCTGATCCAGGGCGGCGATATCGGCCTCCACCGACGCGGTGGAGACTCCCATCAGCACCTTGCCGATTTCCACGCCATTGGGATTGATCGAGGCTTCAAGGTAGTACACCGAAGGATCGTTCTTCGCTGCATCCAGGACCTTGTCCAGCGCCCGGTCGCCCTTGCCCTTTTCCAGCAGCGCCTTGTTGATCGGGTTTTCACGATTCAGGTAGCGGGTCAGGTGCTCTCCCGCCGCATCGTCATAAACCACGAACAACACATTGGGGTTGCGCTGAGCCCGTCGGGCGAACTCGGACAAGGTCGGCACATCACTGTCCCACATGGCGCGAGGCGCCACGGAGGCCAGCAACTGAGCCATGTCATTGGCAGAGTCCTTCAGGTCCTTCTCCAGCGCCGCACGCAGCTGTACCTGTTCTTCCTTGAGACGCGAAGACAGGCCGGCCGTGAGGCGTTGGCGGGTACTGCTGGAAAGACTCTCCAGACTGGAGGTGACTTCTTTGCCCGCCTGCTCGAGCTCGCCAGCCAATTTCTGGCTGTCGCCGCCCAGGCGCGAAGCCAGATCCGCCTCGAGGGCAGTCACTGTGCTCCGAGTCAGGGCAACCGCTACCAGCACTTGCACCAAAAGGGCGATACCGAGAGTAACGAACACAGGCCGTAGTAAACGGCTTTGTAACAGTGAGAGAACGGCCGACACAGGAAATCCCTCTACTTTTGACGCCATTATTCTGATGGCACTCTAGAAGTGGATTTCACAGCAAGGGTCGTGCCGCGTGGCAGGCAGAAACGACAAAGGGCCCGATTAAGGGCCCTTTGTTTTTTACATCAACGACTTATCAAGCGAACGGATGACGCAGAACGATGGTCTCGTTGCGGTCCGGGCCTGTCGAAATAATGTCGATCGGCGCGCCGACCAACTCTTCGATGCGCTTGATGTAAGCCTGGGCCGCAACAGGCAGCTCTTCCAGGGTCTTGGCACCCAGGGTCGACTCGCTCCAGCCCGGCATCTGCTCGTACACCGGCTCCAGGCCGATGTAGCTGTCGGCGTCGGTTGGCGCGTCGATGACTGCACCATCCTGGTTCTTGTAGCCGACACAGATATTGATGGTTTCCAGGCCGTCCAGAACGTCCAGCTTGGTCAGGCACAGGCCCGAGATGCTGTTGACGTCGATGGCGCGACGCAGGATCACGGCATCGAACCAGCCGCAGCGACGAGCGCGGCCGGTGGTGGCGCCGAACTCATGACCACGCTTGGCCAGGAAAGCGCCGATGTCGTCGAACAGCTCGGTCGGGAACGGGCCCGAGCCTACGCGAGTGGTATAGGCCTTGGTGATGCCCAGGATGTAGTCCAGGTACATCGGACCCACGCCCGAACCGGTCGCGATACCACCAGCAGTGGTGTTGGAGCTGGTGACGTACGGGTAGGTGCCGTGGTCGATGTCCAGCAACGAACCCTGGGCGCCTTCGAACATGATGTCCTTGCCGGCGCGGCGCAGCTGGTGCAGCTCGGCAGTCACGTCGAGCATCATCGGCTTGAGCAGTTCGGCGTATTCCATGCACTCGTCCAGGGTCTTCTGGAAGTCGATGGCCGGCTCTTTGTAGTAATTCACCAGAACGAAGTTGTGGTAGTCCAGCAGTTCGCCCAGCTTGGCGGCGAAACGCTCGCGGTGGAACAGATCGCCGATGCGCAGGCCACGACGTGCAACCTTGTCTTCGTAAGCCGGGCCAATGCCGCGGCCGGTGGTACCGATCTTCTGCTCGCCACGGGCTTTCTCGCGGGCCTGGTCCAGGGCCACGTGATAGGACAGGATCAGCGGGCAGGACGGGCTGATACGCAGGCGCTCGCGCACCGGCACACCCTTCTCTTCCAGCTTGACGATTTCACGCATCAAGGCATCCGGAGCTACCACCACACCGTTACCGATCAGGCACTGCACGCCTTCGCGCAGCACACCGGACGGAATCAGGTGCAGGACGGTCTTCTCACCGTCGATCACCAGGGTGTGGCCAGCGTTGTGGCCACCTTGGTAGCGCACTACGGCGGCGGCATGTTCGGTCAGCAGATCAACGATCTTGCCTTTGCCCTCATCACCCCATTGGGTGCCCAGGACTACGACATTCTTACCCATAACACTTGTCCTCATTCGCGCAAACTTGGTGCCGGCAGCCGCCGGCAGGAAAACTCAAGAAGCCAGCGGCAATACTTGCCAAAGCCCATTCTGCTGAATCAATTGCCGGTCGCAGTCCGCTTCACGGGCGGCGGCCAAAGGCTGCCCAGGCAAGGCCTGAACCACACGCTGACCCTCACTGCGCAAGCGGCAGACGGTCTGCCAGAGTGCCGCGTCAGTGTTGTCTGGCATCCAGATACCGCCAGACGGTAGCTCGACTTCAGCACGCCCCAGGGTCACCAGGGTTTTCAAATCGGTGGAGAAACCAGTCGCGGGACGGGCACGCCCGAAATCCGCGCCGATGTCATCGTAGCGCCCGCCCTGGGCGATGGATTGGCCCACGCCTGGAACAAATACCGCGAACACCACACCGGTGTGGTAGTGATAGCCGCGCAACTCGCCAAGGTCGAAATACAGCGGCAAGTCCGGGAACCGCACGGACAGGCGCTCGGCAATGGTCAGCAATTCATCCAGCGCCAGCAGCACAGACGTCGGCGCACCGGCCAGGCGACGACGGGCATCGCCCAGCACTTCGCGGCTGCCGCACAGGTCCACCAGGGAGCGCAGCATGTCCGCCAGGTCGGCCGGCAGGCCTTCCGTCAGGCTGATGACCTCGTCGATCGCCTTGCGTTGCAGGGCATCGAACAGTTGCTGTTCAACAGCGCCGGACAAGCCGGCGGCCTGTGCCAGGCCACGGTAGATGCCAACATGTCCCAGATCCATGTGCACATCGGGCACGTCGGCCAGTTGCAGCATGGCCAGCATCAGGCTGATGACTTCAACATCGCTGCTCGGGCTGGCATCGCCATACAACTCGGCCCCCAGCTGGATCGGGCTGCGCGAGGACGACAAGGCCCGCGGCTGCGCATGCAGCACACTGCCGGCGTAGCACAGGCGGCTCGGCCCTTCGCGGCGCAGGGTGTGGGCATCAATACGCGCCACCTGCGGCGTGATGTCGGCCCGAAACCCCATCTGCCGGCCCGACTGTGGGTCGATGACCTTGAAGGTACGCAGATCCAGATCCTGGCCTGCACCTGTCAACAGGGATTCCAGGTATTCGATATGGGGAGTGACGACGAACTCGTAACCCCAACTCTGAAACAGATCCAACACCTGACGACGCGCCACTTCGATGCGCGCCGCTTCCGGCGGCAATACTTCTTCGATGCCATCTGGCAGCAGCCAGCGGTCTACCGTTGCCATTACGCCATTCCCCTATGGTCCGGGCGGCAAGCCTGGGGCCAGCCTTAGAGTGAAGCAGAAAACAGTCGCATCCGACGCGAGCTCAGCCGGACAGGCAGCCAGGAATCAGCTGTACAGACTATTTTCCTCGAAAAATCTTGCCGGTCTCTTGAACGAGCCACGGCCAATCAAAGATGCAGACGCAAAAAAGCCGGGAATTTCCCGGCTGCCGCATCATACACCCGTTTTCCCAAAGGATCACCCCGCGAGGCGTTTTAGCCGCCCGGCGGGGTGCTCCAGGGTCAGGGCCTGATCAAGGCTTGGACTTTTCCAGGTAGTGGAAGAAGTCGCTGCTTGGGTCCAGAACCATGACGTCGGATTTGTTCGCGAAGCTTTCACGGTAGGCACGCAGGCTACGGTAGAACGCGTAGAACTCCTGGTCCTGGCCGTAGGCCTTGGCGTAGATCGCCGCTGCCTGGGCATCACCGTCACCGCGAGCCTCTTCAGACTCCCGATAGGCTTCAGCCAACAGCACGCGACGCTGACGATCGGCATCGGCACGGATGCCTTCCGCCAGTTCGTTACCCTTGGCCCGGTGCTCGCGAGCCTCACGCTCACGCTCGGTGCTCATGCGCTCGAACACGCTGCGGTTCACTTCCTTGGGCAGGTCGATGGCCTTGACCCGGACATCGACCACCTCGATACCCAGCTCCTTTTCCGCCATCTTGTTCAGCGAAGCCGTGATATCCGCCATCAGCGCGTCACGCTCACCGGAAACCACTTCGTGCAGGGTGCGCTTACCGAACTGGTCACGCAGGCCCGACTCCAGGCGACGGGAAAGACGCTCGTCGGCAATCTGCTTGAGGCCGGAAGTCGCGGTGTAGAAACGCTCGGCATCCTTCACCCGCCACTTGGCGTAGGCATCCACCATCACGGCTTTCTTTTCCAGGGTCAGGAAGCGCTGCGTCGGTGCATCCAGGGTCATCAGGCGTGCGTCGAACTTACGCACCTGGTTCACGTAGGGCACTTTCACATGCAGGCCAGGCTGGACATCCGCCTGAACCACACGACCGAACTGCAGCAACACCGCACGCTCGGTCTGAGCGACGATGTAGAAGCTGTTCCAGGCAACCACCGCCACGACAACGCCCACGATCAGGGCGATCAGCGATTTATTGCTCATCAGCGAGTCTCCCTAGAACGCGTCTGCTGCTGTTGCTGCATATGGTCAGCCGCGGCGCGCGCATTCGCTTCATTGCTGGCCGCCGACGCTGCGCCCGTTACCGGAGCATTGCCGCTACGACCACTGTCGATCATCTTGTCCAGCGGCAGATAGAGCAGATTGTTCTGCCCGCCCTTGCTGCCAGTCACCAACACCTTGCTGGTGTTGCTGAAGACTTCCTGCATGGTGTCCAGGTACAGGCGCTGACGGGTGACTTCAGGAGCCTTGCGGTACTCGGCAACCAGTTTGGTGAAGCGATCTGCCTCACCCTTGGCCCGGGATACCACTTCGTCACGGTAACCGTTGGCATCCTCGAGGATGCGCTGGGCCTGACCACGGGCTTCCGGCACAACGCCGTTGGCATAGGTTTCAGCCTGGTTGCGCGAACGCTGTTCATCTTCACGGGCACGGATCACGTCATCGAAGGCTTCCTGTACTTCACGCGGTGCCGCTGCGCTCTGTACGTTCACCTGGGTCACGGTGATACCGGTGCGATAGTTGTCCAGGAAGCGTTGCAGACGCTCCTTGATCTCACTGGCCATCAATTCACGACCTTCGGTCAGCACCTGGTCCATGGCGGTGGAACCCACCACGTGGCGCAGGGCGCTGTCGGTCGCATGCTGCAGGCTGATTTCCGGCTGATCGACGTTCAGCACGAAATCCTGCAGGTTGCTGATCTTGTACTGCACGGTCAGCGGCACTTCGACGATGTTCTCGTCCTCGGTGAGCATCTGGCCCTGCTTGGTGTAGGCACGCTCGCGCGTGACGTTTTCCATGTACTTGCGATCGATCGGCGGGAAGTAGATGTTCAGACCCGGGCCGACGGTTTCGTAGTATTTGCCGAAGCGCAGCACCACGGCCTGCTCCTGCTCGTCTACTACATACACCGCGCTGTACAGCCACACGGCAGCCAGCACGACAAGACCGATACCCAGCAGGCCGAAACCACCGCCCTTGCCGGAACTACCGCCGTCATCACCACGTTTCTTACCACCACCGAACAACCCATTCAGGCTTTCCTGCAGCTTACGGAAGGCCTCGTCGAGATCTGGTGGCCCCTTGCGATCGCCATTATTGCGGCGCTTACCACCCCAAGGGTCCTGATTATTCGAGTTGCCACCCGGCTCATTCCAAGCCATAGCGCTCTCCATCTGATAAAGCAAAGACGCACCCACGGCGCGCCGACCAATGCTACAGAATGCCTGCTACAGCGGCACAACCGCTTGCCCAGGCTTTTATTGCAAAGTGTGTTGCTCGATGAATTCCGACGGCTGCATGCCTTCGCGACTGACCAGCCGGTTCAACTCGGCCCGTGGCAGGCGAACAGCAAGCAGGCTGACACCTTCGTCGTCGTGATCTTCTTTCTGCACAGCGTTCAACTGGAAAAACTGTGCTCGCAGTCGAGCAAAACGCTGAGGCAAGCGCAAGGTGCCTACAAACAAATCTTCACCCAGCAGCTCGGCGATGGCCTGCTTGAGCAGATCCAGCCCCTGGCCATCACGGGCCGACAGCCAGACCCGCTGCGGCTTGCCGTCAGGGTCGCGCTGGATCTGCGGCTCCACACCCTCGAGCAAATCGAGTTTGTTATAGACCTCCAGGATCGGCAAGTCTTGAGCCCCGATCTCCCCCAGCACCACCATCACCTGCTCGATCTGCGCCATGCGCTCGGGCTCATGGGCATCGATCACATGCAGCAGCAAATCGGAGTTGCTCGATTCTTCGAGGGTAGCCCGAAACGCCTCCACCAACTTGTGCGGCAGGTGGCGGATGAACCCCACGGTATCGGCCAGCACAATCGGCCCCAGGTCATCCAGCTCAAGCCGGCGCAGGGTGGGGTCGAGGGTGGCGAACAATTGGTCGGCAGCGAAAACATCGGACGCAGTGACCGCATTGAACAGCGTGGACTTGCCGGCGTTGGTGTAGCCCACCAGGGACACTGAAGGGATATCCGCACGCTTGCGGCCACGACGGGCCTGCTCACGCTGGCTGCGAACCTTCTCCAGGCGCGCCTTGATCTGCCGCAGACGCACTCGCAACAGGCGCCGGTCGGTTTCCAGCTGGGTTTCACCGGGCCCGCGCAGACCGATACCGCCTTTCTGCCGTTCAAGGTGAGTCCAGCCACGAACCAGACGGGTGCTCATGTGCTCAAGCTGGGCCAGTTCAACCTGGAGCTTGCCTTCATGGGTGCGCGCGCGCTGAGCGAAGATATCGAGAATCAGACCCGTGCGGTCGATCACGCGACACTCGAATACACGTTCGAGGTTACGTTCCTGACTGGGTGTGAGGATGTGATTGAAAATCACCAGGTCTACCTGTTCGGCTTTGACCAGGTCGCGTAACTCCTCGACCTTGCCGCTGCCAACCAGGTATTTGGCGGTTGGCCGATGACGCGGCACGCTAACAAACGCGACGGTCTCGGCGCCGGCCGATAATGCCAGCTCCTGAAACTCCTGCGGATCTTCGCGCGCCTCAGGGTCCTGACCATCCAAGTGAACGAGAATGGCCCGTTCACCACCACCGTGGCGCTCAAAGAACAAAGGAGACTCCTATCAGGCGTTACCTGGCTCAGCGTCACCCTGTTCGGATTCGGAAGCGCTAGGCAGGCGAATCGGGCGAACTGGAACCACTGTCGAGATAGCGTGCTTGTAAACCATTTGGCTGACGGTGTTTTTCAGCAGGATGACGAACTGGTCGAAAGACTCGATCGTACCTTGCAGCTTGATCCCGTTGACCAGATAGATGGAAACCCCAACCTTCTCTTTACGCAATGTATTCAAGTAAGGGTCTTGTAGCGAATGCCCTTTTGACATGTGCCGCACTCCTTTAAGGATCAATAATAAAAATCAGAAAACAGATGGCCAAAGCCGTCACACCCCCAAGGATAGACGGCAATTGCAAGGACTCAGCTCAATATGGAGATCGTCCCCAAGTATTTCAAGGCGCGTGGCAGATTGTCGCAATCCAGGCTGTCCAACCATTGCAGGTCAGCCCAACTACGTAACCAGGTGAACTGGCGTTTCGCCAATTGGCGCGTGGCAATGATGCCCCGCTCCTGCATTTCGGCTGACGTCAGCTTGCCATCCAGATGATCCCAGACTTGGCGGTAGCCCACTGCACGTATAGACGGCAACCCGGCATGCAGGTCACTTCTGGAACGCAGAGCTACGACCTCGTCAATGAATCCCTGTTCCAACATTTGTGTGAATCTTTGTGCAATACGCTGGTGCAGTACCTGACGATTCGCCGGAGCGATGGCCAGATTGGCGACAGTATAGGGCAATTGACTGCGTCCCGATGCGCCTGCTTCAGTACTTTGCGCCAATTGACGCTGGCGATGGGCGGTCATTGTCAGGCCACTGACCCGATAGACCTCAAGCGCTCGGGTCAGACGCTGGGGGTCGTTGGGGTGGATCCGCGCCGCCGACTCGGGGTCCACCGCCGCCAGCTGGTCGTGCAGGGCCTGCCAGCCAAGGCGTGCAGCCTCGTCCTCCAGCTCGGCACGTACCTGCGGATCCGCCGCGGGCATGTCCGCCAGGCCTTCAAGCAGCGCCTTGTAATACAGCATGGTGCCGCCCACCAACAGCGGGATCTTGCCCCGGGCGGTGATATCGGCCATGGCCGCCAGCGCATCGGTACGGAAATCCGCCGCCGAGTAGCTCTCGGCAGGGTCGAGAATATCGATCAGGCGATGGGGAAACTCCGCCAGCAGTTCCCTGGAAGGCTTCGCGGTGCCAATGTCCATGCCGCGGTAGACCAGCGCCGAGTCGACACTGATCAGCTCGCAAGGCAGCACCTTGCTCAGTTCGATGGCCAGATCGGTCTTGCCCGCAGCGGTCGGGCCCATCAGGAAAATCGCTGGAGGAAGCTGGGTCATCAACGGCCGCGCAGAAAGAGTTTGTCCAGATCGTCCAGGCCCATTTGGGTCCAGGTCGGTCGACCGTGGTTGCATTGGCCACTGCGCTCGGTGTTTTCCATGTCCCGCAGCAAGGCGTTCATTTCCGGCAGGGCCAGGCGTCGATTGGCGCGGATAGCGCCGTGGCAGGCCATGGTGCCGAGCAGCTCATTGAGGTGGGCCTGGATCCGGTCACTGGTGCCGTACTCCATAAGGTCCGCCAGTACGTCGTGCACCAGGCGATTGGCTTCCGCCTGCTTCAACAATGCCGGGATCTGGCGGATCGCCAGGGATTCCGGGCCCAGACGCTGCAGCTCGAAGCCCAGGCGCTGGAACCAGCTCATGTGTTCTTCAGCGCAATCGGCCTCACGCTGGCTGACGGCAATCGACTCCGGCACCAGCAGCGGCTGGCCGCTCAGGCCTTCGCTGGCCATGGCCACCTTCAAGCGCTCGTACATGATCCGCTCGTGAGCCGCGTGCATGTCCACCAGCACCAGACCCAGGGCGTTTTCCGCCAGGATGTAGATCCCCTTGAGCTGGGCCAGGGCATAGCCCAGGGGCGGAATGTCCTCCTGGCCGTCCGGCAAGGCCGCCGCTGGCGCCCCCGGCAACGGGGCAAAGAACTCGCGGTACACGCCCTGGCTCTCGGCGGCCGGCAACACTGGCTGTGGCCGTGGCGTGTACTGATATTGATAGCCACTGCCGGCTCCCGCGCCCGGTGCATTGAAGCTCGGCTGGGATTGGGGCTGCTCCAGAGCCAGGTTCGCGGCCAGGCGCATCTCACCCTGAGGCCCGAACTCACCGGCCTCGATACCTGTCGGGCGCACGATGCCGGCGACCGCCGCCGGCGCCGCCAACTGATCCTCGGGCCGCACATCACCCAGGGCCCGGTGCAAGGTGCCATAAAGGAAGTCGTGCACCATGCGCCCGTCACGAAAACGCACTTCGTGCTTGGTCGGGTGCACGTTGACATCGACCACCGACGGGTCGACTTCGAAAAACAGTACAAAGGTCGGGTGTCGACCGTTGAACAGAACATCGCGATAAGCCTGGCGTACCGCGTGAGCCACCAGCTTGTCCCGTACTGCGCGACCGTTGACGTAGAAGTACTGCAGGTCCGCCTGGCTGCGGGAGAAGGTCGGCAAGCCCACCCAGCCCCACAGATGCAAGCCGTTGCGCTCGACCTCGATGGGCAACGCCTGCTCCAGGAAGCCCGAACCGCACACCGCCGCCACACGACGGGCACGAGCGGCGTCGTCCTTGGCCTCGTGCAGGCTGAGGATGCTCTTGCCGTTGTGCCGCAAGTGGAAGGCCACGTCGAAACGCGCCAGGGCCAGGCGCTTGATCACTTCCTGCAGATGATCGAACTCGGTCTTTTCAGCCTTGAGGAATTTGCGTCGTGCCGGCGTATTGAAGAACAGGTCGCGGACTTCCACCGAAGTGCCTACCGGGTGCGCCGCCGGCTGCACCCTTGGTGCCATGTCCCGACCTTCGGTTTCCACCTGCCAGGCCTGCTCGGCATCCCGGGTACGGGACGTGA
The DNA here is from genome assembly GCF_058799535.1 of Pseudomonas sp. GW822-FHT06D10. Classification (NCBI taxonomy): domain Bacteria; kingdom Pseudomonadati; phylum Pseudomonadota; class Gammaproteobacteria; order Pseudomonadales; family Pseudomonadaceae; genus Pseudomonas; species Pseudomonas sp. GW822-FHT06D10. The sequence goes on along the minus strand of NZ_JBXALN010000005.1, from coordinate 538,688 downwards.
GGGTCAGGCGCGCCACGGAGCTGATGGAAGCCAGGGCCTCGCCGCGGAACCCCAGGCTCATCACCCGCTCCAGGTCCTCCAGGTCGCGGATCTTGCTGGTGGCGTGCCGGGCCAGGGCCAGCGGCAAGTCGTCGGAGGAAATGCCGCTACCGTCGTCACGTACCCGCAGCAGCTTGACCCCGGCCTGCTCCACATCCACATCGATGCGCTTGGCGCCGGAGTCCAGGCTGTTTTCCAACAGCTCCTTGATCACCGAAGCCGGGCGCTCGACCACCTCGCCCGCGGCAATCTGGTTGGCCAGGCGCGGGCTGAGCAGCTCGATGCGCGCGCTACTGATTACCGATTCACTCATTCCTTGGCCGCCAGTTCTGTACCGGGGATGGTCAACACCTGCCCCACTTTCAATTCATCGCTTTTCAGGTTGTTGGCACTGCGTAGCGTGGCCGCGGAGACCTGATAGCGCACGGCGATCATGGCCAGGGTTTCCCCCGGATTGACCCGGTGATCACGCGGACCCTGGGCGATCTTCCCGGAATCGCGCAGCCAGGCAATATAGGTGCCCGGTGGCGGGTTCTGCTGGAAGAACTGCCGCACGCCGCTGCTGATGGAGCGCGCCAGGGCCTGCTGATGGCTGGCGGTGGCCAGCTTCGAGGCCTCGTTGGAGTTGGAGATAAAGCCGGTTTCCACCAGGATCGACGGAATATCCGGAGATTTGAGCACCATGAACCCGGCCTGTTCCACCCGCTGCTTGTGCAACGGAGTAACCCGGCCGATGTTGTTCAGGACTTTCTGCCCGACATTCAGACTGGAGGTCAGGGACGCTGTCATCGACAGGTCCAGCAGCACCCCGGCCAGCATCCGGTCCTTGTCATCCAGGCTGACGTTGCCAGCCCCGCCGATCAGGTCGGAACGGTTCTCGCTGTCCGCCAGCCAGCGCGCGGTTTCCGACGTGGCACCACGTTCAGACAAGGCAAACACCGACGCGCCAAAGGCCGCGGCCGAAGGCGCAGCGTCGGCGTGGATCGAGACGAACAGGTCGGCGCCCTTCTTGCGGGCGATCTCGGTACGACCGCGCAATGGAATGAAGTAGTCGCCGGTACGGGTCAATTCGGCGCGGAAACCCTTGAGGCCATTGACCTGACGCTGCAATTCGCGAGCAATGGCCAGCACCACGTCTTTTTCATGCTGCCCGCGGGAGCCGGAGGCACCCGGGTCTTCGCCGCCGTGGCCGGCATCGATCACCACAATGATGTCGCGCTTGCCCGCCGGGGCTGGCGGCAGCTTGATCGCCGGCTCCGCCGGAGTGACGGGCACTGCTGGGACAGTGGCCACAGTAGGTGGCGGCGCAGCAGGCGGCGCGGCGTCAGCCGGGTTGTCGAACAGATCGACCACCAGGCGATTGCCGTACTGAGCGTTGGGCGCCAGGGTGAAGCTCTTCGGCGTGACGGCCTTTTTCAGGTCGATGACCACCCGCAGGTCACTGGGCGTGCGCTGTGCCGAGCGCATGGCGGTAATCGGTGTATTGGCCGTGGCAACGTTCAGCGGACCGCCTAGGGTCGCGCCATTGATATCGATCACCAGACGATCCGGGGCCGTCAGGGTAAAGACGCTGTGCTGAACCGGGCCGGACAGATCGAATACCAGTCGCGTGTTATCCGGTGCCCGCCACAGGCGGACGCTGCGAACCTGTGTAGCGGCCACAGCATCGACGGCCAATGCCGTAAGCAACAGTCCTACGACAGCAACCAACGCGCGAATGCGCATACCTAACCCCATCAATTATTTGAATTCCAACGCCAAAGCGGCACACCAGGACTCGCCACGCGAGCCTTGAGACAACAGATGCACAGAACGCCCATTGTTATGCGGGGTAATGGTAATGGTCAGGTCAGGCTTTGGCAAAAAGCCTGCACCACGCTGGGGCCACTCCAGCAGGCACAGAGCATCGCCCTCGAAGTAGTCGCGAATCCCCAGGAACTCCAGCTCTTCAGGATCCACCAGGCGGTACAGGTCGAAGTGGAAAGCCCGCACCGAGCCGATCTCGTACGGTTCGACCAGGGTAAAGGTCGGGCTCTTCACTGCCCCCGCGTGCCCCAGGCCACGGATGATCCCTCGCGACAAGGTGGTTTTGCCCGCTCCCAGGTCGCCCTCGAGGAAGATCACCCCCACGCCTTGGGTCACCTGGGCAATACGTGCACCAAATTCCACCATGGCCTGTTCGTCGGCCAGAAAAAGGGTTAACTCAGACACGGTGATTGTTCCTCCAACAACTGACGAATGGCTGGAATCAGATCACTGGCCGCCAGCCCTCGGCCCAATTTGCCTTGCTGCTCGCCCGCGCTGGCATGCAGCCAGACCGCCAGGCAGGCGGCATCGAATGCCGACAAGCCTTGCGCCAGCAAGGCGCCGATCAGGCCAGCCAGCACATCACCCAAGCCTGCCGTGGCCATCGCCGGATGCCCGGCGTCACAGCGGGCCAGCCGCCCATCGGCAGTGGCGATCAGGCTACCGGCCCCCTTGAGTACCGCAACCGCTGCGTATTTTTTGCTCAACGCCAGGGCCGCTGCCGGGCGATCCGCCTGCACCTCGGCGCTGGAGAGACCCAGCAGCCGCGCCGCCTCTCCCGGATGGGGAGTGATGACACTCGCGGCAGGCAGTTGCAGCCCGCCCTCGGCCAGCAGGTTCAAGGCATCGGCATCCCACACCTGGGGCAACGGCGCATTGGCCGCCGCCGACAGCAGACTGCGCCCCCAGGCGCCCTGCCCCAACCCCGGCCCGACCACCAGCACCGTGGCCCGAGCCAGCACCCCCACCAACTGGTTGGCCGAATGAGTGCCCTGGGTCATGACCTCCGGCAAGCGCGCCGCAGCGGCAGCCACATGCTCACTGCGGGTCGCCAGGGACACCAGCCCCGCGCCACTGCGCAAGGCACTTTCCGCACTCAGCAGGGCGGCGCCGGCAAAACCTCGATCGCCTCCAATCAGCAACAGGTGGCCGAACTGGCCCTTGTGGGCATCGCGAAGTCGTCCATTCAGATGCGGCAAATGGCCAGAAGTCAGCAACTGAACGTCAGGTAGAGGGTGTTTTGTCTGCGGCATGCGTCTTCGAGCTCCGATGTCTGGCAGAATTATACGCACCTCAGCCCCGGTTTCTCTCGCCTCATGCCCGCTATTACCCAGGATCTTCCCGCTCTCGCCCAATCGATCAAGGACTGGGGCCGCGAACTGGGCTTTCAACAAGTCGGCATCAGCGGCCTGGACCTGGCCGAGCATGAGCAGCACCTGGAACGCTGGCTCGCCGCCGGCTACCACGGCGAGATGGAATACATGGGCGCCCACGGCAGCAAACGCTCCCATCCCGACCAGTTGGTGCCTGGCACCCTGCGGGTGGTTTCGCTGCGCATGGACTACCTGCCCGGCGACACCCAGATGGCCCAGCGCCTGGCCCAGCCTTCCAAGGCCTATGTTTCGCGCTATGCCCTGGGGCGCGATTATCACAAGCTGATCCGCAAGCGCGTACAGCAACTGGCCGAGCGCATCCAGCAAGCCATCGGCCCCTTTGGCTACCGCGCCTTCGTCGATAGCGCTCCGGTGCTGGAAAAAGCCATCGCCGAACAGGCCGGGCTCGGCTGGATCGGCAAGAACACCCTGGTGCTGAATCGCAAAGCCGGCAGCTACTTCTTCCTCAGCGAACTGTTCGTCGACCTGCCCCTGCCGGTGGACGCGCCCCACGCCACGGAACACTGCGGCCGCTGCACCGCTTGCCTGGACATCTGCCCGACCAACGCCTTCGTCGGCCCCTATGTGCTGGATGCCCGACGCTGCATTTCCTACCTGACCATCGAGCTCAAAAGCGCCATCCCCGAAGACCTGCGCCCGCTGATCGGCAACCGGGTATTCGGCTGCGATGACTGCCAGATCGTCTGCCCCTGGAATCGCTTCGCCCGCTCAACGGCCGAGGGCGACTTCAAGCCCCGGCACAACCTGGACAATGCCGAACTGGCAGAGCTGTTCATGTGGGACGAGGACAAATTCCTCAGCAATACCGAAGGTTCACCCTTGCGCCGCGCCGGCTACGAGCGCTGGCTACGCAACCTGGCGGTGGGCCTGGGCAACGCACCCTCTAGCATTCCGGTGCTGGAAGCCCTCAAGGCCCGCCAGGACTACCCCTCGGAACTGGTTCGCGAACATGTGCAATGGGCCCTGGACCAGCACGCCAACCGTCAGTGTTCGTCGTTGTAGACGAACTTGGGCATTTCCCAGTGAAAACGGATCGCCAGCAGGCGCAATAGAAAGCCGCCGAACAGGGTGACCAGGATCGACTGCTCGCTGGGCAGTTGCAGGTAGATGCACAGCATGTAGCACCAGGCCGCGGCGAAGGACACGCTGGCGTACAGCTCGCGGCGAAAGATCAGCGGGATATCGTTGCAGAAGATGTCCCTGAGGATGCCGCCAAAGACCCCGGTGATCACCCCACTGACTGAAGCCACCAGCATGCCGTGGCCCATTTCCAGGGCAGTCATGCAGCCGATCAGGGTAAAGGCCACCAGGCCCACGGCGTCGAGCACCAGAAACAGCGAGCGCAGGTGACGCATCAAGGGCGCGATGAAGATCGTCACCAATGCCGCCACCGAGGTCAGCACCAGGTATTCCGGGTGCTTGACCCAGGTCAGCGGGTAGTGGCCCAGCAGTACATCACGCACCGAACCGCCGCCGAGTGCGGTGACGCAGGCAATCAGCACCACACCGAACCAGTCCATGCCGCGCCGGCCGGCAGACAGGGCGCCGGTCATGGCTTCGGCGGTAATGGCAATCAGATAAAGCATCAACAGCATGATGGCGGTCCTTGCAGGAAGGCGCGCAGTCTACTCAGTTGAAGCGGGCACCAAAAGGGGGCGGGTACGGGCGCCGAGTCGCAGCGGGCGCCCGTTCGCCGGCAAGCCGGCGCCTGCGGGTCAGAACTTGATGAAGTGCTTGCGGTAGTGCTGGAGCTCGGCGATGGACTCGCGAATATCGTCCAGGGCCAGGTGGGTGCTGCCTTTCTTGAAGCTGTCGCGCACGTCCGGCGCCCAGCGGGCGGCCAGTTCCTTGAGGGTCGAGACGTCCAGGTTGCGGTAGTGGAAGTAGCTTTCCAGAGCCTTCATGTGGCGGTACAGGAAGCGCCGGTCCTGGCAGATGCTGTTGCCGCAGATCGGCGATTTGCCCTTGGGTACCCACTGCTCCAGGAAGGCAATGGTCTGGGCTTCTGCTTCGGCCATGCTGATGCGGCTTTCGCGAACCCGCTGGGTCAGACCGGAACCACCGTGCTGGCGGGTGTTCCATTCATCCATGCCGGCGAGAATCTCGTCGCTCTGGTGGATGGCGATGACCGGTCCTTCAGCCAAGGTGTTGAGGTTGCTGTCAGTGACAATGGTGGCCATCTCGATGATGACGTCGGTGTCAGGGTTCAGACCGGTCATTTCCAGGTCGATCCAAATCAGGTTCTGCGGGTTTTGCATGGGTGGGCTCCTCGGCGTAGTTGCGCAGTTTAGCCTAGAGGGCCTGCCCGGCGTGCTAAACTCGCCGCCGTTTTACCTATCCGCCGTAATTATCGACACGGAACACCAATGGCCAAACGCCAGCTCAATCGCCGCCAAAACTGGCGCATCGAAAAGATCCAGGGTGAGCGCGCCGCCCGCGCCGCCAAACGCGAGTCCTCTGCCGTCGAGGCGCTGGAAGGTGGCGACCTGGGCCCGGAACAGACCGGCCTGGTCATCGCCCACTTCGGCGTCCAGGTCGAAGTCGAGGCTCGCGAAGGCGAAACGGCCGGCCAGGTGTTCCGCTGCTACCTGCGGGCCAACCTGCCGGCCCTGGTGACCGGCGACCAGGTGGTCTGGCGCGCCGGCAACCAGGGCATCGGGGTGATCGTCGCGCAACTGCCGCGCAGCACCGAGCTGTGCCGCCCGGACAGCCGCGGCCAACTCAAGCCGGTGGCCGCCAACGTCGACATGATCGTGATCGTGTTTGCACCCATGCCCGAGCCCCACGCCAACCTGATCGACCGCTACCTGGTAGCCGCCGAGCATGCTGGAATCCGGCCGTTGCTGCTGCTGAACAAGGCCGACCTGATCGATGAGCAGAACGCCCCTGCGCTCAACGCCCTGCTCGCGGTCTACCGCCAGCTGGGCTACCCGCTGCTGGAGGTCTCGGCTCATCACGGCGACGGCATGGAGCAGTTGCAAGCCCTGCTGGACGGGCGCATCAGTGTATTCGTCGGCCAGTCGGGGGTGGGCAAGTCTTCCCTGGTCAACAGCCTGCTGCCGGAAGTCGAAACCCGCGTCGGCCCGCTGTCGGAGTTCTCCGGCCAGGGCACTCACACCACCACGACCGCGCGCCTGTTCCACTTCCCCGGTGGCGGTGAGCTGATCGACTCTCCCGGTATCCGTGAGTTCGGCCTCGGCCATGTCAGCCGCGCCGATGTCGAGGCCGGGTTCATCGAGTTCAATGACCTGCTGGGCACTTGCCGCTTCCGCGATTGCAAGCACGATCGCGAGCCGGGCTGTGCCTTGCTCAAGGCCCTGGAAGATGGGCGCATCCAGCAGCAACGGATGAACAGCTACCGCTCGATCCTCGCCAGCCTGCCAGACAACAGTTACTGATTGACCTGACCCAGATACGACAAGGCCGCGATCTTCGCGGCCTTGTCGTTTGTCACTTCGCCGTGCCCGGCGTAGCGGGCGGCGTCACCGGAGCAGTGGGAGCTGGAGCTGGAGCTGGAGCGGAAGACTGGCCCGCCGCACCCTGCTCGTCCATCTTCAGCACACCGTCCTCGAAGATATTCATACGTTGACGCACCTCGTGCGCTGGCAGCGGCTCGCTACCGGGCGGCAAGGCATTCGGGTCGGCTGCCGCCCCCGGTACTTCACCGGGCGCACCGCTACCCTGGGTCGGTACCGGAGCATTGGGATCGGTCTGCTCACCCTCGATGGCACGCTGGGCCTTCTTGGTCAGCACGACGATATCGATGCGCCGGTTGACCGGGTTGAACGGGTCCTTGCGATCGAATAGAGCCGACGAAGCAAAGCCCACCACACGCGCGACTTGCGGATCAGGATAACCACCCGCCACCAGCGCCCGACGCGCAGCGTTGGCCCGGTTGGCCGACAGCTCCCAGTTGCCGAAGTCGCCAGTGCCCGAATAGGGCTTGGCGTCGGTGTGACCGCTGATGCTGATCTTGTTCGGCACGGTCTTGATGGTGTCGGCCATGGCCAGCAGGATGTCTTCGAAATACGGCTTCAGACGTGCACTGCCAGAGTCGAACATCGGCCGGTTCTCGGCGTCCATGATCTGGATCCGCAGGCCGTCCGGGGTGATCTCGAAGAGGATCTGGTCCTTGAACTTCTGCAGTTGCGGGTTCTCGTCAACCTTGTTCTGCAACTCTTGCAACAGCAACTCGAGACGCTCGCGCTCGACCTGCTCGGCCATGCCCTCCACCTGATCGGCATCCACCGTGACCTTGTCCGGTTGTGGCTGGGACTTGATCTCGGGGTTGAGGGTGTTGTCCGGCGCCAGCTCAGGGGAGCCGCCCAGGTCGATGATGTAGGGCGTACCGCTTTCCGAGAAGCCGATCGGGTCCTTGAAGTAACCGGCGATGGCGATCTTCTGTTCCGGGGTGGCCGTGGACAGCAGCCACAACACCAGGAAGAACGCCATCATCGCCGTGGCGAAGTCGGCGAAGGCGATTTTCCAGGCGCCCCCGTGATGTCCGCCAGCGAAGCGCTTGACGCGCTTGATGATAATCGGCTGATTATTTTCCATGACTTAGCGACCGCGAACCGCTTGTTCCAGCTCGGCGAAGCTAGGACGGTGCGCCGGGTACAGAACCTTGCGCCCGAACTCCACGGCCAGGGACGGCGGCATGCCGGAAGCCGAGGCCACCAGCGACGCCTTGATGGCTTCGTAGACGTTCAGTTCTTCCTTGGCGTCGTGGGCCAGGGAGTGGGCCAGCGGGCCGAAGAAACCATAGGCCGCGAGAATACCGAAGAAAGTACCCACCAGTGCCGCACCTACGTGCAGGCCGATGGACTTCTGGTCGCCATCGCCCAGGGAAGCCATGGTCACCACGATCCCCAATACCGCCGCGACGATACCGAAACCGGGCATGCCGTCGGCAATCCCGTTGACCGCATGGGATGGATGCTCAAGGTCTTCCTTGAGGCTGAACAGCTCCATGTCGAACAGGCCTTCCAGCTCGTGGGGAGCCATGTTGCCGGAGGACATGATGCGCAGATAGTCACAGACGAAGGCGGTCATGCGTTCATCTTTGAGCACCGCCGGGTACTTGGCGAAAATCGGGCTGGCCGCGGCGTCCTCGATATCACCTTCGATGGCCATCATGCCTTCGCGACGACTCTTGTTGAGGATCTCGTAGATCAGGCCCAGCACTTCCAGGTAGAAGGTGTGGGTGAAGCGCGAACTGAACATGCCCAGGGATTTCTTGACGACGTGCATCGTCATATAGCCCGGGTTGGCCTGGAGGAATGCGCCAAAGGCTGCGCCACCGATGATCAGCACTTCGAAAGGCTGGATCAACGCCGCGATTTTGCCGTGGGAAAGCACGTATCCGCCGAGCACGCTCGCGAATACGACGATGATGCCGATAATTTTAGCCATAGGTAGGGGAGTACTTATTGAGTCGGGTTCAAGGTCATATTCGGAAGTTCTTAAAACTCTTCTTCTACTTATCGGCAAAACTGCGCCAGACTATAGCCAGTTAAGGCGAAAAGCCAGTTTGGCCCGCTCTGGGCGTGTTCACAGCAGACGATGATTGCGCCCGACCATGTCTAATGAAACCAGCGTCCCACATTCTCCGCCCGCCTCTCTCGACGCCTGGGTAAAGCTCCTCAATGGCGTGCGCCTGCCGGTGCCCCAGGCCAGCCATGACCGGGTCTGCCGCGCCATTGCCAACAACCGCAGCTCGCTGCGGGAGATTGTCGATCTGATGCAAAACAGCCCGGCACTGGCCTTGAGCGTGATCCGCGAAGCCAACCGGCATTCCCACGGCAGCATGAGCGAACCGGCGGAAAACCTGGAGATCGCGGTCAACCGCCTGGGCCTCAAGCGTACCGAGGAGTTGCTCGAGCAACTGCCGACGCTGCCTGAAGAGCAGATCCCCCAGGCATTGCGCCAGTTCCAGCTGATCAGCCAGCACGCCAGCCAGCAAGCCAACGGCTTCTTTGCCGGACGCCTGGCGCGACTCTGGCAGGACATCCACTGGGGCAGCCTGCTGTTTCTCTCGCCGCTGTGGGCCATGGCCCTGGTCTATCCCAAGCTGCTGGAAGAGTGGGAACTGCGGGTCATCTACAAGCACGAATCCGCACACGACGTTGAACTGCAACTGTTCGGAGTGCGGCTGATGGAAATGTGCCAGGCCCTGGTCCTGGCCTGGCACCTGCCGATCTGGGTCCAGCAGGGCTATCGCCTGCTGACCCAGGAGCAGCACCTGCTGGCCAAGGTCATGCTGATTGCCCGCGACAGCGACAACCCGCTGCGCCAGCAACAACGCCTGGACGCTGAACCGGACCTGCGGCGCTGGCTGAACCAGCCGGCCAACACCGTGTTGCTGGCCAACGGCCTGGCGCTGGCGGCGCAACAGTCCTGGAACAGCCCCCATGGCCGGCGCTGGCAGAACCTTACCGCTCTTTATCTGCAGATCCCCCTGGACCAGGTCCAGCAACAGTTGCACCAACAGGCCGTACAAAGCGCCCGCAACGACACCCAGCCCGACCTCTGGCACCCGGCCCAGGCCCTGCTCTGGCCCTGGGATGCCCGACGCCTGCATCACGGCGAGCAACCAGCCCCGGCGCCCACCGCACTGGAACTGGCCAAGTGGCGCAAGCTCTGCGGCGAACTGTTGCTGGACCCCAGCCCCTTTACCAACGCCGTGCACCTTACCGGCTTTGCCCGGGATGCCCTGGCGGCGTGCGGCATGCACCGGGTCATGCTGCTGATGGTCGATCGCAGCCTGAGCCACCTGCGAGTGCAACAGCTTTACGGCCTGCCCGGGGAAGCGGCCAGCCTCACCCTGCAGGCCAAGCAGAGCCCCCTGTTGCAACGCCTGCTGGAAAAATCCGCGCAGATCCGCCTGACCCCGGCCAACCGGGCCCAGTTCGCCCCTCACCTGCCAAGCTCGCTGCGCCAGCTGTTTCGCGGCGAACACCTGCTGATCCGCTCACTGTCGTGCAATGGCCGGGTACTGATGCTGGCGATCGCCGACCAGGGCGGCGTGCCGTTCTCGGAAATCAGCGTCCAGGCCTTCGGCAAGACCGCCCAGTGCATCGAAAAAGCCTTGCACAGCTTTACCAACCGCAGCCAATGACGCTTGCGCTACAATCCTTCCCTTTGCGCCCTGGGGACCTGACATGTCTGACTTCTCTGGCTTGCCGCTGGTCATTGAACCGAGCGACCTGCTCGCCCGCCTGAACGCCCGCGAACTGATCCTCGTCGACCTGACCAGCGCTGCCCGCTATGCCACCGGGCATATTCCCGGGGCACGCTTCATCGACCCCAAGCGCACTCAGCTGGGCCAGGCGCCGGCTCCCGGGCTGCTGCCACCGCAAGCGGCGCTTGAAACGCTGTTCGGCGAACTCGGGCACAACCCGGACGCGGTCTATGTGGTCTACGACGATGAAGGCGGCGGCTGGGCCGGGCGCTTCATCTGGCTGCTGGACGTGATCGGCCACCAACGCTACCACTACCTCGACGGCGGCTTGCAGGCTTGGCTGGCGGAAGGCCTGCCCGTGTCTACCGAAGTGCCGGCCGCGGTCGGCGGCCCCGTGGCGCTGGCCCTGCATGACGAGCCCACTGCCACCCGCGAATACCTGCAAAGCCGTCTCGGCGCGGCGGACCTGGTGATCTGGGACGCCCGCGGACCGCTGGAGTACTCCGGCGAAAAAGTCCTGGCAGCCAAGGGCGGGCATATCCCCGGCGCGGTGAATTTCGAATGGACCGCCGGTATGGATCAGGCACGCCACCTGCGCATCCGCCGCGACATGCCACAGATCCTTGCGGACCTGGGCATCAGCAAAGACAAAGAAGTGATCACCCACTGCCAGACCCACCATCGCTCCGGCTTCACCTATCTGGTGGCCAAGGCGCTGGGCTACCCACGGGTCAAGGGCTACGCCGGTTCCTGGGGCGAATGGGGCAATCATCCCGATACGCCCGTAGAGATTTAAGGTTTTTAAGGACACCCAATGAAAAAGCGTTTGTTCATCATCAGCCAGTACCTGCTGCCTCATCACCTGCTGTCGCGCCTGGCCGGCTGCATTGCCGAGTGCCGCGTGCGCTGGTTCAAGAATGCCTTCACCCGCTGGTTCGCCAAGCAGTATCAAGTGGATATGTCCGAGGCCCAGGTCGAGGACGTGACCGCCTACGAGCATTTCAACGCCTTCTTCACCCGCGCCCTCAAAGACGGCGCGCGGCCGCTGGACCCGACCCCGGGCGCGGTGCTCAGCCCTGCCGACGGCGCGGTCAGCCAACTGGGCCCGATCGAACACGGTCGAGTGTTCCAGGCCAAGGGCCACAGCTACAGCGTGCTGGAACTGCTGGGCGGTGACCCGACCCTGGCACAGCCGTTCATGGGCGGCGACTTTGCCACCATCTACCTCTCCCCCAAGGACTACCACCGGGTGCACATGCCCCTGGCCGGCACCCTGCGGGAAATGGTCTATGTGCCGGGCCGGATCTTCTCGGTCAACCAGACTACCGCTGAAAACGTACCCGAGCTGTTCGCCCGCAACGAGCGCGTGGTGTGCATCTTCGATACCGAGCGCGGCCCGATGGCGCTGGTGCTGGTGGGCGCAATGATCGTCGCTTCGATCGAAACCGTCTGGGCCGGCCTGGTAACGCCGCCCAAGCGCGAACTCAAGACCGTGCGCTACGACGAAGCCGCCCGCGCTCCGATCCACCTGGAGAAAGGCGCCGAAATGGGCCGCTTCAAGCTGGGCTCCACGGCCATCGTGCTGTTTGGCCCGGACCAGGTTAAGTGGGCCCAAGAGCTGGCTGCCGGCTCACCCGTGCGGATGGGCCAGGGCCTGGGCCTGCCCAAGGCTTGAGGCCTGAATGCCGGACATAAAAAAACGCCGCTGATCAGCGGCGTTTTTTTTGGGCGGGGATTTTCCGGCGGCTCAGAGCTGCCCGTCGCGGTCACGGAACCCCAGCAGGTACAGCACGCCATCCAGGCCCAGGGTCGAGATCGCCTGCTTGGCCGACTGCTTGACCAGCGGCTTGGCGCGGAATGCCACGCCCAGGCCGGCAATGCCGAGCATCGGCAGATCGTTGGCGCCATCGCCGACAGCGATGGTCTGCTCCAGGCGCAGGCCTTCCTTGTGCGCCAGCTCACGTAGCAGATCGGCCTTGCGCTGGGCGTCGACAATCGGCTCCACCGCCACGCCAGTGACCTTGCCGTCCACCACTTCCAGCTCGTTGGCGAACACGTAGTCGATACCCAGCTTGGCTTGCAGCTGCTTGGCAAAGTAGGTGAAGCCGCCGGAGAGGATCGCGGTCTTGTAGCCCAGGCGCTTGAGCTCGGCGAACAGGGTTTCGGCGCCCTCGGTCAGGCGCAGGGAGGCGCCGATGGCGTCCAGCACATTGACGTCCAGGCCCTTGAGCAACGCCAGGCGCTCCTTGAAACTGGCGCGGAAGTCCAGCTCGCCGGCCATCGCCCGCTCGGTGATTTCCGCGACCCGATCGCCGACACCGGCCGCCTTGGCCAGCTCGTCGATGACTTCGGCCTCGATCAGCGTCGAATCCATGTCGAACACCGCCAGGCGCCGGTTACGGCGGAACAGCGAATCTTCCTGGAAGGCGATATCCACGTTCAGCTCCTGGGCCACGCTGAGGAACTCGGCCCGCAGGGCTTGCGGATCGGCGGCTTCGCCACGTACCGAGAACTCGATGCAGCCCTTGCCCTGGTCGGCAGGCATATCCAGGGGCATGCGCCCGGACAGGCGATCGATATGGTCGATGTTCAGGCCGTACTTGGCGGTGATGGAACTCACGCGCTGCAACTGTTCGGCGGTAACCTTGCGCGTCAGCAGGGTCACGATATGGCGCTTCTTGCCCTGCCCGGCGACCCACTGCTGGTAATCCTCCTCGGACACCGGCGTGAAGCGCACCTGCTGGTCGAGCTTGTAGGCGGTGAACAGGATGTCCTTGAGCACCGACGAGCTCTGCTCGTTGCTGGGAATTTCAACCAGGATGCCGAACGACAAGGTGTCGTGGATCACCGCCTGACCGATGTCGAGAATGTTCACACCACCCTGGGCCAGAACGCCGGTAATGGCCGCAGTCAGACCGGGACGATCTTCGCCGGTGATGTTTATCAGGACAATTTCGCGCAAGGCGCACCCCCGAGGTGGAAAAAAAGCGCATTCTACCCACTTTCGGTGACCATCGGGCACAGCCAGCGCTTTGCCGGTCTAGGGCCTGTCGCTATACTGCGCGTCAACTTCACGGACAAAAGAGCCGAGCTCAGTGAACCGGCCCACGCCAGTTAAAACCGATAACTTCTTCCTGCTGATCTTCCGTGCACTGCGCCACCGCCGTGTGCCGATTGCATTGCGCATTGCCAGCCATAACGTGATCCTGGTCGCCCTGGCCCTGGTGATCTATGCCGGCGTGATGGGCCTGCAGTTCAAGCAAGCCATGCACGAACAAGCCGACGCCCTGGGTCAGAGCCTGACCACCCAGACCGCCACCTCGGCCACCGAGCTGCTGGTGTCCAACGACATTCTCAGCCTCAACGTCCTGCTCAACAATCTGACCAAGAACCCGCTGGTGGCCCACGCGGCCATCTACAGCGTGGACAACCGCATCCTCGCCGAGGCCGGCCAGCGCCCCAAGAGCAGCCTGCTGGGTGAAACCGAGGGCGTGTACCAGACCAAGATCACCTTCCAGGACGTGACCGCGGGCAACCTGCGAATCAGCCTGGACATGGCGCAATTCCAGCAGCCGATGACCATCAGCCTGCAAAGCATGGGCATCCTCAGCGCCATCCTGCTGGCCCTGGCCCTGGCCTTGAGTCTGCGCCTGGGGCGGCACATCTCAACTCCGCTGCTGCAACTGAGGGTCTGGCTGCGTGACCTGGACGAACACACTCCCGCCACCCAGCGCCAGGACGAAATCGGCGATCTGGCGCGTCAGCTGCATGCCCGCCTGGTGCCGGAGAAGCCCGAACCGGCACCGCAGCCCGAGGCTGAAGTGCAAGACGACGAGGACGATGAGCCGGCATTCGAAGTGCGCAACCTGCGGGACCCGAGCTTCGACGAAAGCGCTCCGGTAGCAGGCCTGAAGCCTGCACCCCGGCACCTGGTTCACGCCGAAGAAGATGAACTGGACGAGGAAGACCCCTTCGCCGACCTGCGGGACAGCTCATCGACGCCTGCTGCCAAGCCACAACCGCAACCACAGGTTCCGGCCCAGCCCCAGCACAGTGCGGTACTGGCGGTGCAACTCGGTGCCCAGGAGCAACTGCGACGCCTGCCCCGCGCACGCCTGATGGAACTCCTGGAACGCTACCGCGATTGCCTCGACCAGGCCGCCTCGCTGTACCAGAGCGAACTGCATACCCTGAACGATGGCAGCACGCTGATGCTGTTCCACAGCGAAGACAGCGGTGACGACTACCTGACCAACGCCATCTGCTGCGGCGAGTTGCTGCGCGCCCTGGGCCATGCCTTGCAGATCGAAGTGGCGGACAGCGGCATCACCCTGCAACTGCAACTGGGCCTGACCCTGGGCGACGAACTGTTCGGCCTGAGCCAGATCGACCTGCTGCTCACCGAAACCGCCCAGGATGCCCTGGCCCTGTCCCAGCACAGCCGCAACCTGCTGCTGGTGGAGCGCAAGGTCAATGACGACCCGCTGCTGCGCCAGCGGGCACGTATCCGCCCGATCGCCAGCCCGGAAGGTGCCTGCTGCGTGGAACGCCTGATGGAGCCCTACCCGTCGATGCTGGAGCGGCAACTGGCACGCATGCATGAAACACGGGCCAAGCTGTAAGGCTGACCCGCCAAAAGAAGCCCGCCCAGTGCGGGCTTTTTCATGAGCTTCGTGTAGCCGCTGGCACAGCCTGCGACAAGCCCCGCAGGGGCTTCAACGCTGGTGATATCGCTGCGTGCCTGCGGCCCGCTCGCAGCCTTCGGCAACGGCTACAGGAGATTGCGTTGGCCAGAGCCAGAAACGACAAGGCCCGCTGTTGGGCGGGCCTTGTCTCGCGGCATGTCAACTCAGAACCTGAACACTTCCATATCCGTGCGGATCGGCGTGGCCATCGGGATCTTCGGTTGCTTTTCCTGCTCGGCAGGCTTGGGCGCAGGAGCCGGGGCCGCCTTGCGTGGCACCTCCGCCACCGCCGGCTGATTGGCCAGAGGCTTGAGGGCACCCGACAACTGTTCCGCCAGACGCTGCAACAGCACGCCCTGGGCCTGGACCTGGGACGCTGTGGTTCCCGCGTGCTGCTCCTGCAGATGAACGATGCGGTTGTCCCGCACCTGGCCACGACGGTCGATCAGGCGCCATTGCGCATCCAGCACCGCCGGCTGCGACTTGCCTGAATCCAGGCGAGTGATCGACAGCAGCACCTGGACATCCGGAGTGAAGCCACTGGTGGCCGGAGCCAATACAACCCGCTGGCTGTCGAGATGACCGGCCACCTGGCGCAACAGCAACTGGTCGATGTCCGAAGACAGGCTGCCGGCCCAGCGACCATCAGTGGAGGCCTGCAGGCTGCCATCATCCTGACGCTGCAGGAGGGTTTCACGTTGCAGATAGTCGGCAATCAACACCGGCCCCAGCAATACCGACATGCCGGCACTGGCCGGCTGAGCTGGACTTCCGCTGTCCAGCTGATACAGCGACACCGGCTGGTGTACGCTGCAACCCGCCAGGCCAAGAACGCCGGCGAGCAAGAAAACAAGAGGAAGGCGCAGAGCAGTCATCATCCCATCCAGGTGGCGGCCACAAGGCTAGCCACAGTGTAAATACTCAAAAAAACCTGAATAACGCCCGGCCACGCCAGCGTTTGAAAGCGCATATCATCCGTGAATATGCGCCCTGACTCCAGTGTTGTAGCGTCGATCCTGCGCTTAAATCGCAGATCGAACGCTCTAGCCCGCCCTTAACTGAGAGGCTCTACCAACAACGCATCCACCCGCTGGAAGCCGCGAGGCAGTTTGTTGCCACGGCGCCCGCGCTCGCCTTTGTAGTGCTCCAGATCGTCAGCCTTGAGCGACAAGGTGCGCTTGCCAGCCTGCAGCACCAGGGTCGCGCCGTCCGGCAGCACCGCGATATCGGTGACGTACTCTTCGCGGCTGGCCACGCGCTCACCGGGAATGCCGATGATCTTGTTGCCCTTGCCCTTGCCCAGCTGCGGCAGGTCGCTGATCTTGAACACCAGCAGGCGCCCTTCGGTGGTCACCGAAGCCAGCCAGTTCTGTTCGCGATCGGCCACTGGCCGCGGCGCCAGCACCTTGGCATTGTTCGGCAGGCTCAACAGCGCCTTGCCCGCCTTGTTCTTGGCCTGCAGGTCCTCGCCCTTGACCACGAAGCCGTAGCCAGCGTCAGAAGCGATCACATACAAGGCATCGTCATCCGGCAGCAGCACGCATTCAAACGTCGCACCCGGCGGCGGCGTCAGACGGCCGGTCAGCGGCTCGCCCTGACCCCGGGCCGATGGCAGCGTATGGGCCGCCACCGAGTAACTGCGCCCGGTGGAGTCGATGAACACCGCGAACTGGTTGGAACGCCCGGGCGCGGCGGTCTTGTAGCCATCGCCGGCCTTGTAGGACAGACCAGTGGCGTCAATATCATGCCCCTTGGCGCAACGCACCCAGCCTTTTTCCGACAGAACGATAGTCACCGGCTCGGTAGGCATCAGCTCGTTTTCCGACAGCGCCTTGGCCTCGGCCCGGGCGACGATCGGCGAACGGCGGTCATCGCCGTAGGTTTCTGCGTCTTGCAGCAACTCAGTGCGCACCAGCTTCTTCAGTTTGGCTTCGCTGTTGAGCAAGGCTTGCAGCTTGGCCTGCTCCTTGAGCAACTCATCCTGTTCGGCCCGCAGCTTCATCTCTTCCAGACGCGCCAATTGGCGCAGGCGCGTGTCGAGGATGTAGTCGGCCTGGATTTCACTCAGGGCGAAACGCTCGATCAGCTTGGCCCGTGGATGCTCCTCGGTACGGATGATGTGGATCACTTCATCCAGGTTGAGGTAGGCAATCAGCAAACCGTCCAACAGATGCAGGCGACGCTCGACCTTGTCCAGGCGGAACTGCAGCCGGCGACGCACGGTGGTGACCCGGAACTCCAGCCACTCCACCAGCAGGGCCCGCAGGTTCTTCAACTGCGGCTTGCCGTCCAGGCCAATGATGTTGATGTTGACCCGATAGGTGGATTCCAGCTCGGTGGTGGCGAACAGGTGCTGCATCAACTCATCGGCGTCGACCCGGTTGGAGCGCGGGATGATCACGATGCGGCACGGGTTCTCATGGTCCGACTCGTCACGCAGGTCGGCCACCATCGGCAGCTTCTTGGCCTGCATCTGGCCGGCGATCTGTTCCAGCACCTTGGCCCCGGAGACCTGGTGCGGCAGCGCGGTGACGATGATGTCGCCGTCCTCGACCCGGTACACGGCGCGCATGCGCACCGAGCCACGGCCGGTTTCGTAGATCTTCAGCAGGTCGGCACGCGGGGTGATGATCTCGGCTTCGGTGGGGTAGTCCGGCCCCTGGATATGCTCGCAGAGCTGCTCGACCGTGGCCTTGGGCTCATCCAGCAAACGCACGCAGGCCGAAGCCACTTCCCGCAGGTTGTGCGGCGGCACGTCGGTGGCCATGCCCACGGCGATGCCGGTGGTGCCGTTGAGCAGGATGTTCGGCAGGCGTGCCGGCAGTACCAGCGGCTCCAGCAGCGTGCCGTCGAAGTTCGGCCCCCAGTCCGCAGTGCCCTGGCCCAGTTCGCTGAGCAGCACTTCGGAATAGCGCGACAGGCGCGCCTCGGTGTAACGCATGGCAGCGAAGGACTTGGGATCGTCCGGCGCACCCCAGTTGCCCTGGCCGTCCACCAGCGTGTAGCGGTAACTGAAAGGCTGGGCCATCAGCACCATGGCCTCATAGCAGGCCGAATCGCCGTGCGGGTGGAACTTGCCGAGCACGTCACCCACGGTACGCGCGGATTTCTTGTGCTTGGAATCGGCATCCAGCCCCAGCTCACTCATGGCGTAGACGATACGCCGCTGTACCGGTTTCAGGCCGTCGCCGATATGCGGCAGAGCACGGTCCATGATCACGTACATGGAGTAGTTGAGGTAGGCATTTTCGGTGAAGTCAGCCAGTGACCGGCGTTCTACGCCATCCAGGCTGAGATCAAGGGAGTCGCTCATGCGGGCCTCATTGGTTCGTAGTCTGGCGCAGCAGCATGCTGCCGCCGCGCTGAGTAAATTCAAGTTTTTTCAAAGCGCTCATGCCCAGCAGAACCTGGTCGCCGTCGAGCCCCGGCGCCACCAGCGCGGCCACGTCCCGCAGCACGATATCCCCCAGCTGCAGGAGTTCGATACGGGTCCGATAACCCTCGCTGCGCCCATTGGCCGTGCTCAGGGTGACCGGCGCACCGCGCTCCAGGCCCAGACGTTCAGCGAGATCCGCAGGTACCGAGACATCGGTGGCCCCGGTGTCGAGCATGAATTGCACCGGCCGCCCGTTGATATGGCCGCTGGCGACGAAATGCCCCTGGCGATTGCCCGCCAGTTGCACTTCGATGTAACCCTCATGTTGTTGCGAACTGACGACAGTGTTGGGGTTCTCCTGGTGCGCTTCCCAGTCGGCAAAGAACCGCGTGGCCAGGAACAGCGCCGCCGCCCAGGCCATGATCAGCATCACCCGCCCGGCACTCTTGCCCGGTTGCTGGCTCACGGCTTGGCACTCCAGCCGCCTTCGGGAGCTGCAAAACGCCAGACGATCGGTCGGGCCTCGCCGTCGGCGCGAGCACCGTTGTTGTTGTCCAGGCCAATCCAGGCGCCCTTGGCGTCCACCACCAGGGCTTCCGCCAACCCATAGGGCTGTGGATAACGCCGATGCTCCACCAGTGCTTCGCCAGCATACGACCAGCACTGCTCGACCTTGGCGCTCAGCGCGTCACGGCGACAGATCTGATAGGCGTTGCGCTCCAGGGTGAACAGCTTGCCGTCAAACAGCGACAGGTCGGCGAAGTCACGGGATACGGCCTTGGCGTTGGGCACCTGCTCAGGCTGCATTAGCGCCCCTGCTTCACTGAGCAGCACGCAACCGCCATCGCAGTCCCAGGCGGTCTGGCCACGCTTGATCAACAGCAGCCCGCGCCGCTCGCGTTCCGCCGCCAGCCAGATCCGATCCCCGGCAGGGTTGACCGCCAGCCCTTCGAACAGGGCATTGAAGTGCAGCAGCATGCCGCTGGCACGGGCTTCGCGCACCATGATCGGGGAAATCTTCAACCAGGCCGGCGCGCCTTGCGCCGGAACCTGCAGCACCGCGGCATGGGCTTCGCTGATCACATATTTGTTGCCGGCGGCATCACAGGTGATGCCCTCGAAATCCAGGTCGCCGCCACGCACGAAGGACGCCGCCCAGGTCCGCACCTTCAAGCCCCAGGGCAAGCCGGAATCCGGCACCGCAGGCACCTCGATCCCGACGGTCTCGGCCTGCCAGACAGTGTTCCGGGTATCGAGCCTGTAGATCTGCTCGTCGTCGCGATCGGAGACGGTCCAGAGTTCCTGACCACACAGCGCCAGCCCGGACAGATTGCCGCCGCGCATGCCTTGCACAGGATGCTCGGACAGCAGTTTCAGTTCGGGCGCCGGCGCGGCCACCACCGAGGTTGCCAATAGCGCCAGGGCCAGGGCAAAACCTCTGTGCATCAGGCCAGCACCTCGGCCAGGTTGCCCTTGGACTCCAGCCAGGACTTGCGATCACCGGCGCGCTTCTTGGCCAGCAGCATGTCCATGATTTCCGCGGTGGCCTCGACGTCGTCCAGGGTCAACTGCACCAGGCGCCGCGTGTTCGGGTCCATGGTGGTCTCGCGCAGTTGCGGCGGGTTCATTTCACCCAGCCCCTTGAATCGAGTGACCTGTGGCTTGCCGCGCTTCTTCTCGGCCACCAGGCGGTCGAGAATGCCGTCGCGCTCGGCTTCATCCAGGGCGTAGTAGATCTCCTTGCCCAGGTCGATGCGGTACAGCGGCGGCATGGCCACGTAGACGTGACCGGCATCCACCAGCGGACGGAAATGCTGGACGAACAAGGCACACAGCAAGGTAGCGATGTGCAAGCCGTCGGAGTCGGCGTCGGCGAGGATGCAGATCTTGCCGTAGCGCAGCTGGCTCATGTCCTCGGCGCCCGGATCGACCCCGATGGCCACGGCGATGTTGTGCACTTCCTGGCTGGCCAGGACCTCGCTGCCGTCCACTTCCCAGGTGTTGAGGATCTTGCCGCGCAACGGCAGGATCGCCTGGAACTCCTTGTCCCGCGCCTGCTTGGCCGAACCACCGGCGGAGTCACCTTCCACCAGGAACAGCTCGGAGCGCATCGGGTCCTGGCCGGCACAGTCCGCCAGCTTGCCTGGCAGTGCCGGGCCCTGGGTAATGCGCTTGCGCTCGACCTTCTTGCTGGCCTTCAAGCGGCGCCCGGCGTTGCTGATGGCCAGCTCCGCCAGTTGCATGCCCAGCTCGGGGTTGGCGTTGAGCCACAGGCTGAAGGCGTCCTTGACCACACCGGAAACGAACGCCGCCGCCTCGCGGGAAGACAGGCGCTCCTTGGTCTGGCCGGAGAACTGCGCATCCTGCATTTTCATCGACAGGACAAAGGCAATGCGCTCCCAGACGTCTTCCGGGGCCAGCTTCAGGCCGCGGGGCAGCAGGTTGCGGAACTCGCAGAACTCGCGCATGGCATCCAGCAGGCCCTGGCGCAGGCCGTTGACATGGGTGCCGCCCTGGGCCGTGGGGATCAGGTTGACGTAGCTTTCCTGGACGCTGTCGCCGCCTTCGGGCAGCCACAACAGGGCCCAGTCCACCGCTTCCTTGTTCCCTGCCAGGCTGCCGCAGAACGGCTCGGCCGGCAGGCGTTCGAATTCACTGACCGCATCCACCAGGTAGGAGCGCAGGCCATCTTCGTAGTGCCACTCGACCTTCTCGCCGCTGGACTTGTCCTCGAAGCTCACCAGCAGCCCCGGGCAGAGTACGGCCTTGGCCTTGAGCACGTGCTTGAGACGGCTGACGGAGAATTTCGGCGAGTCGAAGTATTTTGGGTCCGGAGCGAAGTACACGCTGGTGCCGGTGTTGCGCTTGCCCACGGTGCCGACCACTTCCAGCTCGGTGGCCTTGTAGCCGTCGGCGAAAGTCATCTGGTATTCGTTGCCGTCGCGCTTGACCCGCACCCGCACCTGGTTCGACAAGGCGTTGACCACGGAGATGCCCACCCCGTGCAGACCGCCGGAGAACTGGTAGTTCTTGTTGGAGAACTTGCCGCCGGCGTGGAGCTTGGTGAGGATCAGCTCGATCCCGGACACGCCCTCTTCCGGGTGGATGTCCACGGGCATGCCGCGGCCGTCGTCGGACACTTCCAGGGAATGGTCGGCGTGCAGGATGACCTGTATCGACTTCGCATGGCCGGCCAGGGCTTCGTCGACGCTGTTGTCGATGACTTCCTGGGCCAAATGGTTGGGCCGCGTGGTGTCGGTGTACATGCCCGGGCGTTTGCGCACCGGGTCGAGTCCCGAGAGGACTTCGATGGCGTCTGCGTTATAAGAGCTAGCGCTGGGAGTGGCCATGGGTTCTCGTCGTTAGTCGTTCAATGAATATGGGGCGAAGGCTCACAGTGCAGTGAAGTCGATCGCCTGGTACTGATCGGCAGTGATGCCGGCAAAATTCAACATCGCCGGCAATTGTCCGGCAAAACCTTGGAAACTATGATCGCCGCCGGCCTGTATGCGCAAGGCACAGGCGCGGTAGTAGCGCTCGGCGCTGCGATAGTCCAGCGTCTCGTCCCCGGTCTGCAACCACACCTGATAACGCTCAGGGTCCTGGGGCGGCGCCACTTCCAGCGCTGCCAGGGCCGCGACATGGTCGTGGGTCAGCTCCCAGGTCTCGTCGGTGTACAGGTTCTTCTGCGTGCCCAGATAACCGTCGAACATCCGGTGCGGGCTGACAGCAGGGTTGATCAGCAGGGCCTTCAGACCATAGCGCTCGGCAAGGTGAGTCGCATAGTAGCCGCCGAGCGAGCTGCCGACCAGCAATGGACGACCGAGTTCGGCAATCGCCTGTTCCAGCTGGCCAATGGCCTGGCGCGGATGGTGATGCAGGGCCGGCACCCGCAGTTGCCCGGCCAGGCCGAGCTGCTCCATGACCTGGCGCAACTGGGAGGCCTTGGTCGATGCCGGAGCACTGTTGAAGCCGTGGATATAGAGGATCGAACCGGACATGCGAGCTCCCTGTGCACCTGGGCAAAAGCCGCAGTTTACAGGGATGGGGCCAGGTTACGCAGCCGCTTCAGTAGCCTTCGCTACCGTAGTCGATGGTGAATTCATAGCCTTCGACCCGCTGCACGCCGGTTTCCAGCCGTCCATCGGGCTGCAGCCGCAACCAACGGTAGCCCGGCACCTGCTCCTCGACCTTGAAGTCGTCGCTCAAGGGCTCGAACTGGATGCAGGTGGAAGGTGAGGCCAATAGCCGCACGTCGCCCCGCAGGCGATCGATCTCCTGGTGAACATGCCCCCAGAGCACGGCGCGCACCTGGGGGAAAGCGTCGATCACGGCAAACAGCGCCTGGGCATTGCGCAGGCCGATGGGCTCCATCCAGGCGCAATCGATGGACACCGGATGGTGATGCAGGCAGACCAGGTGGTGCCGCTCTGGTGCTTCGCTCAGGGAGCGGGTCAGCAGTTGCAACTGCTCATCCTGCAGATAACCCGGTACCGAACCCGGCACCGCCGAGTCCAGCAGGGTGATGCGCCAGCTACCGATGTCCACCACCGGGTCCAGCAAGTCACTGCCGCTGGCGGCCTGCTCCATGACCTGCGGCTCGTCGTGGTTGCCCGGCAGCCAGCGGCCTGGGGCGGCAATCTGCCGGGTCAGTTGGCGAAAGCGTTGATAGGACTCCAGCGTGCCGTCCTGGGACAGGTCGCCGGTGGCCAGCATCAGGTCGATCCGTGGCTGCTGCGCCAGCACCAGGTCGATGACCCGTTGCAGGCTGTCGGCGGTGTTCATGCCCAAGAGCGTGCCGTCCGTCTCGGCAAACAGGTGGCTATCGGACAGCTGCACCAGCAACACGGGGTCGGCGGCAGTCAGTGCGGATACGCTTGGCACGGCGTTCTCCCGGAGCAAGATCACAAAGCGTGAAGAAGGGGGCAATTATGCTGGGGGAAGTGAAAAAGAGGAAACCTGGGAAGCGGACCCAGTTCACATCTAGCGCACGGCTTCGAACTCGTGACCGCAGGCCAGGCAGTGGCTCAGCCACTCGCCGAGGAACACGTTCAGCTGGGCCTTTTCATCAGGCTGGTGCATGAAGGCATTGGGATAGGGATAGATGCTGCGAAAACGCCGGGCATGTTCGGCACTGATGACTTCCGCCATGCGCGCGTCGTGATAGACCTGCACTTCCAGCTGCGGCACAGGCAGCCAGGGCAGGCTGTGCTCCTGGCGCACCTGCAAGGTGGTGGTATACGGGCAGGCCAGTACCACCTCCAGGGCCAGTACGCCGAGCATCTGGTCGCCCTGGGTCACGGCGATACGCCGCGCCACGGGCTGGTTGCGCATGTCGGGCAGCAGGCGCATCAGCCGGGCGTAGTTGGCCTCGCAGGAAGCTTGCAGCCCCGCGAGATCCACCCGATAGCGGTCGCGTACCTTGTTTACGACCATAACCCCCTCACTTCCGCGCGATTGAGCGCCAGCCACTGCAAGGCAATGATGCTGGCGGCATTGCAAATCCGCCCGTCGCGCATGGCCTGCAAGGCATCCTCATAGGCCATCACGCACACCCGAATGTCTTCCGCCTCTTCCTCCAGCCCATGCAGCCCACCGGCGGCGCTGCTGTCGCAACGCCCCAGGTACAGATGGACGAATTCGGTGCTGCCACCGGGCGACGGGAAGTACCGGGTCATCGGCCACAGCGCCGAGATGTCCAGGCCAGCTTCCTCCTGCGCCTCGCGGCGGGCAACCTGTTCCGGCTGCTCGTCCTTGTCGATCAGCCCGGCCACCAGTTCCACCAGCCAGGGCGAAGCCGTCTTGCCCATGGCACCGACGCGGAACTGTTCGATCAGCACCACCTCATCGCGCTGCGGGTCGTACGGCAGTACGCAGACCGCATCGTGACGAACAAAGACTTCACGATTGATTTCACGCCCCATGCCACCGGCGAACAGCTCATGACGCAGTTGCAGGCGATCGAGCCGGTAGAAACCCTGGAAACAGTTTTCGCGCCGGATGATCTCGACGGCACTCGGCGTGGAGTTGGCAAAGTCAGTCATAACAATCCTCGTGTACAGCACGTTCAATCCGAGGATCCCCCTCGACTTCGCGCCATCCTAACGCGCTCGCAGCTGATCATGCAGCCCCTTTACCCTCAGCGGGATAGACGGCGAGGGGCTAAACCTACTCTAATTGCCTCTATTGAGCTTAGTGGCGAACCGACTGCCTCGCAGGCAGTCGAAGCCGGTAACTTTTGCCTCCCCCTGGTTTATGAAGGACGCCCATGTCGCTTGTCAAAATCGCCTCCGTGGCCTGTATCGCCCTGACCCTGGGTGCCTGCCAAAGCCTGTTTCAACCCAGCTACATGACCCCGCTGGAAACCACCCGGGACAAGTCCGAACAACTCAAGCCCGGCTGCAGCGGCGCCGACTGCCCGCTGGTCAACCTCGACACCGTGCACTTCCCCGCCGAACCGCAGCTGGATGCCATCATTGAAAAGCGCCTGCTGCAAATGACCCGCACCAGCCCCGATGCTGCGCTGCCGGCCAGCCTTGCGGCCTATCGCGAGCAGTTCCTGCGCAGCGCGCCGGACCGCCACGGCATGTACCTGCAATCCAAGCTACGCGAGCAGCATGACGGCCTGGTGATCATCGAACTGGCCAGTTACCTGGACACCGGCGCCGCCAATGGCACCCCGGGCCGTGGCTTCGTCAACTATTCACGCCAGCAGCACAAGGCCCTGAACCTGGCGGACATGCTCCTGCCCGGCCAGGAAGAGATGTTCTGGAAGGCCGCGCGGGTCGCCCACAACAACTGGCTGATCAGCACTCACCTGGATCGCGAGGCCGAGTTCGTGAAGAGCTGGCCCTTCCAGAAGACCCAGAACGTAGCGCTGACCCGCAACGCCGTGACCCTCAAGTACGACGTCACCACCATCGCGCCCTCGGTCCTGGGCCACATCGAACTGCAGATCCCCTACGACCGCCTCAAGGGCGTGCTCAAGCCCGAGCTGTTTCCTGGCGGTAACTGAAAGCCCGGCCCAACAGCCATTGCAGCAGCCCTGCCAGCACCAGTGACGGCAGGGTTGCGCCGATATCCGGGTACAGATTGGCCAACAGATGATAGGTGCTCACCCCACCCAGCCAGGCCAGCAGCGCCGGCCAGCGCAAGGCTGACGCCGGGTTCTGCCCCGAGCGCCGACGCAGGATGAAGTGATCCACCAGCACCACGCCAAACAGCGGCGCGAATACCGAGCCGATCAGCAACAGGAAGTTCTGGTACTGGGCCAACGGCGCCAGGCAGGCGATCAGGGTGCAGAGCACGCCTATGGCCAGCGCCAGGTGCTCGACCTTGAGGCGCAGCAGGACGCCGCTGGAAACCGCCGCCGAATGGATATCGGCAAAGGCATTCTCCGATTCGTCCAGCAGAATCAGCAGCAACGGAATCCCCAGCCCGGCCCCGGCCAGCGCCAGCAGCAAGGCATTCACTTCACCACTGGGAGCGAAGGCCAGGGTGTAGGCGACGCCCAGGCTCATCAACCAGAAATTGCCGATGAAAAAGCCCAGGGCCGTGCCGCCGAACACGCTCTTGGCGCGCTTGCCGAACCGCGAGTAGTCGGCGATCAGCGGC
Organism: Pseudomonas sp. GW822-FHT06D10; assembly: GCF_058799535.1. Classification (NCBI taxonomy): domain Bacteria; kingdom Pseudomonadati; phylum Pseudomonadota; class Gammaproteobacteria; order Pseudomonadales; family Pseudomonadaceae; genus Pseudomonas; species Pseudomonas sp. GW822-FHT06D10. Next base: position 512,594 of record NZ_JBXALN010000005.1, on the reverse strand, counting down.
AACCAGGACAAGGGCATGGCGATGGCGATATCGAAGCCCACGGCGAACGGCATCGAGCCGTCCCCGGCCTGGGCCCAGAGCGCCGCCAGGTCGGCTCGGGCGAAGAGGTTCCAGGTCAGCCACAGGCAGGCGGCCAACAACAACCAGATTCCCCATTTGCGCAGGATCTGCCGGACGAAGGTCAAGGGCCCGCTGACCGCCAGCAAGGTGGCCAGGGCACCGAAAAACAGGGTCCAGAGCAACGGGTTGGCCAGTAGGCTGCCTTCGCTGAAGGCCCGGCTGCCCAGGAGGCTCGCGGCATCGCGCATGACGATGATTTCAAACGAGCCCCAGCCCACCAGTTGCAACAGGTTCAACAGCGCCGGCAGGCTGGCGCCGCGCCGGCCCAGGCTGAGCTTGAGCGCAGCCATGGACGACAGGCCGGTGTCGCTGCCGATCACCCCCACCGCCGCCAGCAGCAGAACGCCGACCGCGGTGCCGAGTAGGATCGCCAGCAGCGAATGGGCCAGCCCCAGGCCTGGCGCCAGCAAGGCGCCGGTCTGCAGCACCATCAGGCCGATACCGAGGGAAAACCACAGGGAAAACAGATCGCGGGCGCCAAACACGCGCTTGTCGGCCGGTACCGCGAGATTGGGAGAGTAGGTACTGATTGGACTGCTCAAGGTTGATATCTCGAAGGAATAAGGTCTGCAGGAGCCGGGTTGCCGGCGAAAGCGCCACCTTGTCGAGAGCGCGGCGCCAGGTTCGCGGGCAAGCCCGCTCCTGCAGAGAGGGGTCAGACTTTCTTGTACAACTGGCTGCCTTCCTGCTTGAAGCGCTCGGCCTGTTCCGCCAGGCCCTTGGCGACATCCACATCCACCGCTTCGATACGCTGGTTGGCTGCGTACTCACGCACTTCCTGGGTGATCTTCATCGAGCAGAACTTCGGCCCGCACATGGAGCAGAAATGCGCGACCTTGGCCGAATCCTTGGGCAGGGTCTCGTCGTGGTACGAACGGGCGGTGTCCGGGTCCAGGCCGAGGTTGAACTGGTCTTCCCAGCGGAACTCGAAACGCGCCTTGGACAAGGCGTTGTCGCGGATCTGCGCGCCCGGATGACCTTTCGCCAGATCCGCAGCATGCGCGGCGATCTTGTAGGTGATGATCCCGGTCTTCACGTCATCCTTGTTCGGCAGGCCAAGGTGTTCCTTGGGCGTGACGTAGCAGAGCATGGCGCAGCCGAACCAGCCGATCATCGCCGCACCGATACCGGAGGTGATGTGGTCGTAGCCGGGGGCAATGTCGGTAGTCAGCGGGCCGAGGGTGTAGAACGGCGCCTCGTCGCAGCACTCCAGCTGCTTGTCCATGTTCTCCTTGATCAACTGCATCGGCACGTGGCCCGGACCTTCGATCATGCACTGCACGTCATGCTTCCAGGCGATCTTGGTCAGCTCGCCGAGGGTCTCCAGTTCGCCGAACTGGGCTTCGTCGTTGGCGTCGGCAATCGACCCCGGGCGCAGGCCATCTCCCAGGGAGAAGCTGACGTCGTAGGCCTTCATGATTTCGCAGATTTCGTCGAAGTGGGTGTAGAGGAAGTTCTCCTTGTGGTGCGCCAGGCACCACTTGGCCATGATCGAGCCACCCCGGGACACGATGCCGGTGACCCGCTTGGCGGTCAGCGGCACGTAACGCAGCAAGACGCCTGCGTGGATGGTGAAGTAGTCCACGCCCTGCTCGGCCTGCTCGATCAGGGTGTCGCGGAACAGCTCCCAGGTCAGGTCCTCGGCCACGCCGTTGACCTTTTCCAGGGCCTGGTAGATCGGTACGGTACCGATCGGCACCGGCGAGTTGCGGATGATCCACTCGCGGGTTTCATGGATGTGCTTGCCGGTGGACAGGTCCATCACCGTGTCCGAACCCCAGCGGATGCCCCAGGTCAGTTTCGCCACTTCTTCCTCGATCGAGGAACCCAGGGCACTGTTGCCGATGTTGCCGTTGATCTTCACCAGGAAGTTGCGGCCGATGATCATCGGTTCCAGTTCGACGTGGTTGATGTTGGCCGGGATGATCGCGCGGCCACGGGCGATTTCCTCGCGGACGAACTCTGGGGTGATTTCTTTCGGAATGCTGGCGCCGAAGCTGTGGCCGGCGTGTTGCTGCTTCAGCAGGCCGGCGGCACGGGCCTCCTGCAGCTTCATGTTTTCGCGGATGGCGACGTATTCCATCTCGGCGGTGATGATGCCTTTGCGCGCGTAGTGCATCTGGCTGACGTTGGCCCCGGCCTTGGCCCGGCGCGGGTTGTTGACGTGGGCGAAGCGCAGCTTGGTCAGCTCCGGGTCGGCCAGGCGCTGCTGGCCGAAGTTGGAGCTCAGGCCGGCCAGGCGCTCGGTGTCGCCACGGTCTTCGATCCAGGCCGAACGCACATCGCCCAGGCCCTTGCGCACATCGATCACCACGTTCGGATCGGTGTAGGGGCCGGAGGTGTCGTACACGGTCACCGGGGCGTTGATCTCGCCGCCGAAGTCGGTGGGGGTCACGTCCAGGGTGATTTCGCGCATGGGCACGCGGATGTCCGGGCGCGAACCCTGGACATAGACTTTTTGCGAGCGGGTAAAGGGCTGAACCGATTGTTGGTCGACTTGGGCCGACTCACTGAGGTTGCTAGCGTTTTTTAATTTTGTAGTCATCACGGGCTCTCCAGACAGCATCCAGGCAGTGGATTTTTGTCGGAGCGAACCTGTAACGGACGGACGCACCCTGGCTAGGCAACTAGTTGAGTGCAGTGCTTGGTACTCGAGGGGTGTTCGATTGTCGAACAACATCCCGGACGAAGCACAAGAGGACTCGCCGGGTGACGAGAAATCTTGTTCCCTACGCAGGCGCTAACCTGATCAGGTTCAACGGGATCCGGATTATCCGATCTCAGCCTCATAGCAAGGCACCCCGACAAGAACCGGGCCAGTCTAGACAAAGCCACAGCAGAACGCCAACCCCCCGTACGATCAGCATGATGAATGGCGTAATTGCAGGATTGTTGCCACCCCCCAGCGCATCTACACTCGTTGCCCTGTGTCGAACCTTGACGCTCCGTGGGTCGCGCCTTAGCCTTGGCGCCTGAATTATTGCCGTAATATCAACTCTAGGGATCGCCGAATGCTGCGCAAACTCTCACTGGCTGTTGCCGTGTCTTGTGCGTCCAATGGAATGGCCTGGGCAGCAGAAGCGCCTTTGACCACCAAGACCGATCTGGTCAGCGTCTACCAGGAAGCGGTGGACAACAACGCCGATCTGGCCGCTGCGCGCGCCCAGTACGGTGCCCAGAAGGAAGTGGTGCCCCAGGCTCGTGCCGGGTTGCTGCCTAACCTTTCGGCCGGCGCGGACATGAACAACACCCGCACCAAGTTCGACGAACCGTCGATGACCTCTACCCGCAGCGGCAACGTCTACCAGGCGACCCTGGCCCAGCCACTGTTCCGGGCCGACCGCTGGTTCCAGCTGCAGGCGGCCAAGGACATCAACGAACAGGCTTCCCTGCAACTCTCGGCCACCGAGCAGAACCTGATCCTGCAGAGCGCGGAGAACTACTTCGCGGTGTTGCGCGCCCAGGACAACCTGGCCTCGACCAAGGCCGAGGAAGCGGCCTTCAAGCGTCAGCTGGACCAATCCAACGAACGCTTCGACGTGGGCCTGTCGGACAAGACCGACGTCCTGCAATCCCAGGCCAGCTACGACACCGCCCGGGCCAACCGGATCCTTGCCCAGCGCCAGGTGGATGATGCCTTCGAGGCCCTGATCACCCTGACCAACCGCGAGTACAACTCGATCCAGGGCATCGTCCATACCCTGCCAGTGCTGGCGCCGACCCCCAACGACGCCAAGGCCTGGGTGGACACCGCCGCCAAGCAGAACCTCAACCTGCTGGCCAGCAACTACGCAGTCAGCGCCGCCGAGGAAACCCTCAAGCAGCGCAAGGCCGGGCATGCCCCGACCCTGGACGCAGTGGCGCAGTACAAGAAAGGCGACAACGATGCTTTGGGCTTCAGCAACCCCAACCCGCTGACGCGCTATGGCAGCGACGTCGAACAGCGCTCCATCGGCCTGCAACTGAACATTCCGATCTACAGCGGCGGCCTGACCAGCTCCCAGGTGCGCGAATCCTACTCGCGCCTGAGCCAGACCGAGCAACAGCGTGAATCCCTGCGCCGCCAGGTGGTGGAAAACACCCGCAACCTGCACCGCGCGGTGAACACCGATGTCGAGCAGGTCCAGGCCCGGCGCCAGTCGATCATTTCCAACCAGAGCGCAGTGGAGGCCACGGAGATCGGCTACCAGGTGGGCACGCGCAATATCGTCGATGTGCTCGACGCCCAGCGCCAGCTGTACACCTCGGTGCGCAACTACAACAACAGCCGCTACGACTACATCCTCGACAACCTGCGCCTGAAACAGGCGGCCGGCACCCTCAACCCGGGGGACCTGCAGGACCTGTCGCGCTATCTCAAGGCCGACTACAACCCGGATCGCGACTTCCTGCCGCCAGACCTGGCCAAGGCCGCCCAGGAGCAGCTCAGGGCCCGCCCCTGAAGGTCGCAGGCATGAAAAAGGCCACCATTGCGGTGGCCTTTTTCATGGCGGTGTAACGGCCTTTTACGGCCACTGCGCAGCCTGCGACAGCGGCTACAGAAGGCGACGATCAGTGCCTGCCCAGGAGGCGGCCAAGGCCGTCGAGCAGCCGTTGCAAGGCGCCCTGGTTGGCCTTGAGCACCTTGAGCCCGGCGTCGGCCATCTTGCGCGCATCCTGGGGTAGCTCGAACAGACGCTGCACCGCCACCGCGAGCCCCTCGGCATCGTCCACTTCCTGCAAGGCTCCGGCCTCACGCAGCATCGCGGCGATTTCCAGGAAGTTGAACAGATGCGGCCCGCTGATCACCGGCTTGGCCAGGGCTGCCGGCTCCAGCAGGTTGTGCCCACCGTTGGGCACCAGGCTGCCGCCGACAAAGGCGCTGTCGGCCAGGGCATAGAGGAACAGCAATTCGCCCATGGTGTCCCCCAGCAGCACCGAGGTGGTGGCAAGCACCGGCTCGGCTGCAGAACGGCGCACCGTGGCAAAACCCTGCTGCCGGCACAGCTCATGCACCGAGTCGAAGCGCTCCGGGTGCCGCGGCACCAGGATCAGCAAGGCATTGGGGTAACTGCCCAGCAGTTGCCGATGGGCATCGAGCACCACCGTGTCTTCGCCCTCGTGGGTACTGGCGGCGATCCACACCGGGCGCTCCATGGCCTGCCATTGCTGGCGCAGCTCAGTGGCCCGCTGCAGCAACTGCGGGTCGATGCTCAGGTCGAACTTGATCGATCCGGTCACTTGCACAGTCTCTGGGCGGGCCCCAAGCCGGAGGAAACGCTGGGCCTCGGCTTCGGTCTGCACCGCGAACAGGCTCATCTGCGCCAGCATCGGTGCGGTCAGCCGAGCAAAACGCCCATAGCCCTTGGCCGAACGCTCGGACAACCGGGCATTGGCCAGGGCCACCGGAATCCCGCGCCGGGCACACTGGTCGATATGGTTGGGCCACAGTTCGGTTTCCATGATCACCGCCAACTTGGGCCGCACCCGATCGAGAAACCGCGCCGCGGCGCAAGGCAAGTCGTAGGGCAGGTAGCAGTGCTGGATCCGCGGCTCGTTGGCAAACAGCGCGTGGATGCGCTCGGAGCCGGTGGGAGTCATGCAGGTCACGGTAATCGGCAGCTGTGGATAACGCGCCAGCAGCGCCCGGATCATCGGCGCGGCAGCGATGCTCTCGCCCACCGACACCGCATGCACCCAGATGCCACCGGGTTGCATGCTCGGCAAGCCGAGAGAGAAACGCTCGCCAATGCGCTTGGCATAAGCCGGCGCCTTGCGCGAGCGCAGCCACAGGCGGATCGCTACCAACGGCAGCCCCAGGTAAAACAATGCGGTATAGAGAGTTCTATTCATGGCGGCGGAGTTTATCGGTTTTTTAGCCGATCGCCTTCAGGTGCACGGCAAAACGTTCTGCCAGCCAGTGCGCCGCGGGGCCCAGAGGTTCGTCACGGCGCCAGGCCAGCTCCACCACCAGTGCCGGGGGCGTCCACTGACTGGCCAGCTCCACCATCTGGTTCTGATAGGCCGGGTACTGCACCACATGCCGTGGCAGCCAGGCCCAGCCCAGCCCGCGCATCAGCCATTCGGCCAGGACGTAGAAGCTGTCAGCCCGCCAGACCTGGGGGCTGACCTGCTCACCACCGGGGTAGCCACTGGCTTGCGGAGCGATGAGCAACTGCCGGTGTAGCGCCAGCAACTGGCGGTTGACCCTTTTTTCATGGGCCAGCGGATGCCCCACGGCGCAGACAGTGACCATCTCCACACTGCCCAGGGCCCGGCGCTCCAAAGTTTCCGGCATCTGTTCATGGTGAAACAGCAACCCCAGGTCGGCCCGGCGCTCCACCAGTTTGCGCGCTACGTCGCCCTGGGCCCCGCTGGCCAGTTGCACCTCCAGGCTGGGAAAGTGTTCCGCCAGGGCCTCCAGGCTGTCGAGCACCGGCTGATAGGGCATCGCCTCGTCCTGGGCCAGGCGCAACCGCGCTTCCTGGCCGCGCATCAAGGCCAGCGCCCGGCCATTGAGGCGGTCGCACTGGCGCAGGATCTCCCGCGCTTCCTGCAACAGTGCACTGCCCGCCTCCGTCAGCCTTGGCTGGCGGCCACTGCTGCGTTCGAACAGGCTCACTCCCAGGTCATCCTCCAGCTGGGCGATGGCACTGCTGATGGCCGATTGCGCCTTGCGCTGATGGCGGGCCACGGCAGAAAACGAACGCAGTTCGGCGACCCCGACAAACAGGCGCAACTGCTCCAGGTTCCATTGCATGTTCACGGCACAACCTATCTAGCATCCAGATAGGTAATGACTTTACCCCATCTGAACTTTCTCTAGAATGCCGACCTCATAAAGCAGTCCCAGCCCCGAGGAACCCTCCCATGAACGCTTACTACTACCTGGCTATCGCCATCTGCGCGGAAGTGATCGCCACTGTTTCAATGAAAGCGGTCAAGGGCCTGAGCACTCCGCTGCCCCTGGCATTGATCATCGTCGGCTACGGCGTGGCCTTCTGGATGCTGACCCTGGTGGTGCGTACGGTGCCGGTGGGCGTGGCCTACGCGGTATGGGCCGGCATGGGCATCGTCATGGTGAGCATCGCCGCGCTGTTTCTGTACGGCCAGAAGCTGGATATCCCGGCGATGCTGGGCATGGCGCTGATCGTCCTCGGCGTGGTGGTGATCCAGTTGTTCTCGAAAACCGCCGGGCACTAGAAAGCAGCCTCACGCCACACGCCTCAAGCGGCCAGAGTGAGCGCCAAGCTTGCAGCTTGAGGCCTGAGGCTTGAAACTTGCGGCTTCGTTTTACTTACCGAGGTCGCTGCATGCCATCCGCTATTTCCACCGATGTGCTGATTGTCGGCGCAGGCGTCGCCGGTCTCTGGCTCAACGCTCGCCTGCAACGCCTGGGTTTTTCCACCGTGCTGGTGGAAAGCGCCAGCCTCGGCGGCGGACAGAGCGTGAAATCCCAGGGGATCATCCACGGCGGCGCCAAATACGCCCTGCACGGCGCCCTCACTGGCGCCTCCGAGGCCATTGCCGACATGCCACGACGCTGGCGCGAAGCCCTGGCGGGCAATGGCGAGCTGGACCTGTCCGGCGTGCGCCTGCTGTCCGAGGCTCACTACCTCTGGTCCCCCGGCACCCTGGCCGGCAACCTCACCAGCTTCTTCGCCAGCAAGGCGGTACGCGGGCGGGTCGATCAGGTCAAGGGCGAGCAACTGCCCCCGGCCCTGCAGGACAAGCGCTTCAAGGGCAAGGTCTACCGCCTCGCCGAACTGGTAGTGGATGTGCCGAGCCTGATCGAGCGCCTCGCGCACCTGGCGGGAGACAGCCTGCTGGCCGGGCAGAAGATCGAGCCCCTGCTGGAGAACGGCCAACTGCTGGGCCTGCGGGTCGACGGCCGGGAAATCCGCGCGCAACGCATTGTCCTCAGCGCCGGAGCCGGCAATGCCGAGCTGCTGCAAGCGGCCGGCCTGAGCCAGCCCGCCATGCAACGGCGACCATTGCACATGGTGCTGGTCAAGGGCCCGAGCCTGAAACCGCTGTACGCCCACTGCCTGGGCGGCGGGCCAAAACCACGGATCACCGTCACCACTCACCCGGCCGCCGACGGCCAGTGGGTCTGGTACCTGGGGGGCGATATCGCCGAAGCCGAGGGCGTGGCCCGGGAACCGGCAGCGCAGATTGCCGCAGCCCAGAAGGAACTGGCGCAACTGCTGCCCTGGATCGACCTGAGCCAGGCGCAATGGGCCACCCTGCGGGTCGACCGCGCCGAACCGGCACAGTCGGGCCTGGCCCGCCCGGACAACGCCTTCCTCGCCGAGCAGGATCGCCTGCTGGTGGGCTGGCCGACCAAGCTGGCCCTGGCACCGGACTTCGCCGACCGGGTCCTGGCTGCCCTGGAGCGCGACGGCATTCACCCCGCCGCCGCCCAGGCCCTGCCCGAACTGCCCAAGCCGCCCCTGGCGCAACCAGCCTGGGAGCAACTGCTGCCATGAGCCAGCCAACCCTGCACGATCTGCATCGCCCCTTGGGCAGCACCGGCCTGCTGGTGTCGCCCCTGGGTCTGGGCACGGTGAAACTGGGCCGCGACCAGGGCGTGAAATACCCTAACGGCTTCCAGATCCCCGACGACCAGGAGGCCCGCATGCTGCTCAAGCTGACCCGCGACCTGGGCATCAACCTGATCGACACCGCTCCGGCCTACGGCCGCAGCGAAGAGCGCCTGGGCCCGCTACTGCGCGGCCAGCGCCAGGAATGGGTGATTGTCAGCAAGGTCGGCGAAGAGTTCGCCGATGGCCTGTCGCGGCACGATTTCAGCGCGGCCCATACCCGGATGTCCGTGGAGCGCAGCCTGCAACGCCTGGAAACCGACTTCATCGACCTGGTGCTGGTGCATTCCGACGGCAACGACCTGGCGATCCTCGAGCAGTGCGAGGTCTACCAGGCCCTGGCGCAGCTCAAGCAGGAGGGCAAGATCCGTGGCTTCGGCTTCTCCGGCAAGACCGTAGACGGCGGCCTGAAGGCCCTGGAGCAAGGCGATTGCGCCATGGTTACCTACAATCTGAACGAACAGGCCGAGCGGGCAGTCATTGACTACGCTACCGCTCACCACAAGGGCATCCTGGTGAAAAAGGCGCTTGCCAGCGGCCACGTTTGCCTGAGCCCGGGCATCGATCCGGTGCGGGCCAGCTTCGATCTGCTGTTTGACCGGCCCGGTGTCGCCAGTGCTATTGTCGGGACCATCAATCCCTTGCACCTGGCCCATAACGTGTCGACTGTGGCGCAGGTCCTTGGCAAGAACTGATGCCGCCGACGCGGCCGACCCCGACGCAAGAAGGAGCCGAGATGTCGCGACCGCTCATTAGAAAGAACCCCAGCAACTTCAAGACCCTGCCCCTGTTCGTCGAAGCGACTCCCGAAGGCTTGAGCTACCAGAGCGTCGGAATGCCGCTGAACTTCGCCCAGACCCTGCAGCGCCGGCGCGCGGTGACGGTGGCCGACAATCAGCGCTTCGCCCTGGAGCTGGCCAATCTCGGGGTCTCGGTGCGCCTGACCCTGCACTGGCAGAACCGCGACTACTGGGTGCTGGTGCGCCAGCGCCGCCAGGATCGCGGCGATGTAGTGCTCAAGCTGATTTCCGGCTATGTCCCGGCTCACGAGCTCAACCTGCCGCTGCATACCGCGATCCAGGAAATTGCCGAGGAATGCCTGCTGGAAACCCCCGAAGGCTGGCTCGGTGGGCGCTTCAACGACACCTGGCTGCCCGCGCCCTATGCCGACGCCCTGCACTATCGCGAGGCCCTGCCCTTTCGCCTGACCCCGCTGTCCGGGGCGGCGCTGCCGGTACGCTGTGGCAACCTGCAGTTGCTGGAACGTCCCCGGGCCTATGTGCACCTGCCCACCGCCTCGCTGCAGTTGATCTACGACCTGCGCCTGGACGTGCCGAGGGAAGCCAAGTCCCTGAGCCTGTTCCACGTCGACGAGCGCCTGGAGGGCGACCAACTGGTGGCACGGCTGGACCGCAAGCGCCCGGACCTGTACCTGATGCCCCTGGACAACGGCGAGCCCTGCGCCGAGCTCTACACCCTGAAGAAAGACCAGTTGCATCCGGCCAGCACCCGCGGCCTGTACCTGGCGGAAAGCTTCGCCCAGCAGGAAGGCTGGGTGGTGAGTGACGAGCGGATTCGCTGGAAGGACTGGCTCAGGCAGCGGGGCCTGGAGCCACCGCAAAAGGCGTCGAAGCTATCACGGCTAACCGGCCGGGCCCGGCAGATCCTGCGCAAGATCGTCCCCGGCAAGGCCCGGCGCCAGGGCTGAGGCCAAAAAAAGGCGCCTGCAACAGGCGCCTTTTTTGCGGACCGCAAGGCCGTTACTCGGCCTTGTCGGTCTTGCGGATCTTCTCGACGATAGCCGTGGTCGAGCTGTTTTCCACCAGCCCCAGCACCTTAACGGTGCCGCCATAGGCACCGACTATATCGGCACCTACAACCTGGTCGATGGAATAGTCACCGCCCTTCACCAGCACGTCCGGCCGAACCTGGGACAGGAGGTTTTCCGGGGTGCCTTCGGGGAAACTGATTACCCAGTCCACCGCCCCCAGCCCCGCCAGCACCGCCATGCGCCGGTCGACACTGTTGATCGGACGGCCAGGGCCCTTGAGGCGACTGACCGAAGCGTCATCGTTGATCGCCACGATCAACCGGTCGCCCTGGGCTCGCGCCTGCTCCAGGTAGGTCACGTGCCCGGCATGCAGGATGTCAAAGCAGCCGTTGGTGAAGACGATCTTCTCGTTGTGGGCTCGGGCATCATCGATGGCCAGCAGCAACTGGTCGAGGCTCAGCACCCCGCGCTCGGAGCCTTCCTCGCGCTGGATCGCCCGGCGCAGTTCGGGAGCACTGATGGCGGCGGTACCCAGCTTGCCAACCACGATGCCGGCCGCCAGATTGGCCAGGCCCACTGCATGAGGCAGCTCTTCGCCAGCAGCAATGGCGGCCGCCAGGGTGGAGATCACCGTATCCCCGGCACCGGTAACGTCGAACACTTCCCGGGCCCGGGCTGGCAAGTGCATGGCCGGGTGGTCGGGGCGCAACAGGGTCATGCCATGTTCGCCACGGGTCACCAGCAACGCCCCCAGCTCCAGGTCATGCATCAACTGCGCGCCCTTGCTCACCAGGTCGTGCTCATCGGCGCAACCGCCGACGATGGTCTCGAACTCGCTGAGGTTCGGCGTGATCAGGCTGGCGCCGCGGTAGATGGAGAAATCCTTGCCCTTGGGGTCCGCCAGTACCGGAATGCCCCGGGCCCGCGCAGCGGCGATCAGCACTTGGTGATTGCGCAGCGCGCCCTTGCCGTAGTCGGACAACACCAGCACCTTGATCCCGTCGAGCAGGGCATCAACCTCGGCCGCCAGGGCCAGGGCGTCGGTGGCGAAAGGTTCTTCGAAATCGATACGCAACAACTGCTGGTGACGGCTCATGACCCGCAGCTTGACGATGGTCGGCTGGTGCTTGATGCGCTGGAACAACGCACGCACGCCCGCGCCTTGCAGGCTGTTGGCCAGGCTGTCGGCGGCTTCATCGTCGCCGGTCACGCCCACCAGGGAGGCCGGCGCGCCGAGGGCAGCGATGTTCAGGGCAACGTTGGCGGCACCGCCGGGGCGATCCTCGATTTGCTCGACCTTGACCACCGGCACTGGCGCCTCAGGGGAAATCCGTGAGGTACCACCATGCCAGTAACGGTCGAGCATGACATCGCCGACCACCAAGACGGGGGCTTGATCGAATCGCGGCATGGACAACTTCATGGAGCATCCCACATACAAAATGAACAGGGGCGCGATATTAACACAGGGTTGGCGCCGCCTAGTTCTATGCCTTGAATGGGGCCGACGAAGAATTCTTGCCGCTTATTTACGGGGCAGCAGTTGCAGCAGGCGGCGGATCGCCTCCGGCAGTGCCACGGTCGCCGTGTCGATCTCGCAATCGGCCTGCAACGGCGCTTCATAAGGGCTGTCGAGCCCGGTGAAGTCCTTGATCCGCCCCTCCAGCGCAGCCTGGTACAACCCTTTGGGGTCACGCCGGGCACAGGTGTCAAAAGGTGTACTGACGTACACCTCGATGAATTCCCCCGGGCCGAACAGCGCGCGGGCGGCATCGCGCTCGGCGCGAAACGGCGAGATTGCCGACACTATGACCAGCAGGCCGGCGTCCACCATCAGCCGTGCCACCTCGGCCATGCGGCGGATATTCTCCTTGCGCGCCTCGGCCCCCATACCCAGGTCACTGCACAGGCCACTGCGAACGTTGTCGCCGTCGAGGACGAAGGTGTGCATACCCAACTCGTTGAGCCGCAGCTCCAACAGATTGGCCAGGGTCGACTTGCCGGCCCCCGACAATCCGGTCAGCCAAAGACAGCAGGGTTGCTGCTGCTTGAGGGCGGCCCGGGCCTCGGTGGACAACGACAGGCTGTAGGGACGGATTTGCGGGCGTTCCAGCGGTACACAGGCAAGCTTATTCATAACCGAGCATCTCGTAGTCGCGTTGATAGACCCGGCGCACCAGGCGCCGGGTGCGTACCGAACAGATATCCCTGACGGGGGTGCTATGGCGCTGCTGGGTGCTGTTGACATGGGGCAATCGGGTCTGGACCTGCAACTGCTCGCACAGCAGTTGGAAATCCCGCTGCAGGTGCTCCTGATAGCCGACGAAATCCAGGGCCAGGCGGCCCAGGGAGTCGGTGAGAAAATCGCTCTGGGCAGCAAAGTGCATCTGCTTGTGGATGGTTTCCGGATGCAGCCAGCGGCCGACAAAGTCATCGAAGTCGCGGTAATGCCCTACCAGCGCCTGGGCTGCCTGGTCCCGTCGGCCGAGGCGATTGCCCCGCAGGAAAGCGTAGGCCGAGTAGGCGCGCTCCAGGGGATCGCGCACGAAGGCAAACTTGAAGCTGCTGGAAAAGGCCTGGGGAAACTGCTGCTCGTACCAGTACAACGGCAGGTGCCCGGGCATCCAACCGTCGAACAATGCCGAACAGATGCTGCTGCCCGCGCACTTGGGGACATGAATGAACAGGCAGGAGTGCCGGGAGAAAGCATCAGGAAAGCGCACATTGGCCGACATGGACTTGTTCACCACTTGGCGATCCACCACCGACAGGCGCCCAAGCAGGAAATTGCGCTGGGTCTTGGGTAATAACTTCCACACAAAGCGTTGCAACATTCTGCTACCCACGCGAGAGGGATGGCCCCCTCGATCTGTTCAAAGATTCAGGCGGGAACCATAACAAGCGGGAAACGCAGAATTATTTAGGCTTGGTCAAGACTGTAAGGAAGCGGCTACAAATGATGCCAAGGTGCCTTGCACACCAAGGCCCCGAGGAGCGAGCCAGCTCGCTCCCCGGAACAGGTCAGGCGATTCCGCTGGGCGCGGGCTCTTCCAGGCCCATGGCATGCAGCCGCGAGTAGTAGCCGTTCTGTGCCAGCAGCTGGGTATGGCTGCCGCGCTCGACAATCCGCCCCTGGTCCATGACCAGGATCAGGTCGGCTTTCTCGATGGTCGACAGGCGGTGGGCAATCACCAGGGTGGTGCGGCCCTTCATGACCTTGTCCAGTGCGGCCTGGATGTGCCGCTCGGATTCGGTGTCCAGGGCCGAAGTGGCCTCGTCTAGAATCAGCAGCGGGGCGTTCTTCAGCAAGGCCCGGGCAATCGCCAGGCGCTGGCGCTGGCCACCTGAAAGCAGTACGCCGTTCTCCCCTACCTGGGTATCCAGGCCTTCGGGCAACTGGGCAATGAAGTCCATGGCATAGGCATCGGCGGCGGCCTTTTCGATGTCCTCACGCGGCGCACCGGCCAGGTCACCGTAGGCAATGTTGTTGGCCACGGTGTCACTGAACAGCGTGACGTGCTGGGTAACCTGAGCAATATGCCGACGCAGGTTCAGCAGGCGGAAGTCTTCGACCTCGGTGCCATCCAGAAGAATCTGGCCCTTGTCGTGGTGATAGAACCGCGGAATCAGGTTGGCCAGGGTCGACTTGCCACTGCCGGAACGCCCCACCAGCGCCACCATTTTCCCGGGCTCGATACTGAAGCTGATGTCATCGAGCACCTGCCGTTCGGTTCCCGGGTAGGTGAAACTCAGGTTGCGCACCTCCAGGTGCCCATTGATGCTGGCGCGCTCGACGGTGCCGCGATCGACCTCAGGCTCGACGTCCAGCTGCTCGAAGATGCTCTCCGCACCCGCCACGCCTTTCTGGATCGTTGAGCTGACTTCGGACAGCTGGCGGATCGGCTTGGGCAGCAGACCGGCCATGGTGATATAGGCCACCATTTCACCGGCAGAAGCATCACCGCGCAGATACAGAACCAGGAACATCAGCACCGCCATGGCGCTGTAGATCACCAGTTGCAACAGTGGGGTGTAGATGGCGCCGGTACGGGTCATGCGCAGTTGCTTGTCGGTGTTGCCCTGGCTGGCAGCAAGAAAACGCTGCTGCTCATAGGTCTCGCCGCCAAAGCTGCGAACCACGCGATAGCCCTGGATGGTTTCCGAGGCAACGTGGGTCACATCACCCATGGCCACTTGGATCTTCTTGCTCTGCTTGCGGAATTTCTTGCTGGCGGTGCGGACCATGACCGCGATCAGCGGCAGGATGGCGATCATCACCAGGGTCAGGCGCCAGTTCATCCACAACAGCGAGCCGAACAGGAAGATCACGGTCATGCCTTCGCGGATCACCACCTTGATCGCGTCCGTCGCCGCCCCCGTGACCATGGTCACGTTGAAGGTGATACGCGAGATCAGGTGCCCGGAGTTGTGCTTGTCGAAGTAACGGTTGGGCAGGGTCAACAGGTTGTTGAACAGTTGCACCCGCAAATCGTGCACCAGCCCCAGGGATACCTTGGCCAGGAAGTAGTTGCCCAGGTAGGAGCCCAGGCCTTGCCAGGCAGCGATCAGCACGATCAGTAGCGGCACAGCTTGGAGCAACTGCATGTCGCGCAGATAAGGCACACCGGGAAACAGCACCGCCTGAGGGTTGGACAGGCCGTCGACGAAATACTTGAGGATGTAGCCGAGCATGGGCTGAGTCGAAGCGAAGATCAGAAACCCGACGATGCTGATGAGAAACAGACCAATATAGGGCCGCACATAGCCGAGCAGACGGAAGTAGATTTTCAAGCTCGAGGGGCTTGCGTCAGGACTGGAGTCGGTCATATCACGCGAATGTCGTCAAAAAGGAGGCTGACTTTAGCACAGCTTGTTCGCGGTACTGGCACTCCCATAGGCCCGAGTTTGTTCAGCTGACCAACGACACCGCCAGCCATTAGTCGTTATGATTGCCAGCTTAACTTCCGGGATGAACGTTCAAGCATGCAACCCAATGCCCTTCACAATACGGCCAATCGAGTATTCGATTTCATTTGCCTGTGGATTCTGCCGATCGGTTATCTACTGCTTCTCTGTGCGATGTTCTTCCTTCCGGGGCGCAGTGGATTGCACAAGCTGTACTACGGACTGTTCAGCATCCCGACACTGATCGCGCTGTGTACTCGCCCCAGCGAACTGAAAAGCCTTCTGCGCGAACCTGTCTTCATCGCCATGCTGTTGTTCTGCACCTGGGCCATTGTCAGCCTGGCCTGGAGCCCTCCGGTGGACAGCGTGCTGGGGGAAATCAAGACCCCTCTGCACACCCTGATGCTGTTCGCCGGCTGCATGCTACTGGTTCGCTACCGCGGGGAGGTGCTACAGCCTCTGGTCTTCTGCGCTGCGATCGTTGCTCTCATCGCCTCGATCTTCAACCTGTACGTCTTCGCTCGATACCACACCCCCGAACTGCGAATGGTCGGCGCGGGCGCCTTTGACAACCCGCTGCTGAGCTCCCATGTCTTTGGGTTCTTCTGTGTCTACTGGCTGTGCCTGAGCATGAACTGCCGTCGTTACCAGATGCTCTGGCTGAGCGTTCCGGCACTGGTCGTCATGGTCGCCGCGCTGATCGCCACGGGCTCCAGAACGCCTCTGGTGGCATTGACCCTGGCGGCACTGTGGCTGAGCTTCATTAGTTGGAACCGTCGTTCGCTGATGCTGCTGGGCGGCATGCTGGCAGGCGGTATAGTCGTCGTTGCGCTATTCTCGCAGATGCTTCTGGAACGGGGCAGCTCGTCGCGTTTCGATCTCTGGCGCCTAGCCCTGGAACAGATTGCCAACCACCCGTGGATCGGCCACGGCTATAACGCCAGTCTATCCCTGGACCCCGGCATCGGCTTCCTGCTGCAAGAGCCCCATAACTTCGCCCTGGGCGTGCTCTACTATGTGGGCATCGTCGGCCTGCTGCCGTGGCTGTTCATGCAGGCCTGGGCCCTGTTCAAAAGCTGGCAACTGCGGGCCGAACCACTACTGATCCTGGCCTCGACCTGGCTGATGTTCGGCATTGGCGCAGGCCTGACCGAAGGCGGCGGGATTCTATCTCGCCCCAAAGAGCACTGGTTCCTGCTGTGGATTCCCCTGGCCCTGATCGCTGCACTGTGTATCAACCAACGTGCACGACGCTCACCCAGCCACCCGGTGGAGTCGCTCACCCAGACCGACGCCGACAATCTGATGGCCAATGCCCGGGTTATCGAGGCCGACGGCCTGGGTCCCAAGGTCCTGTGTCTTGACGACGGCAGCTTCCTCAAGCTGTTTCGCCCTCGCCGCTGGTACACCTCCGGCGGGTTCAATCCCTACTCCACGCGGTTTGCCACCAATAGCGAGCAACTGCGCGATCTGGGCATCACCACCCCGCAAATTCTCGGACTGTATCGTCTTGCCGACGGCAGCAACGCAGTGCGCTACCAACCGCTGCCCGGCCAGACTCTGCGCCAGAGTCTGCAATCGGCAAGCTCTGGCGACGAGCGTGCCAAGTTGATCAAGCGCTTTGGCGCCTTCATGGCCAACCTGCATGAGCAAGGGGTCTATTTCCGCTCACTGCACCTGGCCAATGTGCTGGTACTGGAAAATGGCGAGTTCGGGCTGATCGATCTTGCAGACCTGCGGATCTATCCCTCCTCACTGAGAAAGTCGCTGCGCCAGCGCAATGTGCGCCATATGCAGCGCTATGCCGAGGATTGTGGCTGGCTGTTCCTGGAGCATCTGGACGCGCTGCAGGCCGGTTACGCCCTGGACACCTCGATGCCCCTGGCCACCGGACTGCTGAAGCCGCTACCGGCGAATGACCTGCACCAGGTGGCTCGCTGATCCCTGCGCACGCACCTGTTCCATGACAGCTACACAAGGCTGCCTGGAACAGGTTCGGAAGGGATTAAACAGCGAGCGGTCAGGCTGAGCGCTGCCGGGCGTAGGCCAGGAAGCCGTCGATATCATCGCAGCAGAGCTTGTCGGCCAACCCGTGCAACTCAGCCTCCGGCCAGTCCCACCAGGCACTCTGCAAGAGTTGCTGGCGCTGCTCCTCAGGAAAGCGCCAGCGCAGGAAACGCGCCGGGTTGCCACCGACGACCGCATAAGGCTCGACGTCCTTGGTGACCAGCGCTCCCGCCGCGACAATCGCACCATGGCCAATGGTCACACCGGATAACAGCGTGCTGTTGGAACACAGCCACACATCACTGCCCACCCGGACATCGCCATTGGTCCCGGCGTAGCCACTGATGTGCGCGGCCTGAGGCAGCATGGCCGGGAAGGGATAAGTGGTGACCCAATCCGCTCGGTGGTGGCCACCGAGGAATATCTGCACCCCTTCGGCAATCGAGCAGTACGCCCCGATGCTCAGGGTCGAGCCCTCCTGCCAGTCATGCACCTCGGGCAAGCCATAGCTGCCACGCCCGATGCTGTAACCTGGATATCTCTGCTGAAAACGCACCACGCCGCGCTCGATTTTCGGCAGCTTGCGGATCGCACGCTTGGCGCGCTTCTCCAGAAAACGTTGAATCCAGCCCATGCTCCGGCGTCTCTTCAGTCTTTTTCCAGTGGAGAAAAATAAAGGCGGCCCAATCCACGCCAGGTTTTCTTGTTCCAGGCCTTGAACGGGATCTGTGCCAGCAACTCGCGCGCCAGCTTGCGATCCCGATTGGAAACCTTGAGGAACATCGAACTGAGGAACTTGTAGCGCACCTCGTCATACAGCGGGTGGTCGCTGAACAGGGCGTAGGAACGCAGGATGTTGTCGATCATGAACCGGTGGTTCTTGTAGGAGTTGGTGGCGTGCTTGCGATACCGCGCCATCAACACGTTCAAGCCATCAATGAAATAGCCGGCCCGGGTGATCTTCAACTCGATCAGCAGGTCTTCAAGGCGGATATTCGGATCGAAACCGCCGACCTTTTCCAGGGCCTCACGACGAATCATCAGGGTCGGAGCTGGCGGATAGGGCTTGCGCTCAAGGAACATGTCGTCGAAGTCCAGGCGTCGGAACGGCACGTCACGGCGCTGGCGCTTCTCGGGAAACAGGTTGCCGTCGCTGTCGATCAGCTCGATATTGCCCGCGCAGATCCCCACCTCAGGCTTGCCATCCATGTAGGCCACCTGAGTCGCAATGCGCTCGGGCAGCATGATGTCGTCGGAGCCGAAGGGCACGATCAGGCTGCCCCTGGACCGTGCAATGGCACCATTGAGAGTGTTGGTCAGGCCCTGATTCTGCTGGACCCGGAAGTCGAAGCCATGCTGCTCCTGCAGGCGCCGGATACGCTCGACGCTGTCATCGCTGGAACCGTCATCCACCACCAGCAGCTCGATGTTCGAATAGGTCTGATTAAGCACACTGAGAATGCTTTGCTCAATGTAGGGCGCGTGGTTGTAGGAGGCGATGATCACCGTCACCACAGGTTGCTGGTCTGTCATTACTGCCTCTTGCCCGCTTGACTCAAGCCGGAGTCGATCAATTGCCGGTACTCCTCGCGGAACACCTCGATATCGTGTTCTTTCTGCAGATAGGCATAGGCTTGCTGGCCCTTGGCGGCCAGATCCTCGTCGGACAGCCCCAGATAGGCATCCAGTGCGGCTACCAGCGCCGGTACATTGGCCGGCTCCACGGCCAGTCCGCCAGCCCCCTCGATCAGGGGCAGCATGGCCGGCACGTTCGAGGCGATCACCGGCAACTGCCCGCTCATGCCTTCAAGCAAGGCCAGGCCCAGCCCCTCGGCCAGCGACGGCATGGTCCAGATATCGAAGGCCCGCACGTATTGCAGGGCGTTCTCCTTGAACCCCAGCAGGTGAGCACGGCCCTGCAGCCCCAGGCGCTCGATTTCAGCGCGCAGATTGGCTTCCTCACGACCGGCACCAATGATTGCCAACTGAGTTTGCGGGTACTTGTCCTTGAGTTGAGCAAAAGCCTGCAACAAATAGGTATGACCCTTGACCGGCACCAGGCGGCCCAAGGCACCAATCAGACGCACATCGGGGGCCAGCCCCAGCAACTCTCGGGAGCGCTCGCGGGAATGCTGCAAGGCCTCTGCCTGTTCGATATCGATGGCGTTGGTGATAGCCCAGGTGTTCTGGTCGGTGAAACCGCATTGGCAATCGAGCAGGTACTGCTTGACGGCCGGGGACACACCGACAAAGCGCCAATGCCGATCGATCAGACGCTGGGTCTGGCGGCGCCGGTAAAGCCGGTCGTACTCACCGAAACCGTGGGAAATTCCGATGCACAACGGCACCTTCAACCAGCGATTGAGGGCCAGCATCATGTTTACCGGCTTGAAGCGGTTGCAGATCACCACATCGAACTGTTCCTTGCGGCAGAACTGATACAGCCGCCACATGGCCCGCAGGCGCATGCCCTTGAGGGATTGGTCGGAAAACTCGAAGTACACCGAATGCGCGGCGCGACTCACCGGATCGTTCGGCCCGGGGCGGCCCCGCAGGAACGCTGCGGTGACTTCGTAACGCTCGGCCGGCAAGGCCTTGACGATCTGCTCGGCGAGGTCGGCGAAGTCGTGGGATTTGACGTTGTAGTCCGGCTGCAACTGCAGGACCTTGAAGCGCTGGTTCATAACTATCCCCGGTGAAAACCTGTGGCATCGATGATCCAGGACGGCTCATTGGCCAGGGCTTGGAGCGACTGCGCATCCTGCTCCGGCAACTGCGACCACTCATTGCGCTTCCAGCACACAAAGTGGAAATACGGGAAACTGCGGTCGCCGTCGCGGTCATTGGTCAGACGCCCATCCTTCCAGTACCAGCGCGTCGGAAAATCACGGCTGCCGTCATGCCACTTGATGACTCCACCCGGCGTGCTGAAGGCCTCGGTGAACTCACTGCGGCGGCGCCATGGATTGAACTTGCCCACCAGCTTGAACAGCGGCTCCGGAAAATTCTTGCGCCAGAGGAAAATCCGACTGAAGGCTCCCTCATCCAGTGCATGGTGCTGCAGGTCGGTAAAGCGCTTCTGCCAATCCTTGATCTGCCTGAACAATTCACGCTTACGGGCGGTATTGCGTATCAGGCACAAGTGCCCGGCGACACGCCGTTCATGGGTGGAGAACAGGTCATACCCCGCCAGGCGGTCCGGAGTGAAATAAGCCCGCAGATCACCGTAGACCAGGTCGATATCGCCGAAGGCCCAGAAGTCGTAGCCCTCCAGACGATCAATATGGATGTACCCCATTGCCGGCCTGATATCACAGAGCTTGTAGGCCGCATTGGGCGCAAAGTCGATCTCCAGGCGCCGGGATACCAAAGCGCAGTACTCCGCAAAGCTCATGCTTTCAAGCTTGACGTTCGGCGGCAGATTGTCCGGGGTCCCGCAGTCGCTGAAAAAGAGCCAGTCGATATCCGGATTCCGGCGGCAGCTTTCGAGAAAAAACGGCATCCAGAATGGCCAACGCCCGAAGTAGGGCATGAGAAACAAGATTCGCGGGCGAGGATTGATCACAAAGGACTCACTGTCGGATTGGGGCTACAAAACGCCCCCATGGTTATGTCGGTTTATCGCTGTTGCAATAGCCAGAACAGCTCATGGCGTCTGACCGCCTTGCGAAAGAACTCATTCTCCCCCAGTGCCGAAGGCACCCTGCTGGCCATAAGCCATTGTATCGACCTGCGCAGGCGTCGCTTGAACGGCATTTTCGGTTGCAGGTCATGCATCATGCCCAAGGCCATGGCCTTGTCATACTGCTCGCCCTGGGACAGTGACAAGCACCAGGGACGCAACACCGCCGTCGACTCGAACACCGGCGGCAACGCAATGCCTGCGCCCGAGTCCCCCATGGGCCAGCGGTCGTTGTCATGCAGGTGATTGGCGTAGCCGAGGATGGTGGCCGGCTGCCAGGCCAGCCCTTCCAGGGCTTGCATGACCGCCTCGCGAGCACAGATGTGGTCGGGATGAGGGTCGAGCGTCGGGTGCGGCAGCACTATCACTTCAGGGCGCGCCTTGAGCAGCAGCTCGCGCAGGTCGGCCAGGAGATTGTTCCAGGTCGGCAACCCGTCCTGGTCGGCGGGCAGCGGGAATGGATTGAACTGGCGGAACAAGCGGATATCGCTCAGTTGCGCCTCGCGAGAGGCCACCGGCTGTTCAGGGGCTGCCTGCATGGCAGGCAGCTGCAGGCAGAAATAGCCCAGCTGCACGCAATGGGATTCAGGCACCCCGGCCCAGCGCGGCACAGTAATACTGTCCCAGGCCCGCAAGCGCCCCTTGATCCGCGCCGCGTCTGCCGGGTTCATGCCCATGGCCTGGTAATGCTCAGCCTCGATTTCGCCTGCGGTGAGGGTCACGATCCAGGCCTCGTCGGCCTGGCTGTACAGACCGAAGGCTGCCAACTCGGCATCGTCGGCATGGGGAGCGATCACCATCACCCGCTGGCGCCGGTAGTCGGGATCCCGCCAGAACATCAGTTGCGGCTGGATGCGCAGCCGACAGAAGCGCCCGCGCAACCTCAGCTCGCCACTGACCAGGGAACTGGCCAGGCCGCTGAGGTTGAGGTAGCGCAGTCCGTTGACCCCGCGCTCGAACACCTGACGATCGGCAAGCGGACCGCCAGACACCTCAACAGCCGGGTCGAGAAAACGTCCCAGCCACGAGCTCTTGACGTGCACGCCCAGAACCAGGGTTTCATCCCCAGCCAGCGCCAGCGGCGCCTCCAGCAACAGGCGCCCCGCTTCAAGGCGCACAGCGGCCTGCTGGGCATCGCTGCCGAAGTCGTAGCAGTAATCATCCTTGGGCGAATAGAACAGATGATCGGCAAACCAGGCTTCATGGGCCAGCCAGGCTAATACCGCCAGCAATACCGGCGCCCACCAGGCCACCAGGATGCCGACCACCAATAGCAGCACCAGCCCGATCAACAGAGCAATTCGTTTATTGCGCCGGTGGCGCTTGAGCAGTTGTTGCTTGCGACTCATGGGCTGACTCACACCTGGAAAACCGGCACAGGGTTGCACCAACGGTCCTTGTATTCACGGTCGGCACGACCAAAGGAGAAGCGCAGCGGCTTGTTCAGGGCACGGGCCTGTTCCCAGGCACTCTGGGTGTTGAGAAAACTCAACACACTGCCGGGGCTGAACTCACGGGTCTCGGGGTCTACCCCACCGTTCACGTACTCGACGCTGATCCACTCCGGCGCTTCGACCCGGTAAATCAGTTGCACGGCAATCGGCGCGTCGTTGAGGAAGATCACCGAACCGATCAGCAGCTCGCGCAGGCGCTCCAGCACCTCGGCCATACGCTCGGCACCAGTGGCGGCAAAGCCCCAGCGGCGCTGGAACAGGTCGCAGTAGATCGCCGCCAGCTCGGGGCTGCTGAAATCACTGACCGGGCGTACAACTCCGCCCGCCTCTTCCAGCAGGCGCAGCTCACGACGCTGGTTGTAACGAAACTTCTTCGACAGCTCTTCCGGCGTCCTGGCCATGGCCAGCTGTTCAGCCTGGGGCTTGAGGCCGGTCAGGCGCCCCTCGTTCAATGCGGACAGGTAACGCCCACGATGGCGCAACACCGCCTGTGCATCGGCAGCGGCGGGCAGGATCATCTCGGCATTGCCGATATCGAACAGGCCCTTCTTGCCGGCCCGCTTGAGCACGTCCTTGGACAGCGCCAGGTCGCGCCCCCAGGTGGCAATGGCCGCCTGCAATTGGCCGTTGCGCTCCCAGGCCAGGTAGCGCACCGGGATCTGCGCCAGGTCCGCCAACTGCTCCACCACCAGGGGATGGGTTGCCACACTGCCACCGAACCGCTGCCAGGCATCGGCGTAGGTCGATGCGTCAATGACTGACCAGCCACGTTCGCGCCAGCCTTGAAATCGATTGAGCATCAGCCCCTCGCGGTCAGATCGGTGACTTGCGGCAAACGCCAGAATACGTCGCGTACAGCACGGTCGGAGAAGCGCTCGCGCAGGCGGTCGAGCATCAGCTCGGCACAGACCCGGCGCTGGTGATCGTCCATCGCGGCCAGATGCTGAAGCCCCTGGGCCATATGTTCAACGTCGCCCAGGGGGAACAGGATGCCCACCCCCTCGACCACTTCCCGGGCACCGCCACAGGCGGTGGCCAGCAGCGGCACGCCGGCGGCCATGGCCTCCAGCAGGACCATGCCAAAAGGCTCGTGGTCGGAGCTCAAGGCAAACACATCGAAGGCGCGGAAATAGCGTCGGGCCTGAGGCACCTGTCCGAGGAACAGCACGCGATCGGCAATCCCCAGCTCGCGGGCCAGGGACTTCAGGTCTTTTTCCAGACGCCCGGTTCCGAGAATCGCCAGTTGGCTGTGCAGCGGCAATTGCGGCAAGGCCGCGGCAAAGCCGCGCAGCAAGGTGGCCTGGTCCTTGTCCGGATGCAGGCGCCCGACGTTGCCGACAATCCAGGCATCGGCGGACAGGCCCAGCTCGCTGCGCGCCTGGGCAGCGTTCAATTGCTCGGCCTGCAGTGCCTCAAGGTCGATACGGTTGTACAGGGTCTGAATGCGCTGCGCCGGCCATTTCGGCAGGCAGGCACGCATGTCGTCACGCACCGCATCGGACACCCCGAGCAGGCTCAGGCGCTTACGGAACAGTTGGGCAAAGAGCTTGCGGCTGCCGCGCTTGTAATCGGAAAACGCATGATGGACACCGATCACCGGCAAGCCGGTGCCCAGCAAGGCGATATAGATCGGCTTGAAGCGGTGAGCGATGCAGAAGCTGAAATTGCGTGACGCGGCGATCTTGCGCAGGTCGCGGATGGCGCCCAGCTTCAGGCCGCGGATGGCCTTGGAGCTGTATTCCATGAACAGCACTTCATCAGACGCGCAGCCCGCGGCGACATCGGCATCGGCGGCCCCGGTGAGAAACACCGTGGTCACTCGATAGCCGCTGCCCGCGAACAGGTTGGCGTATTGCCGGGCACAGTCCAGGAACGGCCCGTCATAGCCGTGGCAGAACTGCAGCACATGGCGTTCAGCCGAGCGTGTCATAAGGGTCCACGCCGTCTTTGACCACCAGAATGTCTTCCATGATCAGGTACTGCAGGTCGGACCCGTAGAACATGTTCAGGGCATCGGTGGGCGAACAGATCATCGGTTCGCCACGGCGGTTCAACGAGGTATTCAGCGACACGCCGTTGCCGGTCAGTACTTCCAGGGCCTTCATCATGTCGTAGTAGCGCGGGTTGTATTCGCGCTTGAGCACCTGGGCCCGGGACGTGCCGTCCTCGTGGACCACTTCCGGTACCCGGGTCTTCCACTCTTCAGCCACTTCGAAGGTGAAGGTCATGAACGGCGCCGGGTGATCGACCTTGATCATCTGCGGGCCGACGGTGTCGAGCATCGACGGGCAGAAAGGCCTCCAGCGCTCGCGGAACTTGATCTGTTCGTTGATCCGGTCGGCCACGCCAGTGGCGCTCGGGCAACCAATGATCGAACGGCCGCCCAGGGCACGCGGACCGAACTCCATGCGGCCCTGGAACCAGGCCACCGGGTTGCCATCCACCATGATCTTGGCGATACGCTCCGGGGTGTTGTCGATCTGCCGCCAGGCTGGTTTGTTCGGGTGGCGGGCACAGGCCGCGATCACGTCTTCGTTGCTGTAGGACGGGCCGAGATAGACATGCTCCATCTTCTCTACCGGCACCCCACGGGCATGGGAAACGTAAGCTGCGGCACCAACGGCGGTACCGGCGTCGCCGGAAGCCGGCTGCACGAACAGCTCCTTGACCTCGGGACGGGCAATGATCTTCTGGTTCAGCTTGACGTTCAGCGCACAGCCGCCGGCGAAGGCCAGCTTGCCGGTTTCCTTGAGGATGTCGCCCAGGTAATGGTCGATCATCTGCAGGGCCAGCTTCTCGAACAGTGCCTGCATGCTCGCCGCGTAGTGGATGTACGGCTCGTCGGCGATGTCGCCTTCGCGCTTGGGACCCAGCCACTCGATGAGTTTTGGCGAGAAGTAGAAACCCTTGCCCTTCTCTTTGTAGCGACGCAGACCGATGACGTTGGCGTAATCGGTGTTGATCACCAGCTCGCCATTTTCAAAACTGGCCAGGCGCGAGAAATCGTATTTGCTGGCATCGCCGTACGGCGCCATGCCCATGACCTTGAACTCGCCGTCGAGCATCTCGAAGCCGAGGAACTCGGTGATCGCGCCATAGAGGCCGCCCAGGGAGTCCGGGTCGAAGAATTCCTTGATCTTGTGGATCTTGCCGTTTTCGCCGTAGCCGAAGAAGGTGGTGGCGTACTCACCCTTGCCGTCGATCCCGAGGATCGCGGTCTTCTCCGTAAAGCCCGAGCAGTGGTAGGCACTGGAGGCGTGGGCCAGGTGGTGCTCCACCGGCTCGATCTTGACCTTTTTCGGGTCGAAGCCCAGTTGTTCCAGGCACCAGACGATCTTCTTGCGGTAGCGCTTGTAACGACGGTTGCCCATCAGGATCGCGTCCAGGGCGCGGTCCGGGGCGTACCAGTAGCGCTTGGCGTAGTGCCAGCGAGCCTTGCCGAACAGGCTGATCGGGGCAAACGGAATCGCGACTACGTCAACGTCGGAAGGCTTGATCCCGGCCTGCTCCAGGCAGAATTTCGCCGACTCGTAGGGCATGCGGTTCTTTGCATGTTTGTCGCGCACGAAACGCTCTTCTTCAGCGGCGGCAATCAGCTTGCCGTCGATATACAGGGCCGCTGAAGGATCATGGCTAAGGGCGCCGGACAGGCCAAGAATCGTCAATGCCACAGGGGTCTAGCCTCGTTTAGTCTGCATGCGGGCGCGATGCGCCTTGAAAATGAAGTGTGCTCGCAAGGGGCGAGAAACAACGAAAGGGCGGGATTATAACGTAAAAGCAGGTGCAAGCCTCTAGCGGCGAGCGCCAAGCCTGGGTTGGCACCCACCGTGCGCCGTGGCCGCGGCGCAGGCAGCGGCCATGGGTCGCAGGTCAGGCCTCGGCGCCCTGGGCCGTCTTGGGCAGGCGCTGGTCAATCACTTGATACAAATTGCTGTCTTGCGGCCAATTGCGCATGAATCGTGCGCGATCACGGGCATAAGCCGGGGCAAAGCTGCTCAGGCTGGAGTGCTGGCACATGGAGTCGAGGTCTATCAGCGCCCAACGCCCCTCTTGCCAGAACAGGTTGTGGCCCTTGAAGTCACCATGGCTGATGCGCTCCTTGATCAGCTCGGCAAACAGCTGGTCCAGCGCCAGCAATTCCGGCTCCGGGGCTTGCCCGCTGTCCACGAAGGGTGCAAAGCGCTCGATGATGTCCGGCCCTGGCAGATGCTCGGTCACCAGGTAGGCGCTGCGCCGCAGCCACAGGAAACGCCGCTCCAGCAAGGCCAGAGGCTTGGGCGTGGCGATGCCCAGGAACGCCAGGCGATTGCCTTCGCGCCAGGAATGCCAGGCCCGGCTCGGACGCCAGAAGCGCTTGAGCCAGTGAGCAAAGCCCTTGATGTTGTAGCGCTTGATCACCAGCGGCCGGCCCGCAACCTCGACCCGCCCCACACTGGCCGCGCCACCGGTCTTGTACAGATGGCCCTGATCCAGCAGGGCGTCGGCCTGCTCCAGCACCGGCAGCATCGCCGCCTCTTCCTCACGGCGGATCGCGCGCAAGGCGAACGGACCGCGCTGCACGCTGAACAGCGTGCACTCGCGGCCGACCTTGTTGAGAAAGTCCCGCAGGCGCCAGCCCCGGACCTTGTTCACCTGCTTCTGCAGGGCTTCCAGGGGCAAGGCATGCTCGGCGTTGCTCAACAGGTAGTGCACCAGCAACTCTTCGGTGAACGGCTCCAGGCTCTTGGGCAACTGGGCGAAGAATACCCCGAGGTTCTCCAGGACCTTCTGCCGGGACAGGGGCTTGCCCGCCTCTTCGACACAAATCCCCGCCCCATCGATCAAATACAGCCGGCCATCATGGCGCAGCAGATTGTCCAGGTGCAGGTCCGATTGCCATAGGCCCTTGGCGTGCAACTGGCCGATAGCCCCGAGGGCCTCGGCCAGTACCTCAGCCTGCTCGTCGGCCAGCACCGGCAAAGCTTCCACCTGCTTCCAGGCGTCGCCCAGGCTTTGTGCGCCCTGCAGTAACTCGAACAGCAGCCAGCCGCCCTCGCCTTCCTGCAAACCGTCCGCCAGCAGCAAGGGCGTCGTCAGCCCTTGTTCTGCCAGCAGGCGCACACCCTGCAATTCTCGCTGGAAATGCCGAGCGGCCTTGGAGCCCACCAGCAGCTTGGCCAGCACCGGACGCCCGCGCCACACCCCGGCCCCCACGTAACGCTGCCCCGGCAGCACCCGCAGCAGGCTCAGCAACTGCAATTGTGCCGGGCCCGCGGCGTCCGCCAATTCAAGGCTCAAGGGCAGCGTCGGGCTGCGCCCGCTGTTCTTCAGTTCGGACAGGCGCATCAGCGTGCCCCCTTGTGGCTGCGCCGAGCACTGAGCCGCGCCACCCAGTCATCCACCAGGGAGCTGTCCTGAGGCTGGCCCACATAGGCCGCCAGCAGGCTGCGTACCTCATCGCCGCTCCACACCGAAGCCCGGCGCAGCAATGGTTCCAGATCCTTGACCCGATCACGCTGGCCAAACAGCAGGGGCCGGGTCTTTTCCAGGTCGATCAACTGCGCCTGATACCCATCGCCCGCGGCCCGCAGGAAAATATGCTTGGGATAGAAACAGCCATGCACCTGGCGCAAGCCGTGCAGCTGCCGGGCCAGTTGCCCGCAAGCCTGGAGCACCGCCTGCCGCTGATGCTCGCTGAGCCGGTCCCACTGCAACAGCAGCGCATCCAGGTCATCCCAGCCATCCAGGGCCCGGGTCACCAGGATCGCCCGGGACTCGCCATCGACCTTGCGCATACCGAAGAACACCGCTTGCAAGGCCGGAATGCCCAACTGCTGGTAGCGGCGGATATTGCGAAATTCACGGGCGAAACTCGGCTCGCCAAAGGGCCGGTGCAGGGTCCGGGTCAGGTAGTTGGTCTGGCGCTTGAGGTAGAACCCCTGCCCTTCCACATCCAGGCGAAACACACTGCTGCTGCCGCCACGACCGGTATTGGGTTCATCCACCGCTTCCAATTGGGTGGCCCACAGCTGGTCGAAAGTGCCGAGGCCATTGCGCTCCAGCAGCGCACGCTCCTCGGATGCCAGAAAATCAGTCATTCACGCCCCTCGAAAAATCTCACCACGTGGCGAATACGCTCCTTGTCGGCGGCACTCAAGTGATCACGCTGACGGTATTGCAGGTAGAAACGCAGGCGCTGGGTGGCCGACAGATGGTATTTGGCTACCTTATCCAGACAGGCCAGGTCCTTGGTGATCCGGTACTTGAGCCAGAAGCCACGCCAGAAATCACCGTTCGGACAGTCGATCAGGTACAACCGGTCCTGGTCGTCGACCAGCAGGTTGCGCCACTTCAGATCGTTGTGGGTAAAGCGGTGGTCATGCATGACCCGGGTACAGGCCGCCAACTGGCGGCTGACGCCATCCACCCAACGACGGTCCTTCAGACGCGGGTCGTTGCGTTCGGCCAGCACCGAGAGATCCTCGGTACGCGGCAGCTCCCGGGTGATCATCGCCCCCCGGGAATAGGCCAGGCAGCGACGCTCCAGGCCCCAGGCCACCACATCGGCGGTGGGAATGCCCCATTTGGCGAAGCGCTTGAGGTTCTGCCACTCGAACTTGACCCGGGGCTTGCCCAGGTAGCGCCGCAGATTCTTGCCGGCGCCGGTATAACGCTTGACGTAATAGTTGACGCCACCACGCTCGACGCGGATGACCTCGGACAACGGATCCCGGGTCAGGTGCTCGCCCTGCAGGGCAAACACCGCTTCCAGACTGCCGAAATCCTCCGCCAACGCCTGATAGGCCGGGTCCAGGTTCCAGCTCGCCATCAGAGTGCATCTCCGTACCGTTGCTTGCGGGCGTAGAGCTTTTCCGCCTTGCCTTCGAGCCAGGCCAGCAGTGCGCCCTCCTCGGCCAGAATCTGCCGCAACGGCTGCTGGAAGTAGCCCTTGAGAAAGCGCAGCTTGTCGCGGCGCGTCAGGCCGATATCCAGGGCCGAGAAATACAGCGCCGCCAGATCCTTGTTGCGCCAGCGCTGAGTGATCTTCGGCCGGGTCTGGGCCCGGTGCAGGTCGATCACCGAGAGCTTGAGCCCTTCGGGAGTGACAGGCCGATCGGTGTGCAGCAGGAAGTGGCAGATATAGCAGTCGCGGTGGTTGACCCCGGCGCGATGCATCATGCCGGTCATGCGCGCTACTTCGGCGATCAGCGCGCGCTTGAGCGCAGGCGCCGGCGGCTGCTTGACCCAGTCGATGCTGAAATCTTCGAGGCTGACGGTCGGCGCCAGTTCCTCGGTGACGATGAACGAATGCTGGTCTGCCGGATTGGCCCCACGCTCGCCGTAGGCCACGGCGGTCATGGTGGGCACGCCCACCTGATGCAGGCGCTCCAGGGCCCGCCATTCCTGGCCGGCGCCGAGCACCGGCAGTTTGGCGGTAACCAGGTTCTTGACGATCTCGCCCCAGCCGATCCCACGATGGATCTTCACGAAATAGCCGCGGCCGTCGACTTCCGTACGCAAGGTACGACGCGCCTCCAGCTCACGGTAGACCTGGCCCTTCAGGCCCTCGACGGCGTCGAACGCATCGCGTCCGGCCCAGAGGCTCTTGAAGGGTTCGGCAAGCATCAACTTCATCGGTGTTGCTCCGCCAGAATCACATCCGCAGCGTGCTGCGGCATGCTGTAAAGGTCGGCCGTCTCGGCGAACGCCAGGCCATTTCGGCTCCAGGTCGCGCGTGCAGCATCGTCGGTCAACATGGTGGTGAGGTATTGATTGAGCTGCGCCTGTTCCAGCGGCTCATCCAGCACCAGGCCGCTCTGGGCCTCGGCAATGTAATGGGCATAACCGCAGACCGCGCTGACCAGCACCGGCAGGCCGGCCACCAGGGCCTCCAGCAATACGGTGCCGGTGTTTTCGTTGTAGGCCGGGTGAATCAGCAGGTCGGCGCCCAGCAGGAACCGCGGGATATCACTGCGGCCCTTCATGAACTGCACCTGGTCGCTCAACCCCAGCGCAGCACTTTGCACCTGGAATACCTTGGGGTCGTCCTGGCCGATTACAAACAGCCGGGTGCGTTTTTTCAGCGCCGAGGGCAATGCCGCCAGGGCCTTGAGGCTGCGGTCCACACCCTTGGTCTTGAACCCGGAACCGATCTGCACCAGCAGCAGGTCGTCATCCTTGAGCTTGAATTCGCGACGAAAATCCGCCCGGATCTCGGCGGCGTTGGCCGGTGCCCGGCGGTCCTGGGCGATCCCCGGCGGCAGCAGGTGGAAGCGCTCCAGCGGGGTGTCGTAGTGCTTGATGAACAGCGGCTGCTGGACCTCGGAGATCATCAGGATCTCGGTCTTGGCGTCCTTGGCGAACACCGCGCGCTCGTACTCGGCAAAGTGCCGGTAACGGCCCCAGCGCCGGTACAGGGAGTGTCGCAGGTTCTGTGCCTTGTCCTCGAAACAGCCGTCGGCGGCGTAGTACACATCCAGCCCCGGCATCTTGTTGAAACCCACCAGCCGGTCCACCGGGCGCTTGGCCAGGTCGGCCTCCATCCAGGCGCTGAGCTTTTCATTGCGACGATGGTTGAACAGCGCCTTGACCGGCGCCACCAGCACTTCGAAACCGGGAGGGACATCGCCTTCCCAGATCAGGGTGTAGACACGGATCTGATGCCCGCGCCGCTGGCACTCCAGGGCGATGCGCATGAAATCGCGCTGCAGGCCGCCGAAGGGGAAATACTTATAAAGGACAAAAGCCAATTGCATCAGCGCGGCTCCTCAGCCAGTAACAGGGTGCTCAGTCGGCTGGCGACACGCTCGGGATTCAGGCGAGTGAAGCACAGCGGCCACTCGCGCTTGAGGTCATAACGCTGCTGGTCCACAGCGGTGGGCTGATAGGTGCATTTCTTCTGCAGGCACGGCGCGCACGGGAAGTTGCTGCCCAGGTGGATCTGCACCCGGCCATAGGCGCCGGTCAGCCCCGGGTTGGTCGGCCCGAACAGTGAGATGGTCGGTACATCCAGTGCCGCGGCGAGGTGGCCCAGCCCGGTGTCCACGGCCACGCAGGCCTGGGCATCGGCCAGGACCTTGGCGACCCCGGCCAGGTTCAGCTTCGGCAGCACCGTGGCGTTTTTCAGGCCGCTGGCGATGCGCTCGGCTCGAGCCTTTTCCGCGGGGTTGCCCCAGGGCAGCTTGACCTCGACGCCAAGCATGCCCATGCGTTCGGTCAACTCGCGCCAGTAGGCCTCGGGCCAGTGCTTGGTGTCCCAGGTGGTGCCATGCAGGAACAGCACGAAGGGCTTCTTGCGCGGCAACTCCACGAGTTTTTCGACGTTCAGGCCATAGTCGCCCAGGCCCTGGGGCAGGTCGTAGCCCAGGGCCACGGCGAACAGTTGGCGCACGCGCTCCACCGCGTGCTGCCCACGGGCCACCGCCAGGCGCCGGGAATAGAAGCGTGAAGCCAGAGGCTCGCGGGCCGAGTTCTTGTCCAGCCCAGCCACCGGGGCACGCACGTAACGGGTCAGCCAGGCACTCTTGAGCAGGCCCTGGGCATCGATCACCAGGTCGTACTTGGTCGAGCGCACGCTCTGCTTGAAGCGCCGCCACTCGCCACTCTTGATGGTCTGCCAGATGTTCTTGCGCCAGCGACGGATCGCCACCGGTATCACCTTGCCTACCGCCGGATGCCAGGTGGGAATTTCGGCAAAGCCCTCTTCCACCACCCAGTCGAACTTGATCCCGGGGATGGCTCGCGCGGCATCGGTAAGGGCCGGCAATGCATGGATCACATCACCCAGGGAGGATGTCTTGATCAACAGTACCCGCAACTTATTGAACCTCGACCGGGGAGCCCTGCAAGCGCTGCAGGGCTTCGTTCACCGGCTGCGGCAACAACTGGCGCAGACAGTTGTAATGGCCGAAGCGGCAGGTGCGGTCAAAGCACGGGCTGCATTCGATCCCCAGCCGTACTACCTCGACCCGATCGGCCAGGGGCGGGGTGAAGCCCGGCGAAGTGGAGCCGTACACCGCCACCAGCGGGCGATTGAGCGCCGCAGCCACGTGCATCAACCCGGAATCGTTGGACACCACCGAATCGGCGCAGGACAGCAGATCGATGGCCTCGGCCAGGGACGTTTCGCCACTGAGGTTGCTCGACTCCTCGCGCAGGCCAGGAATCAGCCGCCCGCGAATCTCTTCGCCCACAGCATGGTCATTCTTCGAGCCGAACAGCCAGACCTGCCAGCCTTCGCGGATCTTCGCCTCGGCGACCTGGGCGTAGTGCTCGGACGGCCAGCGCTTGGCTTCGCCGAACTCCGCCCCCGGGCACAGTGCCAGCACCGGGCGGTC
The DNA here is from genome assembly GCF_058799535.1 of Pseudomonas sp. GW822-FHT06D10. Taxonomy (NCBI): domain Bacteria; kingdom Pseudomonadati; phylum Pseudomonadota; class Gammaproteobacteria; order Pseudomonadales; family Pseudomonadaceae; genus Pseudomonas; species Pseudomonas sp. GW822-FHT06D10. The sequence continues at coordinate 479,757 of NZ_JBXALN010000005.1, read as the reverse complement.
CAGGCTCAGGCCGAACTTGGCCAGGGCCGCTTCCCGGCTTTGTGGATCGATCTGCAGGCTCGGGCGCGGATAAGGCTTGGGCAGCTCGGCCCCCGGCTCATAGGCCAGGGCCATGAAACGCTCGATCATCAGCGGGTAGCGCTCCTTGTCGAGCTTGCGCACGTCATTGAGCAGGCCGTAGCGGAACTCGCCGCGCCAGCCGGTGCGCTTGGGAATGCCAGCAAAAAACGGCACCAGCGCCGACTTCAGCGAGTTGGGCAGCAGGATCGCCTGATCGTACTGGCCAGCCAGGGACTTGCCGATCCGCCGGCGGGTCGCCAGTTCCAGGGCGCCATGGCCCAGGGGAAAGCTCAGGGCCCGACGCACCTGGGGCATGCGTTCGAGGATCGGCCGGCTCCACTCGGGGGCCAGCACGTCGATCTCGCATTGTGGATGACGCTGTTTCAGGCACTCGAAGAGTGTCTGCGCCATCACCATGTCACCGACCCAACTGGGCCCAACGATCAGAATATTCATGTGGTTTCCATAAACGAACCGGGGAGGCATACGCCTCCCCGCCTCGAGAATCCAGCACCGCGGCCTTCACCGCCGGTTCAGTTTGGGCGAGCCGGCAAGGCCCGCCGAATACATGGTTGGCCTTCTCAGGCCGCTTAGCTTAGCCCCAGCTCACGCCAAATTCGTAACACTTCCCGTCGTTCGGTCACAAATTGATCACCGGTAATGATTCCGGCCTCATTCTGCAATGCCTGCCGGTGAGCCGCGGAACGGTAGGCCTTGTAGACCTCGCGCAGCAGGCTGGCATCGCTCGCGGGCATCAGCCCGACTTGCTCCAGACCTTCCAGGATGCGGATGTTATCGGTATAGCGCAGCAGTGACGGGTGCTCTTCGGACCACGCCAGGGCCGCGTATTGCACCATAAATTCGATATCGACGATACCTCCGGCGTCCTGCTTGAGGTCGAACGGCGCCGTGGCTTCGAAGGCATTGGCTGCGGTTCCGGCGGCGGTCAGGCGGCTGCCCAGGTTGTCGCGCATCTTGGCCCGCATCTCGCTGACTTCCTGGCGCAGCTTGGGCAGGTCGCGTTTTTTCCCCAGCACCGCGGCCCTGACCTTTTCAAAGGCCTGGCCCACATCCTGGCTGCCCACCAGCACCCGCGCCCGCACCAGCGCCTGGTGCTCCCAGGTCCAGGCCTCGTTTTCCTGATAGCGGGCAAAGGCCCCCAGGGAACTCACCAGCAACCCCGAAGCGCCGGAAGGCCGCAGGCGCATATCCACTTCATAGAGCTGGCCGGAGTTGGTCTGGGTGGTCAGCAGGTGAATGATGCGCTGCCCCAGCCGGGTGAAGAACTGCGCACCGTCTATGGGTTTGGGCCCGTCGGTTTCCGCCTGGGGGTCGCCATCATGGATGAACACCAGGTCCAGGTCGGAACCGTGGCCCAGTTCGATGCCGCCGACCTTGCCGTAACCGACAATGATGAAGCCCGGGTCGCACAAGGTGCCGTCGGTACGCAGCGGTGCACCGTGCTTGGACACCGTCTGGCGCCAGGCCAGGGCCAGCACCTGCTCCAGGATCGCTTCGGCGAGCCAGGTCAGGTAATCGCTGACTTTCATTAAAGGCAGGCTGCCGGCGATCTCCGAGGCGGCCACTCGCAGGCGGTGGGCCAGCTTGAAGTGGCGCAGGGCTTCCATCTGCTGCTCCAGGTCATCCTCGGGAATGCGCGTCAGGCGCTCGCGCAACTCGGCAGCCAGTTCCGGCGCCAGGGGCGGCTTGAACAGGCGCCCTTCGTTGAGCAGTTCATCCAGCAGCAGGGGGAAGCGGGTGATCTGCTCGGCGATCCACGGGCTGGCGGCGCACAAGGTCAGCAGACGACGTAGAGCCCCCGGGTTCTCGGTGAGCAGCACCAGATAGGCCGAACGCCGCGCCACGGCTTCCACCAGCGGCAGCACTCGCTCCAGCACCAGGTCCGGATTGGCGTGCTCCACCGCCTGGGCCAGCAACCGCGGAATAAAGGCATCCAGACGTTCGCGCCCCAGGCGCTGCATGGCACGTAGCTGCGGGCTGCCCCGCAGACCGGCCAGGGCACGCAGGGCCTTGGGCGCATCGACGAAGCCGCCCTCCTGCAACTGGCGGCAGGCGGCCTCCTCGTCCTGGGCTTCCTCCCACAGCGGCAGCCATTCGCCACCCACCACCACTTCGCTTTCGGCGCCTTCATCCTCATCCGGGTCGGCGATGACCTGGCGGAAGTGCCAATCTACCCGGCCGCGCCAGTGCATCAACTGTTCGTGAAAGGCGTTCCAGTCGGCAAAGCCCAGCATGAAGGCGATCCGCGCCTGATCCTGGGGATTGTCCGGAAGCATCTGCGTCTGGCGATCGGCGATGGCCTGGATCGCGTGCTCGGTATAGCGCAGGAACTCATAGCCTTCGCGCAGCTCGCTGATCACGGCAGGCGGCAGGTAGCCCTGCCCTTCCAGAGTGCCCAGCACCTTTAATAGAGGACGCTGCTGCAGGCTCAGGTCGCGTCCGCCATGGATCAGCTGGAAAGCCTGGGCGATGAACTCGACCTCGCGGATCCCCCCCGAGCCCAGCTTGATATTGTCGGCCATGCCCTTGCGCCGGACTTCCTGCTGGATCAGCTGCTTCATGGTGCGCAGCGCCTCGATGGCGGAAAAGTCCAGGTAACGGCGATAGACGAAAGGCCGCAGCATGTCCAGCAACTGCGCACCGGCGGCCTGATCCCCTGCCACCACCCGGGCCTTGATCATGGCGTAGCGTTCCCAGTCGCGCCCCTGATCCTGGTAGTACTGCTCCAGCGCATTGAAGCTCAACACCAGGGCACCGGCAGAACCATAGGGCCGCAGGCGCATGTCGACGCGGAACACGAACCCGTCGACGGTCATCGGGTCCAGGGCCTTGATCAGGCGCTGCCCGAGGCGAATGAAGAATTCCTGATTATCCAGGGGCCGCTTGACGCCGACGGTCTCGCCGCCTTCGGGGTAGGCGAAGATCAGGTCGATGTCCGACGACAGGTTGAGTTCCACCGCCCCCAGCTTGCCCATGCCGAGGATCACCATCTGCTGCGGCTCGCCGCTGCGCCCGCCGGTGGGCACGCCGAACTGCTGGGTGTGACGCAGATACAACCATTGATAGGCCTGGTCGATGCAGGCGTCGGCCAGATCGGAAAGGTCGCGGCAGGTCTGCACCAGATCCGCCTGGCGGGTCAGGTCGCGCCAGATGATCCGCACCTGCTGACGGGTGCGCTGGCGCCGCAGCACGCGCCCCAATTGATCCTCGCTCTCGGCCGCCTGCACCGCGGCGGCAATTTGCGTGCACAACTCCCCAGGCGCGAATGGGCGGTCCAGCTCGCCGCTGCGCACCAGCTCCAGCAACATCAAAGGGTCACGCAGGCTCTGTTCAATGACAAAGTCGCTGGCGGCGCCCACCCGGGCGAACTCCGCCCAGCGTTCGGCGCTCCAGTCGGCCAACCCGGGATCGCCTTCCAGGGCCGCGACGGCGCCACGCAACGACTGCTCTGCGCGGCTGACCAATGGCAAGAGAATCGCGGGGACGGGGGCAAGCGCGGGCAGGCTCATGGGCTATCCTTGATCGGCGTGGAAAATGCGGGCGGGGACGGATGTCGCGGGCAGGTCGCCTGATGGACTGTCGAACAAAAGTTAGAAATAGCTGAAAATAGGTTTTTTTTAGCAGCCGGCATTAATTTATTACCTATTCCCGTTAGTCATCGACCAACAGTAACGATTATTCTCACAACGCAGCAGGAGGCCACAAGCCGCTCTTCTGTAGTTTTACTACTCGTATATACATTCGAAAGGCTGAAATGGCCGACGATTTGTAGTAAAACTACACGCCGCTGGATCAACCTCCGGCAATCCAAGAATTTATAATCGTCTGCCCAAAAGGCCAGTCGCAAACTCAGGCAACCGATTCTGGAAGCCTTTCCGCCCTGGAGCAAGCCATGCAAGACCTCGATCCCGTCGAAACCCAGGAATGGCTGGACGCCCTGGAATCGGTTCTCGACAAAGAAGGCGAAGACCGTGCTCACTATCTGATGACCCGTATGGGCGAACTCGCGACCCGCAGCGGCTCGCAACTGCCCTACGCCATCACCACGCCGTACCGCAACACGATTCCCGTCACCCACGAAGCACGCATGCCTGGCGACCTGTTCATGGAACGCCGCATTCGCTCGCTGGTACGTTGGAACGCGTTGGCCATGGTCATGCGTACGAACCTGAAAGATTCTGACCTGGGCGGTCACATCTCCAGCTTCGCCTCCAGCGCCACCTTGTATGACATCGGCTTCAACTACTTCTTCCAGGCCCCGACCGACGAACACGGCGGCGACCTGATCTACTTCCAGGGTCACGCATCGCCAGGCGTCTACGCTCGTGCGTTCATGGAAGGCCGCATCACCGAAGACCAGATGAACAACTTCCGCCAGGAAGTCGATGGCAACGGCCTGTCGTCCTACCCGCACCCTTGGCTGATGCCTGACTTCTGGCAGTTCCCGACCGTTTCCATGGGTCTGGGCCCGATCCAGGCGATCTACCAGGCGCGCTTCATGAAGTACCTGGAAGCCCGTGGCTTCATCCCTGCCGGCAAACAGAAAGTCTGGTGCTTCATGGGCGACGGCGAGTGCGACGAGCCGGAATCCCTGGGCGCGATCTCCCTGGCCGGCCGCGAGAAGCTGGACAACCTGATCTTCGTCATCAACTGCAACCTGCAGCGCCTCGACGGCCCGGTTCGCGGCAACGGCAAGATCATCCAGGAACTCGAAGGCGTGTTCCGTGGCGCCCAGTGGAACGTCAACAAGGTGGTCTGGGGCCGTTTCTGGGACCCACTGCTGGCCAAGGACGTCGACGGCATCCTGCAGCGCCGCATGGACGAAGTCATCGACGGCGAGTACCAGAACTACAAGGCCAAGGACGGCGCGTTCGTCCGCGAGCACTTCTTCAACACCCCTGAACTCAAGGCGATGGTTGCCGATCTGTCCGACGACGAGATCTGGAAACTCAACCGTGGCGGCCATGACCCGTACAAGGTCTATGCGGCCTACCACGAGGCGGTCAACCACAAAGAGCAGCCGACCGTCATCCTGGCCAAGACCATCAAGGGTTATGGCACCGGCGCCGGCGAAGCGAAGAACACCGCGCACAACACCAAGAAAGTCGACGTCGACAGCCTGAAGCTGTTCCGCGACCGTTTCGACATTCCGGTGAAAGACGACGACATCGAGAACCTGCCGTTCTTCAAACCAGAAGAAGGCAGCGCCGAAGCCCGCTACCTGAGCGAGCGTCGTGCCGCACTGGGCGGTTTCGTGCCGCAGCGTCGCGCCAAGAGCTTCAGCGTCCCGACTCCGCCACTGGATACCCTCAAGGCCATCCTCGACGGCTCGGGCGACCGTGAAATCTCCACCACCATGGCCTTCGTGCGGATCCTCGCGCAGCTGGTCAAGGACAAGGAAATCGGCCAGCGCATCGTGCCGATCATCCCGGACGAAGCCCGCACCTTCGGTATGGAAGGCATGTTCCGCCAGTTGGGCATCTACTCCTCCGTCGGCCAGCTCTACGAGCCAGTCGATAAAGACCAGGTGATGTTCTACCGCGAAGACAAGAAGGGCCAGATCCTCGAAGAAGGCATCAACGAAGCGGGCGCCATGAGCTCCTTCATCGCTGCCGGTACTTCGTACTCCAGCCACAACCAGCCAATGCTGCCGTTCTACATCTTCTATTCGATGTTCGGCTTCCAGCGTATCGGCGACCTGGCCTGGGCTGCCGGCGACAGCCGTACCCGCGGCTTCCTGATCGGCGGTACTGCCGGGCGCACCACCCTCAACGGGGAAGGCCTGCAGCACGAAGACGGTCACAGCCACATGCTGGCCGGGACCATCCCGAACTGCCGCACCTTTGATCCGACCTACGGCTACGAGCTGGCGGTGATCATCCAGGACGGCATGAAGAAGATGACCGAAGAGCAACAGGACGTCTTCTACTACATCACCGTGATGAACGAGTCCTACCAGCAGCCAGCCATGCCGGCCGGTGTCGAGGAAGGCATCATCAAGGGCATGTACCTGCTGGAAGAAGACACCCGCGAGGCCGCGCACCACGTGCAACTGATGGGCTCCGGCACCATCCTGCGCGAAGTTCGCGAAGCCGCGAAGATCCTGCGTGACGAGTTCAACGTCGCTGCCGACGTCTGGAGCGTGACCAGCTTCAACGAACTGCGCCGCGACGGCCTGGCCGTGGAACGCAGCAACCGCCTGCACCCTGGCCAGAAGCCGAAGCTGAGCTACGTCGAAGAGTGCCTGAACGGCCGCAAGGGTCCGGTCATCGCCTCCACCGACTACATGAAGCTGTTCGCCGAACAGATCCGCCAGTGGGTCCCATCCAAGGAGTTCAAAGTCCTGGGCACCGACGGTTTCGGCCGCAGCGACAGCCGCAAGAAACTGCGTCACTTCTTCGAAGTAGACCGTCATTTCGTGGTGTTGGCAGCCCTGGAAGCCTTGGCTGACCGTGGTGACATCGAACCTAAGGTCGTGGCTGAAGCCATCACCAAGTTCGGTATCAACCCGGAAAAACGCAACCCACTGGACTGCTGAGGAGACTTTCTGTGAGCGAACTCATTCGCGTACCTGACATCGGCAGCGGTGAAGGTGAAGTAATCGAACTGTTTGTGAAGGTCGGCGACCGTATCGAAGCCGACCAGAGCATCCTGACCCTGGAATCGGACAAGGCCAGCATGGAAGTGCCGGCCCCGAAAGCCGGCGTCATCAAGAGCCTCAAGGTGAAGCTGGGCGACCGTCTGAAAGAAGGCGACGAACTGCTCGAGCTGGAAGTCGAGGGCGCCGCTGCTGCGGCCCCGGCGGCTGCTCCTGCGGCAAAAGCTGAAGCCAAACCGGCGGCTGCTCCTGCCGCAGCGCCAGCCCCAGCCGCAGCCCCTGCTGCCGCTTCGGTTCAGCAAGTGCACGTGCCGGACATCGGTTCGTCGGGCAAGGCCCAGATCATCGAGATCCAGGTCAAGGTCGGCGACAAGGTCGAGGCTGATCAATCGCTGATCACCCTGGAATCCGACAAGGCAAGCATGGAAATCCCGTCGCCTGCCGCTGGCGTGGTCAAGGCCATCAGCGTCAAGCTCAACGACGAAGTCGGCACCGGCGACCTGATCCTGGACCTGGAAGTGGCGGGTGCTGCGGCTCCTGCCGCCGCTCCGGCCCAGGCTGCTGCTCCGGCCGCTGCCGCTGCGCCTGCTCCTGCAGCAGCCCCGGCTGCTCCAGTGGCTGACAGTGTTCAGGACATCCACGTTCCGGACATCGGTTCGGCCGGCAAGGCCAAGATCATCGAAGTGCTGGTCAAGGCTGGCGACAGCGTTGAAGCCGACCAGTCGCTGATTACCCTGGAATCCGACAAGGCGAGCATGGAAATTCCATCGCCTGCCGCTGGCGTGGTGGAAAGCGTTTCCATCAAGCTGGACGACGAAGTCGGCACCGGCGATCTGATCCTCAAGCTGAAAGTCAAAGGCGCAGCGCCTGCTGCTGCCCCGGCTCCGGCTGCGGCGCCAAGCGCTCCGGCTCCAGCCGCCGCTGCTGCCCCGGCTGCCGCTGCACCTGCTGCCGCCCCGGCCGCCGCACCTGCCAAGCCAGGCGCGAAAGTTCACGCCGGCCCGGCTGTGCGTCAACTGGCCCGTGAATTCGGCGTCGAGCTGAGCGCTGTCGGCGCCAGCGGCCCGCACGGTCGCATCCTGAAAGAAGACGTGCAGGTCTACGTCAAGGCCATGATGCAGAAGGCCAAGGAAGCGCCAGCTGCTGGCGGTGCAACCGGTGGCGCGGGCATCCCGCCGATTCCGGTCGTGGACTTCAGCCGCTTCGGCGAAATCGAAGAAGTGCCGATGACCCGCCTGATGCAGGCCGGCGCCGCCAACCTGCACCGCAGCTGGCTGAACGTGCCACACGTGACTCAATTCGACTCGGCCGACATCACCGAGCTGGAAGCTTTCCGCGTTGCACAGAAGGCCGTGGCCGAGAAGGCCGGCGTCAAGCTGACCATCCTGCCGCTGCTGCTCAAGTCCTGTGCCCACCTGCTCAAGGAACTGCCGGACTTCAACAGCTCCCTGGCGCCAAGCGGCAAGGCGATCATCCGCAAGAAGTACGTGAACATCGGCTTCGCCGTGGACACTCCGGATGGCCTGCTGGTACCGGTGATCAAGAACGTCGACCAGAAGAGCCTGCTGCAACTGGCGGCCGAGGCGGCTTCCCTGGCGGAAAAAGCCCGCACCAAGAAGCTCTCCGCGGACGAGATGCAAGGCGCCTGCTTCACCATCTCCAGCCTCGGGCACATTGGCGGCACCGGTTTCACGCCGATCGTCAACGCGCCGGAAGTGGCGATCCTCGGTGTTTCCAAGGCCACCATCCAGCCAGTCTGGGACGGCAAGGCCTTCCAGCCGAAACTGATGCTGCCACTGTCCCTGTCCTACGATCACCGTGTGATCAACGGCGCGGCCGCCGCACGCTTCACCAAGCGCCTGAGCGACCTGCTGGCGGACATTCGCACCATTCTGCTGTAACCCGCGTACCGGCCCTCCTGTCATGGGCGGGCCGGTAGCGCACGCTTTCCGAGCGCCACGCTCGTACCTCAACCCCGTCAATTTGGCGGGGCTTTTTTTGCCAGAAAAACGTCGCCAATTGCCCGTCAGTGCACGACGCCAAACAGCAAAAAAGTTACTTTGCAGAAATCCTTCTGCCTGCCGATACAGGTTTATAGCACTTAGCCTTCATCTTACTTGTCAGTCGATGCGCCATGATGCAACCTTGCCGCAGGCAACAGTAAAGAGGGCGTGAGCCCGGCGCGATCAGCAATTTCGAAGCGAGTTTCCCCATGAAAAGCCAACCCGATGCCGCCAGCCGTATGGCGGCCGAGGTAGTGACGCAGTTGCCTGTGCCCTCGCGGCTCGGCATGTTGCGTTTCGAACGGCTGAATGAAGCGAGCTGGGCGCTGCTGTTTCTCGATCCCAATTGCGAACGCCAGTTCGGCCTGCCCGCCGTCGAACTCTGCGCCCTGGTCGGCTCGCCCTATGCCAGCCTGATGGAGCCCGAAGCCCGCTATCAGTTGCACGACACCATCCAGCAGCAACTGAGCAACAGCTCCCATTACCTGATCCGCTATACCCTGCACACCGCCCAGGGGCCCTTGAGCATCCTCGAGCTGGGCGAAGCCTACAAACAGCACAACCGGCACCTGCTGCGCGGCTACCTGTTGGTGGTCGAAGGGCTGTTCAGCGATGCTTCGGCGCTGCCGGCACTGGATCTGGAAACCCAGAACACCCGCCTGCAGATCGCCCTGGAACTCAACCAGCGGGCCCAGCAGGAGCAATTGCAGCACCTGGAACGGGTGCGTGCGCAGCAGGATTTGATCCTGCTCCTGACCCGCCAGCGCTACAGCACCGGCAATTCGTTGAAGGAAGCTGCCGAACTGATTACCCGCAGCGCCTGCGACATCTACCAGATCGACTGCGCCAGCATCTGGAACCTGGAAGACCAGCAACTGGTGCCGATTGCCGCCTATCACCGCGGCCCCCAGGAATACCGCATGCCGGAGTCCATCGACGCCAGCAGCTTTCCCGACTACCTGGAAGCCCTGCACAGCTGCCGCGCCATCGACGCGCAGAACGCCATGCGCGACCCGCGAACCCGGGAGATGGCCGAGAGCCTGCGCCCGCGGGACGTCAACGCCATGCTCGACGCCAGCATCCGCATCGACGGCCAGGTGGTCGGCGTGCTGTGCCTGGAACAGACCGGCATGACCCGGGCCTGGCAGTCCGACGAGATCGCCTTCGCCGGCGAACTGGCAGACCAGTTCGCCCAGGTCATCAACAATCACAACCGGCGGGCCGCCACCAGCGCCCTGCACCTGTTCCAGCGCGCCGTGGAGCAGAGCGCCAACGCCTTCCTGCTGGTCAATTGCGACGGCGTGGTGGAGTACGTCAACCCCAGCTTCACGGCGATCACCCAATACAGCACCGAAGAGGTCCATGGCCACCGCCTGTCCGAACTGCCGGCCCTGGAAAACCTCAGCGAGCTGCTGTTCGACGCTCCGTCCAGCCTGGCCAAGAGCAACAGCTGGCAGGGCGAGTTCAAGAGCCGGCGCAAGAACCTGGAGCCTTACTGGGGCCAACTGTCGATCTCCAAGGTGTATGGCGACAACCGCGAGCTGACCCACTACATCGGTATCTACGAAGACATCACCCAGACCAAGCTCGCCCAGCAGCGCATCGAGCGCCTGGCCTACACCGACAACCTGACCAACCTGGGCAACCGCCCCGCCTTCATCCGCAACCTCGATGAACGCTTTGCCCGAGACAGCGATACCCCGATCAGCCTGCTGCTGGTGGACATCGACAATTTCAAGCGGATCAACGACAGCCTCGGCCACCAGACCGGCGACAAACTGCTGATCAGCCTGGCCCGGCGCCTGCGCAACAGCCTGAGCCCCAGCGGCAGCCTGGCGCGCTTCGCCAGCAACGAATTCGCCGTGCTGCTGGACAACACCGACCTGGAAACCGGGCAACAGATCGCCAGCCAGTTGCTGATGACCCTGGACAAGCCGATGTTCGTCGACAACCAGTTGATCAGCGTCACCGGCTCCGTGGGCCTGGCCAGCGCGCCGCTGCACGGCCGTGACCCGCAGACCCTGATGCGCAACGCCGGCCTGGCCCTGCACAAGGCCAAGGCCAACGGCAAGCACCAGGTGCAGGTGTTCACCGAGGCGCTGAACGCCGAGGCCAGCTACAAACTGTTCGTCGAGAACAACCTGCGCCGCGCCCTGACCCAGAACGAGCTGGACGTGTTCTACCAGCCCAAGCTGTGCCTGCGCAGCGGCCGCCTGCTGGGCATGGAGGCGCTGCTGCGCTGGAACCATCCGGAAAAGGGCATGATCCGCCCCGACCAGTTCATCAGCGTGGCGGAAGAAACCGGCCTGATCATCCCCATCGGCAAGTGGATCGCCCGCCAGGCCTGCCGCATGAGCAAGCAACTGACCGCCGCCGGCATGGGCAACCTGCACGTGGCCATCAACCTGTCGCCCAAGCAGTTTTCCGACCCGGACCTGGTGGCCTCCATCGCCAGCATCCTCAAGGAAGAACAACTGCCCTCCTCGCTGCTGGAGCTTGAGCTAACAGAGGGCCTGCTGCTGGAAGCCACCGACGACACCCACCAGCAGCTCGAACAACTGAAAAAACTCGGCCTGACCCTGGCCATGGACGACTTCGGCACCGGCTATTCGTCCCTGAGTTACCTGAAGAAATTCCCCATCGATATCATCAAGATCGATCGCAGCTTCATCCACGAGATCCCCGACAACCAGGACGACATGGAAATCACCTCCGCGGTGATCGCCATGGCCCACAACCTGAAGATCAAGGTGGTCGCCGAAGGCATCGAGACCGCCGAGCAACTGGCCTTCCTGCGCCGCCACCGCTGCGACGTGGGCCAGGGCTACCTGTTCGACCGGCCGATTCCCGGCTCCGAGCTGATTGCCAAGCTCAAGCGTTATCCTCGTGGCCCAATTGCCTGACAGCGCTGTAACACTCGGGCAAACTGCGTGTCTATCGACTGACTGACTCCCCAACCTGACTGGAGGACTGCAACATGGTCTTGCGCTCGGAAATCCTGGTGAACAAAAACGTGCTTCCAACCAAAGAACAAGCTCTGCCTGGCCGTGAAACCCCCATGGCCCTACCTGCCGAACACTACGTCAACGGCAACCCGCTGCTGGGCCCGTTTCCGGGCAATGTGGATTTCGCCATCTTCGGCCTGGGCTGTTTCTGGGGTGCCGAACGGCGCTTCTGGCAGCGCGAAGGCGTGTTCAGCACGTGCGTGGGTTATGCCGGCGGCTTCACCCCGAACCCGACCTACGAAGAAGTCTGCTCGGGCCTGACCGGGCATACCGAAGTGGTGCTGGTGGTGTACGAGCCGGAAAAGGTCAGCTACAAGGAATTGCTGGCGATGTTCTGGGAACTGCACAACCCGACCCAGGGCATGCGCCAGGGCAATGACATCGGCACCCAGTACCGCTCGGTGATCTACGCCACCAATCCGACCCAGCTGGAGCAGGCGCTGCACAGCAGGGACGTGTTCCAGGCGGAGCTGACCAAGGCCGGCCTGGGCACCATCACCACGGAAATCGAAGAAGCGCCGACCGTGTACTTCGCCGAGGCTTACCACCAGCAGTACTTGGCGAAGAACCCTGAAGGCTATTGCGGGATCGGCGGCACCGGCGTGACCTGCCCGATCTGAGTCCATGCGCCGGCCTGCCGGCTCCTGCAACCTTCCGCAGGAGCAGGCTGGCCAGCGACCCCTTACTCTGCGATCAACCAGTCCATCTGCCAGCCGCCCTGGGTCTGGCCTAGCTTCTTCGACAACCAGGGCAGCAACTCGCGCAATTCCTCTTCCAGGCCCCAAGGCGGGTTGGCGATCGCCAGGCCCGAGCCATTGAGGCTGTTGGGCGTGTCCAGCGGATGCACCAGCAACTCCACCCGCAGCAGCTTCGGCGCACCGGTACCGGCCAGGTCCTGATAGAAACGTCGCAGGGCGCGCTGGTCCTTGACCGGGTACCAGATGGCCGCCACGGTCTGGCGCATGCGGCCAATGGCTTCCTTCAGCGATGCCGCACAGCGATGCATCTCGTCCAGTTGCTCGAAAGGCGGGTCGATGAGCATCACCGCGCGTTTTTCCGCCACCGGCAGCAGGGCCCGCGCCACGTGCCAGCCCTCGCCCAGGTGCACCGCTACCCGCCGGTCACCCTTCATGTTGTCCTTGAGCAGCAGGCCGTCTTCCGGGTGTTTCTCGTTGAGCAGCACCCGATCCTGGGAACGGGTCAGGCGCCGAGCCAGTTCCGGCGAGCCCGGGTAGTAACGCAACTCGCCATCGGGGTTCATCTTGTGCAGCACCTGCATGTAATCGGCGGTCAGCGCCGGCAGGTCCTCATCGCCCCACAGGCGGGCGATGCCTTCCAGGTACTCGCCGGTGCGCGTGGCCTGGTCGCCCTTGAGGTCATACAGGCCGATACCGGCGTGGCTGTCGAGGTAGGCGAACGGCTGCTCCTTGCGCGACATCAGGGCGATGAGGCGGGTCAGGGTCAGGTGTTTGAAGACGTCGGCGTGATTGCCGGCGTGGAAGGCGTGACGATAGTTCATGGTTGCTCCTGCGCAGGGGGGCAAGTTTACCCTGTGCGCAGGCTGTCGTCAGTTCAGAGCGGAGCCGTACCCGGCGCAGGCGACGACGGGCACGGCCAGGGTTTCAGACAAACTCGTGACTGACTTGCGACCACAGGCTGACCCGCCGCCCGGACGTTTCGAACACCTCGATCTCGCGCTTGATCCCGCCACTGTCCTTCCAGCCCGGCAGGTCGAGCACGATCAGCTCCTCCATCATCGCCATGTACAGCGCATCCACCGGCGCCCAGAGCTTGCCGATGGCGGCATTGTCCTTACCCGCCAGGCACAGGTTGATCGGGTGGGACATGCTCACCTGGCTGAACACCGCATGGCCGGCTTCCAGTATCTGCGCCGCGACCTGGTTGCATTGGAGAAAACGCTCGTTGATGACGGCCGGCTCGGAATGGCTGTAGGGGCAGGCCAGGAAAATCTTGCGCATCGTTACCTCGATTTCAGGGATAGGTGATGCGGGCCGTCAGGCCCGCGCAGGTTGCAGGGCAAAGGCTGCCGCCTGTTCCTGCTCTTGCAGCTCATAGCGCTGGGCGGCCGGCACCGAGATGCGGATGGCGATCGCCACCGCCAGCAGGCCGCCGAACAGTTTGCCGAGCAGAATCGGCAGGATCAGGCTTGGCTGGAAGTTCGCAGTGAACGCCAGGTGGTCGCCGATCAGTGCCTGGGCGCAGACCCCCAGGGCCACGCACAGCACCTTGTCGCGGGCGGTCATGTGCTTGAACAGGTGGAAGGTGGCGATGATGTTGGCAAACACCATGATGAACCCCGCGGCACCGGTGCTGGACAGGTTCAGATGGCGTCCCAGCAGTTCCATGGGCTTCTTGCAGTAGCGCTGGAACAGGTAGCAGATGGGGAAGGTACCGGCGAGCATGATGCCGATGTAGCCGGCGATCTCGATCGCCCGGAACAGCTCCTTTTCGTCGGCGAACATCGGGTCGAAGCCCCAGCCGCCGAAGTTGATGCTGAAGAACTTGGTGAAGTGCTCGACGATGCTCAGGGCCAGGATCAGCTTGATCGCCGCGTCCATGATCTTGCCGAACACCAGGAAGCCCCTGACCATCATCTGCGGCCGGTAGCGCAGCCCCGCCGCCAGCAGGAAGCAGAACACGAACAACGGCGCCAGCAGCTTGAGCATGTCGACGAAGCCCAGGGACAGGTAGTACAGCGCCTCGGAGTTGGTGGAAACGATGTCCCGCACCGGCAAGTGGGTAGCGGTGATGATCAGCAGCGACATCAGCACCGCGAACGGAATGCTGATCAGCCCGGCCATGGCACCCAGGGCCAGGTACTTGTGGTCCTTGCGCTCGAGCATGGTCAGGCCCACCGGGATCAGGTAGACGATGGTCGCCCCGGAGGTGTAGCCCACCAGCATTGCGGTGATCCACAGGTCACGGTTGGCGGTCAGGGCGTTGGCCAACTGGTAGCCGCCCATGTCCACGGCAATGATCGACAGCGCCGCAATGGAGACATCCGAACCCAGGGCGTTGAAGAACGGCCCCAGGGCGTGGGAAATGCCCTGGGACAGGTAGGGAATCGCCACCATGATCCCGGCCTGGGCCAGGAACACCGGGCCGATGGAGTGGATGCCGTTGACGAACTCCTTACCCAGCCCGCTCTCGGGCTTGATGATGGATGACAGGGCGCCGATCACGGCGCCGAGCATGATCAGGTAAATGACGTAGTTTCCAAATTCAGCCATGTGGGTTCATCTCTCTGAGCGTCATTTATAGGTTTCCCCCGCCGGGGAAGTTCTTGTCGAGGCCAGCTCTGGTCACTCATCGCCAAGGAGAACGATGAACCAGGTGATGAAACACAGGGCACATCCCGTGCCACAATGTGTATTAGTTGTGGTTTTTACTTTAAAACAACCATATTTCGGTCAATGCACCTTCGCAACATTGGCCCGACCTGCCGTGGCTCCTTTGCCAACCCCATGACTGCAGGCCATTGTGAAACGTGCAAGTAAATGCTTAACTTTTCCATCGAAATTGACCGAATCAGCACATTCCTGAACCAGGAGTGTGCGTAAGTAACAAAAAATGCCCATTTGTGTGGCGAAGTACCACTAAACGGAAAACACCATGCGCCCCAACGAACGACGACAGCACATTCTCGAACTCCTGCGGCAACGGGAGCGGATTTCTGTGGAAGAGCTGGCGCGCATCACTGCCACATCCCAGGAAACCATCCGCCGCGACCTCAGCGACCTGGCGGAAAGCGGCCTGGTCACCAAGTTCCACGGTGGCGCGGCCCTGCCCCCTACCGGCGAGCACGAAAACACCTTCCAGACCCGCATGAACGAACACGCCCAGGAGAAGCGCGCCATCGGCCGCTACGCCGCCGGCCTGTTCTGCGCGGGCGACAGCATCTTCATCGATACCGGCACCACCACCCTGTTCTTCGCCCGGGAACTGGCGCAGCACACCCGCCTGACGGTGATCACCAACTCCCTGCCGATTGCCGGCTGCATTGGCGAGTCGGGCAATCGGGTGTTCATGATCGGTGGTGAATATCGCCCCGACTCGACACAGAACGTCGGCACCCTGGCCCTGGAACAGATCACCCGTTTCAACGCCGAGCACGCGGTGATCACCATTGGCGCACTGAATGAAGACGGCGCCATGGACTTCTCCATCGAAGAAGCCGAAGTGGCCCGCGCCATGATTGCCCAGGCCCGCCAGCTGACGGTGATCGCCGATTCCTCGAAGCTGGAACGCCGCGGCCTGTTCAAGGTGTTCCCGCTGGAGCGCATAGACCGCCTGGTGATCGACCGCCAGCCCGGCCCGGAGCTGCTGGCGGCCCTGGAGAAAGCGGGCGTGGAGGTGCATCTGGTGCCACAGCCCTGAACCAGGGCCGTTGCCACAGGTGATGGCCATCACCGAAAACCACAACCAAATGACCGATATATGACCGAATAGAAAATAAAAACAACAATCATGGCCCGCATTATGCTTTGATTCCTGCACAGATCCTTGGGTGTTACCGCAGGAAACAGGCATTTATATGACCGAACTTTATCCGAACAATGTGACTTTCGATGTGGCCATCGTCGGTGGCGGGGTCGTCGGTTGCGCCATGGCCCGGCGCTTCGCCCTCGAAGGCGCACGGGTGGTGCTGCTGGAAAAGGGCAGCGACATTCTCTCCGGCGCCAGCAAGGCCAACAGCGCCATCCTGCACACCGGCTTCGACGCCCCCAGTGGCAGCCTGGAACTGCAGTGCATGCAGGCCGGCTACCAGGAATACCTGGAAATCCACTCGGCCATGAACCTGCCACTGCTCAAGAGTGGCGCGCTGGTAGTGGCCTGGAACGCCGAGGACCAGGCCAGGCTGCCGGGGATCCTCGCCCAGGCCCAGGCCAATGGGGTAGACAACGTACGCCTGCTGGAACGCAGCGAGATCCTCGCCCTGGAGCCGCACCTGGCCAATCACGCCGTGGGCGCGGTACTAGTCCCCGACGAGCACCTGATCGACCCCTGGTCCGCCCCCCTGGGTTACCTGCAGCAGGCCATGGCCCATGGCGCCCGCGTACAGTTGCAATGCGAGGTGCAGCAAGGCCAGTTCGATGGCGACGCCTGGACCCTGCACACCAACCGGGGCACCCTGCGCAGCGCCCAGGTGATCAACTGCGCCGGGCTGTTCGGCGACACCCTGGAACACAACCTGCTGGGCCACAGCGAATTTCGCATCATGCCGCGCAAGGGCCAGTTCGTGGTCTTCGACAAGGCCGCGGCCACACTGCTGGAGCGCATCGTCCTGCCGGTACCCAACGAGCGCACCAAGGGCATAGTCCTGACCCGCACGGTGTACGGCAACCTGCTGGTGGGCCCCACCGCCGAAGAGCAGGAGGACCGCGTGCATGCAGGGCTCGACGGCCCGACCCTGCAAAGCCTGATCGATGCCGCCGTGGAGCGGATTCCCGCCCTCGCCGGGATGCCGGTCACCGCCACCTACGCCGGGCTGCGCCCCGCCAGCGAAAAGAAGGAGTACCGGATCCAGGCCGACCACGCCCGGCACTGGATCACCGTCGGCGGCATCCGCTCCACCGGGCTCACCGCCGCCCTGGGTATTGCCCGGCATGTCTACGGCCTGTACAGCCAGCGCCGCCAGCACCAGCCGGTGCGCGAACCGGTCTGGCCACAGATGCCCAATCTGGCGGAGCACTTGCCCCGCGACTGGCAGCGCCCCGGCTATGGCGAAATCGTCTGCCATTGCGAACTGGTGACCCGGCGCGAAATAGAAAGCGCCCTGCACAGCCCCCTGCCCCCTGGCGACCTGGGCGGGCTCAAGCGCCGCACCCGCGCCTGCATGGGCCGCTGCCAGGGTTTCTATTGCTCGGCCCAGGTCGCCGAACTCAGCGCCAGCCAACTGGCCGTCCCTCTTGCCACAGGTCGTTGCCATGAACAGCACTGAACTTCTTCAGGCCGAAGCGGCCATTATCGGCAGCGGCCCGGCGGGCCTGGCCGCGGCTATCGAACTGCGGCGCCAGGGTATCGGCCCGGTGATTGTCATCGAACGTGAAAGCGAAGCCGGCGGCATTCCCCGGCACTGTGCCCACCCGCCCTTCGGCATGCGCGAGTACCAGCGCCTTCTCAGCGGCCCGGCCTATGCCCGGCGCAATGTCGAAGCCGCGCTGAAAGCCGGCGTGATCCTGCTGCCGCGACACACGGTGGTCAGCCTGGAGCCCGGCGGCCTGTTGCGCCTGGCCACTCCAGACGGGCCACGGCAGATCCAGGCACAGAAGGTGCTGATCGCCACCGGCGCCCGGGAAACCCCGCGCTCGGCACGCCTGCTGTCCGGCGACCGCCCGGTGGGGGTGATCAACACCGGGGCCTTGCAGAACTTCCTCTATGTGCAGCACCTCAAGCCTTTCGAGCGGCCGCTGATCATCGGCACCGAACTGGTCAGCCTGTCTGCCGTGCTCAGTTGCCGACGCGCCGGTATCCGTCCGGTGGCGGTGCTGGAAGCCAATGAACGAGCCACCGCCCGCTGGCCGCTGTCGGTGTTCCCAAGGTTGCTGGGCATCCCCATGCACTTTGGCGCCGAGCTGCTGGCGATCAATGGGTGTGGCCGGGTGGAGTCGGCCCGGGTGCGCCTGGCCGACGGCCAGGTTCGCGACATTTCCTGCGACGGCGTGCTGCTCACCGGCCAGTTCACCCCGGAGTCGAGCCTGGTGCGCCTGAGCCACCTGCAACTGGACAATGGCAGCGGGGGGCCGAAGATCGACCAGTACGGCCGCTGTTCGGACCCGGCCTACTTTGCCGCCGGCAACCTGCTGCGGCCGATCGAGACGGCCGGCTGGTCCTACCGCGAAGGGCGGCGCATCGGCAGCCTGATGGCCCTGGCCCTGAGCGGCCAGCTACCCGATGCCAATGACGCCCTGACCCTGAAGTACGCCGCCCCGATCAAGCTCGGCGTGCCGGGCCGCCTGGTGCGCGGCGAGCTGGCGGGCCTGGCGCACATCCAGTTGCGGGTCAGCCAGGCGGTCAGTGGCACCCTGCGGGTCCGCGCCCAGGGCTTGGAGCTCTGGAGCCGACCGGTCTCGGCACTGCCGGAACGGCGCCTGCTGATCCCCATCAAGGACCTGCACCTGCCGGAACATTTCGACCAACTGGACATCTGCATCGACCAGGCCGTCCCACAACAAGAGAAATGACCATGCGAATAGCCGCACTTGACCAGGGCACCACCAGCACCCGCGTACTGGTCGTGGACATGCAAGGCCGTGCCGATATCCAACTGGCACTGCGCCACCAGCAGCATCACCCGCGCCCGGGCTGGGTCGAACACGACCCGCTGGAGCTGCTGGCCAACCTGCAACGCTGCCTGGAAGCCACCGGCCGGGTCGACGCCATCGGCCTGGCCAACCAGGGTGAAAGCTGCCTGGCCTGGGACGCCGTCAGCGGCGCGCCGCTGTCGCCGGTGATCGTCTGGCAGGACAACCGCAGCGCCGCGCGCATCGAAGAACTGCGCGCCAGCGGCGCCGAAGCCCTGACCCTGGAACGGGCCGGGCTGCCCCTGGATGCCTACTTCTCCGCCAGCAAGCTGGCCTGGATCGTCGACAACCTGCCGGCGGCACAGGCCGCCCTGAGTGCCGGCCGCCTGCGCCTGGGCACCACCGATGCCTACTTTCTCGATCGCCTGACCGGGGTCTACGCCACTGACATCACCACCGCCTCGCGCACCTCGCTGATGAATCTCGCCACCGGCCAGTGGGACCCGCAGTTGTGCCAGCTGTTCGGCGTGCCCATGCAGGCCCTGCCGGAAATCCGCGCCACGGTCGGCGACTTCGGACGCATCGGCCAGACCCCCATCAGCGCCTCGGTGGTCGACCAGCAAGCCTCGCTGTACGGTCACGGCTGCCGGGAGCCGGGGGACGCCAAGATCACCTTCGGCACCGGCGCCTTCGCCCTGACAGTCACAGGCGAACAGATCATTCGCGCCCCGGAGAAAGGCCTGCTGGCCACCGTCGCCTGGCAGGCCGACGGCAAACCGGTGTATGCCATGGACGGTGGCGTGTACGACGCCAGCGCCGCAGTGGAATGGGCCGGGCGCCTGGGCCTGTTCAGCGATTTCTCGGAACTGGCAGCCTTCGATCAGCCACCGGCGATTTCCCGCGAGCTGGCATTTGTCCCGGCCTTGTCCGGGCTTGCCTGCCCGCACTGGGACCGCAGTGCCGGGGCGGTGTGGATCGGCATGAACGCCGCCACCACTCGCCAGGACCTGTGCCAGGCGGTACTGGAAGGCGTGGCCCTGCGAAGCGCCGAAGTGATCACGGCGATGGACGATCACCTCAACGTCACCGACCAGTTGTCGATTGACGGCGGCCTGGCCCGCAGCCCGTATTTCGCCCAGTTCCTGGCCGATATCCTGCAACGCACCATCGTCACCCAGCGCTTCGATGAACTCACCGCCCTGGGCTGCGCCGCCCTCGCCGCCCGCGGCCTGGGGCTGGAGTTGCCAGAGCTGGACAACACCCGCACCGACTACCGGCCGCGTATCGACCGGGCCACGGCAGACGCCTGGCGCTGCACCTTCAGCGCCGCGGTCAAGCGCTCCCAGGGCTGGTCCCAGCCGCACTGAAACAGCCCGCCAGCCATGGAGGGCCGGCCCTTTCCTGCCGCACCTCGGGGCCCTTGCCCATCCGCCGCGCCTATTGGACACTGACGCGCCTGCCCGCGGCCAAGCGGCGGGCACATCAAACGGTTGCTGGCGACTCAGACACACGGGACCACTGACTGCTGCGCGGGCACACGACCTGCCTGGCTGTGCTCATTAATGGATTAGCCAGGGTCTGTTACCGCTTGGTGACAAGCCCTTAGTCGAGGATTTATGAAAGACGCAACGATTGCGCTGCACCATGGATTCAAGTCGGACCCGACCACCAAGGCCGTGGCCGTGCCCATCTACCAGAACGTCGCCTTCGAGTTCGACAACGCCCAGCACGGCGCTGATCTGTTCAACCTCGATGTGCCCGGCAACATCTACACCCGCATCATGAACCCCACCAACGATGTGCTGGAACAGCGCATGGCCGCCCTGGAAGGCGGGATCGCCGGGCTGGCGGTGGCCGCCGGCAGTGCCGCCATCCACTACGCGATCCAGACCCTGACCCAGGCTGGGGACAATATCGTCTCCACGCCCCAGCTGTACGGTGGCACCTACACCCTGTTCGCCCACCTGCTGCCAAGCTTCGGGGTCGAAGTACGCTTCGCCCGGGACGACTCGGCCGAGGCCATTGCCGAGCTGATCGACGACAAGACCAAGCTGGTGTACTGCGAGAGCATCGGCAACCCCGCGGGCAACATCGTCGATATCGAGGGCCTGGCCCAGGCCGCCCACGCCCGTAACGTGCCACTGATGGTGGACAACACCGTGGCCACGCCGATCCTGTGCAAGCCGATCCAGTTCGGCGCCGACATCGTGGTGCACTCGGTGACCAAGTACGTCGGTGGCCATGGCAACTCCCTGGGCGGGGTGATCGTCGACAGCGGCAACTTCCCCTGGGCCGACCACCCGCAGAAGTTCGCCAGCCTCAACACCCCGGAGCCGGCCTACCACGGCGTGGTCTACACCGAGAAGTTCGGCCCCGCCGCCTTTATCGCCCGGGCCCGCACCGTGCCGCTGCGCAACACCGGCGCAGCATTGGCGCCGATGAACGCCTTCCTGTTGCTGCAAGGCCTGGAAACCCTGGCCCTGCGCATGGAGCGCCACACCGACAACGCCCTCAAGGTGGCGCAGTTTCTCAAGGCCCACCCGCTGGTGGCCTGGGTCAGCTACGCCGGCCTGCCCGACCACCCGCACCATGAACTGGCGCGCAAGTACATGCAGGGCAAGCCATCGGCGATCCTCTCCTTCGGCCTCAAGGGCGGCTATTCCGCGGGCGTGCGCTTCTACGATGCGCTGCAGATCTTCAAGCGCCTGGTGAACATCGGCGACGCCAAGTCCCTGGCTTGCCACCCGGCGTCCACCACCCACAGGCAGATGAACGAAGAAGAGCAGGCCAAGGCCGGGGTCAAGCCGGAGATGATCCGTCTCTCTGTGGGCATCGAGGCCATCGAAGACCTGCTCGAAGACCTGGACCAGGCACTGCAACAAGCCTGACCCTCGGCCCTGGCGTTCTGCGCCAGGGCCATTGCCTAGCGCGTTGGCACCCACGCCACTCCCCTCTCCAGCCTCCAGGACCCTTAATCACCCGCAAAGGAACCCGACATGATTGTGCGTTACGTCAAGATCACCATGACCCTGGCAGTGGCGGCCTTCGCCCTGCTGGTGGCCTACAACAACATCAGCGACTACGGTTCCAACTTCGCCTTTGTCCAGCACGTGCTGAGCATGGACAGCGTCTTCCCCGGCAACAGCGCCACCGACCGCGCCCTGACCTTGCCGCTGCTGTGGAATGCCGGTTACTGGCTGATCATCGCCGGCGAAGCCCTGACCGGCGTGCTGCTGGCATTCGGCGCCCTGCGCCTGTGGCTGGCCCGGCACGGCGTGGCCAGCTACTTCAACCGCACCAAACGCTGGGCCATCGCCGGTTTCTGCCTGGGCTTCTGCGTCTGGTTCTTCGGCTTCATGGTGGTTGGCGGCGAGTGGTTCATGATGTGGCAGTCCAAGGCCTGGAACGGCCAGGACGCGGCGTTCAAGTTCTACATGGCGATCCTTGGCGTACTGATATTCCTCAACCAGCCCGACACCGAGCTGCACTGACCCTGTAGCCGCTGCCGAGCCATGACGAGGCTGCGCAAAAGCCCGCAGGGCCTTGCGGTCCCTCCGAGCGCCCCTCGTTAGCAGCCTGCGGCAGCGGCTACGGGACGCGAAAAAAAACGGCCCGCTGCGGTGACGCAGCGGGCCGTTCTTCAGCGCCCCGGGGAATCAGGGCAGGATTTGCGCACTCAGTGGTTGAGCTTGAAATCCTTCTCGGCCGCTTCGAAGCGCTGGACCATGCCGGCGCTCGGCGTGCCCATCTTGCTCACCAGCAGGATCGCCAGGCTGGCGAAGATGAAGCCCGGGATGATTTCGTACAGGCCCAGCAGAGCGAAATGCTTCCACAGGATCACGGTGACGGCACCGACGATGATGCCGGCCAGCGCGCCGTCACGGGTCATGCCTTTCCAGATCACCGAAATCAGTACCACGGGGCCGAAGGCCGCGCCGAACCCGGCCCAGGCATAGCTCACCAGGCCCAGCACGCGGTTTTCCGGGTTGGCGGCCATGGCAATGGCGATCAGCGCCACCACCAGCACCATGGCGCGGCCGACCCACACCAGTTCCAACTGGGAAGCGTGCTTGCGCAAGAAGGCTTTGTAGAAGTCTTCAGTCAGGGCACTGGAGCACACCAGCAGCTGGCAGCTCAGGGTACTCATGACTGCCGCCAGGATGGCCGACAGCAGCACACCCGCGATCCATGGGTTGAACAGCAGCTTGGCCAGTTCGATGAACACCCGCTCAGGGTTTTCGGTCACAGGGCCGGCCACCTCAGGGTGCGCCGAGAAATAGGCGATACCGAAGAAGCCCACCGCCACGGTGCCGCCCAGGCACAGGATCATCCAGGTCATGGAGATGCGACGGGCCTTGGCAATCGACTTCACCGAATCGGCGGCCATGAAGCGCGCCAGGATATGCGGCTGGCCGAAGTAGCCCAGGCCCCAGCCCATCAGCGAGATCACGCCGATGAAGGTGGTGTTCTTGAGCATGTCGAAGTTGGTCGGGTCCTTGGCTTCGATGGCCAGGAAGGTGGTGTCCACGCCACCGGTCGCCAGCAGCACGATGATCGGCGTCAGGATCAGAGCGAAGATCATCAGCGTGGCCTGGACGGTATCGGTCCAGCTCACTGCCAGGAAACCACCAACGAAGGTGTAGGCAATGGTTGCCGCCGCACCGGCCCACAGCGCTGTCTCGTAGGGCATGCCGAAAGTGCTTTCGAACAGGCGGGCACCGGCGACGATGCCGGAGGCGCAATAGATGGTGAAGAACACCAGGATCACCACCGCAGAGATGATCCGCAGCAGGCCGCTCTTGTCTTCAAAGCGGCTGGAGAAGTAGTCCGGCAGGGTCAGTGCGTCGCCGTTGTGTTCGGTCTGCACCCGCAGGCGGCCGGCCACGAACAGCCAGTTGAGGTAGGCACCGACGATCAGGCCGATGGCGATCCAGCTTTCCGAAAGACCGGACATGTAGATGGCGCCCGGCAGGCCCATCAGCAGCCAGCCACTCATGTCGGAAGCACCGGCGGAAAGCGCGGTGACCACGCTGCCGAGGCTGCGGCCGCCAAGAATGTAGTCGGAAAGGTTGTTGGTGGAGCGATAGGCCATGAAGCCGATCAGCACCATTGCCGCGATGTAGATCACGAAGGTGATCAAGGTTGGATTGCTTGCACTCATTGAGTTACGCCCTGGCTTTGTTTTTATGGTGCGGCGGCCACTGCCACCCGCCGCCAAACGATGACGCTTGGGAGACGATCAGGCGGGCCGCGCATTTATGACTGATGTTTCCCCAGGAAAGCCATCAGCCGATGAACCAGTCCTGCAGGACGGTTGCACCTTGGCCGCGAATCCTATGCAACAAGACGAACAAGGTGCAACCAATTTGCGCCGAATCAGTTGCACCTTGTCTAAAAACTGGTCGCTGACGGCGCTTTTGCTCCTTTTTGGAGCAAAAAATGGCGTTTTCAGAAGTAAAGGCACCAGTAGGAGGCAAGCCACTCCGTGCAGGAATTTTATTCCTGACAAGCTGCTTCTTTTTCCAGCTAAAAATGGGTTGCACCCGGTTGCACCTATTGCAGTGCGCGGATAATCTTGCCGCCAGCTGATGCCACACGTGCGTGGCAAACATGAGGATAAAAATATGGCTACCACCACCCTCGGGGTCAAACTCGACGACCCTACCCGCGAGCGCCTCAAGGCCGCCGCGGCCTCGATCGATCGTACGCCGCACTGGCTGATCAAGCAGGCGATTTTCAATTACCTGGAAAAACTCGAGGGTGGTGCAACCCTGACCGAGCTGAGCAGTGCCACCGCCAAAGACGGCGAGGATGCCGGCGAGGTACAGACCGATCACGCTCACCAATGCTTCCTGGAGTTCGCCGAAAGCATTCTCCCGCAGTCGGTGCTGCGCGCCTCGATCACCGCCGCCTACCGCCGCCCGGAACCGGAAGTGGTGCCGATGCTGCTGGAGCAGGCGCGCTTGCCGGCCGCCACCGCCGAAGCCGCGAACAAACTGGCCGCCTCGATCGCCGAGAAGCTGCGCAACCAGAAGAGCGCCGGCGGCCGTGCCGGCATCGTCCAGGGCCTGCTGCAGGAGTTCTCCCTGTCGTCCCAGGAAGGCGTGGCGCTGATGTGCCTGGCCGAAGCCCTGCTGCGCATCCCCGACAAGGGCACCCGTGACGCGCTGATCCGCGACAAGATCAGCACCGGCAACTGGCAGCCGCACCTGGGCAACAGCCCATCGCTGTTCGTCAACGCCGCCACCTGGGGCCTGCTGCTCACCGGCAAGCTGGTGTCGACCCACAACGAGGCCGGCTTGACCTCCTCCTTGAGCCGCATCATCGGCAAGAGCGGCGAGCCGATGATCCGCAAGGGCGTGGACATGGCCATGCGCTTGATGGGCGAACAGTTCGTCACCGGTGAAACCATCGCCGAAGCCCTGGCCAACGCCAGCAAGTTCGAAGCCAAGGGCTTCCGCTATTCCTACGACATGCTCGGCGAAGCCGCACTGACCGAGCACGACGCACAGAAGTACCTCGCGTCCTACGAGCAGGCCATCCACTCCATCGGCAAGGCCTCCCACGGTCGCGGCATCTATGAAGGCCCGGGCATCTCCATCAAGCTCTCGGCCCTGCACCCGCGCTACAGCCGCGCCCAGTACGAGCGCGTGATGGAAGAGCTGTACCCGCGCCTGCTGTCCCTGACCCTGCTGGCCAAGCAGTACGACATCGGCCTGAACATCGACGCCGAGGAAGCCGACCGCCTGGAGCTGTCCCTGGACCTGCTGGAGCGCCTGTGCTTCGAGCCGCAACTGACCGGCTGGAACGGTATCGGCTTCGTGATCCAGGCCTACCAGAAGCGCTGCCCGTACGTGATCGACTATGTGATCGATCTGGCCCGTCGCAGCCGTCACCGCCTGATGATCCGCCTGGTGAAAGGCGCCTACTGGGACAGCGAGATCAAGCGCGCCCAGGTCGAAGGCCTGGAAGGCTATCCGGTCTACACCCGCAAGGTGTACACCGACGTTTCCTACATCGCCTGCGCACGCAAGCTGCTGTCGGTGCCGGAAGTCATCTACCCGCAATTTGCTACCCACAACGCCCACACCCTGTCGGCGATCTACCACATTGCCGGTCAGAACTATTACCCCGGCCAGTACGAGTTCCAGTGCCTGCACGGCATGGGCGAACCGCTGTACGAGCAAGTGGTGGGCAAGGTTGCCGAGGGCAAGCTGAACCGTCCGTGCCGCGTGTACGCACCCGTCGGCACTCACGAAACCCTGCTGGCCTACCTGGTACGCCGGCTGCTGGAAAACGGCGCCAACACCTCGTTCGTCAACCGTATCGCCGACCAGTCGATCTCGATCCAGGAACTGGTGGCCGATCCGGTGACCCAGATCGAACAGATGGCCACCCTGGAAGGCGGCTTCGGCCTGCCGCACCCGCGCATTCCATTGCCGCGTGACCTGTATGGCGCCGAGCGGGCCAACTCCGCCGGCATCGACATGGCCAACGAACACCGCCTGGCGTCGCTGTCCTGCGCACTGCTGGCCACCGCCCACAACAACTGGAAAGCCGCACCGATGCTCGGTTGCGCCGCCAGCAGCGAAACCCCGGCGCCGGTACTCAACCCTTCGGACCATCGCGATGTGGTGGGCCACGTCCAGGAAGCCACGGTCGAAGACGTCGACAACGCCATCCAGTGCGCCCTCAACGCCGCACCGATCTGGCAGGCCACGCCGCCGGCCGAACGCGCTGCGATCCTGGAACGCGCCGCCGACCTGATGGAAGGCGAGATCCAGCCGCTGATGGGCCTGCTGGCCCGGGAAGCCGGCAAGACCTTCGCCAACGCCATCGCCGAAGTGCGTGAAGCCGTGGACTTCCTGCGCTACTACGCGGTGCAGGCCCGCAACGACTTCAGCAACGACGCCCACCGCCCACTGGGCCCGGTGGTGTGCATCAGCCCGTGGAACTTCCCGCTGGCAATCTTCAGTGGCCAGGTCGCCGCAGCCTTGGCTGCCGGCAACCCGGTCCTGGCCAAACCGGCCGAACAGACTCCGCTGGTAGCCGCCCAGGCCGTGCGCCTGCTGCTCGAAGCCGGGATTCCCGAAGGCGTGCTGCAACTGCTGCCGGGCCAGGGCGAAAGCGTCGGTGCCCGCCTGGTGGGTGACGAGCGCGTCAAGGGCGTGATGTTCACCGGCTCCACTGAAGTTGCGCGTCTGCTGCAACGCAACATCGCCGGGCGCCTGGACAACCAGGGCCGGCCGATCCCGCTGATCGCCGAAACCGGCGGCCAGAACGCGATGATCGTCGACTCCTCGGCCCTGACCGAACAGGTGGTCATCGACGTGGTGTCCTCGGCCTTCGACAGTGCCGGCCAGCGTTGCTCGGCCCTGCGCGTGCTGTGCCTGCAGGAAGATTCCGCCGAGCGTGTGATCGAAATGCTCAAGGGCGCCATGGCCGAAAACCGCCTGGGCAACCCTGAGCGCCTGTCGGTGGACATCGGCCCGGTGATCGACGCCGAAGCCAAGGCCGGCATCGAGAAGCACATCCAGGCCATGCGCGACAAAGGTCGCAACGTGTACCAGATGGCCATCGCCGACGGCGAAGAATGCAAGCGCGGCACCTTTGTCATGCCGACCCTGATCGAGCTGGAAAGCTTCGACGAACTGCAGCGCGAGATCTTCGGTCCGGTGCTGCACGTGGTGCGCTACAAGCGCAAGGAAATCGACCAACTGATCGCCCAGATCAACGCTTCCGGCTACGGCCTGACCCTGGGCGTGCACACCCGGATCGACGAGACCATCGCCAAGGTGGTGGACAACGTCCACGCCGGTAACGTCTACGTCAACCGCAACATCGTCGGTGCCGTGGTCGGCGTGCAACCGTTCGGCGGCGAAGGCCTGTCGGGCACCGGCCCGAAAGCCGGCGGCCCGCTGTACCTGTACCGCCTGCTGTCGACCCGCCCGGTGGATGCCATCGAGCAGTCCTTTGCCCGTGGCGACGCCGAGAACGCCCCGGACCTGCGCCTGCGCGAAGTCCTCAGCAAGCCGTTGAACGCCCTGCAAGCCTGGGCCGAGAGCAGCAAGCTGGCGGAACTGGCGATCCTGTGCAAACAGTTCGCCGGCCAGTCCCAGAGCGGCATCACCCGGCAGTTGACCGGCCCTACCGGCGAGCGCAACAGCTACGCCATCCTGCCCCGCGAGCACGTCCTGTGCCTGGCGGAAGTCGAGGGTGACCTGCTGACCCAACTGGCAGCCGTGCTGGCCGTCGGTGGCTCGGCGGTGTGGCCGGAAAGCGAGATCAGCAAGGCGCTGTTCGCCCGCTTGCCGAAGGAAGTCCAGGCACGCATCCAGCGCGTGGCCGACTGGAGCAAGGACGAAGTGGTATTCGACGCCGTCCTGCACCACGGCGATTCCGACCAGCTGCGCAGCGTCTGCCAGCAGGTGGCCCAGCGTGCCGGTGCCATCGTCGGCGTCCAGGGCCTGTCCCAGGGCGAGACCGCGATTGCCCTGGAGCGCCTGGTGATCGAGCGCGCCTTGAGCGTCAACACCGCTGCGGCCGGCGGCAACGCCAGCCTGATGACCATCGGCTGAAGCCGATAGTCAGCACCCTGGAAAAGAGCGCCCTCAGCGGCGCTCTTTTTTTTGCCCGACGCCATTTCCTGTAGCCGCTGCCGCAGGCTGCGACCGGCCGGAACGGCCGTAGCGATTTCATTGCCGCCGAAGTTCCTGCGGGACTTATCGCAGCCTTCGCAGCGGCGACAGGGGCTGTGCCTGTTTGGCATCTTTATCACCCACATCAATCTTGCTATCCAGCCTTCATTCACGCGCCTAGACTCGGCCCATCCCCAATCCCACAGGTATGCCGCCATGTCCGAGACGCTGCTCAGTTCCCGCAATCTGGCCTTCGAACTGTATGAGGTACTCGACGCCGAGGGCCTGACCCAGCGCGAGCGGTTTGCCGAGCACAACCGGGAAACCTTCGACGCCGCCCTAGGCACCGCCCGCAGCATCGCCGAGAAGTTCTTCGCCCCGCACAACCGCAAGGGCGATGAGCACGAGCCACGCTACGAAGACGGCCAGGCGGTGCTGATCCCCGAAGTGAAACCGGCGGTGGATGCGTTCCTCGAAGCCGGCTTCCTGAATGCCGCCCGCAGTTTCGAGGCCGGCGGCATGCAACTGCCAACCCTGCTGTCCCAGGCCTGCTTCGCCCACTTCCAGGCGGCCAACGCGGCCTCGACCTCCTACCCGTTCCTGACCATGGGCGCCGCCAACCTGATCGAGAGCTTCGGCACCGAAGAACAGAAACAACGCTTCCTGCAGCCGATGATCGACGGTCGCTTCTTCGGCACCATGGCCCTGACCGAGCCCCATGCCGGCTCGTCGCTATCGGATATCCGCACCCGTGCCGAACCGGCCGCCGACGGCAGCTACCGGCTCAAGGGCAACAAGATCTTCATTTCCGGCGGCGACCACCCGCTGTCGGAAAACATCGTGCACATGGTCCTGGCCAAGCTGCCGGACGCGCCGCCCGGAGTGAAGGGCATTTCGCTGTTTATCGTGCCCAAGTTCCTGGTCAACGACGACGGCAGCCTGGGGCCGCGCAATGATGTGCTGCTGGCCGGGCTGTTCCACAAGATGGGCTGGCGCGGCACCACCTCCACCGCGCTGAACTTCGGCGATAACGGCCAGTGCGTGGGGTATCTGGTGGGCAAGCCCCATCACGGCCTGAGCTACATGTTCCAGATGATGAACGAGGCACGGATCGGCGTCGGCATGGGTGCGGTGATGCTCGGCTACGCCGGCTACCTGTACTCCCTGGAATACGCCCGCGAACGCCCGCAAGGTCGCCTGCCGGACAGCAAGGACCCGAGCACCGCGCCGGTGGCGATCATCCAGCACGCCGATGTGCGGCGCATGCTGCTGACCCAGAAGGCCTACGTCGAAGGCGCCTTCGACCTGGGGCTGTACGCGGCGCGGCTGTTCGACGACACCACCACCCTGGCCGATGCGGCCGAGCGCCAGCAGGCCCACGAACTGCTGGACCTGCTGACCCCGATCGTCAAGTCCTGGCCTTCAGAGTTCTGCCTGAAGGCCAACGAACTGGCGATCCAGATTCTCGGCGGCCACGGCTATACCCGGGAGTACCCGGTGGAGCAGTACTACCGCGACAACCGCCTGAACCCGATTCACGAAGGCACCCACGGCATCCAGTCCCTGGACCTGCTGGGGCGCAAGCTGGCGCAGAACGGCGGCGCCGGGCTCAAGCGCCTGGTACGGCTGATTGCCGAGACCGGCGAGCGGGCCCGCGCCCATCAATCACTGGACGCCCTGCGCCTGCCCCTGGAACAACTGGTAACGCGCCTGCAAAACGTGACGCTGGGGTTGCTGGGTGACCTGGCCAGCGGCAAGGTCACCAGCACCCTGGCCAACTCGGCGCTGTATCTGAAAGCCTTCGGCCATGCGGTGATCGGCTGGCGCTGGCTGGAACAGGCCATCCGGGCCGAGGAAGGACTGGCGCAGGCAGTGGCGGCGGATCGGGATTTCTACCTGGGCAAGTTGCAGGCCGCGCGCTACTTCCTGACCTGGGAAGTGCCAGGCTGCCAGCACGAGCTGGCACTGCTGGAAGCGCGGGACGATACCTGCCTGAGCATGCAGGACGCCTGGTTCTGAGGCCACCCAGGAGCCGGCTGCCGACGAAAGCGCCCGGCCTGACACACCGCGGCGCATGGTTCGCTGGCAAGCCAGCTCCTACACCAGGCACCGTTGCTCCCCGTAGGAGCCGGCTTGCCGGCGAAGGCGCCCGGCCTGACACACCGCGGCGGGCGGTCAGTGCAGCTTGAAGCCGCCCACCTGTCGGGCCAGGTCCTCGGAGAGGCGCTGCAGGGTCCGGCAGTCTTCACGGCAGGCCTGGACTTCGGCCGCGGTGGCCCGGGCCAGATCGGAGATGCCCTGGACATTGCGGTTGATTTCTTCGGTCACCGCCGATTGCTCCTCGGTGGCGGTGGCCACTTGCTGGTTCATGTCGCTGATGTGCTCAACCTGCCCGGTGATCGCTGTCAGCGAAGCCCCGGTCTGCTGGCTGGACTGCACCCCGGTACCGGTGGCCGACTGCCCGGCATGCATGGAGGCCACGGCATTCTCCGCGCCCTGCTTGAGGCTCTGGATCATCTGCTGGATCTCGTCGGTGGAAGCCTGGGTGCGCTGGGCCAGGGTCCGCACTTCGTCCGCCACCACGGCAAAGCCACGGCCCATTTCCCCGGCACGGGCTGCCTCGATAGCCGCATTGAGGGCCAGCAGGTTGGTCTGCTCGGAGACCCCGCGGATCACCGCCAGTACCTGATCGATGGAGGCCACCTGATGCGCCAGCTCACTGACAGCGCTGGCGGCCAGGGCAATTTCCCCGGACATGCTTTCGATGTGCCGGATCGAGCCGTCCACTACCCCCTGGGCCAGCTGGGCCTCATCCCGGGCCGCCTGGGACGCATCGGCCGCCTGCCCGGCGTTGCGTGCGATGTCCTGGACGGTCAGCCCCATCTGGTGCACGGCCGTGGCCACCATGTCGGTCATTTCCTGCTGCCGCCCCGAGCGCTCGGCAGTGTTCTCCACCACCGCCGCCACCTGCCCCACGGATGAGCGCAGACGCTCGGTGGTGGCCAGCACTTCGCCGATCATGCCGTGCTGGCTGTCGAGAAAACGATTGAAACCCCGGGCCAGGTCCCCCAGCTCGTCGGCCCGGCTGGCATCCAGGCGCAGGGTCAGGTCGCCACCACCGCTGCCGATGGCTACCAGCCCGGCGGTCACCTGGCGCACCGGCCGCACCAGGCCGCGAGCCAGCCAGATCACCAGCAACAGGCAGACCAGGGCGATAGCCAGGCCGATACCGGTGGTCAGCCACAAGGTTTGCCGGGCATCGGCGTAGATCTGCGCTTCGGGCACCTCGGCCACCAGCGACCACCCCATGCCCCGCAGTGGCAGGCTCAGGGCCACAAAGTCTTCGCCGTCGCGCACGAACCGGCTGCTGGCCAGCCCCTCGTGCCCCATGACCGCCTGGGCGGCCGATTCGCCGATCTGCTCGGACAGGTGCCGCTTGCCACTGAACTGCGCCTCAGGGTGAACCTGGATCAAGCCGTCGGCGCGCACCAGATAGACCTTGCCGTGCTCGCCGAAACTGAAGTCATGGATCAGTTGCGACAGCGCCTGCATCTTCAGCCCGAGCCCGGCCACCCCCACCAGCTTGCCGTCCTTCTTGACCCGCATGTCGATGAACATCGCCAACTCGCCGGTGGCCACATCGGTGTCGATGTTGAGCAGCCGCGGCTTGTCGCTATCGATGAAGCTGTAGAACCAGGCGTCCTTCGGATTGGAACGGCTGAGGGTGCGATCCAGCCCCTTCTCGTTGTAGTAGTGGTTGGTCGCGGTGCCCACCATCAAGGTGGTGAAGGCCTGGTTTTCGGCGCGGATGCCTTCCAGGTAGTCGACGAACACCTGGGCCTGGGCCGGATCCTCGCCGCCTGCCAGCCAATCGCGCAGCATGCCGTTGCTGGCAATGTCCCGGGCGACCGTCAGCGGCTGGGCGAGGATGCGTTCGATATCGTTGCGCATGGCTTCGATGCTCGAAGGCAGCGCCTTGTCCACCAGGTAGTTCTGGGTCAGGTGGTTGATCACCACGGTGTAGACCGCCACCACCACCAGCAGGCTGACCAGCAGGGCCGAGCCCATGCTGAGGACCAGTTGCCATTGAATACTGCGTCGCCAGAATTGCATGGAACACCTCTTTCTTATTGGTATAAGAGGCTGAAATGTCGCGCCAGCCGCGGAAGGTTGTATACAAACATTAGTTATGTTTGTCCAACCTATAACCCTGCGGCTGTGTGCAGTTCCGTCAGTTCTGTTGAATGGTCTTGGCGATGACCTCGACGGTGGCGCTCACTTGCTCCTGATAGCGCTCCAGTTCCTGGGCGTGGCGCTTCTGCATCTCGATCTGCTGCGAGCACAGGTTCATCGCCGCCAGCACCAGCAGGCGCTCGCCGATCAGCGTCGGGTACTTCTTCTTGGTGTCGGCCAGGGCCGCCTTGAGCATCAGCGCAGCGTCCATCAGGGTCTGTTCTTCCCCGGCCGGCGCCTTGATCGAGTAATCCTCCCCCAGGATCGAAACGACCTTCACTCCATCGATGTGATGTCTCATGGATTGGCCGGGCTCGCGCTGACACGCTCAACCAGCGCCTGGATGCGGGCAGCGGTGGCGCCTTGCTTTTCTTCCTGCTCCATCAGGCTCAGTTGCAGGCTTTCGTTTTCATCCTTGGCCTGGTCCAGTTGTTCCTTGAGGGCTGCGTTCGTACCGAGCAGTTCCTGGTTCTGTACCACCAGGTCGCTGACCAGCTGTTCCAATTGGCTGAGGGATGCTTCCAACATTTTGATCTTCCGGGCTTTTTGCAAAGGGCGCGTACGATAAAGAAAAGTCACCCTGGATGCCAGGGTTATCCAGGCGCAAAGCCTTGATTTTACTGGCGATGACCCTTCCGCGAGAGCTGTTAGAGACTGTCATTCTGCGCTCCGGTTCCTGACGCCTCGTCGGAGTCTCGGACTTTTATGAACTTTCCCAGTTACGCATAAGAAATTTCTGAAACTGCATCCGCCGGTTCAAGAAGCCATTGTTCAACGCGATAGACAGGTACGTCCCTGATCCTGCCAGCGCAATAAAGCGCTCACCCGAGGTAATGTCCATGTCCCTGCGCTCCCTGAATATTGCCCCGAGGGCCTTCCTCGGATTTGCCCTGATCGGCTGCCTGATGCTGTTTCTCGGGGTGTTCGCCCTGAATCAGATGGGCAAGATCCGCTCAGCCACCGAGCGCATGAGCCAGGACACCATCCCGAGCATCAAGAGCGTCGATGAGTTCACCCAGCTCAGCCTGCGCCAACGGGTCCAGGCCTACCGACTGCTGCTCAACCGCGAACCCCAGGCCCAGCAGCAGACCTTGGATGCCATCGACCAGCGCAACCAGAAGATCGAAGAAGCCCGGGCCCAGTACCTGAAGCTCATCAGCAGCCCCGAGGAGCGCCTTGCCTACGAGCAATACGGCACGCTGCTGAGCCACCACCGGCAGTTGGAGAGCCAACTGATCGAGCTGTCGCACAACAACCAGCTTGAGGCCATGCAACAACTGCTCAATACCGACCTGATGGACAGCGCCGAAAAGATCAACGCGGTCCTCAACCAACTGGTGGAGATCAACAGCCATTACGCCACCGTCGCCGACGATGATGCTGCCGCTCAGTACCGCAGAGCCTTCAATCTGGTGGTGGGGCTGCTGGTGCTGGCCAGCGCCCTGACCCTGCTGTTCGCCTGGCGCCTGATCCGCAGCATCACCCAGCCCATCGCCAATG
This sequence comes from Pseudomonas sp. GW822-FHT06D10, assembly GCF_058799535.1. Taxonomy (NCBI): domain Bacteria; kingdom Pseudomonadati; phylum Pseudomonadota; class Gammaproteobacteria; order Pseudomonadales; family Pseudomonadaceae; genus Pseudomonas; species Pseudomonas sp. GW822-FHT06D10. Next base: position 445,434 of record NZ_JBXALN010000005.1, on the reverse strand, counting down.
CCCTGAGGGCCGCCGAAGAGATCGCCGAAGGCAACCTGACCCGCCCCATCACGGTCGATGGCAGCGACGAAGCCGGGCGCCTGCTGCAAGCCATGGTCACGATGCAGGAAAAGCTGCGCGACACCCTGCAGAGTATTTCCGGCTCCGCCCATCAGTTGGCGTCGGCGGCCGAAGAGCTCAACAGCGTCACCGAGGAAGGCGCCCGCGGCCTGACCCAGCAGAACAACGAGATCGAACAGGCCGCCACCGCGGTTAATGAAATGACCAGCGCCGTGGAAGAAGTGGCGCGCAATGCGGTGAGCACCTCCGAAGCCTCGAAGAGCGCCACCACTTCCGCCGGCGACGGCCGCGACCTGGTGCGCGAAACCGTGTCGGCCATCGAGCGCATGAGCTCCGACGTGCAAGGCACCGCCAGCCTGATCGGCGACCTGGCCAACGAGTCCCGGGACATCGGCAAGGTGCTGGACGTGATTCGCGGCCTGGCCGACCAGACCAACCTGCTGGCCCTCAATGCCGCCATCGAGGCTGCCCGGGCCGGTGAGGCCGGTCGCGGTTTTGCCGTGGTCGCCGACGAAGTCCGCGCCCTGGCCCACCGCACCCAGCAGTCCACCAGCGAAATCGAACGCATGATCGGCAGCATCCAGAGCGGCACCGAGCACGCCGTGGACTCCATGCGCAACAGCACCGAACGCGCCGAATCGACCCTGAGCATCGCCCGGGGGGCCGGCCAGTCCCTGGACACCATCAACAGCGCCATCAGCGAAATCAACGAACGCAACCTGGTGATTGCCAGCGCCGCTGAAGAACAGGCCCAGGTGGCCCGTGAAGTGGACCGCAACCTGGTGAACATCCGCGACCTGTCGGTACAGTCCACCACCGGCGCCAACCAGACCCAGGCCGCCAGCAACGAGCTGTCACGCCTGGCGGTCGACCTGAGCAACCTGGTCACCCGATTCAAGCTCTGAAGCCCTTGCGCCCTGCTCCAGCTCCCGCCGTTGAGCGGTGGGGGCTGGTGAGGGTGGCGTTCAAGGCACCCCAGCAGACAGGTACCGGACAGGCTTAATCCACGGCGAGACTCAAGACTTTAGTCGTACGACCGATAAGTCACGGTAGAGTCAGTCTCAAGCCCCGCACGGATGCGCCCTTTTTGGTACCTACCATGTCCCTTCGTAATATGAATATCGCTCCGCGGGCCTTCCTCGGCTTCGCCATGATCGGCGGCTTGATGCTGATCCTCGGGGTGTTCGCCTTGAACCAGATGAGCAAGATCCGCGGCGCCGCCGAAGACATCACGTCGAGCAGCGTGCCAAGCATCAAGAGCCTCGACGAATTCACCCAGCTAACCCTGCGCCTGCGGGTGCTGTCCTACCGCTTGCTGGTGAACCGTGAGCCGGACGTGCAGCAAAAGACCATCGAACTGCTGGAAATGCGCAACCAGCAGATCCGCGCCGCCCAGGTCATCTACGAAAAATTCATCACCAGCCCGGAAGAAAAATCCGCCTACGAGCAGTACCTCCAACTGCTGGGCCAGTACCGGCAGATCGAAGAGCGGATGAAGAGCCTGTCGCGCAACAATCAGGTGGATGAGCTGCGCAACTTGCTCAACACCGAACTGCTGAACAACTCCGAAGCCATGAACACCGTGCTCAACCGCTTGCTGGAGATCAACACCCAGCAGACCGTGGACACCAACCAGCAAGCCGCCGAGCAGTACTCCTCGGCCTTCAACCTGGTGGTGGCGCTGCTGGTGCTGGCTACTGGCCTGACCTTCCTCTTCGCCTGGCTGCTGACCCGCAGCATCACCCAGCCCATCGCCAACGCCCTGGGCGCCGCCGAGGAAATCGCCGAGGGCAACCTGACCCGGCCGATCAAGGTCGATGGCAGTGACGAGGCCGGGCGCCTGTTGCAGGCCATGGCCAAGATGCAGGAAAAACTGCGCGACACCCTGCAGCGCATCTCCGGTTCCGCCACCCAGTTGGCTTCGGCGGCTGAAGAGCTCAACAGCGTCACCGAGGAAAGCGCCCGCGGCCTGACCCAGCAGAACAACGAGATCGAACAGGCCGCCACCGCGGTCAATGAAATGACCAGCGCCGTGGAAGAAGTGGCGCGCAATGCGGTGAGCACCTCCGAAGCCTCGAAGAATGCCACCGCCTCCGCCGGCGACGGCCGCGACCTGGTGCAGGAAACCGTATCGGCCATCGAGCGCATGAGTTCCGATGTGCAGGGCACCGCCAGCCTGATCGGCGACCTGGCCAACGAGTCCCGGGACATCGGCAAGGTACTGGACGTGATTCGCGGCCTGGCCGACCAGACCAACCTGCTGGCCCTCAATGCCGCCATCGAGGCCGCCCGTGCCGGTGAGGCCGGTCGCGGTTTTGCCGTGGTCGCCGACGAAGTCCGCGCCCTGGCCCACCGCACCCAGCAGTCCACCAGCGAAATCGAACGCATGATCGGCAGCATCCAGAGCGGCACCGAGCACGCCGTGGATTCCATGCGCAACAGCACCGAACGCGCCGAATCGACCCTGAATATCGCCCGGGGTGCCGGCCTGTCCCTGGACACCATCAACAGCGCCATCATCGAGATCAACGAACGCAACCTGGTGATCGCCAGCGCCGCTGAAGAACAGGCCCAGGTGGCCCGGGAAGTGGACCGCAACCTGGTGAACATCCGCGACTTGTCGGTGCAGTCCTCCACCGGTGCCAACCAGACCAGTGCAGCCAGCAACGAGCTGTCGCGCCTGGCCGTGGACCTCAACGGCATGGTTGCCCGCTTCCGCCTCTGAAACACCCCGCCAGCCCTGGATGGCGCCGGTAAAACGGCGCCGGAATTCGCACCTGGGGAATCCGCCACTGTCGCCAAAAGCTTTTTGACAGTGGCGTATTTCAACAGGTTAGAATCGCTGGCACGCAGACTGCATGGTCAGCCTGCGCCCGCCTTTTTCGCCCTGGAGTACTGCCTTTGAATGCGACGACCATCAACAGCCTGTTCTTGATCGGCGCGTTGCTGGTAGGTGCGAGCATTCTGGTGAGTTCACTTTCATCGCGCCTGGGCATCCCGATCCTGGTGATCATCCTGGCCGTGGGCATGACCGCCGGGGTGGACGGCGGCGGCATCATCTTCGACAACTACCCGACCGCCTACCTGGTGGGCAACCTGGCCCTGGCCGTGATCCTGCTGGACGGCGGCCTGCGTACCCGGGTCGCGAGTTTCCGCGTGGCCCTGTGGCCGGCGCTGTCCCTGGCCACGGTGGGGGTGCTGATCACCACTGGCCTGACCGGCATGGCAGCCGCCTGGCTGTTCGACCTCAACCTGATCCAGGGCCTGCTGATCGGCGCCATCGTCGGCTCCACCGACGCCGCCGCGGTGTTCTCGCTGCTGGGGGGCAAGGGCCTCAACGAGCGGGTCACCGCCAGCCTGGAGATCGAATCCGGCAGCAACGACCCGATGGCGGTGTTCCTCACCGTGACCCTGATCGACATGCTCGCCAGCGGCCACACCGGCCTGCACTGGAGCCTGCTGACGGACCTGATCCGCGAGTTCGGCATCGGCGCGGTGATCGGCCTGGGCGGTGGTTGGCTGATGTTGCAACTGGTCAACCGCATCCACCTGGCCACCGGTCTGTACCCGATCCTGGTGGTGGCCGGCGGCCTGGTGGTGTTCGCCCTGACCAACGCCCTGCACGGCAGCGGCTTCCTCGCCGTGTACCTGTGCGGCCTGGTGATCGGCAACCGCCCGGTACGCAGCCGCCACGGCATCCTGCACATGCTCGACGGCATGGCCTGGCTGGCACAGATCGGCATGTTCCTGGTGCTGGGGCTGCTGGTCACCCCCCACGACCTGCTGCCCATCGCCCTGCCGGCCCTGGGCCTGGCACTGTGGATGATCCTGTTCGCCCGACCGCTGTCGGTGCTGGTGGGCCTGGCGCCGTTCAAGGCCTTCCATGGCCGGGAAAAGGCCTTCATTTCCTGGGTCGGGCTGCGCGGTGCGGTACCGATCATTCTCGCGGTGTTCCCGCTGATGGCCGGGCTGCCCAATGCCCAGCTGTACTTCAACCTGGCGTTCTTCATCGTCCTGATCTCGCTGCTGGTGCAGGGCACCAGCCTGCCGTGGGTGGCCAAGTGGCTGAAGGTGACGGTTCCACCGGAGCCGGCACCGATCTCCCGGGCGGCCCTGGAAGTCCACGTCACCAGCGAGTGGGAGCTGTTCGTCTACCGCCTGGGGGCGGAGAAATGGTGCATCGGCGCCGCCCTGCGGGAGCTGAAAATGCCCGAGGGCACGCGCATCGCCGCACTGTTTCGTGGCCAGCAACTGCTCCATCCGTCGGGTAGTACGGTGCTCGAAGCCGACGATCTGCTGTGCGTGATCGGCCATGAACACAACCTCCCGGCCTTGGGCAAACTCTTCAGCCAGGCTCCGGAACGCGGCCTGGACCTGCGCTTCTTCGGTGACTTCGTGCTCGAGGGCGATGCCCAGCTGGGCGCGGTCTCGGCGCTCTACGGGCTCAAGCTCGACGGCCAGGACGCAGACATGCCGCTGGGCGCCTTCATCGCCCAGAAGGTCGGTGGTGCACCGGTGGTCGGCGACCAGGTGGAATGGAACAACACCATCTGGACCGTGGCCGTGATGGACGGGAACAAGATCGGCAAGGTCGGCGTCAGATTCCCCGAAGGAAGTCGCCCCGGCCCCGGACTCTTCCTCTAAACTGCGGAACGCGTCAGCCCCCGGCATGGCGCCCCCTATTCCTACTTGCTTGACCGACCTCTATGCCTATCCTGCGTAAATTTTTCGCTGTTGCCCTGCTGGGCCTGAGCCTCTCTGTCGGCGCGGTACAGGGCGGTGACCCGCCCAGCGCCGAGGCGGTCCAGCAGAGCCTGGACAAGATCGCCGAGCGCAAACTGCCGGAGGCCGACCAGAAGGCCCTGCAGACCCTGCTGCAGAACACCCTGAACCAGCTGGCCAACAAGCAGAACTATGAGCAGCGCCTGAGCGATCTCAAGCAGCAATTGAGCAATGCCCCGCGCCAGACATCGGAAAACCAGCGCGAACTGGCCCGCCTGAAAGCCAGCAAAGTGGTCCCGGTGATCCAGCGCTACGGCTCATTGCCGGTATCGCAGCTCGAACAGCTGCTGACCGAGCGCACCAGCCTGCAGGGCGACCTGCAAAAGGCCCTGGCCGACGCCAATACCCTGGACATTACCGCCCAGACCCGCCCCGAGCGCGCCCAGGCGGAGATCAGCAGCAGCCAGACGCGCATCCTGCAGATCAACGCCGCACTCAAATCCGGCAAGGACGGCGGCAAGCTGCTCAGCGCCGACCAGCGCAACCTGCTCAACGCCGAGCTGGCAGCGATCAACGCGCTGATCCCCCTGCGCCGCCAGGAACTGGCCGGCAACAGCCAATTGCAGGATCTGGGCAGTAGCCAGCATGACCTGCTGATGGAAAAGACCGCGCGCCTGGAGCAGGAAATCCAGGACCTGCAGACCCTGATCAACCAGAAGCGCCTGGCCCAGTCCCAGGAAACCGTGACCCAGCAGTCCATCGAGGCGCAGAAGGCCGGGAGCAGCAGCCTGCTGGCCACCGAGAGCGCCAGCAACCTCAGGCTCTCCGACTACCTGCTCAAAAGCACCGACCGCCTCAACGAACTGACCCAGCAGAACCTGCTGACCAAGCAGCAGCTGGACAGCGTGACCCAGAGCGATGCGGCCCTGGACGAGCAGATCAACGTGCTCAAGGGCAGCCTGCTGCTGTCGAAGATCCTCTATAAACAGAAGCAGGCCCTGCCGCGCCTGAAACTGGACCGCGACCTGGCGGACGAAATCGCCGACATCCGCCTCTATCAGTTCGAAGTCAATCAACAGCGCGAGCTGCTGGGCAGCCCCAGCACCTACGTCGACAACCTGCTCAAGAACCAACCCCCGGAACAGGTCACGCCACAACTGCGCCGGACCCTGATCGATCTCGCCATCACCCGCGCCGACCTGCTGGAGCGCCTGAACCGCGAGCTGAGCGCGCTGCTCAATGAATCCATCACCCTGCAGTTGAACCAGAAGCAACTGCTCAGCACTTCCCAGAGCCTGCGAGCGACCCTCGACGAGCAGATGTTCTGGATCCCCAGCAACAAGCCGCTGGACGCCGAGTGGCTGCAAAGCGTCCCCGTGCGCCTGGAGCGCCAGGTCACTACCCTGCCCTGGGCCTCCAGCCTCAGCGAACTGACTGACGGCCTGGCCCAGCGGCCACTGCTGTTCCTGCCCCTGGCGCTGCTGTTCGGCGCCCTGCTGTGGCGGCGCAAGGCCCTGTATGCGCGCCTGAACAAGGTGCACAAGGACATCGGTCATTTCAAACGCGACAGCCAGTGGCACACACCGCTGGCGATCCTGGTGAACATCCTCCTGGCGATGCCGGTGACCCTGGTCCTGGCCCTGTGCGGCTACGCCCTGCAGATCGACGCCCGTGGGCAGAACGCCAACCTCGGCGCCGCGCTGCTGCAGATCGCCCAGGCCTGGCTGGTGTTCTATACCGCCTATCGGATCCTCGCCCCCGGCGGCGTGGCGGAACTGCATTTCCGCTGGGAAAAACCCCAGGTGGAATTCCTCCAGGGCTGGGTCCGCCGCCTGGGGCTGGTGGTCCTGGCACTGGTGGCCGTGGTGGCGGTGGCCGAGCACCAACCCGCGGCCCTGGCCGAGGACGTGCTGGGCATCGCCGTGGTGCTGACCTGCTATGCACTGATGGCCTGGCTGCTGAGCCGCCTGCTGCTGAGCAGCCCGACCCACCAGAACACCTCGCTGTTCCGCAAGGCCGTGGGCGTGCTCTTCACCCTGCTGCCGATCGCCCTGTTCATCGCCGTGTGCTTCGGCTACTACTACACCGCCCTGAAACTCAGCGACCGGCTGATCAACACCCTGTACCTGCTGATGTTCTGGCTGGTGATCGAGGCCACCTTCGTCCGCGGCCTGAGCGTGGCGGCCCGGCGCCTGGCCTACCAGCGCGCGCTGAGCAAGCGCCAGGCCGCCAAGGAAGCCGGGGAAAGCGGCGAGGCGGTGGTGGAAGAGCCGACCCTGGATATCGAGAAGGTCAACGAGCAATCCCTGCGCCTGATCCGCCTGGCCCTGCTGGGCGGCTTCATGGCGGCGCTGTACTGGGTATGGGCGGACCTGATCACGGTGTTCTCCTACCTGGACAATGTCACCCTCTACGAATACACCAGCGGCACCGGCGCCAACATGAGCATGGTGCCCATCAGCATCGGCGACGTCATCGGCGCGCTGATCATCGTCGGCATCACCTTCGCCCTCGCGCGCAACCTGCCTGGCCTGCTGGAGGTACTGGTGCTGTCCAAGCTGGACCTGGCCCAGGGCAGCGCCTATGCCACCACCACCCTGCTGTCCTACGCCATCGCCGGGATAGGTTTCGTCGCCACCCTGTCGACCCTGGGGGTCAGCTGGGACAAGCTGCAATGGCTGGTGGCCGCCTTGTCCGTGGGCCTGGGCTTCGGCATGCAGGCGATCTTCGCCAACTTCATCTCCGGCATCATCATCCTGTTCGAGCGCCCGGTACGGATCGGCGACACCATCACCATCGGCAACCTGTCGGGCACCGTGAGCAAGATCCGCATCCGCGCCACCACCATCACCGACTTCGACCGCAAGGACATCATCGTCCCCAACCAGACCTTCATCACCGGGCAGTTGATCAACTGGTCGCTGACCGACACCATCACCCGGGTGACCCTCAAGCTCGGTGTCGACTACGGTTCGGACCTGGACCTGGTCAAGGAACTGCTGCTCAAGGCTGCCCGGGAGAACCCGCGGGTACTCAAGGAGCCGGAACCCCATGTGTACTTCCTGAACTTCGGTGAAAGCACCCTGGACCATGAGCTGCGCATGCACGTGCGCGAGCTGGGGGACCGCAACCCGGTGGTCGACGAGGTCAACCGCTTCATCAACCGCGAGTTCAAGAAACAGCACATCAACATCTCGTTCCGGCAGATGGAGGTCTACCTGAAGAACCTCCACGGCCAGGAATACAAGATGGTGCCCATCGAACCCGAGGCCAAGACCATAGTCCCGGTGGCCGAGGGCAAGCCGCTGCAGGAACCGCCGGCCAGCAAACTCGACTAAGGCCTCTTTCCCCAGCAGAATACTCGGACATTCTGCTGGGAGATGGCCGTTGAAAGCCCTCGACGAACTGATCTTCGACAACCGCTTCGCCCGCCTGGGCGACGCCTTCTCGACCCACGTACTGCCCGAACCCCTCGACAACCCGCGGCTGGTGGCCGCCAGCCCTGGCGCCATGGCGCTGCTGGACCTGGACCCGGCCGTGGCCGAAACCCCGGTGTTCGCCGAACTGTTCGGCGGGCACAAGCTGTGGGCCGAGGCCGAGCCCCGGGCGATGGTCTATTCCGGGCATCAGTTCGGCTCCTACAACCCGCAATTGGGGGACGGCCGTGGGCTGCTGCTGGGCGAGGTCTACAACCAGGCGGGAGAACACTGGGACCTGCACCTGAAGGGCGCCGGCCAGACGCCCTATTCGCGCATGGGCGATGGCCGCGCGGTGCTGCGCTCGTCGATCCGCGAATTCCTTGCCTCCGAGGCCCTGCATGCCCTGGGCATTCCCAGCAGCCGCGCACTGTGCGTGATCGGCTCGGACACTCCGGTCTGGCGCGAGAAGCAGGAGCGCGGGGCCATGGTCCTGCGCCTGGCGCCGAGCCATATCCGCTTCGGCCATTTCGAGTATTTCTACTACACCAAGAAACCCGAGCAGCAGAAGCAGTTGGGGGAGCATGTGCTGGCCCTGCATTTCCCCGAGTGCCAAGAGCTGCCTGAACCCTACCTGGCGATGTTCCGCGAGATCGTCGAGCGCAATGCCGAGCTGATTGCCAAATGGCAGGCCTACGGTTTCTGCCACGGGGTGATGAACACCGACAACATGTCGATCCTGGGCATCACCTTCGACTTCGGCCCCTTCGCCTTCCTCGACGATTTCGACGCCCACTTCATCTGCAACCACTCGGACGATCAGGGGCGCTACTCCTTCAGCAACCAGGTACCCATCGGCCAGTGGAACCTCAGCGCCCTGGCCCAGGCCCTGACGCCGTTCATCAGTGTCGAGGCGCTGCGCGAAAGCCTGGGCCTGTTCCTGCCGCTGTACCAGGCCCACTACCTGGACCTGATGCGCCGGCGCCTGGGCTTCACCCAGGCCGAGGACGACGACCAGCAGCTGGTGGAACGCCTGCTGCAACTGATGCAGAACAGCGGCGTCGACTACAGCCTGTTCTTCCGCCGGCTGGGGGAGCACGCCCCGGAGCAGGCGCTGGCACGGCTGCGGGACGACTTCGTCGACCGCAACGGCTTCGACGCCTGGGCCGAGCTGTACCGGGAACGGGTCGCCCGCGATCCGATCCAGGGCCAGGACCTGCGCCGCGAGCGCATGCACGCGGTCAACCCGCTGTACATCCTGCGCAACTATTTGGCGCAGAAAGCCATCGACGCCGCAGAAGCCGGGGACTACAGCGAAGTGCGCCGCCTGCATCAGGTGCTGAGCCGGCCTTTCGAGGAACAGCCCGGCATGGACAGCTACGCCGAACGCCCGCCGGAGTGGGGCAAGCACCTGGAAATCAGCTGTTCGTCCTGAGTCGGGCGAAGCTGTCCATCGATACCTTCAAGCCCTAGGCCAACCTGCGGACCTGCCGCAGGTTGAGCAGGCGCTTGCCGTCCAGCACTGGCTCAACCTGGGATTGCGCATGGACCCGCCACTGACGGACAGGGATAATGCGCGCCCTGATTTCCAGTACCTGCAAGGATGCACATGAGCCTGTTCTTCACCCTGGCCACCCTCGCCCTGACCGTCTTCAGCCTGGTGTCGGTTGTCATCTACCTGAGCCGCCGCGCCAAGTACCGCATGAACCTGCAGGACCTGCACCTGCACGGTAAGGCGCACCGCAGCATTACCCAGGCCGAACTGGACGAGCTGGCCAAACAGACCGCCAGCCTGCAACGCATCCAGGGCAGCGGCGGCATGTCCTACAAGCCGATCAGCGACAGCGTCTATCTGATTAGCGGCGGCACCGCGAGCGACGGGCTGGAACTGCAGGTCCAGTCGGTGAAACATATGTCGATCGCCGGTATTCCCGTGGAATTTCCCTTCCCGATGGAAAGCTTCCTGGCCGACAACAACCAGGCCGAAGTGGTGATCGCCAAGAAGTTCGCCGTGGTTATCGGCCTCAACGGGCATCGCCTGGCCCAATGACGCACTGGCGGCCTGGCTGCCACCTTCACCGCTCGCCCATGCCCCGAGCCCTGCCACCATCGCTGCCCTGCAAGAGTCCGCCATGAAACGTCGCTACCTGCTGCTGTTGCCCCTCCTGCTGTCGCTGGCCGGGTGCAAGGAAGACTTCGCCACCCTGCACTTCCAGGAGTCGGTGCGCTCCGACCCCAAGGCCGGCCCGCAATACTCCGACCAGTTGGTGCACGAGGCGTACAAACACAGCATTTACACCGCGCTCGGCGCCCAGGGCCTGGACCCGGATGCCATCGCCCTGGAGCGGGACAAGGAGGACGACAAGGTCATTCACCTGCGCCTGGTGGACTACTCCCTGAGCCCGGAACAACGGGGCAGCCTCAAGGCCATCCTCGAACAGGTCGTCAGCGCGCGAAATGCCAGCTCGATGAACCTGCGCCTGGAGCTGGACAACGCCCATGCCAAGGTCACCCCTTCCGGCACCAGCGACCTGCCGGACAACATCGACGCCACCCTGGCGTTCGAGCCGGAGTTCGGCATGCTGCTGGACCGCAGCTATGAAGACAGCATGCAGGCCATCGTCAACGCGAGCGAAATCGAAGGCCCGGTCAGTTGCAAGATCACCGCGCGCCTGGCCATGCCCAGGCCCTTGAAACTGATCGCCTACGAAGCCCTTGAGCAGGACAACAGCGAGCGCGGCCTGATCTCCTTGCTGACCCGCGGCGGCAGCATTGCCAAGGTGCCACTCAAGGTGCATTTCGATGACCCGGACCTGAACCGGCTCCTGCAGCACAAAACCGTCCAGGCCTGGCCATCCAGCTCGAAGATCACCCGGCCCGCCCCGGTGCCCCTTGACGAATTCGCCATCGTCATCGGCTCCATCGGCGTCCAGACCCTGACCTCGGCCCTGGCCTTCGACACCCGCAAGGACGAGCTGCAAGCGCTGTGCGACCAGAAGATGCAGACCCTGGGCCGGCCGTTCACCTTTCACATGGGCCGGACCCTGGATCGCCTGACCAGCGTCGACTACCGCTAACAGCCACTATGCGACGAGGATTTCCATTGAACCGACGTCTCTCCACTGCCGCCCTGTTGCTGATGCTGCTGACCGGCTGCAAGCAGACCTACCTCACCCTGCATTTCCAGGAAGAAGTGGGCAACCCCCAGCAGGCCCGGATAGTGCCGTACTTCGCAGAGGCCATCACTCAGATGGCCGCCGGGATCGGCATCGAACCCGACGCCATCGGCCTGGAAATGGACCGCAAGGACGACAAGACCCTGCATATCAGCCTGGACAGCAGCGTGCCCGAACCCCAGCGCCAGCGCCTGCAAGCGCTGTTCAGCGAAATTGTCGAGGCACGCGCAGCCGGCACCTTCGAAGCCGTTCTGGAGATCGCCCCGCAAACCGGGAGATACACCACCCCCGAGTACCGCAAAAGGGCCATGGCCTTGCCGCGACGCTTCTCCCTGGCGCTGGAGCCGGTGAAATACGCCGACGTGCTGTTTCATTACTCGATGGAGGAGTTGATCAGCGGCAAGCTCGCGGCCACCGGAACGCCCAACGAGGCGTTCTGCCAATACCAGGCCACCCTCCAGGCGCCGGGCATGCCGTTCAGCCAGATGGGCAGCAAGGCCGGTAGCGGCACAGGGGATTACAACCTGTATCTGGAGTGGAAAGACGGCAAGCGCGAACCGGCGCAATACTTGTTCGGCAACATCACTTTCGCCAACCCCACGCTCAACCAGATGCTGTTCGACAACCGCATCCAGCTGTCCGCGATCAAGACCTCCTGGGGCACGCGAGCGGACCGCCGGGCCGACCGCCTCGGCTTCAGCGTCGGCTCCCTGGGCCTGCAGTACCACGAGGACGGGGAGATTTCCCCGTTGCAACACATCGGCTTCATGGGCAGGTGCGAGGGCATGGCCATGGCGCTGGGGCGGCCCTTTACCTTCTACATCGGCCGCTCCATGGACCGCCTGGTCAGCGTCGAACTGGCCCCGCCCAGCGCATGAGCCCTGGAGCCGCAACGGCTCCAAGCCAACCGCTGCGACTTGATATTGCCCCCGGGCGCCGCCATCTAAGGCGCTCTACCCTGTTTGCGGAGCCCGACCATGTCCGACCCACTGCTGATCCCCTGCCCGCACTGCAACGGCCTCAACCGCATTCCCGCCGAGCGCCTGGGGGACCACCCCAAGTGCGGGCGCTGCAAGGCCGAGGTCTTGCTGAGCAAACCCTTTGACTTGAAACAGGGCGACTACGCCAGCCAGATCAAGGGCGACCTGCCGTTGCTGGTGGATGTGTGGGCAGACTGGTGCGGGCCGTGCAAATCCTTTGCACCGACCTTCCAGCAAGCCGCCGCACAGCTCAGTGGCAAGTGCCGCCTGGCCAAGCTGGACAGCGAGGCCAACCCGCAGTTGTCGGCGCAATTGGGCATCCGTTCGATTCCCAGCCTGATCCTGTTCAAGAACGGCCGGGAAGTAGCCCGGCAAAGCGGTGCCTTGCCACTACCGCAATTGTTGAGCTGGCTGCGCAGCCAGGGGATTTGACGCAGCGCCAAGAGCCGCAGGCCAAACCCTGTGCTCATGGCCTCTTGAGGGTCAGGCGTTTTCCAGCAGGCTGTGCAGGTCGACGAATTGCTGGGTCAGCTTGTGTCGTGGGTCCAGGTGGATCAGCGGCATGCTGGCCTGGTGGGATTCACGCATGCGCACCGAGCTGCCCAGGTACACCGGCAGCACTGGCAGGCCCTCGCTGATCAGTTCGTCGAGCATCTGCTGCGGCAGGCTGGCCCGGGCCTGGAACTGGTTGACCACAATGCCTTCGACCTCCAGCCCCTCGTTGTGGTCCTCCTTCAGCTCTTCGATCTCCGCCAGCAGGCCGTACAGGGCCTGGCGAGAAAAACTGTCACAATCGAAGGGGATCAGCACACGATCAGCCGCGATCAGCGCCGATACCGCGTAGAAATTCAGGGCAGGCGGGGTATCGAGGTAGATCCGGTCGTAATCCTCGGCCAGCTCATCCAGCAATTTGCGCAGCTTGTTGATCTTGTGCTTGGCCTCAAGCTTGGGCTGCAGGTCCGCCAGCTCGGCGGTGGCCGTGATCACGTGCAGGTTGTCGAAGGGGGTCTCGTAGATATCCACCTGGTTTTTCTTGGCGAAGGGGCCGGACGACAGGGTCTGCTTGAAAAAATCGGCAATGCCCATGGGAATGTCCTCGCCGGTCAGGCCGGTGAGGTACTGGGTCGAGTTGGCCTGGGCATCCAGGTCCACCAGCAAGGTGCGATAGCCCTCGCTGGCGCTGACCGCCGCCAGATTGCAGGCAATACTGGATTTGCCCACGCCACCTTTCTGATTGAACACCACACGCCGCATGTCTAGACCTCCCTGTATCAAAGATCACCGAGTGTAGTAGGCCACGCGGCCCCTTAGCTACCTTGCTGCCACACAGATTTTCCTTGCCCGCAGCCCTGGCACAAACACCGGGCAATGTCGGCCCCGAGATCGACCTGGGACTGAAAGACTTCAGATAGTGGCAAAAAGACACCTCGCATCGCGTCGGATTTTTCGCTTTTGCGACCAACAGACCAAGGAGCATTTGCTACAAGCCAGTCGCACCGGGATAATGCGCGCCACTGACGCATTCGCGTCACTCAGGCCAATCGCCGTTCGAAGCGATATGCCGCGTCAAGGAAGCCCGCAGGGGCGGGATGAAATCAAGTGATCAAGTTCAACATCGCTCAATGGCGTGCGTGGGCCCCTGGGCTCGAAAGCGTGGACGCCTGGCAGGCCTGGAGCCGTCAACCGGCCCTGCCTGAAAACAGCGATGCCGCCCCCGATGTATCCTTTCTCCCCGCCATGCAGCGGCGCCGTCTCAGCCGACTGGCGCGCATGGCATTCAGCGTCGGCTGGCCCCTGGCCGAGGGCCTGGAACAACTGCCGCTGGTGTTCATCTCCCGGCATGGCGAAACCCCGCGCACCTTCGAGATTCTCAGCGACCTGGCCGCCGAGCAGCCGTTGTCGCCCACCCAGTTCAGCCTCTCGGTACACAATGCAGTGATCGGCCTGTGGTCGATCATGCGCGGCGAAACCAGCGAAATGACGGCCCTGGCCGCTGCCGGCGATGGCCTTGAGCATGGCCTGCTGGAGGCGGCCACGCTGCTGGCCGACGGCGCCCCCCATGTACTGCTGGTGATCACCGAGGAACAACCGCCCGAGGCCTATGCCAGCTGGATCGACGACGTGCCGTTCCCCTATACCCTGGGCCTGCTGCTGACCCCCGGCGACGACTGGCAGTTGTCCCTGGGCAGCCATGACGGTCAAACGCCCAGGGCCCAATGGCCCCACGCCCTGAATCTGCTGCGTACCCTGCTGGGCGCGCAGACCTTTTGCCAACATGCCTGGATGAATCGTGTATGGACCTGGCAACGCAACCACTGAGCGCCAAGGGCCGCAATGCCTACTACTGGCGCCTGACGGCCACGGCGCTGAGCTTTGCACTGTTCGGAATAGGTGGTTTGTGCCTGCGCCTGGTGATTTTCCCCCTGCTCGCCTGCCTGCCCGGCGACGCCCAGCGCCAGCGCCAGCGGGCGCGCAAGACCGTCAGCCGGCTGTTCTGGCTGTTTATCCGCTTCATGGCCAGGAGCGGCGTGCTCACCTATGAGGTCCAGGGCGCCGAGCGGCTCGGGCGACCGGGGCAGATGATCATCGCCAACCACCCCTCGCTGATCGACGTGGTGTTCCTCATCGGCCTGGTCCGCGACGCCAACTGCGTGGTGAAGCAGAGCCTGTGGAACAACCCCTTCACCCGCGGCCCGGTGCGCGCCACCCAGTACATCAGCAACGACGGCAGCATGGACATGCTCGACAGTGCCTGCGGGGCGCTGCAGGCAGGCCAGACCCTGATCGTCTTTCCCGAGGGCACCCGCACCCAGCCGGGTGCCGCTCCAGCCTTTCATCGGGGAGCGGCGGCCATTGCCCTGCGCGGTGCGAAGATCATCACCCCGGTGGTGATCCGGGTCAGCCCCAGCACACTGACCAAGGCCGAGCCCTGGTACCGCATCCCGCAACGCCGTGTGCACTTCAGTTTTCACGTCGGTGCCGATATAGACCCACAGACCTTTGCAGCCCAGGGCCCGGCGCCCCAGGCTTCGCGCAAGCTCAATGAGCACTTGCACCATTTTTTCATTAAGGAGCTCGCCAGAGATGAGCGATACACACCCGGACCTGATGCTTGAAATCAAACTGCTGATCATCGACGCACTGGGCCTCGAAGACATCAGTGCCCAGGACATCGGCAACGACCAGACGCTGTTCGGCGAAGGCCTCGGCCTGGACTCGGTGGATGCCCTGGAGCTGGGCCTGGCGATCCAGAAGAAGTACGGCATCAAGATCGACGCCGACGCCAAGGACACCCGCAACCACTTCAGCAACGTGGCGAGCCTTGCGGCGTTCGTCACTGCAAAACAGGCAGCTTGAGAACCGACCATGCAAACCCGTGACGATATCTTCAACACCCTGCGCGATGCCCTGGTCGAGCTCTTCGAACTGGAGCCCGAGCGCGTCAGCCTCGAGTCCAACCTGTACGAAGACCTGGAAATCGACAGCATCGATGCGGTCGACCTGATCGACCACATCAAGCGCCAGACCGGCAAGAAAATCGCCGCCGAGGAATTCAAGTCGGTGCGCACCGTCAACGACGTGGTCGAGGCGGTCTACCGTCTGGTCCAGCCGGCCGCATGAGCCGGCTGATCGGCCTGGGCTTGTTGCTGGCCGGCCTGCTCTACCCCTTCGCGGTGTACTTCGGCATGGAGCATTTCGCTCCGTGGCAGTTCGGCCTGCTGCTGGGCGGCCTGTGGCTGGCCCGGGCGCTGACCGGCGAACGCCGCCCCGGCAGCCTGTGGATGGCCATTGCGGCGATCGCGTTCTGCCTGCTGCTGGCCTGGTTCGACAACCCGGCGCTGCTGCGCTGGTACCCGGTGCTGATCAGCGCCTTCATGCTCGGCCTGTTCGGCCTGAGCCTGAAATACGGCCCCCCGGTGGCAGAGCGCCTGGCCCGCATCAGCGAGCCGCAATTGCCGGAAAAGGCCATACGTTATACGCGCCAGGTGACCGTCGCCTGGAGCGTGTTTTTCCTCTGTAACGGAATGCTCGCCGCGGCCCTGACCCTGTGGGCGCCGCTGAGCTGGTGGACGTTGTACAACGGCCTGATCGCCTACGGGCTGATGGGCCTGCTGTTTGCCATTGAATGGCTGTTACGACAACGGGTAAGAGGCCGTAGATGAACTGGATTCCCCTTGAGCAGCTGTTGCTCAAGCTACATACGCCGCGAGCGGTCAGCGCCGCGCCGGCCATCGACCTGGGGGCCGTGCAGGAACAGGCCCTGAGCCTGGCCGCTGCCCTGCAAGCCCGTGGCGTACGGCGCCTGGCGGTGCACCTGGAAGACGCCGTGGAACTGGCGGTGGCCCTGCTCGGCGCCTGGCGTGCCGGGGCCAGCGTGCTGTTGCCCGCCGACCTGCAAGCCCAGACCCGCCAGCGCTGGTCGAGCGAAGTCGACCTGTGGCTGACCGACCAGGACACGCTCCTGCACCAGTTGCAGGCCAGCCCCCTGGCCCCGGCCGAGCTGGACCTGGACACCTGCCAGTTGAGCCTGTGCACCTCCGGCTCCAGCGGCGAACCCAAGCGCATCGAGAAGAACCTGCGGCAACTGGCCAACGAGGTCGTCGCCCTGGAACACCTGTGGGGCGCCGACCTGGGCCAGGCCTGGATCATCGGCAGCGTCGCCACCCAGCACATCTACGGCCTGCTGTTCCGCGTGCTCTGGCCACTGTGCGTCGGGCGGCCTTTTGTACGCCGCCAGCTGCCATTTCCCGAAGACCTGCAACGGGCCAGCCGCGAGTGCCCGACGTTTGCCTGGGTGGCGAGCCCGGCCCTGCTCAAGCGCATGGGCGACAACCTCGACTGGCCGGCCCTGAGCCAGGTACGGCGGGTATTTTCCTCCGGCGGCGCCTTGCCCGCCGAAGCGGCCAGCGGCCTGCACCAGCGCCTGCAGCAATGGCCGACGGAAATCCTCGGCAGCTCGGAAACCGGCGGCATCGCCTGGCGCCAGGGGCCAGGCCTGTGGCAGCCCTTCGCCGATGTACGGCTGAGCCAGGATTCCGACGGCGCGCTGTTGATCGCCTCGCCCTACCTGCCGGCCGGGCATGTGGAACACACGGCCGACGCCGCGCGGATCGCCGCCGACGGGCGCTTCGAACTGCTGGGGCGCCTGGATCGCATCGTCAAGCTGGAAGAAAAACGCATTTCCCTGCCCATGCTTGAGCAGGCCCTGGCCAGCCACGAATGGGTGGCGGAAGCGCGACTCGGGGTGATCGAAGACAACCGCGCCTACCTCGGCGCCCTGCTGGTGCTCAGCGAGCCCGGCCTGCATGCCCTGCGCAACCAGGGCCGGCGCCACCTGACCCAGGCCCTGCGCCAGCACCTGGCCGGGCATTGCGAAGCCCTGGCCCTGCCCCGGCGCTGGCGCCTGGTGCGGCAACTGCCGCTGAACAGCCAGGGCAAGCTGCCCCAGGCGCAAGTCCAGGCCCTGCTGCTGGCTCCACGCCCGCAAGCCCCGGAAGTGCTGGAGCAACGGCAGCACGAGGAGGAGTGGCAGCTGCAACTGGCCATTCCGCCGGACCTGGCGTACTTCAGTGGGCACTTCCCCCAGACCCCGGTGCTGCCGGGGGTGGTGCAGGTGGACTGGGCCCTGGCCCTGGGCCAGCAACTGCTGGAGCTGCCGGGCCGCTTCGCCGGCATGGAAGTGCTGAAGTTCCAGCAACTGGTACGCCCCGGCGACCGCATCCAGCTGAACCTGCGTTTCGATGCCCAGCGCCAGAAACTGTATTTCGCCTACCTCAATGACGGGGCTCCCTGCTCCAGCGGGCGGATCGTCCTGGAGGCCAGCTGTGGATAAGTTGTACGGCGTCGCGCCCGGGATTCGCTGGCAAGCCAGCGTCTACGCTGAAGGGGCCCGCTGCCATGCATAAGCCTTGCGCGGTGATCCCGGTCTACAACCATGAAACCGCCGTGCCGGCGGTGGTCGAGGCGCTCCTGGCCCGCGGCCTGCCCTGTGTCCTGGTGGACGACGCCAGCAGCCCCCAATGCGCGGCGGTGCTGGAGCAACTGGCCGGCCTCGACCAGGTGTTCCTGATCCGCCTGGCGATCAACCAGGGCAAGGGCGGCGCGGTCATGGCCGGCCTGCGCGAAGCCGCGCAGCTGGGCTTCAGCCATGCCCTGCAAGTCGATGCCGATGGCCAGCACGACCTCACGGATGTGGATAACTTCATCCAGCACTCCCAGGCCCACCCCGAGGCGCTGGTCTGCGGTTATCCACAGTACGACGCCAGCGTGCCCAAGGGGCGCCTGTATGCCCGCTACCTGACCCACGTGTGGGTCTGGATCAACAGCCTGTCACTGCAGATTCCCGATTCCATGTGCGGCTTCCGGGTCTACCCCTTGCCACCGACCCTGGCCCTGCTGGACTCGGTGCAACTGGGCCGGCGCATGGACTTCGATCCGGAGATCCTGGTGCGCCTGGCCTGGCGCAACCAGCCCATGCGCTGGCTGCCGACCCGGGTCCACTATCCCCAGGACGGCCTCTCGCACTTTCGCCTGTTCCATGACAACGCGCTGATCTCGAAGATGCACGCCAAGCTGTTCTTCGGCATGTTGGCGCGCCTGCCGCTGATCCTCTGGCGCCGGTGGCGTCCATGAGCCAGGAGCAACCCAAGGAGCCCGGCAACGAACACTGGGCCGACCATCAGGAGCGCGGCAGCTTCTGGCTGATGAAGCTCACCGCCCTGGGCGTGCGGGTGCTGGGGCGCCGGCTGCTGAGCCCGGTGCTGTACGCCATCGTGTTCTACTTCTTCCTGTTCGGCCGCCGGGCCCGGCGCAGCATCTGGCAGTACCAGCAGCACCTGGCCCAATGGAGCGGGCGCGACGAGTTGCGCCCCAGCCACGGGCGGGTGTTCGGCCAGTTCATGGCTTTTGCCGACGCCCTGCTGGACAAGCTCGACGTGTGGAACGGCAAACTGCGCATCGAACAGATCGAGATCGTCGACCCGGCGCAACTGCGCCACCAACTGCGCGGCGAACGCGGGCAGATGCTGGTGGGCGCGCACCTGGGCAACCTGGAAGTGTGCCGGGCCCTGGCCGAGCTGGGCGAGCAGGTGACCATGAACGTGCTGGTGCACACCAAGCACGCCGAACGCTTCAACCGCCTGCTGGGCGAAGCCGGGGCCAGCAACCTGCGGCTGATCCAGGTCAGCGAGCTGGACCCGGCGATCATGCTGCAACTGAGCCAGCGCCTGGATCGTGGCGAATGGCTGGCGATTGCCGGGGACCGCGTGCCGCTGCACGGCGGGCGCAACGTGCGGGTGGATTTCCTCGGCCACCCGGCCGCCTTCCCCCAGGGCCCCTGGTTGCTGGCCGGGCTGCTCAAGTGCCCGGTCAACCTGCTGCTGTGCCTGAAACAGCAAGGCCGCTACCAGGTGATCCTCGAGCCCTTCGCCGACGCCGTGCAGTGGAAACGCAATGACCGCCAGCAGGTGATCGCCCAGTGGACCGCCCGCTACGCCGAGCGCCTGGGCCAGTACTGCCTGCAAGCCCCGCAACAATGGTTCAACTTTTACCCATTCTGGAAGACCGATGACGACCTCGACCCATGAGCCGGTAACCTTCGGCGAACACCCCCTGCGCATCGAAGACGTGCTGGCCCTGGCCAACCGCCAGGTGCCGACGCGCCTGCAAGGCGACGCCGCCTGGCGCCAGCGGATCGCCAAGGGCGCGCAGTTCCTCGATTCCCTGCTGGACAAGGAAGGGGTGATCTACGGCGTGACCACCGGCTACGGCGACTCTTGCGTGGTGGCGGTGCCGCTGCAGCACGTCGAGGCGCTGCCGCGCCATCTGTACACCTTCCACGGTTGCGGCCTGGGCAAGCTGCTGGACGCCCAGGCAACCCGCGCGGTGCTGGCGGCGCGCTTGCAGTCGCTGTGCCACGGGGTTTCCGGGGTGCGCGTGGAACTGCTGGAGCGCCTGCAGGCCTTCCTCGACCAGGACATCCTGCCGCTGATCCCGGAAGAGGGCTCGGTGGGCGCCAGCGGCGACCTGACGCCGTTGTCCTATGTGGCGGCCACCCTGTCCGGGGAACGCGAGGTGATGTTCCGCGGCGAGCGGCGTGAGTCCGCCGACGTGCATCGCGAGCTGGGCTGGGAACCCCTGGTGCTGCGGCCCAAGGAAGCCCTGGCGCTGATGAACGGCACCGCGGTAATGACCGGGCTGGCCTGCCTGGCCTTTGCCCGGGCCGACTACCTGCTGCGCCTGGCGACCCGTATCACCGCCCTCAACGTGGTGGCCCTGCAGGGCAATCCGGAACATTTCGACGAACGCCTGTTCGCCGCCAAGCCGCACCCGGGGCAGATGCAAGTGGCCGCCTGGCTACGCCAGGACCTGGCCATCGACGCGCCAACCGCGCCCCTGCATCGCCTGCAGGACCGCTACTCGCTGCGCTGCGCCCCCCATGTGCTGGGGGTGCTGGCCGACAGCCTGAACTGGCTACGCGGTTTCATCGAGACCGAGCTCAACAGCGCCAACGACAACCCCATCATCGACGCCGAGGCCGAGCGCGTGCTGCACGGCGGGCACTTCTATGGCGGGCACATCGCCTTCGCCATGGACAGCCTGAAGAACCTGGTGGCCAACGTCGCCGACCTGCTGGACCGGCAACTGGCCCTGCTGGTGGACGTGCGCTACAACCACGGCCTGCCAAGCAACCTTTCCGGCGCCAGCGCCGAGCGCGCCATGCTCAACCACGGCTTCAAGGCGGTGCAGATCGGCGCCAGCGCCTGGACCGCCGAGGCCCTGAAAAACACCATGCCGGCCAGCGTGTTCTCGCGCTCCACCGAGTGCCACAACCAGGACAAGGTGAGCATGGGCACCATCGCCGCCCGGGACGCGATCCGCGTGCTGGAGCTCACCGAACAAGTGGCCGCCGCCACCTTGCTGGCGGCCAACCAGGGGGTCTGGCTGCGCGGCCAGGAAGCCGATGCCCGGCCTTTGCCACCAGCCCTGGATGCCATGCACCGGCAACTGGCCGAGGACTTCGCACCGGTGATCGAAGACCGCGCCCTGGAGCACGAACTGCGCCTGTGCCTGCAACGCATCGCCGAACAACACTGGAGGCTGCATGCGTAGCAAGGGAGTGATCCACGCCGACACCCAGATCCAGGTGCCCTTCTTCGACGTCGACACCATGCACGTCGTCTGGCACGGGCATTACGTCAAATACCTGGAGGTCGCCCGCTGCGCCCTGCTGGACAAGCTCGGCCACAACTACCAGCAGATGCTCGAATCCGGCTACGCCTGGCCGGTGATCGACCTGCAACTGCGCTACGTGCGCGGCGCGGTGTTCGGCCAGACCCTGAACGTGCGCGCCAGCCTGGTGGAGTGGGAAAGCCGGCTGAAGATCAACTACCTGATCACCGACCAGGCCACGGGCGAGCGCATGACCCGCGCCAGCTCGGTGCAGGTGGCCGTGGAGATCGCCAGCCGGGAAATGCAACTGGCCTCGCCCAAGGTCTTCACCGATGCCGTCGCGAGGGCCTTGCCATGAAGGTAGGAGCGAGCTTGCTCGCCAAGAGGGTCGGTCTGTCTGCCAGCTGCATGAGGCTGCGTACCGTGGTGCAGCGGTTCGCGAGCAAGCTCGCGCCCACGCTCTTGGTGCTCTGGTGTATGCCGGGGCTGGCCCAGGCCTTCGACCTGCAACAGTTGAGCGATCAACTGTCGCGGCCGGAGGTGATCCACGGTCGTTTCATCCAGGAAAAACACCTGCGGGCCCTGCCCCAGCCATTGACCAGCAAGGGCCACTTTGTCCTGGCGAAAAACCACGGCCTGCTGTGGCTGCTGCAGACCCCGTTGCAACAGGACTACCGCATCACTGCCCAGGGCATCGCCCGGCGCGATGGCGGCTGGCAGATGCTTCCCGGCAAGAGCGCCGGGGCCGAGCAGAACCGCCTGTTCCTCGCTGTGCTGCAAGGCGACAGCAGCGGCCTGCAGCGGGACTTCGAACTCAAGCTGCAAGGCAGCGCGCAGAACTGGCAGTTGCAACTGATCCCCCGTTCCCTGCTGCTGAAACAGATCTTCAACCAGATCAATATCGACGGCGGCGAGCTGGTGCAGCGCATCGAACTGCTGGAAGCCCAGGGCGACCGCACCCTGCTGATCATGCAGGACAGCAGCAGCGCCCAGCCGCTCAGTGAAACGGAGCAACATGACTTTGCCGAGTGAACGCTGGCTGCCGCGGTTTTTCCTGATTCTGCTGACCCTGGTCCTGGCCCTCGGTGCCTGGCAATGGCGCCATGGCGCGCCGCTGTCGGCCAACCTCATGGAACTGGTACCCGGCACCGCCCCGGATGCCCTGGAGCAACAGGCCGAGCAACGCATGCAGGAACCGCTGAACCGGGAAATCCTGGTGCTGGTGGGGCATGCCGAACGTCAGCAGGCAGTGGCCATGGCCCGGCAACTGGCCGAGCAATGGCAGGCCAGCGGGTTGTTCGAGAAGGTCCAGTGGAACCTCCAGGCCGACCTGCCGGCGCTGCGCCAGCAACTGTTGCAGGGCCGCCTGGCGATGCTCGGGGCCAAGGATCGCGAGCAACTGGCCCAGCAGCCCCAGGCGTTTATCCAGCAACGGGTGCAGAGCCTGTTCGACCCGTTCGGCGGCTTTACCCTGGTGCCCAGCCAGGATGACTGGCTGGGCCTGACCGGACGCATCCAGAACAGCCAGCCGCAACACGGCGCGGTGCAGCTGGACATCGGCAGCGGCGCCCTGGTGGCCGAGGCCGACGGCCAGCACTGGGTATTGCTGCGGGCCCGCACCGGCGGCAACGCCTTCGACATGCAACTGCCTCTGCAAGTGGCTGACCTGCTGCGCCACAGCCGTGAGCAGGCCAGCCAGCAACAGGTACAACTGTTGGCCGCCAGCGGTTTGCTGTACGCCGCCAACGGCCAGCAACAGGCCACCCGGGAAATCACCTGGGTCGGCGGCGGCGCCACCCTGGGCATCCTTTTGCTGTTGCTGCTGGCCTTCCGCCGCTGGCGTGCCCTGCTGGCCTTCGTCCCGGTGCTGGTGGGCATGCTGTTCGGCGCCGTGGCCTGCGTGGCGCTGTTCGGCCGCATGCACGTCATGACCCTGGTGCTGGGGTCGAGCCTGATCGGCGTGGCCGTCGACTACCCCCTGCACTACCTGTCCAAGAGCTGGAGCCTGAAACCCTGGCGCAGCTGGCCGGCCCTGCGCCTGACCCTGCCGGGGCTGAGCCTGAGCCTGGCCACCAGTTGCATCGGCTACCTGGCCCTGGCCTGGACCCCGTTCCCGGCCCTGACCCAGATTGCCGTGTTCTCCGCCGCCGGCCTGGCGGGCGCCTACCTGACGGCGGTGTGCCTGCTGCCGGCACTGCTCAAGGGGGTGCAACTGCGCCCGGCGCAATGGCCGCTGCAAGTGGCCCAAGCCCTGCTGCAGGCCCGCGCGGCCTTGCTCAAACATGTGCCCAGCCCGGTGCTGCTGGTACTGCTGGCGCTGTTCTGCGCCGCCGGCCTGTGGCAGCTCGAGAGCAAGAACGACATCCGCCAATGGGTCGGTGCGCCGCCGCAACTGCTGCAGGAAGCCCAGGCCATTGCGCGGATCACCGGCTATCAGCCCACCAGCCAGTTCTTCCTGGTGCGCGCCACCGATCAGCAGCAGTTGCTGGAGCGCCTGGAGGCCCTGGACCTGCGCCTGCAACAGCTGGTGAACCTGGGCAAGCTCAAGGGCTACCTGTCGCTGAACCAATTGCTCAGCCAACCGACCGAACAACAGCGGGTGCGCGAAGCCCTCAAGCAGCTGCCGCGTTTCTGGCAGCCGCTGCTGGACCTGGGGGTGCCCCTGGCCGCCCTGCAAGCGGAGCTGGAACAGCTGCAGCAATTGCCGGTGGAAGACCTCGACGCCGCGCTTTCCGGGCCGCTGGCCGAGCCCTATCGCCCGCTGTGGCTGGGAGCCAACGCCAACGGCGTGGCCGCCATGGTCAGCCTGCAGGGGCTGAACGACGCCGCCCTGCTGCGAATCCAGGCCGATGATCTGCCAGGGGTGCAACTGGTGGACCGCCTGGGTGAGCTGAACCGGGTATTCGCCGCCACCCAGGTCAGCGCCGCCGAACTCAAGCTGGCCTCCTGCGTGCTGATCGTGCTGCTGTTGATCCTGCCCTTCGGCCTCGGCGGCGCCTTGCGCCTGGTGGCCCTGCCCCTGCTGGCAGCCCTGTGCAGCCTGGCCAGCCTCGGCTGGCTGGGCCAGCCCCTGACCCTGTTCAGCCTGTTCGGCCTGCTGCTGGTGACGGCCATCAGCGTCGACTACGCGATCCTCATGCGCGAGCAGATCGGCGGCGCCGCGGTGAGCCTGCTGGGCACGCTGCTGGCGGCCCTAACCACCTGGCTGTCGTTCGGCCTGCTGGCCATTTCCAGCACCCCGGCGGTGAGCAACTTCGGCCTGGCGGTCAGCCTGGGGCTGGCCTTCAGCTTCATCCTCGCGCCCTGGGCCGGCCACAGGCCGCACCCGGCGCCCGACGCAGAGCGTGCAGCATGCTGACCCTGCTGTTCTGGCTACTGGCCCTGGCGCTGTTTGCCCTGGCCACCCACATCGGCCGGCGCCTGGGCCTGATCCCGATTGTCAGCCAGTTGCTGCTGGCGACCTTCGGCCTGCCGCTGCTGATGCTGCTGTGGATCGAACCGCACTGGCAGCTAAGTGGTGCGCAGCTGGTTTCGCCGCAGTGGCTCAAGCATCTGTACAGCCTGAGCTTTGCCTTGCTGCTGGGGCATATCCTCAGTGACGTGATCGACCTGCGCCTGGACCGCCAGAGCCTGAAGATCGCCGTGCCGAGCTTTGGCATTCCCTTCGCCTGCGGCCTGGCCACCGCCTTCTGGCTGCTGCCGGCGCAACCCTGGATCAGCTCCCTGGCGGTCGGCCTGCTGTTCGCCATCACCGCGATCCCGGTGCTCTACCTGTACCTGCGGCACATCCAGTACCCGCCCGCCGCCACCCGGCGCCTGGTGCAGACCGCGATCCTCATCGACCTGACCTGCTGGAGCCTGTTCGCCCTGGCCCAGGGCAGCCTGCACCTGAGCAGCCTGCTGCTGCCCCTGGCCGGTGCCTGCCTGCCCCTGGTGCTGCGCGGCCTGGGCCTGCGCCAGCCGCTGCTCTACAGCCTGGGCTTTTTCGGCCTGCTGGTGGTGGCCGAGCACTACCGGCTCAATGCGCTGATCTTCGGCATCGGCTACCTGCTGTGCATGGCCGCCCTCAAGCTGGCGCTGGTGCTGCCGTTACAGGCTGCCTGGATGAACCGCTTGCAGACCTACATCGCCATCCCGCTGATCCTGACCTTCGGCATCGTGCAGATCGATGTGCACAGCGCCATGGGCAGCCTCGGCTGGGTGCAACTGGCGGCCCTGCTGCTGTTGCCGATTGCCAGCAAGCTGCTGGGCAACTGGCTGGGCCTGGGCTGGGCCGGCGCTTCCTTTACCGGCGCCAGCCGCTGGCGGGAAAGCCTGCTGCTGAACATTCGCGGCTTGAGCGAGATCGTCTTTCTCAACCTGCTGCTGCAACAACAGTTGATCAGCCCGGCGCTGTACTTCGCGCTGATGCTCATGGGCCTGATCGCCACCCTGCTGCCGGCCCTGGCCGGAATGCACCGAACTCCCCAGGCGGCGCCCCACGCTGCCCCCTTGAACCTGAACATCGCCAAACCGGCAAGGAGCCCCAGTGCCAACAGTTGAAATGGAACGTCGCCAAGTCGTGGTGATCGGTGCCGGCCCCTCGGGGGCCATCGCGGCCGCGCTACTCAAGCGCCAGGGCCACGACGTGCTGATCGTCGAGCGGCAACATTTCCCGCGTTTCTCCATCGGTGAAAGCCTGCTGTCCCACTGCCTGGATTTCGTCGAGGAAGCCGGGATGCTGGAGGCGGTGCAAGCCGCCGGCTTCCAGCTCAAGAACGGCGCGGCCTTCGCCTGGGGCGAGCACTACAGCACCTTCGATTTCGGCGACACCTTCAGCAATGGCAAGCCCACCACCTTCCAGGTGCAGCGCGCCGACTTCGACAAGCTGCTGGCCGACCAGGCCGCCCTGCAAGGGGTGGAGATCCGCTACGGCGAAGAGATTGTCGCGGTGGAGGTGGAGCGGCCCTTGCCGCAGCTCGACTGCCGCCGTGAAGACGGCAGCCAGTACCGCATCGAAGCCGACTTCATCCTCGACGCCAGCGGCTACGGCCGGGTCCTGCCGCGCCTGCTGGAACTGGAAGCGCCGTCGAACTTTCCGGTACGCCGAGCGGTGTTCACTCATGTCGAAGACCGCATCGACTGCGAGCACTTCGACCGCAACAAGATCCTCATCACCACCCACCCCGAGCACCGCGACATCTGGTTCTGGAGCATCCCCTTCAGCAACGGCCGCTGCTCGGTAGGGGTGGTGGCCGCCCAAGAGCATTTCGCCGGGCGCGATGGCGACCTGGACGCCTGCCTGCGGGGCTTCATCAGCGAAACCCCGAGCCTGGCCAAGGTGCTGCAATACGCCGAGTGGGACACCCCGGCACGGACCATCGGCGGCTACTCGGCCAACGTCAGCACCCTGCATGGCCCGGGCTTCGCCCTGCTGGGCAACGCCGCGGAATTCCTCGACCCGGTGTTCTCTTCCGGGGTGACCATCGCCATGCGTTCCGCGAGCATGGCCGCCGCCGTGTTGCACCGGCAGTTGCAGGGCCAGGGCGTCGACTGGGCGACGGAGTTCGCCGAACCGCTGAAACGCGGCGTGGACACCTTCCGCTGCTACGTCGAGGGCTGGTACGCCGGTACTTTCCAGGACGTGATCTACCATCCGGGCAGTTCCCCGGAAATCCGCCGCATGATCAGCTCGATCCTCGCCGGTTATGCCTGGGATGAACGCAACCCTTTCGTCAGCGAGCCCAAGCGCCGGCTCAAGGCCCTCTCGGAAGTCTGTGCGAGGGACCGCACATGAGTGAGCAAACCAGCCAGTACCTGAGTGACAGCTACGTCGAGGAAACCCGCTTCGGCTTCTGGTTCCTGCGCAGCCACACGTGGCAGCACCATGTGCTGCGGGTGGCGATCAATGACCTGCGCTCGCTGTTCGATGGCGAACTGCCCCGGCATCCGGTGTTGCTGGACGCCGGTTGCGGCCAGGGCAAGTCGTTCCAGTACCTGCGCCAGGTGTTCGCCCCGCAGCGCCTGATCGGCCTGGACGCCGACCCCCACAGCCTCAAGCTCAGCGCCGAGGAAGCCCGGCGCCAGCAGATGCAGGTGGAGTTGATCGGCAGCGACTGCGCGACCCTGGAACTGGCCGACGCCAGCGTCGACCTGCTGTTCTGCCACCAGACCTTCCACCACCTGGTGGAACAGGAAAAAGCCCTGGCCGAGTTCTACCGGGTGCTCAAGCCCGGGGGTTACCTGCTGTTTGCCGAATCCACCGAGGCCTATATCGACACCTGGGTGATCCGCTGGCTGTTCCGCCATCCGATGCATGTGCAGAAAAGCGCCGCCCAGTACCTGCAGATGATTCGTCAGCAGGGCTTTGAATTCGGCCCGCAGAACGTGTCTTATCCCTACCTGTGGTGGAGTCGCGCCAAGGACTTCGGCCTGCTGGAGCGCTTCGGCCTGCGCCAGCCGCCGCCGGTGGGCCAGCGCGAGGAAACCCTGGTCAATGTGGTGGCCCGCAAGCCGCTCGCTCCCCCTGTTGCCGAGGAAGGTCCGTCCGAATGATCCGTGCCCTGCTGCTCGGTTGTGTCCTGTTGCTGAGCGCTTGCGTCAGTCAGGCTCCGCTGCCCGAGCGCACGCCCTCGCTGGTGCTGCCGTTGCAGCTCCACGTACAGCGCCAGCTTCAGGACCAGCGCCAGGACTGGCTGCTGGTGATCCAGGCCGAAGGCCCGGACCTGCGCTGGTCGCTGATGGACCCGCTGGGCATTCCCCAGGCCCGTCAGCGCCTGGTGGGCGGACACTGGCAGGCCGACGGCCTGCTGCCACCCAACCCGGAGGCCCGGGAGCTGTTCGCGGCCCTGCTGTTCGCCCTGACACCTGTGGCCGAACTGCAGGCCAATTATCCGCACGCCCGGCAACAGGGCGCCCAACGTACCCTCGGCCCGCGCT
The DNA here is from genome assembly GCF_058799535.1 of Pseudomonas sp. GW822-FHT06D10. Classification (NCBI taxonomy): domain Bacteria; kingdom Pseudomonadati; phylum Pseudomonadota; class Gammaproteobacteria; order Pseudomonadales; family Pseudomonadaceae; genus Pseudomonas; species Pseudomonas sp. GW822-FHT06D10. The sequence goes on along the minus strand of NZ_JBXALN010000005.1, from coordinate 416,991 downwards.
GGCGAGTCGACTATCAACACGCTCTGGATTTCACCTTGAACCTGCCCCAAGGCCCGCACTACCACATCACGGCTCTGAGCACCGAGGCCACGCCATGACGGCTTACCTCAACGCCCTCGGGGTGATCTGCGCCCTGGGCCGCAATCGCCAGGAAGTCGCCCGCAGCCTGTTTGCCGGCGACTGCTCGGGCATGCGCGACGAAAGCCACTGGGTGCCCGAGCGCACCTTGCCGGTGGCGGCAGTGCGCAGCCCGCTGGCGGGCATGCCGGCGGGCCTCGAAGCCCAGAACAGCCGCAACAACCAGCTGCTGCTGGAGGCCACCCGGCAGATCGAAGGCGACATCCAGCAGGCCATCCAGCGCTACGGCCATGGCCGCATCGGCATCGTCCTGGGCACCAGCACGTCGGGCATCGACGAGGCCAGCCGGGGCATCGCCCGTTACCTGCAGGACCGGCAATTCCCGGCGGGCTACGACTACCGTCAGCAGGAGCTCAGCGCCCCGGCGAACTTCCTCGCCCAATGGCTGCAACTCTGCGGCCCGGCCTATGTGATTTCCACCGCCTGTACCTCCAGCGCCCGGGCCCTGATCAGTGCCCGGCGCCTGCTCGACCTGGGCCTGTGCGACGCCGTGCTGTGCGGCGGGGTCGACAGCCTGTGCAAGCTGACCCTCAATGGTTTCACAGCCCTGGAGGCGGTCTCCGGGCAACGCTGCAACCCGTTTTCCCGCAACCGCGACGGGATCAACATCGGTGAAGCGGCGGTGCTGTTCCTCATGAGCCGGGAGCCTGCCGGCGACGCCCCTGTTGCCCTGCTGGGCGGTGGCGCCAGCTCCGACGCCTACCATATTTCCGCCCCGGCCCCCGATGGCCGCGGCGCCCTGCAGGCCATGAGCCTGGCCTTGCGCAGCGCCGGCCTGCAGCCACAACAGATCGACTACCTGAACCTGCACGGCACCGCCACCCAGCACAACGACGCGATGGAAAGCCTGGCCGTGGCCCAGCTGTTCCCCGAAGGCGTGCCCTGCTCTTCGACCAAACCCATGAGCGGCCATACCCTGGGGGCCGCCGGGGCCCTGGAGGCGGCGTTCTGCTGGCTGGCCCTGAGTACCGACAACCCCGGCCTGGCGCTGCCGCCCCATGTCTGGGATGCCCAGGCCGACCCGGCCTTGCCGCCACTGCGCTGGGTCACCCCGGACGATCGCCTGGCCCCCCACGCACCGCGCCGCCTGATGAGCAATTCCTTCGCCTTCGGCGGCAACAACGTCAGCCTGATTATCGGAGACGCCCCATGATTGACTGGCCGCTCGCCGAGTTGCTGCCCCACGCCGGGGACATGATCCTCATCGATCAGGTCCTGGCCTTTGATGAAGAACAGATCCGCACCCGCCTCGAAGTTCGCCCCGGTGGCCTGTTCAACCGCCCCGACGGCAGCCTGCCGGCCTGGGTCGGCGTCGAGCTGATGGCCCAGAGCGTGGCCGCCTACGCCGGTTGCCGCGCCCGCCAGCAAGGCTTGCCGGTGGAGCTGGGCTTTCTTCTGGGCACCCGCAAATTCGAATGCAATGTCGAGCACTTCCCCCTCGGCAGCACCCTGGAAATCCATGCCCTGCGCTCTCTGGAAGACGACAACGGCATGGGCGTGTTCGAGTGCCACCTCAGTGGCCCCGGCATCACCGCCAGCGCGCGCCTGAACGTGTTCCGTCCGCCCCAGGCCGCCGACTACTTGCATGAAACACCTGCCTCTTCTACAGGAACACCGTCATGACTGACTCCGTACTGGTCACCGGCTCCAGCCGTGGCATCGGCCGTGCCATCGCCCTGCGTCTGGCCCGGGCCGGGTATGACCTGGTGCTGCACTGCCGCAGCGGCCGCACCGAAGCCGAAGCCGTCAGGGGCGAAGTCCAGGCCCTGGGCCGCAGCGCCCGCGTCCTGCAATTCGATGTATCGGACCGGGAGGCCTGCCGGGCTGCCCTGGAGGCCGATGTCGAAGCCCATGGCGCCTATTACGGCGTGGTGCTCAACGCCGGCCTGACCCGCGACGGCGCCTTCCCGGCCCTCAGCGAAGAGGACTGGGACCAGGTGCTGCGCACCAACCTCGACGGTTTCTACAATGTCCTGCACCCGGTGATGATGCCCATGATCCGCCGCCGCGCAGCCGGGCGCATCGTCTGCATCACCTCGGTCTCGGGGCTGATCGGCAACCGTGGCCAGGTCAACTACAGCGCCTCCAAGGCCGGCGTGATCGGCGCCGCCAAGGCCCTGGCCATCGAGCTGGGCAAGCGCAAGATCACCGTCAACTGCGTGGCCCCGGGGCTGATCGACACCGCCATGCTGGATGAAAACGTGCCGGTGGAAGAACTGCTGAAAATGATTCCCGCGCAGCGCATGGGCACCCCGGAAGAGGTGGCCGGCGCGGTGAATTTCCTGATGTCCGCCGAAGCGTCCTACATCACTCGCCAGGTGCTGTCGGTGAACGGGGGCCTGTGCTGATGAAACGTGTGGTCGTCACCGGCATGGCCGGCATCACCTCCCTGGGCAGCGACTGGGCCAGCATCGCCGAGCGCTTTGCCGCCAACCGCAGCGGCATCCGGCGCATGGACGAGTGGGACAGGTTCAGCGAACTCAACACCCGCCTGGCCGGCCCCATCGATGACTTCCAGGTGCCCGGGCACTGGACCCGCAAGCAGCTGCGCAGCATGGGCCGGGTTTCGCGCCTGGCCGTGGGCGCCGCCGAGCAGGCCCTGGCCGACGCCGGGCTGCTGGGCGACCCGTCGATCAAGGACGGACGCATGGGCGTGGCCTGTGGTTCTTCCACCGGCAGCACCGACGAGATCAAGGCCTTCGGCAACATGCTGCTCAACTCGGTGGCCGAGGGGCTCAACGCCAACTCCTACGTGCGCATGATGCCCCACACCACCGCCGCCAATATCAGCATCTTCTTCGGCCTGACCGGGCGCCTGATCCCTACCTCCAGCGCCTGCACCAGCGGTAGCCAGGGCATCGGCTACGCCTATGAGGCGATCAAGTTCGGCCGCCTGCCGCTGATGCTCGCCGGCGGCGCCGAGGAACTGTGCCCCACCGAAGCCATGGTGTTCGACGCGCTGTATGCCACCAGCCTGAAGAACGATGCGCCGCACACCAGCCCGCGCCCCTACGACAGCGGCCGTGACGGCCTGGTGATCGGCGAAGGTGGCGGCATGCTGGTGCTCGAGGAGCTGGAGCACGCCCTGGCCCGTGGCGCGCGCATCCACGCGGAAATCGTCGGCTTCGGCAGCAACGCCGACGGCCAGCACACCACCCGCCCCGAACAGAGCACCATGCGCCGGGCCATGGAGCTGGCGCTGGAGGATGGGGCCCTGGCCCCGGAGGCCATCGGCTACGTCAACGGCCATGGCACCGCCACCGAGCAGGGCGACATCGCCGAGACCCTGGCCACCAGCAGCCTGTTCGGCAGCCGCATGCCCATCAGTTCGCAGAAGAGTTTCCTCGGCCACACCCTGGGCGCCTGCGGCGCGCTGGAATCCTGGTTCAGCATCGAGATGCTCAACCGCGACCTCTATGTGCACACCTGCAACCTGGATCAGGTCGACCCCCGCTGCGGCGAGCTGGACTACCTGCAGGGAGGCTTTCGCGCCATGAGCCACGAATACGTGATGAACAACAACTTTGCCTTTGGCGGCGTCAACACCTCGTTGATCTTCCGCCGCTGGTCCTGATGCCTCACCTCACTGGAGAAATGGAATGTCTTCCCTGTTTCGCGCCACCCTCATCGTCCTTGCCCTGCTGAGCGTCACCGCCTGTACCAGCAAGCGCATGTACACCCCCAACCGGGTGCTCCCGGCCACCATCCAGGCCGACCAGGAGCAGGTCAAGCAGGCGATCCTGAAGAACCTCGTAGCCCGCAAGTGGACCGTACAGCGCATCAGCCCGGAGCTGATCCAGGCCGAGATCACCGTGCGTCAACAGTTCCACGCGGAGATCGATATCCAGTACTCCGCCAGCTACTACAAGATCGTCTACCGCGACAGCCGCGACATGGACTACAAGGACGGCAAGATCCACAAGAACTACATCCGCTGGGTGCGCCTGCTGGACAAGGGAATCCTGCGCGAACTGCGGGACAACCAGAACGAGCGGGCCGCGCAACAGCTGTCGGATGCCGCGGCCAAGAGCTTCCCGGCCGCACAATGAGCCCTTCCCTGTGACCCTGGTCACAGGGCTGCTTCACCCCCTTTGATGTCATGGAGAATGCGATGCGTTTGAAGACACTGGCGGCCACCGCCACCCTGCTGCTGTGCACCCTGCCCGGCGTCAGCCAGGCCCGCGATACCACCCTGTATCTGCCCTTCGACAAGGTCGTGGCCGAGGCCATCAGCACCGGCAAGATCGACGGCAGCGTGAAGTTCTACCTGGCGGGCAACAAGCCGGCCGGCAAGGTCAGCGTGCTGAGCCCCGGCGCCGTGACCAACAAGAAGACCAATGCCTTCGGCAAGGCCGACCAAGTGGCCTGCGAGTGGGCCTTGCAGTCGGCACTGATCACCCTGCATGAAGCGGCGAAGAAAGTCGGCGCCAACGCCGTGACCGACATTGCCAGCTTCTACAAGAGCCACGAGCGCAAGGACGCCACCACCTATGAGTGCCATGCCGGCGCCATCATGGCTGGCGTCGCGCTGCGCGGGGATCTGTCCAAGGTCCAGTGACCTGCGACTGACAACGAAAAGGGCGCCTGGGGCGCCCTTTTCGTTTCCGGGATTTTTCCGGAAGCGCGCCAATCGCCGTCTACACTCGCAACAGCAGGCCGGGTCACCGCCGCCTGCGGGAGCCAAGTGGCGCGATCGGGCATCGGCCGGCGTGACAGTGGCGCCCCTTTCACGTCCGTCAAGGAGCCGACCATGCAAGTGAAAGCACTGATTGCCCTGGCCCTGCTAACGGCCCTGAGCCCCGCCAGCCAGGCCACCAACCTGATGTACATGCCCTTCGAGAAAGTCGTGGCCGACGCCGAGCGCGCCGGGCGCCTGGATGGCAGCGTGAGCTTCCATCTGGCCGGCAACCCACTTCCGCCGGTGCTCCAGGTGCGGCTCACCGAAGTCACCACCAACAAGAAGACCAACGCTTTCAACAAGAGCGATATCGCCGCCTGCGAATGGGCCCTGCAGTCGGCCCTGATCACCCTGCAAGCCGCGGCCAAGCGGGTCGGCGCCAACGCGGTGACCAATATCGTCAGCTACTACAAGCACCACGTGCGCAAGGACCTCAACACCTACGAATGCCATGCCGGGGTACTGATGGCCGGAGTGGCCCTGCGCGGCGACCTGGTGAACCTGCAAGCCCCGGTGCGGCCCAACAGCCCCTCAGGGCGTAGCCCCGGTCTTGCGCGTCAGTAGCTCGACAAAGGCCTTGGCCATGGGCGACGCCTGATCCTTGCGCTGCACCAGCCACACCGCCGACATCGCCGCCGGGTCCAGCAGGCGGCGATAGACCACGCCGTCGATGCGCATGCGCTGGTAGGACGCCGGCAGCACCGACACCCCCAACCCCGCCGCCACCAGGCCGATGATGGTCATGGCTTCCGCCGCCTCCTGAGCGAAATGCGGGGTAAAGCCGGCATCCCGGGACAGGCTCAGCAACTGCGCATACAGGCCGCTGCCATAGCTGCGGGGGAAAAACACAAAGGGCTCATGGGCCAGCTCCGCCAGGTGCAGCCCCTCTTCACTGCCACTGGCCAGCGGGTGCTTGGAACTGAGCACCGCCACCAGCGGCTCGCGCAGCAGCTCCACCACCGACAGCGAATCCGGCAGGGGCAAGGGCCGCATGATGCCGACCTGGATCGCCTGGTCCACCAGGGCCTCGGCCACCTGGGTGCTGCTCATCTCCTTGAGCTTGAGGTGTACCGCGGGAAAGCGCTGGCGAAAGGCGAAGATCGCCTGGGGAATGGTCGAATTGAAGGGCGCCGACGAGGTGAAGCCGATCTTCAGTTCCCCCAGCTCGCCCAGCTGCGCACGCCGCGCCACGTCCGCCGCCTTGTCCACCTGGGCCAGTACCAGCCGCGCCTCTTCCAGGAACAGGCGCCCGGCCTCGCTGAGCTCGACCCGACGATTGGTGCGTTCGAACAGGCGCGCCCCCACCTCCTGCTCCAGCGCCTGGATCTGCTGGCTCAGGGGCGGTTGGGAGATGCCCAGCACCTGGGCTGCACGGCCAAAATGCAGTTCTTCGGCGACAGCGATGAAGTAGCGCAGGTGACGCAGTTCCATGAGGGCCTCATTAAGTCTTAAAACCTATCAAACAGGTCGAACAATATATTGGAAAGAATCATTAGCCAGCTATATGCTTTTTCCATTGCCTGACCGGCTGCGTTCCCCCCGAGGTCCCCCGTGAAATCCGCTGTTGCCGCTGTTGCCCCCTCCGCCCACGAACCCCCTGCCACGCCCCTGGACGAGGTGGTCGCCCAGCTCAACGAGGCCTATATCGAAAAAGGCACGCCGATGTTCATGCGCACCGTGCTGGCGCTGTTCTCCGGCGGTTTTGCCACCTTCGCCCTGCTGTATTGCGTACAGCCGATGATGCCGCTGCTGTCCCGGGACTTTTCCATCAATGCCGCCCAGAGCAGCCTGATTCTCTCGGTCGCCACCGGCATGCTGGCCATCGGGTTGTTGATCACCGGGCCGGTTTCCGACCGCATCGGTCGCAAGCCGGTGATGGTCGCCGCCTTGCTGGCCGCCGCCCTGTGCACCATCGCCAGTGCGCTGATGCCGAGCTGGCACGGGGTGCTGCTGATGCGCGCGCTGGTGGGCCTGTCCCTGAGCGGGCTGGCAGCGGTGGCCATGACTTACCTGAGCGAGGAGATCCACCCCCAGCACATCGGCCTGGCCATGGGCCTGTACATCGGTGGCAACGCCATCGGCGGCATGAGCGGGCGACTGATCACCGGGGTGCTGATCGACTTCGTCAGCTGGCACACGGCGATGCTGGTGATCGGCGGCCTGGCACTGATCGCTGCCGCGGTGTTCTGGCGCATCCTTCCCGAATCACGCAATTTCCGCCCCCGTTCGCTGCACCCGCGCAGCCTGCTGGACGGCTTTGCCATGCACTTTCGCGATGCCGGCCTGCCCTGGCTGTTCCTCGAAGGTTTCCTGCTGATGGGGGCCTTCGTCACCCTGTTCAACTACATCGGCTACCGCCTGCTGGCCGAGCCCTACCAACTGAGCCAGGCCTGGGTCGGGATGCTGTCGGTGGTGTACCTCTCGGGCATCTACAGCTCGGCGAAGATCGGCGCCCTGGCCGACCAGCTGGGCCGGCGCCGGGTGCTCTGGGGCACCATCGTGCTGATGCTGGCGGGGATCGCCCTGACCCTGCTGACCCCGCTGTCCCTGGTGCTGATCGGCATGCTGCTGTTCACCTTCGGCTTCTTCGGTGCCCACTCGGTGGCCAGCAGCTGGATCGGCCGTCGCGCCACCAAAGCCAAGGGCCAGGCATCGTCGCTGTACCTGTTCAGCTACTACGCCGGCTCGAGCATCGCCGGCACCGCCGGCGGGGTGTTCTGGCACCTGGCGGGTTGGAACGGCATCGGCCTGTTTATCGGCGCCTTGCTGATCGGAGCCCTGTTGATCGCCATGAAACTCGCCAAACTCCCCCCTTTGTAGGAGCAGGCTTGCCGGCGAAGTGCTCCGCCAGGCAGGCGCAGGTCTTGAGGGCCCTTTCGCCAGCAAGCTGGCTCCTGCAAAAAGTGTCCGCCAATGAAAACGCCCGGCAGGTGCCGGGCGTTTTTTAGGGGGGCGCTTATTCGTGGTATTGCGCCGACAACTCGTGCACCGCTTCCAGGAAGGCTCCGGCGTGCTCCGGTTTCACTTCCGGAGTGATGCCGTGGCCCAGGTTGAACACGTGGCCGCTGCCCTTGCCGTAGCTGGCGAGGATGCGCGCAACTTCGCTGCGGATCGCCTGCGGGTTGGCGTAGAGCACGGTAGGGTCCATGTTGCCTTGCAGCGATACCTTGCTGCCGACCCGGCGGCGGGCTTCGCCGATGTCACAGGTCCAGTCCAGGCCCAGGCTGTCCGCGCCGGCATCGGCAATGCTTTCCAGCCACAGGCCGCCGCCCTTGGTGAAGAGGATCACCGGAACCTTGCGCCCGTCGTGTTCGCGGATCAGGCCACTGACGATCTTGCGCATGTAGGCCAGGGAGAACTCCTGGTAGGCCGCCGCCGAGAGGCTGCCGCCCCAGCTGTCGAAGATCTGCACCGCCTGCGCGCCGGCACGGATCTGCCCGTTCAGGTACGCGGTGACCGACTGGGCCAGCTTGTCCAGCAGCAGGTGCATGGCTTGCGGGTTGTCGTAGAGCATGGCCTTGGACTTGCGGAAGTCCTTGGAGGAGCCGCCTTCGACCATGTAGGTGGCCAGGGTCCAGGGGCTGCCGGAGAAACCGATCAACGGCACACGGCCGTTGAGTTCGCGACGAATGGTGCTGACCGCATCCATTACATAGCCCAGGTCCTTGTGCGGATCGGGGATCGGCAGGGCTTCGATGTCGGCCAGGGTGCTGACCACTTTCTTGAAGCGCGGGCCTTCGCCGGTTTCAAAGTACAGGCCTTGGCCCATGGCATCGGGGATGGTCAGGATGTCGGAGAAGAGGATCGCCGCATCCAGCTGTGGATAGCGGTCCAGAGGCTGCAGCGTGACTTCGCAAGCGAACGCCGGGTTCATGCACAGGCTCATGAAGTCACCGGCGTTGGCACGGCTGGCGCGGTATTCAGGCAAGTAGCGCCCAGCCTGACGCATCATCCACACCGGGGTGACGTCTACGGGTTGCTTGAGCAGGGCACGAAGGAAACGGTCGTTCTTCAGGGCAGTCATGTCGGCATCCGGAAAAAAAGTGGGGGCATTTTCTCAGAGCGCGACACAAAAGGCACGGCAAGAGCCGTGCCTTTTATGTATCAGGTCAATTTGTCGCGGACTACAAGCAGTTGTTTAAGCGTCGCGAGCGAAGGCAAGGCAAGGCGAAAACAGACGAGGAAGCGGAGTTGACTGCTGTCAATGAGCATTCCGAGTCTGTTTCTGCGTAGCGCCGCAGGCGTGCAGCGCGCAGCATTGCCGAGCGCAGCAGCTTAAACGCCAAGGTAGTCGAGGATGCCTTCGGCGGCGTTGCGCCCTTCGAAGATCGCCGTCACCACAAGATCAGAACCGCGCACCATGTCACCACCGGCAAAGATCTTCGGGTTGCTGGTCTGGTGCTTGAACTGGCCCTGTTCCGGGGCCACGACACGGCCCTGGCTGTCGGTCTGGATGCTGAACTGCTCGAACCATGGCGCCGGGCTTGGACGGAAACCGAAGGCGATGACCACGGCGTCGGCCGGGATGATCTCTTCAGAACCCGGGATCGGCTCGGGGCTGCGGCGGCCACGGGCGTCCGGCTCGCCGAGACGGGTCTCGACCACCTTCACGCCTTCGACGCGGTCTTCACCGACAATGGCGATCGGCTGGCGGTTGTAGAGGAACTTCACGCCTTCTTCCTTGGCGTTCTTCACCTCTTTGCGCGAGCCGGGCATGTTGGCTTCGTCACGACGATAGGCGCAGGTCACCGACTTGGCGCCCTGGCGGATCGAGGTGCGGTTGCAGTCCATAGCGGTGTCGCCACCGCCCAGCACCACCACCTTCTTGCCTTTCATGTCGACGAAGTCTTCCGGCGACTTTTCAAAGCCCAGGTTGCGGTTGACGTTGGCGATCAGGAAATCCAGCGCGTCATAGACGCCCGGCAGGTCCTCACCGGCAAAGCCGCCCTTCATGTAGGTGTAGGTGCCCATGCCCATGAACACCGCATCGTATTCGGCGAGCAGCTGCTCCATGGTCACGTCCTTGCCCACCTCGGTGTTGAGGCGGAACTCGATGCCCATGCCGCTGAAGACTTCGCGACGATTGCTCAGCACAGTCTTTTCCAGCTTGAACTCGGGGATACCGAAGGTCAGCAGACCGCCGATTTCCGGGTTCTTGTCGAACACTACCGGGGTCACGCCGCCACGCACCAGCACGTCGGCACAGCCCAGGCCTGCCGGACCCGCGCCAATGATCGCCACGCGTTTGCCGGTGGGCTTGACCTTGGACATGTCCGGGCGCCAGCCCATGGCGAAGGCGGTGTCGGTGATGTACTTCTCCACCGAACCGATGGTCACCGCGCCAAACCCGTCGTTGAGGGTGCAGGCACCCTCGCACAGGCGATCCTGCGGGCACACCCGGCCGCAGACTTCCGGCAGGGTGTTGGTCTGGTGCGACAGCTCGGCGGCGGCGAGGATGTTGCCCTCGGCCACCAGCTTGAGCCAGTTGGGAATGAAGTTGTGCACCGGGCACTTCCATTCACAGTACGGGTTACCGCAACCCAGGCAGCGGTGGGCCTGGTCGGCCGACTGCTGGGGTTTGAAGGGTTCGTAGATTTCCACGAACTCTTTCTTGCGTTGACGCAACAGTTTCTTCTTCGGATCCTTGCGCCCGACATCGATGAACTGGAAGTCGTTATTCAGACGTTCAGCCATTATCAAAACCTCATCACACTCTTCAGGCGCATATCACTGCGGGTTGGCACGGGTGCTGGAAAGCAACGACTTCAAGCTGGCAGCCTTGGGCTTGACCAACCAGAAACGGCGCAGGTAGTCGTCGAGGTTCTCGGCGAGGTTACGGCCCCATTCGCTGTCGGTTTCCTCGACGTACTCGTTCAGCACGCGCTGCAGGTGGCTGCGATAGGCTTCCATCGCTTCGCCGCTGATCCGTTGGATTTCCACCAGTTCGTGGTTGACCCGGTCAACGAAGGTGTTGTCCTGGTCCAGCACATAGGCGAAACCGCCGGTCATGCCTGAGCCGAAGTTGTAACCGGTCTTGCCCAGGACGCAGACGAAACCACCGGTCATGTACTCGCAGCAGTGATCGCCAGTGCCTTCCACCACGGTGTGGGCACCGGAGTTGCGCACGGAGAAACGCTCACCCGCGGTGCCAGCGGCGAACAGCTTGCCGCCGGTGGCGCCGTACAGGCAGGTGTTGCCGATAATGGCGCTGTCCTGGGTCTTGTAGACGCTGCCCTTGGGCGGAACGATCACCAGCTTGCCGCCGGTCATGCCCTTGCCCACGTAGTCGTTGGCGTCGCCTTCCAGGTAGAGGTTCAGGCCGCCGGCGTTCCACACGCCGAAGCTCTGCCCCGCAGTGCCCTTGAAGCGGAATGTGATAGGCGCCTGGGCCATGCCCTGGTTGCCGTGGAGCCTGGCGATCTCGCCGGAGATCCGTGCGCCGATGGAGCGGTCGCAGTTACAGATATCCAGGGCGAAATCGGCGCCGCTCTTGTCATTGATCGCCGAGCGGGCCATCTCGACCATTTTCTCGGCCAGCAGGCCCTTGTCGAACGGCGGGTTGCGGTCCACCTGGCAGAACTGCGGCTTGTCCGCCGGAATGTGGTCACTGCCCAGCAACGGGGTCAGGTCCAGGTGATGCTGCTTAGCGGTCTGGCCTTCCAGCACCTCCAGCAGGTCGGTCCGGCCGATCAGTTGCTCCAGGGAACGCACGCCAAGCTTGGCCAGCCACTCACGGGTTTCCTCGGCGACGTAAGTGAAGAAGTTCACCACCATGTCGACGGTGCCGATGTAGTGATCCTTGCGCAGTTTCTCGTTCTGGGTCGCCACGCCGGTGGCGCAGTTGTTCAGGTGGCAGATGCGCAGGTACTTGCAACCCAGGGCGATCATCGGCGCGGTGCCGAAGCCGAAGCTCTCGGCGCCGAGGATGGCTGCCTTGATCACGTCGAGGCCGGTTTTCAGGCCGCCGTCGGTCTGCACCCGGACCTTGCCGCGCAGGTCGTTGCCGCGCAGGGTCTGGTGGGTTTCCGCCAGGCCCAGTTCCCACGGCGCACCGGCGTACTTGATCGAGGTCAGCGGCGAAGCGCCGGTGCCGCCGTCGTAGCCGGAGATGGTGATCAGGTCGGCATAGGCCTTGGCCACACCGGCAGCGATGGTGCCAACGCCGGCTTCGGCCACCAGCTTCACCGACACCAGCGCCTGAGGGTTGACCTGCTTGAGGTCGAAGATCAGCTGCGACAAGTCTTCGATCGAATAGATGTCGTGGTGCGGCGGAGGCGAAATCAGGGTCACGCCGGGGACTGCGTAGCGCAGCTTGGCGATCAGGCCGTTGACCTTGCCACCAGGCAGCTGGCCGCCCTCGCCGGGCTTGGCGCCCTGGGCCACCTTGATCTGCAGCACTTCGGCGTTGACCAGGTATTCCGGGGTCACGCCGAAACGGCCAGTGGCCACTTGCTTGATCTTAGAGCTCTTGATGGTGCCGTAGCGCGCCGGGTCTTCGCCGCCCTCACCGGAGTTGGAACGCGCGCCGAGGCGGTTCATGGCTTCGGCCAGGGCTTCGTGAGCCTCCGGCGACAGGGCGCCCAGGGAGATGCCGGCGGAGTCGAAGCGCTTGAGGATCGACTCCAGGGGCTCGACTTCGCTGATGTCCATCGGCGTGTCCAGGGTCTTCACCTGGAACAGGTCGCGGATCATCGACACCGGGCGGTTGTCCACCAGCGCGGTGTATTCCTTGAACTTGGCGTAGTCGCCCTGCTGCACGGCGGCTTGCAGGGTGTTGACCACGTCCGGGTTGTAGGCGTGGTACTCGCCACCGTGGACGAACTTCAGCAGGCCGCCTTGCTGGATCGGCTTGCGCGGGCTCCAGGCTTCGGTCGCCAGGGCTTTCTGCTCGGCTTCGATGTCGACGAAACGTGCGCCCTTGATCCGGCTCGGCACGCCACGGAAGCTCAGGTTGCAGACCTCCTCGGACAGGCCGATGGCTTCGAACAGCTGCGCGCCACGGTAAGAGGCGATGGTGGAGATGCCCATCTTCGACAGGATCTTCAGCAGGCCCTTGGTGATGCCCTTGCGGTAGTTCTTGAACACCTCGTAGAGGTCGCCCAGCACTTCACCGGTACGGATCAGGTCGCCTAGCACTTCGTAGGCCAGGAACGGATAGACCGCCGAGGCGCCGAACCCGATCAGCACCGCGAAGTGGTGCGGATCGCGGGCGGTGGCGGTTTCCACGAGGATGTTGGAGTCGCAGCGCAGGCCCTTTTCAGTCAGGCGGTGGTGCACCGCGCCGGTGGCCAGGGAGGCGTGGATCGGCAACTTGCCCGGCGCAATATGACGGTCGCTGAGGACGATCTGGGTGCGGCCGGCGCGAGCGGCTTCTTCAGCCTGGTCGGCGACATTGCGGATCGCGGCTTCCAGACCGACGCTCTCGTCGTAGTTGAGGTCGATGACCTGGCGCTCGAAACCCGGGCGGTCGAGGTTCATCAGCGAACGCCACTTGGCCGGGGAGATCACTGGCGAGCTGAGGATCACTCGCGAAGCGTGCTCGGGCGACTCCTGGAAGATGTTGCGCTCGGCACCGAGGCAGATCTCCAGGGACATGACGATGGCTTCGCGCAGCGGGTCGATCGGCGGGTTGGTGACCTGGGCGAACTGCTGGCGGAAATAGTCGTAGAGGGTACGCACGCGCTGGGACAGCACCGCCATCGGCGTATCGTCGCCCATCGAACCCACCGCTTCGTAGCCCTGCTCGCCCAGCGGGCGCAGCACCTGGTCACGCTCTTCGAAGGTGACCTGGTACATCTTCATGTACTGCTTGAGCTGGTCGACGTCGTAGAAGGCCGAACCGTGGTCGTTGTCTTCCATGGTGGCCTGGATGCGCAGGGCATTCTTGCGCAGCCATTGCTTGTACGGATGACGGGACTTCAGACGGTTGTCGATGGCGTCGGTGTCGAGGATCTGCCCGGTCTCGGTGTCCACGGCAAAGATCTGGCCCGGGCCGACCCGGCCCTTGGCGATCACGTCCTCGGGCTGGTAGTTCCACACGCCGATTTCCGAAGCCAGGGTGATGAAGCCGTTCTGGGTGGTGACCCAGCGCGCCGGGCGCAGGCCGTTGCGGTCCAGCAGGCAGACGGCGTAGCGGCCGTCGGTCATGACCACGCCGGCCGGGCCGTCCCACGGCTCCATGTGCATCGAGTTGTATTCGTAGAACGCGCGCAGGTCGGCGTCCATGGTCTCGACGTTCTGCCACGCTGGCGGAATGATCATGCGCACGCCGCGGAACAGGTCGATGCCGCCGGTGACCATCAGCTCCAGCATGTTGTCCATGCTCGAGGAGTCGGAACCCACGCGGTTGACCAGCGGGCCGAGCTCTTCCAGGTCCGGGATCAGGTCGTTGGCGAACTTGGTGCGCCGGGCCACGGCCCAGTTGCGGTTGCCGGTGATGGTGTTGATCTCGCCGTTGTGGGCGAGGAAGCGGAATGGCTGGGCCAGCGGCCATTTCGGCAGGGTGTTGGTGGAGAAGCGCTGGTGGAACACGCAGATCGCGGTTTGCAGGCGTTCGTCACCCAGGTCCGGATAGAAGGCGGCGAGGTCCGCCGGCATCATCAGGCCCTTATAGATGATGGTCTTGTGGGAAAAGCTGCAGATGTAGTGGTCGGTGTCGGCGGCGTTGGCCACCGAGGAACGACGACGGGAGCTGAACAGCTTGATGGCGAAATCCTGGTCGCTCAGGCCCTGGCCGCCGATGAACACTTGCTCGATCTGCGGCAGGCGCTCCAGGGCCAGACGCCCGAGCACACTGGTATCGATCGGCACTTTGCGCCAGCCCACCAGTTGCAGGCCGGCGGCGAGGATCTCGCGGTTCATGTTTTCGCGAGCGGCTTCGGCTTTCACCGGGTCCTGGTTGAAGAACACCATGCCCACCGCATATTGCTTGGGCAGCTCGATGCCGAAGTGCTCCGTGGCGACTGCGCGCAGGAACAGGTCGGGCTTTTGCATCAGCAGACCGCAACCGTCGCCGGTCTTGCCGTCCGCGTTGATCCCACCGCGGTGGGTCATGCAGGTCAGGGCCTCAATGGCCGTTTTCAACAGGGTATGACTGGGTTCGCCCTGCATATGGGCTATCAGGCCGAAACCACAGTTATCCTTAAATTCATCTGGTTGGTACAGACCTGCTTTCATAGACACTTTCTCACCAGGCTGCCTCTTTTAGAGGCAAATTTCTTTTCAATTCAACCACTTGCATTCCGCACCGAACGTACGCCAGCTTTGCGGGGGCAAAAGGGAGGTCATTGTACACACCGACACAAAGCCCCACAAATTTAGCGACGATCTGTCGTAAATTCATGTCGCATTTATGAACGTTTTAAAGCGATATGCTGTGCTAGTCAAAAAGTTTTGCTTTTGACTGCCGCGACTCAAAAACTACTGTGACGCAGACACCACAAGGCACGCGGCCTGTAAGGCAGCATGCCGATGCGGAAATTTGAGGTTGCCGGGAGAGGCGGCCTGGGTAAGGCCGCCGAATCTTCAGCGAGTTGTTGCCAGTTCTTGTTGAACGCTAGCGACAGTGCGAGGCCAAGGTTTACCAGCCTGAACCTTCGCTGGCAAGGATTTGATGGCGCTGACCGCTGCATCGCGGCTTGCGAAGTTGCCGTAGGTGATCACATACAGCGGCTTGCCGTTGAGGACTTTCTTGAAGTAGCGGTATTCGCCGCCCTGTTCCTTGACGAAGTTCTGCGCGGTGGCTTCCGAGCTGGTGCCGAGGATTTGCACCACGTAGTTGCCTGGCGCCTGGCCAGCGTACCAGCTGCCACCGGCGGCCTTGGCCACGGTGACCGGCTTCTCGGCCGGCTTGGCCGGAGCAGGCTTGGCTGCCACTGGTTTTTCTGCCGGCTTGGCGGCAGGTGCAGGCTTGGCCGTGGCCACCTGGGTCGGTGCCGGGGTTGGACGCGCTGCCGGAGTCGGCGTCGGGCCAGCCGTAGCCCCAGCAGGCGGCGCGGTGGTGGTCACGGTCGGTGGAACGGCGCTGGAGCCTTCAACCGGCACCCCGTCGTCACCCTCGCTGATACCCCCTGCGGCTTCGGCCAGAGGACCGCGCATCACGGGCTGCGACTGGCCGACCAACGGCAGCGGCATTGGCTGTGACGAACCGGCGAACTCTACTGACGGGCTGCCATTGGCATTGGGTGTCGGTGTTTGCCCCAAAGGCAGTTGCGCTTGCTCATTGGCCGGAGCGCCGGTGGTTGGAGCCTTGCTGCGGCCCGGCATCAACCAGGCCGCGGCCACGGCCACCACCACGACAGCGGAGATGGCCAATACGTGTTTCTTCGGCATGTTGAACCCCATACTTGGACGCTTGACCGCAGAGCGGCTGGCGATCATTGCTTCGATCATTGCATCCCTGGCGACCTGGTTGATGTTGCCCGGCCAGCCATCGGAGCCTTCGTGAATATCACTGATCTGATCTGCGGAGAAAAGTTCGATGCCCTGCCCCGCACCTTCAAGCCGCTGGGCCAGATATTCGCGGGTTTCCTCTTCGGTATAAGGCTGCAACTCGATGACGTGGAAGCGCTCTTCCTCGGTATTGAGCTGGTCCAGTGCGGCGATCAGCGACGACTCGCCGAACAGGAACACATGGGGACGACCTTCCGGAGCGCCGGCCGCCAGGGCCAGCAGGGCCTCGAGGGCGGACTCGTCGAGCTGCTCGGCGTCATCCACCAGCAGATAGACTTCCTGACCGGTCAGGGCCAGCTGCACTATCTGGGCGAGGATCGCGCCGATTTCGGCCTCGGCCACATTCAGCGCCTGGGCCACCTGGCGCAGCACGCCGGCAGCGTCGCCGGCACCGCGGGCCGACACCACCACGCTCTGCACCGATTGTTTGTTGGTACTGGCTACCAGCGCCTGGCGCAGCAGGGTCTTGCCGCTGCCCTGAGGCCCGGTGACCACCAGCAGCAACTGGCTGTATCGAGCCAGGTGATGCAGTTGCCCCAGCACGGGCTTGCGCTGGGCAGGAAAGAACTTGAAGCCAGGGACCCGGGGAGTGAAAGGATCGTGGCTCAACTGGTAATGGCCGAGGAAAGCCTCGTCGGCGTGCAAACTAGTCATCGGGATCTTATTAACCTTTAAGCTGAGCCAGGGCGCGGTAGTCCGCTCCCAGCGTGGCCTGTAAAACCTCTTTCGGATAATCGTCGGTCACTACGGCTTCGCCCATGCGGCGCAACAGCACCAGACGCAAACGACCGTCGATCACTTTCTTGTCAATTGCCATGTGTTCGAGAAAATCCGCTTCGCTCATTTCCTCTGGCGGGATGACCGGCAAGCCCGCGCGCTGGAACAGGCGAATACCGCGGTCACGCTCCTGGCTGGTGATCCAGCCCAGGCGCGCGGACATTTCCAGGGCCATTACGGTGCCAGCAGCCACCGCCTCACCGTGCAGCCACACACCGTACCCCATGTGGGTTTCGATGGCGTGGCCGAAGGTATGCCCCAGGTTGAGGGTGGCCCGCACTCCCGATTCACGTTCGTCGGCACCCACTACCGCGGCCTTGGCCGCACAGGAGCGCTCGATGGCGTAAGTCAGGGCCTGCTGGTCCAGGCCCCGCAGGCGGTCGACGTTCTCTTCCAGCCAGGTAAGGAAGGGCTCGTCGCAGATCAGGCCGTACTTGATCACTTCCGCCAGACCTGCCGACAGCTCGCGGCTGGGCAGGGTGTTAAGGCTGGTGGTATCGATCAGCACCACGTTCGGCTGGTAGAAGGCGCCGACCATGTTCTTGCCCAGCGGGTGGTTGATACCGGTCTTGCCACCCACCGAAGAGTCCACCTGGGACAGGAGGGTGGTAGGAATCTGGATGAAATCCACGCCCCGCTGGTAGCAGGCCGCGGCAAAGCCGGCCATATCACCGATCACGCCGCCACCGAGGGCGATGATGGTAGTGCGTCGATCGTGGCGCGCAGTGAGCAGGCCATCGAAGATCAACTGCAGGGTTTCCCAGTTCTTGTAGGCCTCGCCATCGGGCAGGACCACCGAGATCACCGAGAACTGCCCCAGGCTGCGGGTCAGACGCTCAAGGTAAAGCGGCGCGACGGTCTCATTGGAAATGATCGCCACTTGCCGCCCGGCGATATGCGGCACCAGCAGCTCGGGCTGGTCCAACAGACCTTCACCAATGTGAATCGGGTAGCTGCGCTCGCCTAGATCGACCTTAAGTGTCTGCATGTGTCCCCACAGTGAAGATGGAAGCAGGCATTGTGCCCTGCATTGACGATGGGCCTCGCCTGGTCTTCTGACGCAGCCCGATAGCTCTGCGCCACACCTTGGCGGTCTGGCGCGACGCCGAGAATAGCGCATTTCGCTCGACGCATTAACGGGGTGGCAGCTGCTGCAGGCGCTCCAGTATGTCCAGCACCACCATTCGTGGCGGCCGCTCATCGGTTTCCACCACCAGATCGGCGATTTCCCGATAAAGCGGGTCGCGGATTTCCAGCAGGTCGCGCAGGGTCTTGGCCGGATCGGCGGTGCGCAGCAGGGGACGATTGCGGTCCCGGGCGGTGCGCCCCACCTGTTGCTCGACCGAGGCGTGCAGATACACCACTCGTCCGCCAGCGTGCAGCGCCCGACGATTGGCCTCGCGCATCACTGCACCACCGCCAGTGGCCAGGACCACGCCGTCAGTGCCACAGAGCTCGGCGATCATCGCCTGTTCGCGATCACGAAAGCCCGGTTCGCCTTCCTTATCGAAGATCCACGGGATATTTGCGCCTGTACGCAGTTCAATTTCCTTATCGGAATCTTTGAATGGCAGGCGCAGCTCTTTGGCCAGTAAGCGACCGATGGTGCTTTTTCCAGCCCCCATCGGCCCAACAAGAATCAAATTTCGCACAGAATCAACGACTCACAGCAATCGCCTGGTTGTTCATGATACGCGGAGTGAGAAATACCAGCAGCTCGGATTTTTTCTCCGACACCACGTCACGCCGGAAAAGGCGGCCAAGATACGGCACATCGCCAAGAAATGGCACTTTATCTACAACCTTGCTCTGGGTATTCGAGAAAACCCCGCCGATGACGATGGTCGCCCCGTCGTTGACCAGTACCTTGGCATTGACCTCGTTCTTCTTGATCGGCGGTACATCCTGGACCTTGTTCAGGTAGTCCGGCTCATCCTTGGTGACCTTGACCTCCATGATGATGCGGTTGTCCGGGGTGATCTGCGGCGTCACTTCAAGCGACAGCGACGCCTCCTTGAAGGACACCGAGGTAGCGCCGCTGGAGCTGGCTTCCTGGTAGGGGATCTCGGTGCCCTTGAGGATCTTTGCGGTTTCCTTGTCGGAGGTGACCACCTTGGGCTGGGAAACGATCTCGCCGTTGCCGGTCTTCTCCATGGCTGTCAACTCCAGGTCCAGCAGCACGTTGTCGGTGATGTAGGCGATACCGATGCCCGAGGTATGGGCGCTAGCCCCCAGATCGACAAAGGGCGAGTTGCTGCCGCCGCTGCCCGGAGCGCCGATGCTGCTGGAACCGCTGGCAGCGTTCTGCACCCCGCTGGCACTCCAGTTGCCCTGGTTCTGCACCGAGCCGCCCCAGCGCACGCCCAGGCTCTTGTCGTAGTCAACGTTGGCCTCGACGATGCGCGCTTCGATCATCACCTGGCGCACCGGAACATCCAGCTGGGAGACGATGCGCCGAAGTTCGTCGAGGCGCTCCTGGCTCTGGTAGGCAATGATGCTGTTGGTGCGCTCGTCCACGGTGATCGAGCCACGCTCATCGGCTTTTTCCTCGGCACGGGTCACCGACTGGAACAGCTTGGCGATGTCCGTCGCCTTGGCGTAGTTGACCTGCAGCAGCTCCCGACGCAACGGCGCCAGGTCCTCCAGCTGCTTCTGTGACTCCAGTTCCTGACGCTCCCGGGCGGCAATCTCATCCGCCGGAGCCACTAGCAGCACATTGCCGATCTTGCGCGAATCAAGGCCCTTGGTCCGTAGCACCAGATCCAGGGCCTGATCCCAGGGCACGTTCTGCAGGCGCAGGGTGATGCCGCCCTGCACCGTGTCGCTGGCCACCAGGTTGAGGCCCGTGAAATCGGCGATCAGTTGCAACACCGAGCGCACCTCGATGTCCTGAAAGTTCAGCGAGAGCTTTTCCCCCTTGTAGGCAGGTCGGGCCGCAGCCGCCCTGCTGCTGCTCTCGGCCAGGGGGCGGACACTGACCGTCAGGCGGTTGTCGGTCTGGAAGGTGGAATAGTCGAAGGCGCCCTTGGGCTCCAGGGTGACGGTGGTACGCCCGGCAGCCGTATCCGCAGTGATGTACTGCACCGGGGTGGCGAAATCCTTGACGTCCAGGCGAACCCGCAGCGCCTCGGGCAATTGGGTACGGGCAAAATCGAGGACAATCCGGCCCTCGCGCCGCTGGACATCGACAGCGATGCGCGGGTCGGACAGGTCGATCAGCACATTGCCTTCGCCCTCCTCGCCGCGCTGAAAATCCACGCCGCGTATCGACCCGGACACTGCCCGCGGCTTTGCAGGCGCCCGAGCTGCCGTCCCCGGAGCAGCGGGCTTGGGCTCGGCGGCGCCGACCAGCGGTGCCAGCAGCGCTATCCATAGCGCTACACCGAGGGCTGAAACAGTCCTGTTCATTTTCCAGATTCCACTTAAGAGTGTTTTTTCAGCGCCAGTGTTCGCGGCCGCTCCAGCCAGGCTCCCGCTCCATCGGGAACAATTTCCACCACCTCGATCTGCGATTCGCTGATGGTCACAACCCGGCCTTCGTTGCGCCCCAGGTAGTCGCCCACCTGCAAGCGGTGGACGCCACCCGCGCCGCGCAACAGGGCAAAGCTCCCGGAGGCGTTGGACAGGGTCCCGACCATTTGCAACTGCTCGATATCGAACCCCTCCAGGTATTGCCGGGCTCGCTGCGGGTCGGGCCGGACCGCACTGGCCCCTTGCCGACGGGCCGCCAGGTCAAGCCTTTGCGGCGGCTGGAACGGACTACGCAATGCGCTGGCGTCATAGGTGAACGAGGGGTAAGACCGGATTACCGGCATTGGTTCAATCGGCCCGGGCGCTTGCAGGCGCATCTGGTTCATGTAGGCGTCCAGGTCGGCAAAGTCGTCGTCGGCGCCACCACACCCCCACAGCCCGGCACAAAGGCAGCCAAGCACCGCCCAGCGCAGGCGCCTCATGAGTGCGGCTCCGGAGCGTCGTACCTGTAGGTGCGCGCCTCGATGCTCATGCGCAACAGCGCCGGATTGCCCACCGCCACAGGCTGAATGCGAAAATCATGCAAGGTGACGATGCGCGGCAGGCCGGCGACGCCACTGACGAAGCTCGCCAGGTCGTGATAGGCCCCCGTGACAGTAATCTGGATCGGCAACTCGACGTAGAACTGCCTGGCCACCTCCGGTTGCAGCCTGATTTCCTCGAAGGCCAGGCCACTGCCCAGCCCCACGCGACTGATGTCCTCCAGCAGGCCGGGGACCTCGGTGTCGCTGGGCAACTGACGCAACAGCAGGTCGAAGCTGTTGCGTATGACGGCCAACTGCTCCTGGTAGCGCGGCAAATTGGCTCCCTGGCGCGCCTTGCCGGCAAACTCCTGCCGGAGACGAGTTTCCTCCTGGCGCTGGCGCTCCAGTTGCTCCAGGTGCGGGCTCAGGTAAAAGCCGTAGCCCACTAGCAGAACCAGCAGCAGAAGCAGGGCCGCCACCAGACTCCTGGCCGGCCCGGGCCAGGAGCCCAGGTTGGCCAGCTCCAGCTCCCGCAGATCGATACGCCGCAACTCTGCCAGCCATTGTCGGCGGGTCATTGCCGAAGCTCCCCGGTTGGCCCGGGCGTCTGCCCGACATTCAGCCGGAACAGGTTGTCCAGCCCTTGCTGGGCGTCCACCGCGTTCTTCACCTCGGTCAGGCTGGGGGCAGCAAAACCCTCGGCAGCCTGCAGATTGCGCATCAGGTCGGACACCCTGTTGTTTGACTCGGCGGCACCGCTGATTCCAAGGTTCTGCCCCTGCAGATCCACCTCGGTGAAGTACACGCCATCAGGCAGGCTGCGGGCCAACTGCTGAAAAATCCGCACACTGTTGGAGCGGTTGCCCTGCAGCTCTTCGATGATGCCCATGCGTTCGAGCAACTGCTGTCGTTGCGCCTTGAGCCCCTGGATGCTGGCGATCTGCTCATCCAGGCGTGCCGTCGCCTGGCCCAGATACTGGTTGCGCAAATGCTGGCGCTCGATCACCCGGCTTATATAGGCGTCGGCCAACAGAATGACCCCGGCCCCGAGCACGACCATCATCGCCAGCATCTGCAGGAAACGCCGACGCCTCAGTTCGCGCGAGGCCTCGCGCCAGGGCAACAGGTTGATCCGCGCCATCAGTCGAACCCTCGCAGGGCCAGGCCACAGGCCAGGAGCAGGTTCGGCGCCTGTTCATTCAATACCTGGGGGTCGACTCGAGGCCCCATCGGCATGGCCCGGAAAGGATTGGCCAGCGACGTATCGATGCCTGTCTCGCCCTCCACCCGCCGCTCCAGGCCGGCCAGGCCGCTACCGTCTCCGGCCAGCAGCAGTTGCACCAGGGGCTGTTGCTGAGGCGAGGTGGCGAACTGCTGCAGGGAACGGCTGACCTGTTGCAGCACCTCCTGCTCGAAGGGTTGCAGCAACTCTTCGGCGCAGCCCTGTGGCAAACAGCCCTGGCTCTGCGCCAGCAATGCCTGCTCCAGTGTCAGCCCGTATCGACGCTGGAGCGCTTCAATCAGAGGCCCGCTACCGAAAAGCTGCTCACGGCTATAGATCACTCGCTGGCCGTGCAGGACGCTGAAACGGCTGAGGGCCGGGCCTATATCCAGCAACGCCACGGCGCCAGGAGTCGCCAGCGGCAGGTGCGCCGCCAGCAGCAACAGGCAGCGCTCCAGAGCCAGGGGCTGGGTATCCACCACCCGGGCTGTCAGGCCGGCCAGGCCCAATACCGTTTCCAGGGCTTCTACCCGCTCGTTGCGACAGGCCACCAGCAGCACCTGAACCCGCTGCGGATAACCGGGCACCGGCCCCTGCACTTCAAAATCCAGGGCCACGTCTTCCAGGGGATAGGGAATGTACTGGCCGGCTTCCAGCCGGACCTGCTGCTCCAGTTCGTCGGTGTGCAGGCCCGCCGGCATATCGATCAGTTTGCTGATCACCGCCTCGCCGGCCACCGCTACCGCCGCCCCCTTGAGCCGGCTGCCCGTCTTGAGCCAGGCGCGGGACAGGGCCGCGGCCAGGGCCTCGGGGTCGGCAATGTGCTGGTCAAGCACAGTATTGGGCGCCAGGGGCTCCCTGGCGTAGGCCTCGACCCGGTACCCCTGCCCCTGGCGCCCCAGGGCCAGAAGCGTGACCGATGTCGCATTGATATCGATCCCCATAAGGGAACTCGGCTTTTTGCTGAAGAGTCCAAGCACGACCAATTCCCTATGACTATCCGTGACTTACGGACTGCTTAAGCTGCATTGCGTTCAATGGTCACGTCTTGACAGACGGGCAAATGACGCTCTCGGCGGAAAATGCTTATAATGCCCAGCGTTTTTTTTCCGCTTTTACCTGCTGCGTGGGCCGGCCCCTGATGTCCGTGAATGCCCTGACGCCTAATTCATTCCTTTCTCTGGAAATCCAAAAGCCTTGATTCGTCTGCTGAAGTTTTTCGGGTGGTCCATCGTCGCGGTGTTCTGCGGGCTCCTCCTCGCCCTCTCCGGTGCGTTTCTCTATCTTAGTCCCGGCTTGCCGTCGGTTGAGGCCCTGAGAAGCATCCAGTTGCAGATTCCCCTGCGGGTGTACAGCAGCGACGGCAAACTGATCGCTGAATTCGGTGAAATGCGCCGTACTCCCATACGTTTCGCCGACATTCCGCCCAACTTCATCAATGCGTTACTAAGTGCTGAAGACGACAACTTCGCTAACCATTACGGGGTTGACCCCAGCAGCCTGATGCGTGCCGCAACCCAGCTGGTCAAGAGCGGACACATCCAGTCCGGCGGCAGTACCATCACCATGCAAGTGGCGAAGAACTTCTTCCTGACCAACGAGCGCAGCTTCTCGCGCAAGACCACCGAGATCCTCCTGGCTCTGCAGATCGAACGGCAGCTGACCAAGGACGAGATCCTCGAGCTGTACGTCAACAAGATCTACCTGGGCAACCGTGCCTACGGAATCGAGGCAGCGGCCCAGGTGTATTACGGCAAGTCCATCCGTGACGTGAGCCTGGCGCAGATGGCGATGATCGCCGGCCTGCCCAAGGCGCCTTCGCGCTTCAACCCCCTGGCCAACCCGGCACGCAGCAAGGAACGTCGCGACTGGATCCTGGGGCGCATGTACAAGCTCGGCAAGATCACCGAAGCGGCCTACACCGAGGCAATCAACGAACCGTTGAACGCCAGCTATCACGTACCGACTCCGGAAGTGAACGCCCCGTACATCGCCGAGATGGCCCGGGCCGAAATGGTCGGCCGCTATGGCAGCGATGCCTACACCGAAGGTTTCCGGGTCACCACCACGGTGCCCAGCGATCTGCAGGAAATGGCCAACACCGCGGTCCATGAAGGCCTGATGACCTACGACCAGCGCCACGGCTATCGCGGCCCGGAATCGCGCCTGCCAGGCAAGACCCAGGCGGCCTGGGCCAGCGAACTGACCAAGCAGCGGACCATCAGCGGCCTGGAACCGGCGATCGTCACCCTGGTAGAGAAGAATGGCCTCCAGGTGCTGACCCGCAACGGCGAAGAACATGTGGCCTGGGACAGCATGAAATGGGCCCGGCCGTTCCTCAATACCAACAGCATGGGCCCGGTCCCGCGCCAACCGGCGGACGTGGCCCAGGTCGGCGACCTGATCCGCGTGCAGCGCCAGGCGGACAACTCGTTGAAGTTCAGCCAGATCCCGGTCGCCCAGGGCGCCCTGGTGACGCTGGACCCGCAGAACGGTGCGATCCGCGCCCTGGTGGGCGGCTTCGCCTTCGAGCAGAGCAACTACAACCGTGCGATGCAGGCCAAGCGCCAGCCCGGCTCCAGCTTCAAGCCGTTCATCTATAGCGCCGCCCTGGATAACGGCTACACCCCGGCCAGCCTGGTGAACGACGCACCTATCGTGTTCGTCGACGAATACCTGGACAAGGTCTGGCGCCCGAAGAACGACACCAACACCTTCCTAGGCCCGATCCGCATGCGCGAGGCGCTGTACAAGTCGCGCAACCTGGTGTCGATCCGCCTGCTGCAGAGCATGGGCGTGGACCGCACCATCGACTACATCAGCAAGTTCGGCTTCAACAAGCAGGACCTGCCGCGCAACCTGTCCCTGGCCCTGGGTACCGCAACCCTGACGCCGATGGAAATCGCCACCGGCTGGAGCACCTTTGCCAACGGCGGCTACAAGATCACCCCGTACATCATCGACAAGATCGAAAGCCGCAACGGCGAACTGCTGTTCAGCGCCAACCCGCCAAGCGCCCCCACCGGCAATACGGCCACCAGCGGCATCGCCGCCCCTGAGCACAACTTCACGATCAACAACGTGGCCGGTGAAACCTCGGCTCCGGCAGCGACGCAAGTCCCGGCGGTTGCCGAGCGGATCATCGATGGCCGTACCACCTACATCCTCAACAGCATGCTCCAGGACGTGATCAAGCTGGGTACCGGACGCCGCGCACTGGCCTTGGGCCGTACCGACCTGGCGGGCAAGACCGGTACCACCAACGAGTCCAAGGATGCCTGGTTCTCCGGCTACAACGCCGACTACGTGACTACCGTATGGACCGGTTTCGACCAGCCGGAAAGCCTCGGGCGCCGCGAATACGGCGGCACCGTGGCACTGCCGATCTGGATGAGCTTCATGGGCGCCGCCCTCAAGGACAAGCCGCCACACACCCAGCCAGAGCCGGAAGGCATTCTCAGCCTGCGGGTAGACCCGGTCAGCGGCCGCGCCGCCACACCCGGCACGCCCAATGCCTACTTCGAACTGTTCAAGAGCGAAGACACTCCGCCCTCGGTCAACGAACTGGGCAATGGCGCCGTACCAGGCAGCCCGCTGCCCGCGGACGAAGCGGCGCCGATCGATCTGTTCTAGCGCCAGGGGAGCCGCGAACGCGGCAACCTTCGCCGGCGTGCCCGCTCCTACAGCGGGCAAGCGCCCACAAAAAAGCCCCGGCTCTCGCGAGCCGGGGCTTTTTGCATGACGCTACGAACGCTTAACCGTTGAACACATCATCCACGCTCTTGAGCGGGTAGTTCTTCGGATACGGCAGGGTAGCCACGCCGGTCTCGATGGCGGCCTTGGCCACGGCATCGGAGATCACGGTGATCAGGCGGGCATCCATTGGCTTGGGAATGATGTACTCACGGCCGAATTCCAGCTTGATGCCACCGTAGGCGTCGCACACTTCCTGAGGAACCGGCAGCTTGGCCAGGTCACGCAGGGCGTTGGCCGCGGCGATCTTCATTTCTTCGTTGATGCGCTTGGCGCGTACGTCCAGGGCACCACGGAAGATGAACGGGAAGCCCAGGACGTTGTTCACCTGGTTCGGGTAGTCCGAACGGCCGGTAGCCATGATCACGTCGTCGCGGGTGGCGTGCGCCAGTTCCGGGGCGATTTCCGGATCAGGGTTGGAGCAGGCGAACACGATCGGGTTCGGCGCCATGGATTTCAGGCCTTCAGCACTCAGCAGGTTCGGGCCGGACAGACCGACGAACACGTCGGCGCCTTGCAGGGCGTCGGCCAGGGTGCGCTTGTCGGTGGCGTGGGCGAACACCGCCTTGTACTGGTTCAGGTCATCGCGGCCGGAGTGGATCACGCCGGTACGGTCGACCATGAAGATGTTTTCGATCTGCGCACCCATGCTCACCAGCAACTTCATGCAGGAGATGGCGGCAGCACCGGCACCCAGGCAGACGATCTTGGCGTCGGCCAGGGTTTTGCCAGCGATTTCCAGGGCGTTGATCATGCCGGCGGCGGTAACGATCGCGGTGCCGTGCTGGTCATCGTGGAACACCGGAATGTCGCACTGCTCGATCAGAGCGCGCTCGATCTCAAAGCACTCGGGTGCCTTGATATCTTCCAGGTTGATGCCACCGAAGGTGATGGAAATGCGCTTGACGGTGTCGATGAAAGCCTGCGGGCTTTCGGAGTCGACTTCGATGTCGAATACATCGATGCCGGCGAAACGCTTGAACAGCACGCCCTTGCCTTCCATCACTGGCTTGGAGGCCAGTGGGCCGAGGTTACCCAGGCCGAGAATCGCGGTGCCATCGGAAATGACGGCAACCAGGTTGCCTTTGCCGGTGTACTTGTAGGCCAGTTCCGGATCGCGAGCGATTTCGCGTACCGGCTCGGCTACGCCGGGGCTGTAGGCCAACGCCAGATCACGAGCGGTAGCAGTGGCCTTGGTGAGCTCGACACTCAGCTTTCCTGGACGAGGATTGGCATGGTATTCGAGAGCGGCAGTTTTCAAATCAGACATGTGGGCATTCCGCTTTTTGCTGTTGGACAGACGGACCGCCGAGGATACTCGTGTCGCATAGTCCCCACAAGACTGCCCAGTCACCCCTGTCAAGGCCCCTAGCGTACGACTTTGGGCCAAGAGCCGCGGGGTACAAGGCTTTCAACTGTTCACAATCCATTAAAAAAATGTCTACAATTTTTCTTTATCAGATAAGTCTGAGCATGGAAGGGTCAGTCACGGACAACATCCAGCGCGGATGTGCAGATTGCCGGCCAGGCTGACGCGAGCGATCGACAACCCAGCCGCGAGCCTCGATCCGGCGCCCCGAAAGTCCACTGAGCAGCCGGCGATCGAAGCGCCGCAGGACATTGGGTGCAATGCGCAATACAACCTGCCCCTGCAATGTGATCCAAAGACCACCGCGATTGCGCTGCAGCCTGCTCACTCGCCCTTCGAACAGGGCAAAGCCCGCGCGATGGATCTGCTGCGCCTTGAGTACAGGTGAACGTCGCCAAAGCCCCAGCCCGGCTCGGCGCGCATGGTTCTCGGCAGCCTTCTGGCAGCTCGCCAGGGCGACGTTTGGCAGCACGGCAATCCGATAGGCCAAGCCTTCCGCGATCAACCGGGCTTCGAAGTTGATACCAGTGACGCCATAGACATGGGCCAGGACACGACCGTAGCGATCCTGCCTTTCACGCCCCGGCAGCAGGCCGACCCGCCCACCACTCTGTGCCACCAGTTGTCGCAGGCGCTGCCGCGCCGCCTCGGCGAAGGGCTCGGCAGGGCGCCCCTTGCCCGCCAGCTCCGGGGCATTGAGGCCGATCATGCGCAACCTGCGGCCATCCTTGAGGTGCAGGGTGTCGCCGTCCACCACCCGGAGCACCGTTGCCGGCAACAGCCCCTTGGGCGCCGGGCAAAACGCCTCGGCCGCTGTCAGCCAAATCGCGCCCACAAAAAAGGCGCCCACTAGGGACGCCTTTTTCATCAGCGAGGAAAGTCGGTATCGGCTTTCCAGAACGATCAGCCTCAGGCCTTCTTCGTTGCGCCGAAAGCACCGAAGCGCGACTTGAACTTGTCGACACGACCGCCAACGTCCAGAGTCTTTTGCTTGCCGGTGTAGAACGGGTGGCACTCGTTGCACACGTCCAGGCTCAGAGGCTTGGCCAGGGTGGAGCGAGTTTCGATGACGTTACCGCAGCTGCAGGTAGCGGTAATGGCTTCGTATACTGGATGGATATCGGCTTTCATGGTGTATTCCTCAGGCTAGCGTGCCGCCACCCAACACTATTGTTGAATACCGCACGAATTAGGGCGCGAATTCTACCAGACCGCGTCAAACGCGCAAGCGATCCTGAGTGCAGCCCATCAGAAAAAGCCGGTGCGACCTTGACAGCCCAGGCTTTGCCACCCCCTGAACTGAAAAACCGGCTCCATGCCCGGGCAGACCCCGCAGGTACAGGGGCCACGCACGCTTATACAGGACACTCCACCGCTGCTCTGTTAGGCTCCGGGGCCTATTTACCCTCTGCTCAACGAGATTGTCCCGCGTGCCCGACGCCATCCTGCGCCTCGCCCTGCCCTCGCCCCTGCGCCGCCTGTTCGACTACCGTGCTCCGGCCGGGGTGCTGCGTGCCCAGTTGCACCCCGGCATGCGCCTGCGGGTGCCATTCGGCCGCCGGGAAATGATCGGCATCCTGGTGGAGGTGGCGGATCACAGCGAGGTCCCGGCGGAAAAACTCAAGCCGGCCCTGGCCCTGCTGGATCCCACGCCTCCGCTACCGCCGGCCCTGTTCAAGCTGTGCCTGTGGACCGCCCAGTACTACCAGCACAGCCTGGGAGACACCCTGAGCTGGGCATTGCCAGTGCTGTTGCGCCAGGGCGAGCTGGCCGAGGCCCGCCAGGAACGCTTCTGGTCGATCGCCCCCGGGGCCCGGCTCGACGACCCGCGCATCGCTCGCGCCCCACGCCAGCGCGAAGCCCTGGCAACCCTGGCCCAGCACCCACACGGCGTGCCCCATACCCTGCTGAGCAAGTTGATGCTGAGCAAGGACAGCCTCGACCTGCTGCTGGCCAAGGACCTGGTGCAGGTGGAGGTGCGCAAGCACGCGCCCGGGGTACGCCACGAACACTGGCTGGCCCAGCCCGAACTGCCGCTCAACAGCGAGCAGCGCGCCGCCTATGAAGCCATCCGCGCCGGGTTCGACAGCTATCACGCGTTTCTCCTGGCCGGGGTCACCGGCAGCGGCAAGACCGAGGTCTACCTGCAACTGATCCGCGAAACCCTGGAAGCCGGCAAGCAGGCCCTGGTGCTGATTCCGGAGATCAACCTCGGCCCGCAGACCCTGGCGCGCTTCGAGCAACGCTTCAACGCCCGCATCGCCCTGCTGCACTCGGCGGTCAATGACCGCGAACGCCTGGACGCCTGGCTGGCTGCCCGGGACGGCGAGGCCGACATCATCATCGGCACCCGCTCGGCCCTGTTCACGCCGATGAAGAACCCCGGGCTGATCATCATCGACGAAGAGCACGACGGGTCCTATAAACAGCAGGAAGGCCTGCGTTACCACGCCCGCGACCTGGCTCTGGTGCGTGCGCGCCAGGAAAACATTCCCATCGTCCTGGGCTCGGCCACGCCGTCCCTGGAAAGCCTGCACAACGCCTACACCGGCCGCTACGGCCTGCTGCGCCTGAACGAGCGGGCCGGCGGCGCCAAGCAGCCGCGTTTCCTGCGCCTGGACGTGAAGAGCCGCCCGCTGGACAGCGGCATTTCCGGCCCCATGCAGCAAGCCATCGGCCAGACCCTGGCCGCCGGCCAGCAGGTCCTGGTGTTCCTTAACCGCCGCGGCTTCGCCCCGACCCTGCTCTGCCACGACTGCGGCTGGATGTCCGAGTGCCAGCGCTGCGACGCACGCATGACCGTGCACCAGCGTTCCGGTGAGCTGCGCTGCCACCACTGCGGCCATGTGGAGCGGGTTCCGCGCCATTGCCCGCAATGCGGCAAGGTCGACCTGCGCCCCGTGGGCGCCGGCACCGAGCGGGCGGAAGAGCGCCTGGGCATCTTGTTTCCCGACTACCCGGTGCTGCGGGTGGACCGCGACAGCACCTCGCGCAAGGATGCGATGAACCAGCTGTTCGCCACTATCCAGAAAGGCCAGCCGTGCATCCTCGTGGGCACCCAGATGCTGGCCAAGGGTCATCACTTTCCCCGGGTGACCCTGGTGTCGATCCTCGATGCCGATGGCGGCCTGTTCTCCGGCGACTTCCGCGCCAGCGAGCGCATGGCGCAACTGATTGTCCAGGTCGCCGGGCGGGCCGGCCGGGCCGAAGAGCCGGGCAAGGTGATCATCCAGACCCACCTCGCCGACCACCCGTTGCTGGTGCAGTTGACCGAGCAGGGCTACTTCGCCTTCGCCGAACAGGCCCTGAGCGAGCGCCGCGCCGCCGGCCTGCCACCTTTCGCCCACCTGGCGCTGCTGCGGGCCGAAGCCCACAAACCGGGCCAGGCCGAGGGGTTCCTCGATGAAGCCTGCAGCGAGGCCGAGCGCCTGCTGGCGGAACAGAACCTGGGGGGCATCGAACTATTGGGCCCGGTGCCGGCTCCGATGGAGCGGCGCGCCGGACGTTATCGCGCGCAATTGCTGCTGCAGGCCAATGCCAGAGCGCCCTTGCATCGTTTGCTCAGCAGTTGGCTGCTGGTGCTGGAACAGATGCCCAGCGGGCGGCAGGTCCGCTGGTCGCTGGATGTGGATCCCGTGGATCTGTATTGATCGAGGTCGTGCTTTCGCGGGCAAGCCCGCTCCTACAATGGGCAGCATCAAACCTGCAAGAGCCGGCTTGCCGGCGAAGGCAATCGAATGCCGCCATCGATCCCCAAGCAGTCCTCTATAGTTGGCAAGCCCGTTCCAGCAACGGATAATGCCCAGTTTTTCCACCTGCGCACCGAAGCGCCGCCGCACCAGCGGTCGAAAGAGAAGACCATGAAAGACACCATTCGCCAGCTCATCCAGCAAGCCATCACCCAACTCGTCACCGAAGGTGTGTTGCCAGAAGGCCTGACGCCGGCGATCCAGGTCGAAAACACCCGCGACAAGACCCACGGCGACTTCGCCAGCAACATCGCCATGATGCTGGCCAAGCCGGCCGGCATGAAGCCGCGCGACCTGGCGGAGAAAATCATCGCCGCCCTGCCGGCCCATGAAGACCTGAGCAAGGCGGAAATCGCCGGCCCCGGCTTCATCAACTTCTTCCAGAACACCCAGGCCCTGGCCGCGCGCCTGGACGCCGCTCTTGGCGACGCCCACCTGGGCGTACGCAAGGCCGGCCCGGCGCAGCGCACCGTGATCGACATGTCGGCGCCCAACCTGGCCAAGGAAATGCACGTTGGCCACCTGCGCTCCACCATCATTGGCGACGGCGTGGCCCGGGTCCTGGAGTTCCTCGGCGACACCGTGATCCGCCAGAACCACGTGGGCGACTGGGGCACCCAGTTCGGCATGCTGATGGCCTACCTGGAAGAAAACCCCATCACCAGTGACGAGCTGTCGGACCTGGAGAACTTCTACCGCGCCGCCAAGCAGCGCTTCGACGAGTCCGAAGCCTTCGCCGACCGCGCCCGCGGCCTGGTGGTCAAGCTGCAGGCCGGCGACCCGGACTGCCTGGAGCTGTGGACCAAGTTCAAGGACATCTCCCTGTCCCACTGCCAGAAGATCTACGAGCTGCTCAACGTCAAGCTGACCATGGCCGACGTGATGGGCGAGAGCGCCTACAACGACGACCTGATCAACGTGGTCAACGACCTCAAGGCCCAGGGCCTGCTGGTGGAGAGCAACGGCGCCCAGTGCGTGTTCCTCGACGAGTTCAAGAACGCCGAAGGCGAGCCGCTGCCGGTGATCATCGTCAAGGCTGACGGCGGCTACCTGTACGCCACCACCGACCTGGCGGCCGTGCGCTACCGCAGCGGCAAGCTCAAGGCCGATCGCGCCCTGTACTTCGTCGACCAGCGCCAGGCCCTGCACTTCCAGCAAGTGTTCGCCGTGGCCCGCAAGGCCGGTTTCGTGACCCATCCGATGGAAATGGAGCACATGGGCTTCGGCACCATGAATGGCGCCGACGGCCGTCCGTTCAAGACCCGCGACGGCGGCACCGTGAAGCTCATCGACCTGCTGACCGAAGCCGAAGAGCGTGCCTACGCCCTGGTGAAGGAAAAGAACCCGCAACTGCCGGAAGCCGACCTGCGCAGCATCGCCAAGGTGGTGGGCATCGACTCGGTGAAGTACGCCGACCTGTCCAAGCACCGCACCAGCGACTACAGCTTCAACTTCGACCTGATGCTCAACTTCGAAGGCAACACCGCGCCGTACCTGCTGTACGCCTACACCCGCGCCGCCGGTGTGTTCCGCAAGCTGGGCAAGGACTTCAGCGAAGTCGGCGGGCAGATCGAACTGCACGCGGCCCAGGAACTGGAGCTGGCGGCCAAGCTGGCGCAGTTCGGCGAGATTCTCAACAACGTCGCCGAGAAGGGCACGCCACACATCCTCTGCACCTACCTGTACGACGTGGCCGGGCTGTTCTCCAGCTTCTATGAAAACTGCCCGATCCTGGCAGCCGAGACGCCGACCCAGATGCACAGCCGCCTGCGCCTCACCGAGCTGACCCGGCGCACCCTCAAGCAAGGTCTGGAACTGCTGGGCCTCAAAGTCCTGGAGCAAATGTAAGTTGGCTGCCAAGAAAAAACCTGCACCCAAGCGTGGCGCCAGCCGTTACCAGGCCCCGGCCAAGAAGCCGATTCCGGGCTGGTTGTGGCTGGCCATCGGCCTGACCATCGGTGCCTTCATCGTGTTCCTGATGAAGCTCGAGCCCGGCAAGGGCGGCGACAGCGTCAAGCGCGAGAAGATCGAACAGCAGAAAGCCACCAAGATCGCCGAGGCCAACAAGACCCCGCCGAGCCCCCAGCAACCGGTGAAGCCGAAATACGACTTCTACACCCTGTTGCCGGAATCGGAGGTCATCGTGCCGCCGGAAGCGGTGCCGGAAAAAACCCTGCCGACGCCACAGGTGCCACCTGTGCCCACCACCCCGGTAACCCCGGCGGAAGCGGCCAAGATCGACACCGCCCGTGCCCAGGCAGCCCTGGCCGGGATCACCCCGCCACCAGCGCCACCCGTGGCCAAGGCGGCGCCGGTGACCAAGTTCTTCCTCCAGGCCGGTTCGTTCCGCAAGGAAGCCGATGCCGACAAGGTCCGGGCGCAGATCATCCTGCTGGGCCAGTCGGTCTCGGTGGAATCCGGCACGGTGAAGGATGAAACCTGGTACCGGGTATTGGTAGGCCCGTTCAGCAACCGCGAACAGCTGACCGTGGCGCAGAAGCAACTGGCCGGCGCCGGCTTCAGCAACCTGCTGTTACAACAGCGCCAGAGCCGCTAAGCCGACCGCTACGCGATTGATCGCGGGCAAGCCCACTCCTACATGGCCCCCCGTAGGAGCGGGCCTGCCCGCGAAGCGCTTGCAGCATGCAACAATGACCGCCGGTCCCTCGCTGCAGCCTCCGGTTGAAAAACGCCCGACCACCCCCATATGAGTTTCCATCAGGGCACTTTCGCCCCGCTGTGTGGAGACTCCCCCCTTGACCACCATCGTTTCAGTCCGCCGCCACGGCAAAGTCGTCATGGGCGGCGACGGCCAGGTTTCTCTCGGCAACACCGTGATGAAAGGCAACGCGAAAAAAGTCCGCCGCCTCTATCACGGCCAGGTCATCGCCGGCTTTGCCGGGGCCACCGCCGACGCCTTCACCCTGTTCGAGCGCTTTGAAGGCCAACTGGAGAAACACCAGGGCCATCTGGTCCGTGCCGCCGTAGAGCTGGCCAAGGAATGGCGCACCGATCGCTCCCTGAGCCGCCTGGAAGCCATGCTGGCCGTGGCCAACAAGGATGCGTCCTTGATCATCACCGGCAATGGCGACGTGGTTGAACCCGAGGACGGGCTGATCGCCATGGGTTCCGGTGGCGCCTATGCCCAGGCCGCTGCCAGCGCCCTGCTGAAAAAGACCGACCTGTCGGCCCGTGAAATCGTCGAGACCGCACTCGGCATCGCCGGCGACATCTGTGTATTCACCAACCACACTCAAACCATCGAGGAGCAGGATCTCGCGGAATAAGCCTGTTGCGGCGCTTGCGCCACGGCATTCATTCTTGCTTGAGGACCGCCAACTACTATGTCCATGACACCCCGCGAAATCGTCCACGAACTCAACCGCCATATCATCGGCCAGGACGATGCCAAGCGCGCCGTCGCTATCGCCCTGCGCAACCGCTGGCGCCGCATGCAACTGCCGGCCGAGCTGCGCGTTGAAGTGACCCCCAAGAACATCCTGATGATCGGCCCGACCGGCGTCGGCAAGACCGAGATCGCCCGCCGCCTGGCCAAGCTGGCCAATGCGCCCTTCATCAAGGTCGAGGCCACCAAGTTCACAGAAGTCGGCTATGTGGGCCGCGACGTTGAATCCATCATCCGCGACCTGGCCGACGCGGCGATCAAGATGTTCCGCGAACAGGAAATGATCCGGGTTCGCCATCGCGCCGAAGACGCCGCCGAAGAACGCATCCTCGATGCCCTGCTGCCCCAGGCACGCACCGGTTTCAACAGCGACGACGCGGCTCCGGCCCAGGACTCCAACACCCGCCAGCTGTTCCGCAAGCGCCTGCGCGAAGGCCAGCTGGATGACAAGGAAATCGAGATCGAAGTGGCGGAAGCTGCAGGCGTCGACATTTCCGCGCCACCGGGCATGGAAGAAATGACCAACCAGCTGCAGAGCCTGTTCGCCAACATGGGCAAGGGCAAGCGCAAGAACCGCAAGCTCAAGGTCAAGGAAGCGCTGAAACTGGTACGCGACGAAGAAGCCAGCCGCCTGGTCAACGACGAAGAACTCAAGGCCAAGGCCCTGGAAGCCGTCGAGCAGCACGGCATCGTGTTCATCGACGAGATCGACAAGGTGGCCAAGCGCGGCAACGCCGGCGGTGTGGACGTCTCCCGCGAGGGCGTGCAGCGTGACCTGCTGCCGCTGATCGAAGGCTGCACCGTCAACACCAAGCTGGGCATGGTCAAGACCGACCACATCCTGTTCATTGCCTCCGGTGCCTTCCACCTGAGCAAGCCCAGCGACCTGGTACCGGAGCTGCAAGGCCGTCTGCCGATCCGCGTGGAACTCAAGGCGCTGTCGCCGGAAGACTTCGAGCGCATCCTCAGCGAGCCGCACGCTTCGCTGACCGAGCAATATCGCGAGCTGCTGAAGACCGAAGGCCTGAACATCGAGTTCCTGCCCGAAGGCATCAAGCGCCTGGCGGAAATCGCCTGGCAGGTCAACGAGAAGACCGAGAACATCGGTGCCCGTCGCCTGCACACCCTGCTCGAGCGCCTGCTGGAAGAGGTGTCGTTCAGTGCCGGTGACCTGGCCAGCGCCCACAGCGAAGAGCCGATCCGCATCGACGCCGCCTACGTCAACAGCCACCTGGGCGAATTGGCGCAGAACGAAGACCTTTCCCGTTATATCCTGTAAACCTTCGCCACCCATGCAGGGACTGGCTTGCCAGCGATAGGGCCTCCCCCGATCGCCGGCAAGCCGGCTCCTGCCGGAAGGACTACAGGTCATGAGCAAACTTCCCACCGGTATCAACCTGCACAAAGCCTCGAAAACCCTGACCCTGACTTATGGGCCGGACGAGGTCTATCACCTGCCTGCAGAACTCCTGCGGGTGCATTCCCCCTCCGCCGAGGTCCAGGGCCACGGCAAACCCATCCTGCAATTCGGCAAGCTCGGCGTCGGCCTGACCAAGGTTGAACCGGCGGGCCAGTACGCACTGAAATTGACCTTCGACGACGGTCATGACAGCGGATTGTTCACCTGGGACTACCTCTACCAACTGGCGCTGCGCCAGGACGAGCTGTGGAACGACTATCTGGCGGAGCTCAAGGCTGCCGGAAAATCCCGCGATCCGAACGAGTCCATCGTCAAGCTGATGCTCTAGCTCAAGGCTCCGATGGTTTAGAGGGCATTTTCTAATTTCATCTGTTTGAATGCTTGGCTGTATGGCCAATGAATGGCCTGCTTGCGGAAAAAATTAAACTCGGGTAACCAATGGAGCTGGCAAGTTCCCTGCAGAGCTTTAGGAACAAAAAAGCAGCGGTGCGCAATCAACGGTCACCCGAGCAGTAGTACCTGGCATCGTGCTGTGTGACTGCACAGCAGGTCCGGTACTCGTCTCAGGACAATGGAGCGTCGTAGATGAGTAACAAGAATAACGATGACCTGAAACGCCAAGCCTCGGAAAACACCCTGGGGCTCAATCCGGTCATTGGCTTGCGTAGAAAGGACCTGCTTACTTCCGCTCGAATGGTGCTTGCCCAGGCCATCAAACAACCCATCCACAGCGTCAAGCACGTCGCCCATTTCGGCATCGAACTTAAGAACGTGATGTTCGGCAAATCCACCCTGCAGCCGGAGAGCGACGACCGTCGCTTCAACGACCCCGCGTGGAGCCAGAACCCGTTGTACAAACGCTACCTGCAAACCTACCTGGCGTGGCGCAAGGAACTCCACGACTGGATCGACGACAGCAGCCTGTCCGAGCAGGACATCAGCCGCGGCCACTTCGTGATCAACCTGATGACCGAAGCCATGGCCCCGACCAACAGCGCGGCCAACCCCGCAGCGGTAAAGCGCTTCTTCGAAACCGGCGGCAAGAGCCTGCTGGACGGTCTGTCCCATCTGGCCAAGGACCTGGTGCACAACGGCGGCATGCCCAGCCAGGTCAACATGGACGCCTTCGAAGTGGGCAAGAACCTGGGCACCAGTGAAGGCGCGGTGGTGTTTCGCAATGACGTGCTGGAGCTGATCCAGTACCGGCCGATCACCGAGCAGGTGCATGAGCGCCCGCTGCTGGTGGTGCCACCGCAGATCAACAAGTTCTATGTCTTCGACCTCAGCCCGGACAAGAGCCTGGCGCGCTTCTGCCTGCGCAACAACGTGCAGACCTTTATCGTCAGCTGGCGCAACCCCACCAAGGCCCAGCGCGAATGGGGCCTGTCCACCTACATCGAAGCCCTGAAAGAAGCGGTCGACGTAGTGACCGCGATCACCGGCAGCAAGGACGTGAACATGCTCGGTGCCTGCTCCGGCGGCATCACCTGCACCGCGCTGCTGGGCCACTACGCGGCGCTGGGGCAGAAGAAGGTCAACGCCCTGACCCTGCTGGTCAGCGTACTGGACACCACCCTGGACACCCAGGTAGCGCTGTTCGTCGACGAGCAGACCCTGGAAGCGGCCAAGCGCCACTCCTATCAGGCCGGAGTCCTGGAAGGGCGCGACATGGCCAAGGTGTTCGCCTGGATGCGCCCCAACGACCTGATCTGGAACTACTGGGTCAACAACTACCTGCTGGGCAACGAGCCGCCGGTGTTCGACATCCTGTTCTGGAACAACGACACCACCCGCCTGCCTGCCGCCTTCCACGGCGACCTGATCGAAATGTTCAAGAACAACCCGCTGGTGCGCGCCAATGCACTGGAAGTGTGCGGCACGCCGATCGACCTCAAGCAGGTGACCGCCGATATCTTCTCCCTGGCCGGCACCAACGACCACATCACCCCGTGGAAGTCCTGCTACAAGTCGGCGCAGCTGTTTGGCGGCAACGTCGAGTTCGTGCTCTCCAGCAGCGGCCATATCCAGAGCATCCTCAACCCGCCTGGCAACCCCAAGGCGCGCTACATGACCAGCACCGACATTCCGGCCTGCCCCGACCAGTGGCAGGAAAACTCGATCAAGCACACTGATTCCTGGTGGCTGCATTGGCAGGCCTGGCAGGCGGAACGCTCAGGTGACCTGAAGCCGGCGCCCACCAGCCTGGGTAACAAGAAGTTCGCAGCCGCCGAGGCGGCGCCCGGGACCTACGTCCACGAGCGCTGAGCCCCGGCCATCGACACGGCGGCGCCAGGAGGCTCCGCCAAGCCCTATTCTTGACAAGAGGCTCGGCCTCAGGAAATCCGCAGGACGCCCGGGATGGCGGCTGCGACGGTTTAATTCACAGGGCTACGGCATGCCACACTCATTCATATTCCGCACCGTCGACCTGGATGGCCAGACCATCCGCACCGCGGTACGCCCAGGCAAGCCGCACTTGACGCCGCTGCTGATCTTCAACGGCATCGGCGCCAACCTGGAGCTGGTGTTTCCCTTTGTCCAGGCCCTGGATCCGGACCTCGAGGTGATCGCCTTCGATGTCCCCGGTGTCGGCGGCTCCTCCACGCCGAGCCGGCCCTACCGCTTTCCCGGGCTGGCCAAGCTGACCGCGCGGATGCTCGACTACCTGGACTACGGCCAGGTCAATGCAGTGGGTGTGTCCTGGGGCGGCGCGCTGGCCCAGCAGTTCGCCTACGACTACCCCGAGCGCTGCAAGAAGCTGGTGCTGGCCGCCACCGCGGCCGGGGCGTTCATGGTCCCGGGCAAACCCAAGGTGCTGTGGATGATGGCCAGCCCACGGCGCTACGTGCAGCCCTCCCATGTGATGCGCATTGCGCCGCTGATCTATGGCGGCTCCTTCCGCCGCGACCCGAGCCTGGCAGCGGAACACGCAGCCAAGGTGCGCTCGGCCGGCAAGCTCGGCTATTACTGGCAGCTGTTCGCGGGCCTGGGCTGGACCAGCATTCACTGGCTGCACAAGATCCATCAGCCGACCCTGGTGCTGGCCGGCGATGACGACCCGCTGATTCCCCTGATCAACATGCGCATGCTGGCCTGGCGCATACCCAATGCCCAGTTGCACATCATCGATGATGGCCACCTGTTCCTGATCACCCGGGCCGAGGCCGTCGCCCCGATCATCATGAAGTTCCTCCAGGAAGAACGCCAAAGGGCGGTGATGCACCCGCATCCCGAACCTGTGCGCCCTACCAAGTAAAAGATACCTGTCGACAGGATCGTCGCGCGCAAGAAGGGCCAGGACCGACTATGTTGTCTGTCTTGGATTGGTCTGCTTGTTAGTGGTTTGACGAAGGAGTGTTGACTCATGCAAGACAAACCTGCGACGGGCTCATTGCCGTCACCCGCCGCGTATATCAATGCGCAGAGCGCGATCACCGGCCTGCGCGGCCGGGATCTGTTCTCCACCTTGCGCAGCCTGGCGGCCCACAGCCTGCGCAATCCGTTGCACAGTGCCCGGCATACCCTGGCCCTGGGCGGCCAGCTGGGGCGTGTGCTGCTGGGGGAAACCCTGCACAAGACCAACCCCAAGGACAACCGCTTCGCCGACCCGGCCTGGAGCCTCAACCCCTTCTACCGGCGCGGCCTGCAGGCCTACCTGAGCTGGCAGAAGCAGGTGCGCCACTGGATCGACGACAGCGGCATGAGCGAAGACGACCGGGCCCGGGCACACTTTGCCTTTTCCCTGCTCAATGATGCCGTTGCGCCTTCCAATACCCTGCTCAACCCCCTGGCCCTCAAGGAGATCTTCAACACCGGGGGCAACAGCGTGGTGCGGGGCATCGGCAACCTGCTGGATGACCTGCTGCACAACAACGGGTTGCCCAGCCAGGTGACCAAGCACGCCTTCGAGGTGGGCAAGAACCTGGCGGTCACCCCGGGCTCAGTGGTGTTTCGCAATGAATTGCTGGAGCTGATCCAGTACAGCCCCATGAGCGAAAAACAGTACGCCAAGCCGCTGCTGATCGTGCCGCCACAAATCAACAAGTACTACATTTTCGACCTGAGCCCGACCAACAGCTTCGTCCAGTACGCGCTGAAAAACGGCCTGCAGGTGTTCATGGTCAGCTGGCGCAACCCGGATGTGCGGCACCGCGAGTGGGGCCTGTCGACCTACGTCGAGGCGGCCGAAGAAGCGCTGAACGTCACCCGGGCGATTACCGGCAGTCGCGAAGTCAACCTGGTGGGAGCCTGTGCCGGAGGGCTGACCATCGCCGCCCTGCAAGGCCATCTGCAGGCCAAGCGCCAGCTGCGCCGGGTATCCAGCGCGACCTACATGGTGAGCCTGCTGGACAGCCAGATGGACAGCCCGGCAACGCTGTTCGCCGACGAGAAGACCCTCGAAGCGGCCAAGCGTCGCTCCTATCAGCAAGGGGTACTGGACGGTCGCGACATGGCCAAGGTGTTCGCCTGGATGCGCCCCAACGACCTGATCTGGAACTACTGGGTCAACAACTACCTGCTGGGCAAGGAGCCGCCGGTCTTCGACATTCTCTACTGGAACAACGACAGCACCCGGTTGCCGGCCGCCCTGCACGGCGATCTGCTGGACTTCTTCAAGCACAACCCCCTGAGCCATGTCGGCGGGCTGGAAGTCTGCGGCACGCCGATCGATTTGCAGAAGGTCACGGTGGACAGCTTCAGCGTGGCCGGGATCAACGACCACATCACGCCCTGGGACGCGGTCTACCGTTCGACCCTGCTGCTGGGCGGCGAACGGCGCTTCGTGCTGTCCAACAGCGGCCACGTGCAGAGCATCCTCAACCCGCCGAGCAATCCCAAGGCCAACTACGTGGAGAACCGCAAGCTCAGCAGCGACCCGCGGGCCTGGTACTACGACGCCGAGCA
Source organism: Pseudomonas sp. GW822-FHT06D10 (assembly GCF_058799535.1). Lineage (NCBI taxonomy): Bacteria > Pseudomonadati > Pseudomonadota > Gammaproteobacteria > Pseudomonadales > Pseudomonadaceae > Pseudomonas > Pseudomonas sp. GW822-FHT06D10. The sequence goes on along the minus strand of NZ_JBXALN010000005.1, from coordinate 376,128 downwards.
TGTGGACGGCAGCTGGTGGAGCCAGTGGCTGACCTGGGTCCAGGAGCGCTCGGGGGCGCAGCGGGAAACCCTCACCACCCTGGGCAACCAGAACTATCCGCCGATGGAGGCTGCGCCCGGCACCTACGTGCGCGTGCGCTGAAGACACTTTGCACCACGGTTCCACGCCGGAGCCGTGCCCCTTCAATGGACCGACAAGAAGTCAGGATGAAGACCCGCGACCGGATACTCGAATGTGCCCTGCAACTGTTCAATCAAAAGGGCGAGCCCAATGTCTCCACCATGGAGGTGGCCAATGAAATGGGGATCAGCCCCGGCAACCTCTACTACCACTTCCATGGCAAGGAGCCGCTGGTGCTCGGCCTGTTCGAGCGCTTTCAGAACGAACTGACGCCGTTGCTGGACCCACCGTCCGACGTCCAGCTGGCGGCGGAAGACTACTGGCTGTTCCTGCATCTGATCGTCGAGCGCCTGGCCCACTACCGCTTTCTGTTTCAGGACCTGTCCAACCTGGCCGGGCGCCTGCCAAAACTGGCCAAGGGCATTCGCAACCTGCTCAATGCCTTGAAACGCACCTTGGCCTCGTTGCTGGCCCGGCTCAAGGCTCAGGGGCAACTGGTCAGCGGCACCCAGGCCCTGGGGCAGCTGGTGGAACAGATCACCATGACCCTGCTGTTCTCTCTGGATTACCAGCGGATTCTCGATCGCGAAGGCGAAGTCCGGCTGGTGGTCTACCAGATCATGATGCTGGTGGCGCCACACCTGCTGCCGCCGGCAAAGATGGCCACCGAACAGATGGCGCTGCGCTACCTGGATGAGCAGGGCTAGAACGCCTCAATAAAAAACGCCCGGCCTTCCCAGGCCGGGCGTTTTTTTGTTCCTGATGGGATCAGGACTGGCTGCTTGGCGTCGCTGGAGCTGGCGCGGCAGTCGGGGTTGCAGCCGGGCTCGGGGCTGCGGCGGAGTTCGCCGAGCTGGCCGGGGCCGGGGCTGCAGGCTTGGCCGCAACAGCGGGCTTGGCTGCTGGTTTGGCCGCTGGCTTGGCCGCTGGCTTGGCAGCCACAGGCTTCTTGGCCACAGGCTTTTTCGCCACTGCAGGCTTGGCGGCCGGTTTGGCCGCTGGCTTGGCCGCTGCGGTTTTCGCCGCGGGCTTGGCTGCTGGCTTGGCCGCTACAGGCTTGGCAGCCGGTTTGGCCGCTGGTTTGGCGGCTGCGGTTTTCGCGGCCGGCTTGGCTGCGGGTTTAGCGGCGGCCTTGGCGACAGGCTTAGCGGCAGGCTTGGCCAGAGGCTTGGCTGCGGGTTTTGCAGCAGGTTTGGCAGCCGCAGTTTTGGCTGCAACCGGCGCAACCTTGGCACCTGTGAGTTTTTCAATCTGCTTGGTCAGGGTATCGACCTTGTCGTGCAGGGCCTTGACTTCGTTGCGGCTAGGCACGCCCAGACGCGAGATGGCGCTGTTCAAGCGCTTGTCGAAAGCGCCTTCCAGTTCATCCCACTTACCCAGGGCGCGATCCTTGACGTCGCTGATACGCGACTTGGCCGAAGTTGCGGAATCTTTGGCCGCATCAACTTTCTTGCCGACTACGCTCTTAGTCAGTTTCTCGGCTTTCTCACCATCTTTGACCAATGTCTCGAAAAGCTTGCTGCCGTCAGAGTCGATTTTCGAGTACACGCCTAAACCAGCAAGCCAAATTTTACGGGAGTACTCTTCGACTTTCCCGATCCACGAGCTGCCTTCTTTTTCAGTATTCTTTTTACCAGCCATCCCGTTCTCCTTAATGTTTACGCGCGACACGTTCGAGCAACGCCGTCAGCTCATCGAGCTTAGCAGAGAGTGTCTCAACGTCATGTTTAGACGGAATGCCGATACGATTCAAGGCACTGGCGACGCGCGTGTCAAAAGCCTTCTCGACCTTGTCCAGTTGCACTTCGACTTTGCCTTTAAGAGTGCTGACATCCCCTTTAACGCCATCTATCTGACTGTTGGCTGCTTCAAGTTGTTCAGTGACAACTTTTTTGCCTTTCTTTTCAACGGATTGACCAGCCTTGATCAACTCCTGGAAGTACTCGCTGCCTTCCTGACCGACTTTGGCGTAGGCCCCCAGGCCTGCCAGCCAGATCTTGCGGGCATAGGATTTGACTTCACTCAGAGCAGTCGATTGGGCATCAACTTTTTTCTTCAGAATTACTTTGGCCATGGTGCACCTCACGCGCAGAAGGTTTGAGGAACTGCCCTCGGAAAGAGGACCTGAGGCACAACCTAGAGAGAAAAATTAGAATCGGCACCCTAACGACTGTCATGAATTCATGTAGGAGCCGGTTCAGACCAGAGCCTTGTCCAGAGCCTTTTCGATTTCCGACTTGATGGTGCCGCTCATGGCCGACATCAACATCCCCAGTTCCACGTCGATGCGGATCGACTCTTCACCCACATGCACCGCGCCTTTGACGCCCGAGCGCTTGAGGTTCAGGGTATCGCCTGCCCACTGCGGCTCCAGGCCATATTGATCGGCGAGTTTCTGCGCCAGTTTGTCGGCCTTTTCACGGGCTGCCTGCTTGCCCAGGCCATGGGCACGTTCAACACTAATACGGGCCATTGAAGGTCTCCTGCTGTTTCGGGACTTGCCTGAAGCATCTTGACCCTGCGTGCGTCAAAACGTCCCGGCGGATCGCTATCTTACATTCAGCCTTGCCAAGACAAAGACCGCCACCGGCATTAGAATGTCCCGCATTCTCTTTTGGTGACAGCGATATGACTGATCAGCGCAAAGGCAGCGATGCCGAACCCACCACTCACTTCGGCTTCAAGAATGTTCCTGAAAGCCAGAAAGCGGAAAAAGTCGCTGAGGTGTTCCACTCGGTAGCGGCCAAGTACGACTTGATGAACGACGTGCTGTCCGGTGGCATGCACCGCCTGTGGAAACGCTTCACGATCGAGCTGTCCGGCGTGCGCGCCGGCAATCGCGTACTGGACATCGCCGGCGGCACGGGTGACTTGACCAGGCGTTTCTCCCACCTGGTGGGCCCGACCGGCCAAGTGGTACTGGCCGACATCAACGAATCCATGCTCAAGGTCGGTCGTGACCGCCTGCTGGACCTGGGTGTGGCCGGCAACGTCGAGTTCGTCCAGGCCGATGCGGAAAAACTGCCGTTCCCGGACAACCATTTCGACTGCGTGACCATTGCCTTCGGCCTGCGCAACGTGACCCACAAGGAAGACGCCCTGCGCTCCATGCTGCGGGTGCTCAAGCCCGGCGGTCGCCTGCTGGTGCTGGAGTTCTCCAAGCCCACCAACGCGCTGATGTCCAAGGTCTACGACGCCTACTCGTTCGCCTTCATGCCCCTGGCCGGCAAGCTGATCACCAACGACTCGGAAAGCTACCGCTACCTGGCCGAATCGATCCGCATGCACCCCAACCAGGAAACCCTGAAGTCGATGATGGTCGAGGCCGGTTTCGACCGCGTGACCTATCACAACATGACCGCAGGCATCGTCGCCCTGCACCGCGGCATCAAGCCCTGATGTTGCTCAGCGGCCTGCTCGCCAGCGTCGAGACCGGCATCAATCGGGTGCTGCGTCTGGACAGCACGGCGCTGCCGCGCCTGCAGCACCTCAATGGCAAGGTGATCGCCGTGGAATGCCGCAACCCGGCGCTGCAGCTGTTCATCCTGCCCAGCGATGAAGGCCTGATGCTCGCCAGCCAGTGGGCCGCGGACCCAGACTGCAACCTGCGCGCACCGGCCTCGAGCCTGCTGCGCCTGGCCCTGAGCAAGGACAAGACCGCGGTCCTGCACGGCCCCGAAGTGGAACTGGAAGGCGATAGCGGCGTGCTGCTGGACCTGGCAGCAACCCTTCAGGACCTGGAGCTGGACTGGGAATACGAGCTCTCGCGCTGGCTGGGCCCCGTGGCCACCCAGCTGTTCAGTGGCCATGTGCGCAGCCGCGCCCGCTGGTATCAGCAAGGATTTGCCAGCCTCAACCAGAACCTCGCCGAATTCCTCGCCGAAGAATCGCGGACCCTGGTGGGTCAGCGCGAAGCCGAAGCGCGCTTTCGCGAGCTGGATCAGGCCAAACTCGACCTGGAACGTCTCGAGGCGCGCTTGGAGCGCCTTTCCCGATCCCTTGACCCAAGCGATAACGCATGAAGCTGCTTGCCGTCCGCCGTCTGTTGCGCATCCAGCGCGTCGTGATCCGCTACCGCCTCGATGACCTGCTGTTCGACCTGCCCCTGCCCTGGTTCCTCCTGGCCCTGCGCTTCGCCCTGCCCTGGCGCTGGTTCCCGCGCAAGCCGCTGGACCTGAGCCGCGGTGCACGCCTGCGCCTGGCGTTGCAGGACCTGGGGCCGATCTTCATCAAGTTCGGGCAGATCCTCTCGACCCGCCGCGACCTGCTGCCGGAAGACATCGCCGACGAGCTGATGCTGCTGCAGGACCGGGTGCCGCCGTTCGACTCGCAAAAGTCCGTGGCCCTGATCGAAGCGCAGTTGGGCAAGAAGATCAGCGACGTGTTCAGCCGCTTCGACATCGAGCCCCTGGCGTCGGCGTCGGTGGCCCAGGTGCACGCCGCCAAGCTCAAGACCGGCGAAGAAGTGGTGGTCAAGGTGATCCGCCCCGGGCTCAAGCCGATCATCGCCCAGGACCTGGCGTGGCTGTTCATCCTCGCCCGGGCCGCGGAAAAGCTCTCCGCCGACGCGCGCCTGCTGCACCCGGTGGACGTGGTCAGCGACTACGAAAAAACCATCTACGACGAGCTCGACCTGCTGCGCGAGGCGGCCAACGCCAGCCAGCTCAAGCGCAACTTCGAAGGCTCGCCGCTGCTCTATGTACCCCAGGTCTACTGGGACTGGTGCCGGCCCAAAGTGCTGGTGATGGAGCGCATCTACGGCATTCAGGTCACCGACCTGGCCACCCTGGCCGACCAGCGTACCGACATGAAGATGCTCGCCGAGCGTGGCGTGGAGATCTTCTTCACCCAGGTGTTCCGCGACAGCTTCTTCCACGCCGACATGCACCCGGGCAACATCTTCGTCAGCACCGTGCAGCCCTGGAGCCCGCAGTACATCGCCATCGACTGCGGCATCGTCGGCAGCCTGACCCCGGAAGACCAGGACTACCTGGCCCGCAACCTGTTTGCCTTCTTCAAGCGCGACTACCGCCGCGTGGCCCAGTTGCACATTGATTCCGGCTGGGTCCCGGCGGAAACCAAGCTCAACGAATTCGAGGCGGCGATCCGCACCGTGTGCGAGCCGATCTTCGAAAAACCGCTGAAGGATATTTCCTTCGGCCAGGTGCTGATGCGCCTGTTCCAGACCGCCCGGCGCTTCAACATGGAAGTGCAGCCGCAACTGGTGCTGCTGCAGAAGACCCTGCTCAACATCGAGGGCCTGGGCCGCCAGCTGTACCCGGACCTGGACCTGTGGAACACCGCACAACCCTTCCTCGAACGCTGGATGCGCGAACGGGTCAGCCCCAAGGCCGTGCTCGGCAACATCCACAGCCAGATCGAACAGTTGCCGCACCTGGCCAACATGACCCGCGACCTGCTGGAGCGCATGTCGCAGCCCCATGCCGCCGATCCGCCGGCGCCCTGGCACAAGCGCAAGGACGACTGGTTCCTGCGCCTGCTGGGCACTGCCCACCTGGGCGGTGGCGCGGTCCTGGCCGCCGGCGGTCCATTGCATGAGCTGGGGCACTGGCCTGCTGGCATCATGATTGCGGTCGGTTTGTATCTGATCGTTCGCCGATAGCCAGTGGCGCGACCTGCTGGCAAACTGTCGAAATCGCCGAGGCGTCACCAGCGGGTAGAGCCCGGTTGTCGGAGTCGAAAATGAAAGATTGGCTGGACCAGATCAAATGGGATGCGGACGGCCTGGTGCCGGCCATCGCCCAGGATCACAAGACCGGGCGCGTACTGATGATGGCCTGGATGAACCGCGAGGCCCTGAGCCTGACCGCTGCCGAGAATCGCGCCATCTACTGGTCACGTTCCCGTGGCAAGCTGTGGCGCAAGGGCGAAGAATCCGGGCACGTGCAAAAGCTTCATGAAATGCGCCTGGACTGCGACGCCGATGTGATCATCCTGATGGTTGAGCAGATCGGCGACATCGCCTGCCATACCGGCCGCCACAGCTGTTTCTACCGCGTCTATGAAGATGGCGAGTGGAAAACCGTCGAACCGGTCCTCAAGGACCCGCACGCGATCTATTCTGCAGGACACTGACATGAGCGATACCCTCACCCGTCTGGCCCAGGTGCTGGAAGAGCGTAAAGACGCCGCAGCCGACAGCTCCTACGTCGCCAGCCTGTACCACAAGGGCCTGAACAAGATTCTGGAAAAAGTCGGCGAAGAATCGGTGGAAACCATCATCGCCGCCAAGGACGCTGCCATCAGCGGCGACTGCAGCGATGTGATCTACGAAACCGCGGACCTGTGGTTCCACACCCTGGTCATGCTGGCGCAGCTGGGGCAGCATCCCCAGGCCGTGCTCGATGAGCTGGACCGCCGCTTCGGTTTGTCCGGACACGCCGAGAAAGCCTCGCGTCCGTCCGCCTGAACAACTTTCTAAGAGGAAACGCAGCATGGGCATTTTTGACTGGAAACACTGGATCGTCATCCTGGTGGTCGTGGTACTGGTATTCGGCACCAAGAAGCTCAAGAACCTGGGCACCGACGTCGGCGAATCGATCAAGGGCTTTCGCAAGGCCATGAATGACGACGAAAAGCCTGCCGAACCCGTGGTCCCGCCAGCGGCGCAGCCTGTGCCACCGGTTCAGCCGCAGCAGAGCGCGCCGTTGAACCAGCCGCACACCATCGATGTGCAGGCGCAGAAAGTCGAAGAGCCGACCCGCAAAGACTCGTGAGCACTGACTAATGTTTGGTATCAGCTTCTCTGAACTGCTGCTGGTGGGCCTGGTGGCCCTGCTGGTGCTCGGCCCCGAGCGCCTGCCCGGCGCTGCGCGCACCGCCGGCCTGTGGGTCGGGCGCCTCAAGCGCAGCTTCAACGCGATAAAACAGGAAGTTGAACGTGAAATCGGTGCCGACGAGATCCGCCGGCAACTGCACAACGAGCACATTCTGTCCCTGGAGCAGGAAGCGCGGAAAATCCTCGCCCCGACCCAGCAGCAACCGACTCCGGTAGAGCCTGTGGCCGAGCAGACGATTCACGCGCCAGGCGCCGCTACGGTCGCCGAAGCGCCGCCAGCCAGCGAAGTGCCCGCGCCTCTGCCATCGACACCAGCACCGGCACCGACCGCAGAGCCCGCAGCCCCAGTGGCAACACCCGCCACCACGCCCCCCCACGACTCCACCTTGCCGCCGCGAGCACCATGAGCGATATCCCAGAGAACGACCAACACATGCCGCTGGTGTCGCACCTCACCGAGCTGCGCACCCGCCTGCTGCGCTGCGTAGCGGCGATCTTCATCATCTTCGCCGGGCTGTTCGCCTTCACCCAGCAGATCTACACCATCGTCTCCACACCGCTGCGCCAGTACCTGCCGGTCGGCGCGACGATGATCGCCACCGACGTCGCCTCGCCGTTCCTGACGCCGCTGAAGCTGACCATGATGGTCTCGCTGTTCCTGGCAATCCCGGTGATCCTGCACCAGATCTGGGGCTTTATCGCCCCCGGCCTGTACAAGCATGAAAAGCGCATTGCCGTGCCCTTGCTGGTGTCGAGCATCCTGCTGTTCTACATCGGCATGGCGTTCGCCTACTTCCTGGTGTTCCCGCTGATCTTCAAGTTCTTCGCCGCCGCCACCCCGGCCGGCGTGGAGATGATGACCGATATCACCAGCTACCTCGATTTCGTCATGACCCTGTTCTTCGCCTTCGGCGTGGCCTTCGAGATCCCGGTGGCCGTGGTCCTGCTGGTGTGGATAGGCGTGGTCAACGTGGCGTACCTGCGCAAGATCCGCCCTTACGTGATCATCGGCTGCTTCGTGGTGGGCATGATCCTCACCCCGCCGGACATTTTCTCCCAGACCCTGCTGGCCGTGCCCATGTGGCTGCTGTTCGAGATCGGCGTACTGTTCGGCGGGCTGATCAGCAAACGTGGCGAGCACCCGGACGATGAACCGGCCGACGACCACAACGACCAGCCGCCAGCGACCCAAGCGTGAACCTGCTGCTTCTGGAAGAGGCCGATTTCATTGCGGCCGACCGGGTAGTGCTGCGCGACCGACGCCTGACCCACATGCAGGACGTGCATCGGGTGGCGGTCGGCGACAGCCTGCGGGTCGGGCGCATTGGCGGCTTGATGGGCAGTGCCCAGGTACTGCGCCTGGAGCCTGCTGAAGCCGAACTGCAAGTGACCCTCGATCAGCCGCCACCGGCCAAGCTGCCGTTGACCCTGGTGCTGGCCCTGCCGCGCCCGAAAATGCTTCGCCGGGTGTTCCAGACCATAGCGACCATGGGCGTGCCGCGGCTGGTGCTGGTGAACAGCTACCGGGTAGAAAAGAGCTTCTGGCAGACCCCGTTCCTGGAACCCGAAACGATTCGCGAACACCTGGTGCTCGGCCTGGAACAGGCCCGTGACACCGTGCTGCCCGACGTCCTGATCGAAAAACGCTTCAAGCCCTTCGTCGAAGACCGCCTGCCGGCCCTCAGCGCTGGCACCCTGGGGCTGGTGGGCCACCCTGGCCCATATCCGCCCTGCCCTCGCGGGCTGGACCAGGCCGTCACCCTGGCCATTGGCCCGGAAGGCGGCTGGATTCCCTACGAGATCGATCTTCTGGGCAAGGCCGGCCTGCAACCGGTGCAACTGGGAGAACGCATCCTGCGGGTCGAAACCGCGGTCACCGCACTGCTTTCGCGCCTGTTCTGAGCCCCCATGTGCGTGCTGGCCAAGTGGCCAGCCGGACCTCACGGTCGTAATGGCAACTAGCCAGTCAAGCTACAGAATCCCCCACTCCCGCCGATAGCCTATGGTTAAGCGCACATTGCTAAAAGGGAGTTCGCAGAATGTACCGTTGGCTAGCCAGAAACCTGGGAAACGTAAGCGTCAGCCTCAAGCTGGGTATCGGCTTCGGCCTGGTACTGCTCCTGACCCTGCTGATCACCGCCACCGGCTGGACCGGCCTGGGCCGGGTGATCGACCGGGGCGACAAACTGGGCAATATTTCCGTTATCTACGCCCTGACCAAGGACCTGCGCATCGCCCGCCTCAACTACGAGATGAGCCGCGGTGAACACGGCCCGGCCGCGGTCAACGACTTCCTCAAGCAACTCAACGACGGCCTGCAGGACGCTCGCGCGCAACTGCAGCAACCGGAAAGCATCACCATGGTCGACCAGCAACTGGACGCCGTGGCCGAATACCAGAAGGCCTTTGCCGACATGACTCGCGCCACCGCCAACCGCGAGGCCGCGAGGTCCCAGCTTGGCGCCACCGCGGACAATGCCGTGGCCCGGGTCGCGGAGGTTGAGAACTCACTGCTGCAAGGCGACAGCGTGGCGCAGTTCAATAGCGTGATCGACCTGTCCAAGCTGATCCAGCAGGCACGCTTCCAGGTACGCGGCTACACCTACAGCGCCAAGCCCGAGGCCAAGCAGCCGGCGCTGGACGCCATCGACAACGCCCTGAACAACCTCACCAGCCTGCCTTCGCGCCTGCCCGAGCAGCACGTTGCCAACCTGCAACAGGCCAGCGACTCGCTGAAGGCCTACCGGATGGCCGTCAGCGCCTACAGCGACGCCGAAGAAGCCAGCGCGGCTGCGCTCAAGCGCATGGCCGCCCAGGGCGACCGGCTGATGGACCTGAGCAAGCAGCTGACCGTGGCCCAGACCACCAAGCGTGACAGCGACGCCGCGCAGGCCAAGAGCACCCTGCTGATCGCCACCTTGCTGGCCATGCTGTTCGGCCTGATCGCCGCCTGGGCCATCACCCGGCAGATCACCCAGCCGCTGCAGCAGACCCTCAAGGCCGCCGAGCGCGTGGCTTCCGGGGACCTGAGCCAGAACCTCGCCGTGGAGCGCCGCGACGAACTGGGCCAACTGCAGAAAGCCATGCAGCGCATGACGGTGAGCCTGCGGGAACTGATCGGCGGCATCAGCGACGGGGTGACCCAGATCGCCAGCGCCGCCGAGCAACTGTCCGCGGTGACCGAGCAGACCAGCGCCGGGGTCAACAGCCAGAAAGTCGAGACCGACCAGGTGGCCACGGCCATGAACGAAATGGCCGCCACCGTGCAGGAAGTGGCGCGCAACGCCGAGGAGGCCTCCGAGGCCGCTGTGGCGGCCGACCAGCAGGCCCGCGAGGGTGACCGGGTGGTGAACGAAGCCATCGCCCAGATCGAGCGCCTGGCCAGCGAGGTGGGCCATTCCACCGAGGCCATGGGCCATCTCAAGCAGGAAAGCGACAAGATCGGCAGCGTCCTGGATGTGATCAAGTCGGTGGCCCAGCAGACCAACCTGCTGGCCCTGAACGCCGCCATCGAGGCCGCCCGGGCCGGTGAAGCCGGGCGGGGTTTTGCCGTGGTGGCGGATGAAGTACGCAGCCTGGCGCAACGTACCCAGCAATCCACCGAAGAAATCGCTGAACTCATCGTTGGCCTGCAAAGCGGCACCCAGCAGGTGGCCAGCACCCTGGATACCAGCCGCAGCCTGACCGACAGCAGTGTCGAGCTGACACGCCGGGCTGGTGGTTCCCTGGAAAACATCACCCGTACCGTGTCGGCGATCCAGGCGATGAACCAGCAGATCGCCGCGGCAGCAGAGCAGCAGAGCGCGGTGGCGGAAGAGATCAACCGCAGCGTGTTGAATGTGCGGGATGTATCTGAACAGACGTCATCGGCCAGCGAGGAAACCGCCGCGTCCAGCGCCGAGCTGGCGCGGCTGGGGATTCACCTGCAAAGCCTGGTGGGGCGTTTCCGGGTCTGAGCCGCTTCGCCGGCAAGCCGGCTCCTACCGGGAAATGCAGGAGCCGGCCTTACAGCACCTGGCGCAGGAAAGCCTGGGCCCGCGGGTCTTGCGGCGCGTCGAAGAACACCTGCGGCGCCGCGTCTTCCAGCAGTTTGCCGTGATCGAAGAACAGCACCCGATCCGCCACTTCCCGGGCAAAGCCCATTTCGTGGGTCACGCAGACCATGGTCATGCCTTCCAGGGCCAGGGTCTTCATCACATCCAGCACCTCGCCGACCATTTCCGGGTCCAGGGCCGAGGTCGGCTCGTCGAACAGCATCACCTTGGGTTCCATGGCCAGGGCCCGGGCGATGGCCACACGCTGCTGCTGGCCACCGGAAAGCCGCGAAGGAAACTCGTGGGCCTTCTGGGCGATCCCGACCTTTTCCAGCAACGCCAGGGCCTTGGCCTCGCGCTCCTGCTTGCCGCGCTTGCGTACCACCTTCTGCGCCAGGCAGAGGTTTTCCAGCACGGTCATGTGCGGGAACAGGTTGAAGTGCTGGAACACCATGCCGACTTCCCGGCGGTAGGCGTTCACATCGGTCCTCGGGTCGGCCAGTTGCAGGCCGTCGATGCTCACCGAGCCGGAATCGAACTCTTCAAGGCCATTGAGGCAACGCAGGAAGGTCGACTTGCCGGAGCCGGACGGGCCGATCACCACCAGCACCTCGCCCTTGGCCACCTGGGTGGTGACGTTATCCACCGCGCGCACCACCTGGCCGCGGGTGTCGAAGACTTTTACCAGATCGCGGACTTCAATCACTTTGCGCGAGCCTCCGCTCAAGCCGGCTGGCCATCTTCGACAGCGGCAGGTTGATCAACAAATACAGGCCTGCCACGCAGAACAGGATCTCGAATGGCGAGAACGACGTGGTGATGACCTCCCGGCCGCTCTTGAGCAGTTCGGTAATGGCGATCACCGACACCAGGGAGGTGTCCTTGACCAGGCTGATGAACTGCCCGGCCAGCGGCGGCAGCACCCGCTTGAAGGCCTGGGGCAGCACCACATGGCGCATCGACTGGCCGGCGCTGAGCCCCAGGGAGCGAGCGGCTTCGTTCTGCCCGCGGGCGATGGACTGCACCCCGGCGCGAACGATTTCCGCCACATAGGCCCCGGTAAACAGCGACAGCGCGGCGATCCCGGCGAACTCCCGGGACAGATTGAGCACCGTGCCGATAAAGAAATAGAAGATGAAGATCTGCACCAGCAGCGGCGTGCCTCGCACCAGTTCGACATAGATCGTCGACAGGTCGCGCAGGGTCGGGTTGCTGGACAACCGGCACAGGCCGGTACCCAGGCCGATCAGCAGCCCCAGCACGCCGGACACCACCGACAGCCACAAGGTGGTCCACAGGCCCCACAACAGCGGGCCCGCGGCCCAGTGCCGGGTCACGCCGATGACATCGCCTTCGGCCACGTCATCGCCGCTAGCCACCTGCAAGCTGCTTTCATCGACGCTCAGATGCTGCTCGGCACCCGAGTCACCGCGCAGCGTGACTTGTGCCTTGCCGCCCTGGCGCACCACCTCGGCGACGGTGGAGATTTCCGCCGCCCGCTGGGACTCTTCGGCCTGATAGGCGAAGTACTGGGGGACACGGTTCCAGCGCCACTCGTAGGACATCAACGAGGTGGCGTAGTACAGCGCGCCAGCCAGACCGATCAGCACCAGCACGGTCAGCACGTGCCAGGGCCATTGGGCTTTCTTGTGTTTGTTCACTTTGCAGGTTCCAGCGGTTTGCAGCGGGGAGGTTCGGCAGAGCCCGGGTGGGCATTGTCGCGAGCAGGCTCGCTCCTACAAAAACGCTATGCGCCCTGTAGGAGCGAGCTTGCTCGCGATCAACCAGAAGTCAGTTGCCTGACACCTATTCCATGTCCTTGAGCCACTCGGTGCTCTTGAACCACTTGTCATGGATGCGATCGTAGGTGCCGTCTTCGTGGATCTGGTGCAGGAAGTTGTTGATGAAGTTGATGCTGTCGTAATCGCCCTTCTTCAAACCGAAGGCCAGGGGCTCGTAGGTGAACGGCTTGTCGAGGAATACCAGCTTGCCATTGCCCACTTTGTTGACGGCCACCACGTTGTACGGGGCGTCGTAGATGAAGGCGTCGGCCTTGCCGTTGACCACGTCCAGCACCGCTTCCTGCTCGTTGTCGTAGCCGTGGTACTTGGCCTTGGCGATCAGCTTCTTGGCGACCATCTCACCGGTGGTGCCCAGCTTGGAGGTGATGCGGTAGTCGGCGCTGTTCAGGTCCTTGTAGGACTTGATGGTGCCTTCCAGGTCCTTGCGGATCAGCAGGGTCTGGCCGACCACGATGAAGGGTTCGCTGAAGTTCAGGCGCAGGTTGCGTTCCTGGGTCAGGGTCATGCCGCTGCCGATCATGTCGAACTTGTCGGTCAGCAGGGCCGGGATGATGCCGTCGTAGCCAGTGGAAACCATCTCCAGCTTGACCCCCATGGACTTGGCCATGGCCTTGAGCAGGTCGACTTCGAAACCGATGATTTCGCCACGCTTGTTGGTCATCTCGAACGGCATGTAGGTCGGGTCCATGCCGACTTTCAGCGTGCCGCGCTTGACCGCGTCGTCGATAGCGCCGGCCTGGGCCGTGTTGACCGCCAGCAGGGCCGCGGCACCCGCCAGCAGCAGCGAAAGATACTTCTTCATCTCAAGTCCCCTGAAGCCATTTTATTGTGGTGTCTGCGCACGGCGGTCATCTGCTTGAGTGCTTCGAATGGCAGGCCGTTGTCGATTGCGCGCAGAAATTTGCGGGTGCGATGCTAACGCACTCGGCCATTTGCACAAGGATTTTTGTTGTTTCAGGGGGAGCGACCGGTGGCCGCTGCCACAGCCTCCGGCAAGGCGTAGGCGGCCATTGGCGCCATAAAGCAAAACGCCCTTGAGCAAGAGCTCAAGGGCGTTGGCTTCAGGCCGGTTGCGGCGCCGCGTTCAACGGCTGCAACGGCAGCAGCGGTGCATGGGGATCGGCATCCACCGACTGGCGCCAGGCGCTCAGCCATTCGCTGTGCCCCTCGCTCCAGACCTGCTCGTGCAGGCGCCCCAGGGCTACCGGGTCGCTCAACAGCGCCAGCCGCTCGCTGTTGTTCAGGGCCGCCGGGCCGACTTTCAGGGCATGCCGTACACGCTCCTGGCGCAGCCACTCGATGGGCTCGGCCTGGGTGTGGCGCGAGGTCGCCAGGGCACAGGCCAGGGCGTTCTGCTGCGGATCCACCACGGCCCGGACAAAGCCGTCGTTGAGCGCGTGCCAGCGGTTTTCATGGGTGTACTGGTCGGTTGCCAGCAGCGCCTGTGGCGGAGCGTATTCCTCGGGGATCAGGAACAGGCTTTCGTCACGGGACTTCAGGCCCAGGCCCACGCGGCTGGAGATCACCGACACCGGGATCGACAGCATCAACGAACCGACGATCGGTACCAGCCACCAGAGGAAGCTCGGGTTCAACCAGATCACCAGCAGCGCCCAGCAGAAGCCCAGCAGGGTCTGCGGACCGTGGCGCTTGACCGCTTCACTCCACGGCGTGGAGTCGTCGTCACGCTGTGGCGAGTTCCAGGTCGCGGCCCAGCCCAGGAACGCGGCCAGTACGAAACGGGTGTGGAAAATCATCCGCACCGGCGCCAGCAGCATGGAGAACAGCATCTCCAGGAGCATCGACAGGGTCACCTTGAACTTGCCACCGAACTCTTTCGCACCCTTGGCCCAGATCAGGATGATGCTCAAGAGCTTGGGCAGGAACAGCAGCACGATGGTGGTGGAGAACAGCGCGATGGCCTTGTCCGGGTGCCACTGCGGCCACAGCGGATACAGCTGCCGCGGCTCGAGGAAGTACTGCGGCTCCATCAGGGTGTTGACCGCCAGCAGGGCCGTGGACAGCACCAGGAAGAAGAACCACAGCGGCGCCGACAGGTAGGACATCACCCCGGTGAGGAACACCGCGCGGTGCACCGGGTGCATGCCCTTGACCAGGAACAGGCGGAAGTTCATCAGGTTGCCGTGGCACCAGCGCCGGTCACGCTTGAGTTCGTCCAGCAGGTTCGGCGGCAGCTCTTCGTAGCTGCCCGGCAGGTCGTAGGCAATCCACACGCCCCAGCCGGCACGGCGCATCAGCGCTGCTTCGACGAAGTCGTGGGAGAGGATCGCACCGGCGAAGGCACCCTTGCCCGGCAACGGCGCCAGGGCACAGTGCTCGATGAACGGCTGCATGCGGATGATCGCGTTGTGCCCCCAGTAGTGGGATTCCCCCAACTGCCAGAAGTGCAGGCCGGCGGTGAACAGCGGGCCGTAGACCCGGGTGGCGAACTGCTGCATGCGCGCATACAGGGTGTCCATGCCCGAGGCCCGTGGCGCGGTCTGGATGATCCCCGCGTCCGGCGTGGCTTCCATCAGGCGTACCAGGCTGGTCAGGCATTCGCCGCTCATCACGCTGTCAGCGTCGAGCACGACCATGTACTTGTAGTCACCGCCCCAGCGACGGCAGAAGTCGTCGAGGTTGCCGCTCTTGCGCTTCACTCGGCGGCGACGGCGGCGATAGAAGATCTTGCCGAAGCCCTTGGCTTCGCGGCAGACATCCAGCCAGGCCTGCTGCTCGGCCACGCAGATATCGCTGTCGTTGCTGTCGCTGAGGACGAAGAAGTCGAAGCGGTCCAGGTCACCGGTGGCCGCCACCGACTCGAAGGTCGCGCGCAGGCCGGCAAACACCCGGGGCACGTCTTCGTTGCAGATCGGCATTACCAGTGCGGTGCGCGCATCCTTGGGAATCGGCTCGTTGCCGGCGCTGGCCCCGGAGATGCGGTACTTGTCGTGGCCGGTCAGCAGTTCCAGGAAGCCCATCAGCGCGGTCCAGAAACCTGCCGAGACCCAGCAGAACAGGATCCCGAACAGAATCAGGATGCTGGTCTGCAGGGCATAGGGCAGCACTTGCTGGGCGGTCTGCATCAGCGGCTGGTGCATGACCTCTTCCAGGTCGACGAAGGACCAGCCCTGGTACGGCATGATGCCTTTCATGTACCAGCCGGCGACGATGGTCTGGCCGAGCATCAGCACCAGCAGGATGTAGCGGCGAATCGAACCGACGGTACGCCAGCGAGCGGCCGGCAGTACCCGTTCGTCCTTCTTCGGCGCTGGCGGGTTGGTACGCCCGGTCAGGCGCCGCCAGCCGCGCACCAGGATATTGGTGCGCCACGGCTCCGGGACCACCTTGGTGCGGCGGATCGGCGGCGTGGCCTTGAGGCAGACCCGGCCCTCGGCGTCCACCGCGAGCATTTCCGCTTCTTCCAGCTCAGCGGCGGTGCTCAGTGTCAGGCGCTGGCCCACCGAGACCTGGGCGGCATCGGTGGGGCCATCGAAGGTGCTGGACGACAGGCGTTGGTGCAATTCGCTGAAGGACTGGCAGCCCGCGAGTTCCGCGCGCTGCTGGTCCGACATCGGCAAATGCGCCAGGTACTCGGCAAGAGACTCTGGCTGTAGTTGAGAGTTACTCATCGGCAGGCAACTGATAGCTCCAGGTCTCGGTCAGGACTTGCTCCGTTTTAACCGGTTCCGGTGTGGCTGGGGCCGCGTCCGCAGCAGCAGGCTGCTTGGCGTCTTTGTGGTCCTTGTCCTTGGCGTTCTTGGCGTCTTTAGCCTCTTTGCCCGGCTGGGCTTGCGCCTGCTTGGCGGCTGCCGCTGCGGCTTCCTTCTCTTTCTTCTCCTGCTGCTTGGCGGCGATCTTGTCGGCCTTGGCGATGGAGGAGTTGGAGTTCGGCGTCGAGGCCTTGGCCGGCTCGGGCTGCGCAATGTCGCGGACCAGAGCGGCACGCATCTCGGTGGACTTGCTCGCGTCCTTGATCTTCATCCGCAGGGTCAGGCGCCAGCCCTTGGTTTCCGGGTTGTAGCGAACGCTGTTTTCCACCAGCTCGGCGTTGTCACCCACGCTGACCTGGCTGCGAACGTCGGCGTTTTCCGGCAATGCCGCCAGGGACGGGCCTTCGAAGTCCACCAGGTAGGCCACGCTGCCGTCGGGCTGACGGATCAGGTTGGACTGCTTGACGTCACCGGTGGAGCGCAGGGTCTGCTGTACCCAGGCGCTGTCAGGGGAATGCAGGGCGGCTTCGTCGATGGTCCAGTGCAGGCGATAGGCGAAATCCAGCGGCTGGCCTGGCTCAGGCTGCTTTTCCGGGTTCCAGAACGCCACGATGTTGTCGTTGGTTTCGTCCGCGGTCGGGATCTCTACCAGGTCGACGGTGCCCTTGCCCCAGTCGCCCTTGGGCTCGATCCAGGCGCTTGGGCGCTTGTCGTAGCGGTCGTCGAGGTCTTCATAGTGGCTGAAGTCGCGGCCACGCTGGAGCAGGCCGAAACCACGCGGGTTCTCCACCGAGAAGTTGCTCACGGCCAGATGTTTCGGGTTGTTCAGCGGGCGCCAGATCCACTCGCCATTGCCGGCGTGGATCGACAGGCCGCTGGAGTCGTGCAGTTCGCGACGGTAGTTGAGGACCTTCGACGGCTGGTTGGCGCCGAACAGGTACATGCTGGTCAGCGGGGCCAGGCCCAGCTTGCCGACCTTGTCACGCAGGAACACCCGGGCCTTGACGTCGACAATGGTGTCGGCGCCCGGCCGCAGGGTCAGGCGATAGGCGCCGGTGGCCCGTGGCGAATCCAGCAGGGCGTAGATCACCAGGTGCTTGTCGGTAGCCTTGGGCTGCTGGATCCAGAACTCGCTGAAACGCGGGAATTCCTCGCCGGATGGCAGGGCGGTGTCGATTGCCAGGCCCCGGGCGGACAGGCCATAGGTATGGCCCTTGCCAACGACGCGGAAATAGCTCGCGCCGAGCATGGTCATGATCTCGTCTTGCTTGTCAGCCTTGTTGATCGGGTACAGCACGCGGAAACCGGCGTAGCCGAGCTTCTCGGTGGCCTTGGGGTCGAACTTCACGTCGCCGAAATCGAAACGGTTCGGGTCGTACTTGATCTCGGTAACGGTGTTGGCGCTGATCTCGTTGATCTTCACCGGCGTGTCGAAGTGCATGCCCTGGTGGTAGAACGACAGCTTGAACGGGGTCTTCTGGTCGGCCCATTCGGCTTTTTCGGTGAGGAAGCGGATTTTCTGGTAATCCGCGAACTTCATCTCACGGAACTCGTTCGGCAGGTTACTGCGCGGGGCCTCGTACTTCTGCCCGGCCAGGTCCTTGGCCTTGACCGATACATCATCCAGATTGAATGCCATGAGTTGACCGGCGCCGAGCAGGCAGACCAGCGCAGAGCCCGTCACCAGTGCGTTTCGTAACCGTTTGGCAAACAAGTTTGGTGCATTACAGGGACTAACAATCACGAGCAACCCTCGCCGAAAACAGATCAAAAAACCAACGGCCAGCTATCTATATGCCAGGTTGGCGAGCATTGTTCCGACTCCGATGGGGCTAAATGATTCCCCAAACGGCCGTGGACAAGTCTCTACTTAAGTCAAAATGGACCAACGAACGCTGATCCCCGTAGCGCGCGATTATCTAGTAGCCCGCGTTACAACGCATCAGGGGTAACAAAGTATTTATCGCGAAAAACAGCAGTTTCCGGCCCAAATCGGTGGAAAAAGCTGTTTCAGGCGTTTTCAGGTCTGTAACAGGAAGGTTACCGGGCCATCATTGACCAGGTGCACCTGCATGTCCGCGCCAAAACGCCCTGATGCCACTTTGCCATGCAACTGTTGCGCCTTCACTACCAGGTAGTCAAAAAGCTCTTCGCCAAGGGCCGGCGGCGCGGCTGTGGAAAAGCTCGGGCGCAGCCCGCTCTTGGTGTCCGCCGCCAGGGTGAATTGCGACACCAGCAGCAAGCCGCCCTGCACATCCGCCAGGGACAGGTTCATCTTGCCCTCGGCATCACTGAACACCCGATAGTTAAGCAGCTTATGCAGGAGTTTGTCGGCACTGGCCCGGGTGTCCTCGGGCTCCACCGCCACCAGTACCAGCAATCCCTGGTCCACCGCGCCGACTATTTCCCCGGCGACTTCCACCCGCGCGCCACGCACGCGCTGCAACAGGCCCTTCATGCTTCTTCGGGCGGCAGGTCGAGCAGACGGCGCGCCATCTGGTCGGTGGCGCGTACCAGAGCATCGGTGATGCCCGGCTCGGAGGCGGCGTGGCCAGCGTCGCGGATCACCTGCAGCTCGCTGTTGGGCCAGGCCTGATGCAGCTCCCAGGCGTTGTCCAGCGGGCAGATCACATCGTAGCGGCCATGGACGATGACCCCAGGCAGATGGGCGATCTTGCCCATGTCGCGGATCAGCTGGTCAGGTTCGAGGAAGGCGTTGTTGGTGAAGTAATGGCATTCGATCCGGGCAATCGACAGCGCCCGCTGCGGCTCGGAGAAACGGTCCACCACCAACGGGTTGGGGCGCAGGGTCGCGGTGCGCCCTTCCCAGCCCGACCAGGCCTTGGCCGCATGCATCTGGGCGATCTGGTCGGTGCCGGTCAGGCGCTTGTGGAAGGCGCTGACCAGGTCATGCCGCTCTTCCAGGGGAATCGGCGCCACATAGTCCTGCCAGTAGTCGGGGAACAGGCGGCTGGCGCCACACTGGTAGTACCACTGGATCTCCTGGGGCCGGGCAAGGAAGATGCCCCGCACGATCAGGCCGAGCACGCGCTCCGGGTGGGTCTGGGCATAGGCCAGGGCCAGGGTCGAACCCCAGGAGCCGCCAAACAGCACCCACTTGTCGATGCCCAGGTGCTGGCGAATGCGCTCAAGGTCCGCCACCAGGTCCCAGGTGGTGTTGTTTTCCAGGCTGGCGTGAGGGGTGGAACGCCCGCAACCGCGCTGGTCGAACGTGACGATGCGATACAGATTCGGGTCGAAGTAGCAGCGGCTGGCCCCATCGCAGCCCGCCCCCGGACCGCCATGAATGAACACCACCGGCAAACCTTCCGGTGAACCACTTTCGTCGACATACAGCACGTGCGGCTCGTCGACGGCCAGATCGTGCCGGGCATAGGGTTTGATCTGCGGGTACAAAGTCTGCATTACGCGCTCCGTGGAGGTCGGGTTCATCCCTGGCGGGGACTACATTTATTCTGCCGTCCGGCATCATAAACCCGAATTACGCAATGAGCATGTCCTTGGAGAAAACAGGGTTGTTTGCAGGTTTTGCGCGGGGGTCGAAGGCGCTTCGCGAGCAAGCGCGCTCCTACACAAAGGCGTGTACCCGCTGTAGGAGCGCTTGCTGTCAGGCGTAACGTTCCTGCCCCCAGGCCAGCAGCCCCTGGAGCAATTCCTTGAGCACCACCTGGGTCGGTGCTGCCAGATCCTCGCGATAGCGGAACGGTTCGAACTCTTCCATGTAGGCGCTCTGTGCCAGCTCCAGTTGCACGGCATGGATATGCTCGGCCGGGTTGCCGTAGTGGCGGGTGATATGCCCGCCCTTGAAGCGCCCGTTGAGCACATGGGTGTAGCCGCCGTGGCCGGCGCAGATCTCCTCCAGCCGGCTGGCCAGTTGCGGATCGCAGCTGGCGCCATTGAAAGTGCCGAGGTTGAAGTCCGGCAGCTTGCCTTCGAACAGGTGCGGGATCAGCGAGCGGATGGAGTGGGCATCGAACAGCAGGGCATAGCCGAATTCGGCCTTCAGCCGCGCCAGCTCTTCCTGGAGGGTGCGGTGGTAAGGCCCCCACACCTCGTGCAGGTACTGCTCGCGCTCCTCACTGGACGGCGCCTGACCTTCGACGAACAAGGGCTCGCCGTCGAACAGGGTGGCCGGGTACAGGCCAGTGGTGGCCCCCACGTACAGGGGCTTGTCATCGGACGGGCGGTTCAGGTCGATGACAAAACGCGAATATTCGGCCGCCAGGGTACTGGCCCCCAGCTCCTGGGCGAACTGGTACAGCCGTGGAATGTGCCAGTCGGTGTCCGGCAGGCTCTGCGCCTGGGGCACCAGCCCGGCCGCCACCGCCGGGGTCAGGCGCGTACCGGCGTGAGGCATGCTGATCAGCAGCGGCACCCGGCCTTGTTTGAAATTCAGAACCTTATCCACAACCCTTCTCCTACACAGTCACTTCAACGCCGTGTCGCACGACGCGCTTTTCCAGATCGCCGCCCAGCCAGTAGGCCAGGTCGGCAGGACGATCGATCTGCCAGGCGACGAAGTCCGCCACCTTGCCCACCTCCAGCGAACCATGGGTCTTTTCCATGCCCAGGGCCTGGGCCGCATGCAGGGTAACCCCGGCCAGGGCCTCCTCGGGGGTCATACGGAAACAGGTACAGGCCATGTTCAGCATCAGCCGCAGCGACAACGCCGGTGACGTACCGGGATTGAGGTCGCTGGCCACGGCGATCTTCACCCCGTGCTTGCGCAGGGCTTCCATTGGCGGCAGCTGGGTTTCCCGGAGGAAATAGAAGGCCCCCGGCAGCAACACCGCCACGGTCCCGGACGCCGCCATGGCTATTGCATCCTCCTCGGTCATGAACTCCAGATGATCGGCGGACAGCGCATGGTAGCGGGCCGCCAGGCTCGAACCATGCAGCGACGACAGTTGCTCGGCGTGCAGCTTGACCGGCAGGCCGAGCTGTTGCGCGGCAATGAACACCCGCTCCACCTGCTCCGGGGAGAACGCCAGGTATTCACAGAAGGCATCCACCGCGTCCACCAGCCCCTCGGCCGCCAGGGCCGGGAGCATATCGCTGCAGATATGCTCGATGTAGGCATCGCTGCGCTCGGCGTATTCCGGCGGCAGGGCGTGGGCCGCCAGGCAGGTGCTGCGCACGCTGACCGGCAACTCTTCGCCCAGGCGACGGATCACCCGCAGGATCTTGCGCTCGCTGGCCAGGTCCAGGCCGTAGCCGGACTTGATCTCGACGCTGGTCACGCCATCGCACAACAGGCTCAGCAGACGCTTGCGGGCGCTGCCGAACAGCTCCTCCTCGGTGGCGGCCCGAGTAGCCCGTACGGTACTGGCGATACCACCGCCGGCAGCGGCGATCTCGGCATAGCTCACCCCTTGCAGGCGCTGCTCGAACTCACCACTGCGGTTGCCGCCAAATACCGTGTGGGTGTGGCAATCGATAAAGCCCGGGGTTACCCAGGCTCCAGCCAGGTCATTGACCTGGGCGTAGTCGCCGGCCGGCGCCTCCGAGCGCCGGCCGATCCACTCGATGTGCGCCCCTGACGTCACCATGGCCGCATCCTCGATGATCGAGTAAACACCCGAGGCCATGCTGGCGACGTTGCAGTGTTGCCAAAGAGTTTTCATCCAACCTCCATTAATGGTCAGTAGGTAAAGGAGCGTCGCTCATGATCGCCTGGGCCTGCCCCGCCATGGGCTTGACCCACAGCATATAGGCCACGACCAGTAGAGCGATCCACACTACGCCGACGATCAGCGCTCCCTGGGTTTTCGGGAAATAGCCCAGCACGCCAAAGATGAACAGCATGAAGGCAATAGCCGCCGCCGGGGCCCAAGGCCAGAATGGCACCTTGAACTGCAACTGGGCCACCTGCTCGGCGGTCATCGAACGACGCATGGCCACGTGAGTCAGGAGAATCATCAGCCACACCCAGACCGTGGCGAACGTGGCCAGGGACGCGATCAGCAGGAAGATGTTTTCCGGGATCAGGTAGTTCAGCACCACCCCGATCAACAGAGTCACGGCCATCACCACCACAGTCATCCACGGCACCCCGTGCTTGGACACCTGGGCAAAGCCCTTGGGCGCCTGCCCTTGCCGGGCCAGGCCATACATCATCCGGCCAGCGCCGAAGATGTCGCTGTTGATGGCCGATACCGCCGCCGAAATCACCACGATATTGAGGATAGTGGCGGCCGAACTGATGCCCAGGCTGTCAAAGATCTGCACGAACGGGCTGCCCTGGGTACCGATCTGCGGCCAGGGGAAAATCGACATCAGCACGAACAGGGTCAGCACGTAGAACAGCAGGATACGCAGCGGCACGGCATTGATCGCCTTGGGAATGACCCGCTTCGGATCCTGGGCCTCGCCCGCAGTGACCCCGATGATCTCGATGCCGCCAAAGGCAAACATCACCACGGCAAACGAGGCGATCACCCCACTGATGCCATTGGGCATGAAGCCGCCGTGGGCCCAGAGGTTGGCGGCGCCAGTGGCCTGGTCCTGCGCGGCGCTGCTGATACCGAAGAGCATGATGCCCAGGCCCCCCAGGATCATCGCGACGATCGCCCCGACCTTGAGCAGCGACAGCCAGAACTCCATCTCGCCGAACACCTTGACGTTGCACAGGTTCAGGCCGCCGATGAACAGCACGATGCCCAGC
Organism: Pseudomonas sp. GW822-FHT06D10; assembly: GCF_058799535.1. Taxonomy (NCBI): domain Bacteria; kingdom Pseudomonadati; phylum Pseudomonadota; class Gammaproteobacteria; order Pseudomonadales; family Pseudomonadaceae; genus Pseudomonas; species Pseudomonas sp. GW822-FHT06D10. The sequence continues at coordinate 352,974 of NZ_JBXALN010000005.1, read as the reverse complement.
ACCCAGATCCAGCGCGCCACTTCGGGAAACCAGAAGCCCATGTAGATGCCAAAGGCAGTCACGTCCGCCAGGCACACGATCAACATCTCGAAGGCGTAGGTCCACCCCAGGATGAAGCCCGGCAACGGCCCCAGGTACTGGCTGGCGTAATGCCCGAACGAACCGGACACCGGGTTGTGCACGGCCATCTCCCCGAGGGCGCGCATCACCATGAAAACCGCCGCGCCACCGATCAGGTAGGCCAGCAACACGGCGGGCCCGGCCATCTGGATGGCCGAGGCCGAACCGTAGAACAATCCTGTACCGATGGCCGACCCCAAGGCCATGAAGCGTATATGGCGGGCTGTCAGCCCTCGGCGTAGTCCACTGTCTTGCGATTGCATGTCATCGTCCCTTTTATTGTTATCGGACAAGTCCGCCCCGCGCAGGGGTGCGGGGCGAAGGAAGCAGACGCTCCGCGCCTGTCTTGCAGGTAAAGCCAACCAGCACGGGCCGCAGCTCCACGCCGAGCGCGAAGCTGCCTGGCGGCCCGGCGTGCATTACAGGCTCGGCAACAACCGGGCTGGCAGCAGCCCGTTCAGGCAACGCGAAGCCAGCAACTCACTGGCGGCGTTGATGTCCGGTGCAAAGAAGCGGTCCTTCTCGTAGTACGCCACTTTCTCGCGCAAGGTGGCACGGGCCTTTTCCAGGGTCGGCGAGGTTTTCAGGCCTTCGCGCAGGTCCAGCCCCTGGCAGGCCGCCAGCCATTCCACAGCCAGGACACCACGGGTGTTCTCGGCCATTTCCCACAAGCGCTTGCCGGCGGCCGGGGCCATGGAGACGTGGTCTTCCTGGTTGGCAGAGGTAGGGATGCTGTCCACCGAGTGCGGGTGGGCCAGGGCCTTGTTCTCGCTGGCCAGGGCCGCGGCGGTGACCTGGGCGATCATGAAGCCGGAGTTGACCCCGCCATTGGCCACCAGGAACGGCGGCAGCTGGGACATGTGCTTGTCCATCATCAGCGAGATCCGCCGTTCGCTCAGGGAGGCGATCTCGGCGATGGCCAGGGCCATGTTGTCGGCGGCCATGGCCACCGGCTCGGCGTGGAAGTTGCCACCGGAAATCACGTCACCTTCGGCGGCGAACACCAGCGGGTTGTCCGACACGGCGTTGGCTTCCACCACCAGCACTTCGGCAGCCTGGCGCAACTGGGTCAGGCAGGCGCCCATCACTTGTGGCTGGCAACGCAGGGAATACGGGTCCTGGACCTTGTCGCAATTCTTGTGCGACGCGGATACCTCGGTGCTGTCCCCCAGCAACGCGCGATAGGCCGCGGCGGTATCGATCTGCCCGCACTGACCACGAGCGGCGTGAATCCGCGGGTCGAATGGCGAGCGCGAACCCAGCACCGCTTCCACGGTCAGGCCGCCGCACACCAGGGCGCCGGCGAACAGGTCTTCGCCCTCGAACAGACCGCGCAAGGCGTATGCGGTGGAAACCTGGGTGCCGTTGAGCAGCGCCAGGCCTTCCTTGGCGGCCAGGGTCAACGGCTTGAGGCCGGCCACTTCCAGGGCCGCTGTCGCTTCCAGCCACTGCCCCTTGTAGCGCGCCTTGCCCTCGCCCAGCAGCACCAGGGACATGTGGGCCAAAGGCGCCAGGTCGCCGGAAGCACCCACCGAGCCCTTGAGCGGGATGTGCGGGTAGACCTCGGCGTTGATCAGGGCGATCAAGGCGTCGATCACCTGGCGGCGGATCCCGGAGAAGCCACGGCTCAGGCTGTTGACCTTGAGCACCATGATCAGGCGTACCAGGTCATCGCTGATAGGCTCGCCAACACCGGCGGCGTGGGACAGCACCAGCGAGCGCTGGAGGTTTTCCAGGTCGGCGCTGGCAATGCGGGTCGAGGCCAGCAGGCCAAAACCGGTGTTGATGCCATAGGCAGTACGATTCTCGGCGAGGATCTGCTCGACACAGGCGACGCTGGCGTCGATCTGCGCCGAGGCGCTGCCATCCAGGGTCAGGGTCAGCGGCTGCTGATAGATGGCCCGCAGTTGGGCCAGGGTCAGTTGGCCGGGAATCAGGTTTAGCGCAGTCACATTCATGCTCCTTTTGAGAGTTTTGTAATAACTAGCCAGTCGCTCCGGAAGCTTCCGTTGTCCGTCGCCACCCGCAGCTTGAGCAGGTGGCGCCTTGGCACGCTGGCGATGGGGAAATCCGTTTTATTGCACCTTGGAAAAGCGTTTGTTGAGCAATCGCGGGTCCTTGAGCAAGGCCGCCACGCTGGCGATATCCGGGGCCAGCCAGCGGTCCTGGTCGTAGGCCGGAACCCGCTCGCGCAGCAGGCACCAGGCAATGCCGGTGCCGGTGCCGAAGCGCTGCTCCTTGAGAAATTCGAATGCCTGGGCCGCCAGCAGGTACTCGATGGCGAGGATCTGGGTGCAGTTTTCCAGCACCTGCAGCAGCTTCAGGGCGGCGTTGGTGCCCAGGCTCAGGTGGTCTTCCTGCAGGCCCGAGGTGACGAAGTTGTCGAGCACCGCCGGCTGTGCCAGCTGGCGGTTCTGCGCGCACAGCGAGGCCGCCACGTACTGCACGATCATCATCCCGGAGTTGACCCCGGGCTCGGCCACCAGGAACGCCGGCAGGCCACTGACATGGGGGTTGATCAGGCGGTCCAGGCGGCGCTCGGCGATGGAGCCGATCTCGGCCATGGCAATCGCCAGCACGTCCGCCGCCAGGGCCACCGATTGGCCGTGGGGGTTGGCCTGGGACACCACCCGATAGTTGTCCGGGGTGCCCAGCAGCAACGGATTGTCGGTGGCGGCATTGAGCTCGGTTTCCACCTGCCTGACCGCGTGGGCCAGTTGATCCCGGGCAGCACCGTGCACCTGGGGAATCGAGCGGATGCTCAGGGCGTCCTGGGTACGGATGCCCTTGCTGGAAGCGATCACCTCGCTGCGGTCGAGCAAGGCCCGCAGGTTGCTGCCCACCACCTGCATGCCGGGGTGTGCCTTGAGGGCGATGATCTCGGCATCAAAGGCGGCGATCTGGCCGCGCAGGGCCTCGAAGCTCATGGCGCCGATCACGTCGGCCCACTGCAACAGGCGGCTGGCATCGGCCAGGGCCAGGCAACCGAGGCCGGTCATGCACGGCGTGCCGTTGACCAGGCACAGACCATCCTTGGCCCCCAGTTGCACCGCTTGCAGCCCTTCCTCGGCCAGGGCCTGCTCGGCGCTGACGATGTGCCCGCGATAGCTGACCTGACCGACGCCGAGCAGCGCCACGCCGATATGGGCCATGTGGGTCAGGTAGCCCACCGAACCCTGCGACGGCACCTGCGGGGTGATCCCGCGATTGAGCAGCGCCAGCAGCGCCTGGACCACCTGCCGGTGGATCCCGGACTTGCCGTGGCTGTAGTTGATGATGGCCGCACAGATGATCGCCCGGGTCTGTTCGTCGGCCAGCACCGGGCCAACTCCGCAGGCATGGCTGAGCAGGGTATTGCGCGACAGCTGGCTGAGCTGCTCGCCGGCCAGCAACACATTGCACAAGGCCCCAAGGCCGGTGCTGATGCCATAGGCGCGCTCGCCGCTGTCCACCACTTTGCGCACGATGGCCTGGGCATTGTCGATCCGCGCCCAGGCCTGCTCCGAGAGTTCGAGCTCAGCACCGTGGCGGGCGACGGCGACAACATCCTGCCAACCCAGGGGGGCGTCGGCGATTACGATCTTTTCAGCCTGGAACATCGTTAACCTCGTGGTGAAATCCGGGGGCCTCTTCGCTGGCAAGCCAGCTCTACGGGCCCGGGGCTTGTGGGCTGTTGAACTACACCGTCGCGGCACGACGCTGGACAAAACGGTCGACGTACTCATCCGCCGGTGAATGCAGGATCTCCCTGGGCGTGCCCACCTGGATCAGGCGGCCGTCCTTGAGGATCGCGATGCGGTTGCCGATGCGCACGGCCTCGTCCAGGTCATGGGTGATGAAGACGATGGTCTTGTGCAGCGTCTTCTGCAGCTCCAGCAACTGGTCCTGCATTTCTGCGCGGATCAGCGGGTCGAGGGCGCTGAAGGCCTCGTCCATGAGAATGATGTCGGTGTCCGCCGCCAGGGCCCGGGCCAGGCCGACCCGCTGGCGCATGCCGCCGGACAGCTGGTGCGGGTACTTGTTCTCGTAGCCCTTGAGGCCCACGGTGTTGATCCAGTGCAAGGCACGCTCGGCACACAGTGCCTTGCTCTCGCCGCGCACCTTGAGGCCGTAGGCAACATTGTCCTGCACGTTGCGGTGGGGCAGCAGGCCGAAGCTCTGGAACACCATGCTGATCTTGTGCCGGCGAAACTGGCGCAGGGCCTCCATGTCGTATTGCAGGATGTCCTCGCCGTCCACCAGGATCGCGCCGCTGGTGGGGTCGATCAGGCGGTTGAAGTGGCGCACCAGGGTCGACTTGCCAGAGCCGGACAGGCCCATGATGACGAAGATCTCGCCGGTGCCGATGCTCAGGGACAGGTCGTTGACCCCGACCACACAGCCGGTCTCGGCCAGCACCTGGTCCTTGCCCTTGCCTTGGCGGATCATCGCCAGGGCATCGGCAGGGCGACTGCCGAAAATCTTGAAGACGTTCCTCACTTCGATCTTGCTGATGGCAGCGCTGCTCATTTGCTCACCTCATGGCGCGGACGACCGTAGGCCTGGGTAATGCGGTCGATCACCACCGCCAGAATCACGATCGCCAGCCCCGCTTCCAGGCCGCGCCCGACGTTGAGGGTCTGGATCCCCACCAGCACATCCTCGCCCAGGCCACGGGCACCGATCATCGAGGCGATCACCACCATCGACAGGGCCATCATCGTGGTCTGGTTGATCCCGGCCATGATGCTCGGCAGGGCCAGGGGCAGTTGCACACCGAACAGTTGCTGCCAGCGATTGGCGCCGAAGGCGTTGATCGCCTCCATCACCTCGCCGTCCACCTGGCGGATCCCCAGGTCGGTGAGGCGGATCAAGGGCGGCGCGGCGTAGATCACCGTAGCGAAGATCGCCGGCACCTTGCCCAGGCCGAACAGCATCAGCACCGGGATCAGGTACACGAAGCTGGGCATGGTCTGCATGATGTCCAAGAGCGGCATCAGCACTGAGCGCAGGCGGTTGCTGCGGGCCGAGAGGATCCCCAGGGGGATGCCGATCAGCACCGAGATCAGGGTCGCCACCAGCATCAGCGCCAGGGTCTGCATCAGCTTGTCCCACAGCCCCACCGCGCCCACCAGGAACAGCAGGCCGACGATCACCGCGGTGGTCAGCAGCTTGCGGGTGGCGTGCCAGGCGATACCGCCGACAATCGCCAGCATCAGCCACCAGGGCGCCATGCGCAGCAGGCCTTCGAGGTTGACGATGGCCCACAGCAGGGTGTCGGAAATGTGCCGGAACACATCGCCATAATGGGTCACCAGGGCGTCAACCCAGCCGTTGACCCAATCGGCGATGGAAAACGTGAAGCTTTCTGGAAACATAGGAAACTCTCGCTCAAAGGAGGTTGCTGTCCGGTTGCCGACGGCCCTTGGAGCCGCCGGAAAAGCCCGGGCTACAGGGCCGCGTCGATTTTCCCGGCGGCCTCTTCACTGACCCATGGGTGCCAGACTTCAGGATGTTCCTTGAGAAAGAGTTTCGCCAGTTTCGGCGACTCGATGCGCTCACGGCTCATGCGCGCCAGATTCTGGTTGAGCAGGTCGATCGGCAGGTTGACCTTTTCCAGTACCGCCACCAGCTCCGGGGCCTCGTCGTGGAAGACTCTGGACAAGCCGACCTTGATGCTCACGCTCTTGTCGACGCCAGGTTTCTCATCGAGCTTGACCAGGTCCACCTGGCCCATCAGCGGGGTCGGCGACCAGTAGTAGAAGAGGATCGGCTCGCCGCGCTTGTAGCTCGACAGTACCGCCGCATCCAGGGCCGGGCCGGTGCCCGGGCGGAAGTTGGTGTAGCTGCTTTCCAGGCCGTAGCTCTTGAGCATCTCGCTGTTGTCCAGCTCGCAGGTCCAGCCCGCCGGGCAGTTGTAGAAACGCCCCTTGCTCGGTTCTTCCGGGTCCTTGAACACGCTGGCGTACTTGCCCAGATCGGCAATGTTCTTCAGGTCCGGGGCCTTGGCTTCGAGCTTGCGCTTGGCGTCGCCTTCGATCACGTAGCGCGGGACGTACCAGCCTTCGACAGCACCCACCACCGGCGCGCCGACGCCCACCACCTTGCCGGCCTTCTCGGCCTTGTTCCACACCTCGCTGCGGCCCACCCACTCTTCGGCGAAGATCTGGATGTCATTGCTGCCCAGGGCGTTTTCCATGGTGATGGAGTTGCCCGGCAGGCTGTCGGTCTTGCAGCCGTAGCCCTTCTCCAGGACCAGCTGCAGCACGTCGGTCAGCAACATGCCGCTTTCCCAGTTCAGGCCGGCGAACTTCACCGCCTTGCCCGACTCGCACCAGCCCGCGGCCTGGGCGCCGGAAGCGGCCAGCAGGCCCATGGACAGCAACGTGGTCAGCAGGGTCTTATGCATTTTCATTGTGTGACGCTCCTAATCATGAGTTGGCTTACGGCAGTTAAGAGGCATCCAGCCCTGTCCACGTCCAATCAAGACTCATACCGCTGCAGCGCGGGTGGTCCCACTCGTTTTTTGTTCGGTGGGCGCGCCCTGCTCTACTGGCAGGATCAGGTGCTCGGGCACCGCGCCATGCCACTTCTTCGCACAGGCGTAGTACAACGCCGCGGGCACCACCAGGCCGATGATCCAGGAGATGTCGGTATCTCCGAGGCTCGCCACCAGGGGGCCGGTGTAGAAGTGGGTGGAAATGAACGGCATCTGAATCAGCACGCCGAACACATAGATACTGATGCCCATGACATTCCAGCGGCCGTAGCGACCGTCCGGATTGGACAGCGCGGGGATGTCATAGCGCTCCTTGGTAATGCAGTAGAAATCCACCAGGTTGATCGCACTCCAGGGTGTGAAGAACGCCAGCAGGAACAGGATGAAGGCGGAGAAATCCTTGAGGAACGAATCCTTGCCCAACAGTGCCAGGGTGGCGGCAAGCGAGACCATGATGAAGATGTAGAACAGGCGCACACCGCTGCCGATATGCCGGCTGCCGCGAAAGCCGCTGATGATGGTGGCGATCGACATGAAGCTGCCGTAGGCATTCAGCGTGGTCACCGTGACCTTGCCGAAGGCCACGGCGAAATACAGCAGGCCGGCGACGATACCGGTACCGCCGAGGCTGACGATGAACGACACCTCGTGGTGGGCGAACTGGGACCCGGCCAGGGCCGCCGCGAAGACCCCGAAGACCATCGCGGCCTGGGCCCCGATCACCGAACCCAGGCCTACGGCCCAGAAGGTTTTCGCCGCCGAGGTGCTGCGCGGCAGGTAGCGCGAGTAGTCCGCCACATAAGGGCCGAAGGCGATCTGCCAGGAAGCCGACAGCGATACCGCCAGCAGGAAGCTGGCCAGGGAAAAATGCTTGTTGCCGAGCAGGGCCGCGATGTCGTTGCCTGCCAGCAGCTTGTAGAACAGGTAGATGAAGGCCACCACGCCAAGCACGCTGGCGATCCGCCCGATGCCGTGGATGACCCGGTAGCCGAAAATGGTGAAGACCATGATCGAGCCGGCGAACAGCAGGATGCCGGCCCAGTCTTCGACGTGCAGCAGTTGCGCCACCGCCTGCCCCGCCAGCAGCGAACCGCTGGCGGAAAAGCCGACGTACATCAGGCACACCAGCACCAGGGGAATCACCGCACCGTACACGCCGAACTGCACGCGGCTGGAGATCATCTGCGGCAGCCCCAGTTGCGGGCCCTGGGCGGCATGCAGGGCCATGACCCCGCCCCCCAGCAACTGACCGACCAGCAAGCCGATCAGCGACCAGAACACATCACCGCCCAGGACCACTGCCAGGGCGCCGGTGACAATGGCGGTGATCTGCAGGTTGGCGCCCAACCACAGGGTGAATTGACTCAAGAGACGACCGTGTCTTTCCGCTTCCGGGATGTAGTCGATCGAACGCCTTTCGATCAACGGTTTGTTGCTTGCACGATCATTCGCTAAAGCCATGGACGTCGAACCTCTAGTGGGCACTGCAGACGATTTCCCCTGTAGGAGCGAGCGGGCTCGCGAGGCGGTGTGCCTGATGCACCGCGGTGCATGCTTGGCCAGCAAGCTGGCTCCTACAGAGAACGGTGGTTACTTGCCGGTGATCATCGGCAGATTCAGGCCCTGTTCCTTGGCGCAATCGATGGCGATCTGGTAACCGGCATCGGCGTGACGCATCACCCCGGTGGCCGGGTCGTTGTGCAGCACCCGGGCAATACGCTCGGCCGCTTCATCGGTGCCGTCGCAGACGATCACCATCCCCGAATGCTGGGAGAAGCCCATGCCGACGCCGCCGCCGTGGTGCAGGGAAACCCAGGTCGCGCCACTGGCGGTGTTCAACAGGGCATTGAGCAGCGGCCAGTCGGATACGGCATCGGAACCGTCCTGCATGGATTCGGTTTCACGGTTCGGGCTGGCCACGGAACCGGAGTCCAGGTGGTCGCGACCGATGACGATCGGTGCCGACAGCTCGCCGCTGCGGACCATTTCGTTGAAGGCCAGGCCGAGCTTGGCGCGCAGGCCCAGGCCAACCCAGCAGATCCGTGCCGGCAAGCCCTGGAAGCTGATGCGCTCGCGCGCCATGTCCAGCCAGTTGTGCAGGTGGGCGTCGTCGGGGATCAGTTCCTTGACCTTGGCGTCGGTCTTGTAGATGTCCTGCGGATCGCCGGACAGCGCCGCCCAGCGGAACGGGCCGATGCCACGGCAGAACAGCGGACGGATATAGGCCGGGACGAAGCCGGGGAAGTCGAAAGCGTTTTCCACGCCCTCTTCCTGGGCCATCTGGCGGATGTTGTTGCCGTAGTCGAAGGTCGGAACCCCCATTTTCTGGAAGTCCAGCATGGCTTGTACGTGCACGGCCATGGACTGCTTGGCCGCCTTGATCACCGCCGCCGGCTCGGTCTGGGCGCGGTCACGGTACTGCTCCCAGGTCCAGCCCTTGGGCAGGTAGCCGTTGAGCGGGTCGTGGGCGCTGGTCTGGTCGGTGACCATGTCCGGGCGCACGCCGCGGCGTACCAGTTCCGGCAGGATCTCGGCAGCGTTGCCGCACAGGGCAATGGAGATGGCACGGCCTTCGGCGGTGTATTTCTTGATCCGCGCCAGGGCGTCGTCCAGGTCGGTGGCCTGCTCGTCGACGTAGCGGGTCTTGAGGCGGAAGTCGATGCTGGTCTGCTGGCACTCGATGTTCAGCGAGCAGGCTCCGGCCAGGGTCGCGGCCAGTGGCTGGGCACCGCCCATGCCGCCCAGACCGGCAGTCAGCACCCAACGGCCCTTGAGGTTGGAATCGTAATGCTGGCGGCCGGCTTCGACGAAAGTTTCATAGGTGCCCTGGACGATGCCCTGGCTGCCGATGTAGATCCAGCTGCCGGCGGTCATCTGGCCGTACATGGCCAGGCCCTTGGCATCCAGTTCGTTGAAGTGTTCCCAGCTGGCCCAGTGCGGCACCAGGTTGGAGTTGGCGATCAGTACCCGTGGGGCGTTGCTGTGGGTCTTGAACACGCCCACCGGCTTGCCGGACTGCACCAGCAGGGTTTCGTCGTCATTCAGATGGGTCAGGGCCTCGACGATCTTGTCGTAGCACTCCCAGTTGCGCGCCGCGCGGCCGATGCCGCCGTACACCACCAGCTCCTTGGGGTTCTCGGCAACTTCCGGGTCGAGGTTGTTCATCAACATGCGCAGCGGCGCTTCGGTCAGCCAGCTCTTGGCGGTCAGCTTGTTGCCGCGTGCAGCACGGATTTCGACGTTACGGTATTTAGTTGGCTTGCTGTCGGTCACGGAAAAACTCCTCGGCGATGAGTCCAAGGTGCGAAGAGGATTCCATCGACTCTTACGCACACATATTTACTTGTACATACAAGCATATGCAATCAAGCGGCCAACTCCCTCAAGATCATTCTCACAAACCTGACGAACACATCGCAGGCCTTGTAGAACGGGGCTCTCAACCAAAGATAAATTTTCAGCGAAGGTTTTTGGCCACGCGCGCAGCTGTTACCAGGATGGGCTTTTGCGCCGAGCTGGGGCGTTCGGTAACAAATGAGTGCGCGCAAGAAACAGCAGGCGCGCCGGCGCAGGCACGCAGGACCCCGCACGAAGCCGAGGGCAACCAAGCACGAATAAAGAAAGGAGGTTTGCAGCATCCGCAGGCCGTATCCCGGCCTGCGGCAAGACGCGATGAATCAGCGGGCGGTGAGTTCGATCACGCAGCACAGCCCGTCCAGGGCGACTTCCAGCAGCCCGCGATTGCCTTCCAGGCGCAGGCAGTCATAACGCCCCAGTGCTTGCACCGGTGCGCTACCGGTATCCACCCAGGCTTGCTCGGCAGCACTGAACAGCAACAAGGTGTGCGCCTGGGTGAAAAACCGCTGCTGGCCATCGAGCCACTGCAAACGGGCGACGTAGCGCTGTGGGCAATAGATCAGGTTGAAGTCGCGGATCGCCCCCTCCAGCAGTGTGCAATCGACCTGGCTGGCGCCGCTGAAGGCAAAGGCGTCCAGAGGCAACAGCGGCCGCACATCCTCGCCATCGATGGTCAGTTGCATGCCCGCGCCCTGGAGCACGGTGATGACCCGCTGGTAACCGGCAAAACTGGAAAACCCGCCGGACTCGGCGATATCGGCAATCGATAGGCGCCAGCCGAAACCGTCCAGGCCGTCACCGGTATCCCGGGCAATCTCTTCGGTGCTGCCTCCACCGTTTTTCCAGGGCATGCGTGGGTAGTCGGCGGCACGCAGATGGGTGAGCTGGATCATTTGTGAAAGCGCCCTTCCAGACGATGACGGGAACCGGGGTGGATCAGCCGCGCGGCGGTCACCGGCTGGCGCCCGGACCAGGTGCGACGGCGAATCAGCAGGCAAGGCTCGCCCCGCTCGATCTGCAGCAGCCGGCATTCTTCGGCTTCGGCGAGAATCGCCTCCACCACATGCTCGCCCTCGGTCAGGGGCGCGACCTGGGACAGATAGGCGTAGGGAGTCTGCAGGGTGAAGTCCTGCTTGAGGTACTCCGGCGCCACCAGGGCGTTGACGAAACGGTCCTCGATCTGCACCGGGATGTCGTTCTCGAAATGCACGATCAGCGAGTGGAAGACCTTCTGCCCTTCACGCATGTCCAGGGCCAGGGCACGCTCGGAACCGGCGGCTTCCTCGCCCAGGGTGATCACCTGGCAGGTGTGGCGATGACCGCGGGACGCGATCTCGTCGGCAATGTTGTGCACTTCGAATAGGGCGGACTGGCTCTTGGGTTCGGCGACGAACGTGCCCACGCCCTGCATCCGCACCAGCATGCCTTCGGCCGTCATCTCGCGCAGCGCGCGGTTGATGGTCATGCGGCTGAAACCCAGCTGATTGACCAGCTCGCTTTCCGAGGGAACACGGTAGTGCGGCGGCCAGTTTCCGCTCTCGATCTGCTGGGTGATCATCTGTTTGACGCGGGCGTACAAGGGCGCCGGACTATCGCCCAAGTGGGCAGCCAGCGGCGATTTGGCAGGCGGAGTCGGCACAGGAAATCCTTGTTGATCGATAAAGGTGGCTAGCTTGCCGGAGTTTACCGGGCAGGCAAACGTCTGTATATGTATATACAAATAACAAACGATAGGGTGCTTGAACCATGTCCGCCTTTTTCGCCGAACGTGCACTGCTGCCTGATGGCTGGGCCAACCATGTACGCCTTGAAGTCAGCGCTAACGGCCAACTGACACAGATCCAGGCCAACGCCAGCGCAGACGGCGCGGAACGGCTCAAGGGCCCGCTGCTGCCGGGCATGCCCAACCTGCACTCCCATGCATTCCAGCGGGCCATGGCCGGGCTGGCGGAAGTGGCCGGCAACCCCAATGACAGCTTCTGGACCTGGCGCGACCTGATGTACCGCCTGGTGGGCAAGATCAATCCCGAGCAGTTGGAAGTCATCGCCCGCCAGCTGTATATCGAAATGCTCAAGGCCGGCTACACCTCGGTAGCTGAATTCCACTACGTGCATCACGACAGCGACGGCAAGCCCTACGCCGACCCCGCCGAACTGTCCCGACGCATCAGCCAGGCCGCCGCCGGCAGCGGTATCGGCCTGACCCTGCTGCCAGTGCTCTACAGCCACGCAGGCTTTGGTGGCCAGGCACCGAATGACGGCCAGCGCCGCTTCATCAACAGCACGGAAAACTACCTCAAGCTGCAACAGCACTTGCAGCCGCTGCTGGCGCAGCAGGCCAACCAGCAACTGGGCCTGTGCTTTCACTCGTTGCGAGCGGTCACGCCACAGCAGATCAGCGAAGTGCTGGCTGCCAGTGATCGCCATTGCCCGGTGCATATCCACATCGCCGAGCAGCAGAAGGAAGTCGACGACTGCCTGAGCTGGAGCGGCCGGCGTCCATTGCAGTGGCTGTATGAAAACGTCGCGGTGGATCAGCGCTGGTGCCTGGTCCACGCCACCCACGCCAACCCCGAGGAAGTCAGCCTCATGGCCAGCAGCCGGGCCATCGCCGGCCTGTGCCTGACCACCGAGGCCAATCTGGGCGACGGTATTTTCCCGGCGGTGGACTTCTTGGCCCAGGGCGGGCGCCTGGGCATCGGCTCCGACAGCCATGTGTCCTTGAGCGTGGTGGAAGAACTGCGCTGGCTGGAGTACGGCCAGCGCCTGCGGGACCAGCGCCGCAACCGCCTGTACCGCGCCGACCAGCCCATGGTCGGCCGGACCCTGTACGACGCCGCGCTGGATGGCGGTGCCCAGGCCCTGGGACAAGGCATTGGCGCCCTGGCCGTGGGTACCCGCGCCGACTGGCTGGTGCTGGATGGCAACGACCCCTACCTGGCCACCGCCGACGGCGACGGGATTCTCAACCGCTGGCTGTTCGCCGGCGGCGACCGTCAGGTGCGCGATGTGATGGTGGGTGGGCAGTGGGTCGTGCGCGACGGGCGTCACGCCGCCGAAGAAGACAGCAGCCGGGCCTTTACCCAGGTCCTGCGTGACCTGCTCAACTAATCCCGACCTGTAGGAGCCGGCTGGCCGGCGAAAGCATTCTCACGAGCGCCTTCGCCGGCCAGCCGGCTCCTGCGGATGAGCTTATTTCGAGGTCTTGGCCATGGCCGAGTCCGACACCCGCCAGATCAGCCGCGTGGTGTCATACCCCTGCTGGCGAGCCTTGCTCAGCAGTTCCTCGCGCACCGTTTCGTTGACCTCCTTGGTCCGCGACAGCAGCCACAGGTAACGGCGGTTCGGGTTGCCGACAATCGCGGTCTTGTAGTCATCGCTGACGTACAACACCCAGTAGTCGCCCTTGGTAGCGCCCGGCAGCAGCCGCGAGAACCAGTTATCGAACTCCACCCACAGCTTGTCGGTCTTGCCCGGCACTTGAGGCGTGGCCGTACCACGGGCCTCTTCCCATTTCCATTCCGGGGTCAGGCAGCGATTGAGCACCGCCACGTTGCCCTCCGGCAGCAGGGTATAACGAGCCTCGGATTGCGCACAGTTGCGCTGGAAGTACATGGGCAACCGCGCCAGCTCGTACCAGGTGCCCTGATAACGCTTGAGATCGACGTGGTTGACGGTCTTGGGCGCCAGCGAATCGTCCCGGGACGTGGCGCAGCCGGCCAAGAGCAGGCCGACCAGAAGAGTGACAACAAAACGCATCATTATTTTTCTCCCGTGGGCCCGAAGCCCCGGTTTTTTTTACTTCAGGCCTTGCCCGGAAAACATCAGAACCTTGTCACCGGCGTACTGCACGCTGATAAAGCTGTTCTTGTCACCCCAGGTGCAGCTGGACATGCCCAGCGCGCCCGAACAGTCAGTCGGCTTGCCCAGGAGTTGTTCGACCTCGGCCTTGGGCATACCCGCCGACAGCTTGGAATAGTTTTCCTGATTGACCTTGCTGCACGCGGCCAGCAGCACGCAGAACGACAACAGAGCGAGAGAACGCAGGGACATGGTGAACTCCTGAACAAAAGGGGGAAGGCCTGTCAGCCAACCAGAAGCTTAGAAGAGAAAACCCCCTTCTGGTTCCCCGGGGAGACGGGTATTTCTTGCCTGGCAAACCGGGCAATTGCCTCGTAAATCAAGGACCTTTTTGCCGCACCTGACAGTTCGTCGGCTTTGTGCATCTGCCCCTCATTTTCAGTGGTGGCCAGTCGACATAAGATGCAGCGCAAAGCCCTCCACTGTGGCAAATTGACGCCCCTCGTTGACCAGCCCCTCGCGGTAGTTCATTTAATGACCAGAAATATGAAGTTCAGCCACAAGATCCTGCTCGCAGCCGCCCTTGTGGTTGCCGTTGCGTTCGCCTGTTTTATTCTGTTCAACGACTATCGACAGCGAGAGGCCCTGCGCAGCAGCACCGAAGCCTCGATGCAGGAACTGGGCAGCCTGACCACCAGCAACATCCAGACCTGGCTGGAAAGCCGCATCCAGCTCCTGCAATCCCTGGCCCAGCAGATCGCCGTGGACGGCAGCGGCGCCGATAGCCTGAAACGCAGCGTCGGCCTGCCCGCCTACACCGGCAACTTCCAGCTCAGCTACTTCGGGGGCCAGGACGGCGTGATGTTCTCGGTACCGGCCGGCAACCGCGCCGCCGATTACGACCCCCGCGCCCGCGGCTGGTACAAGGCAGCCACCGGCGCCCAGCGGACCATCGTCACCGAACCCTACATCGCCGCCTCGTCGGGCAAGCTGGTGATCACTGTCGCCACCCCGGTACAGCACCAGAACCAGATGATCGGCGTGGCCGGTGCCGACATCGACCTGTCGAGCGTCAGCGCCATCATCAACTCACTGAACTTCGGCGGCCACGGCCATGCCTTCATCGTCAGTGCCGAGGGCAAGATCCTCATCCACCCTGACAGCAAGCTGGTGCTCAAGAACCTGAGCGAGGCCTACCCCAACGCAGCGCCGAACGTCAGCCCAGGGCTGAAAGAAGTGCAGCAGGGCGGCAAGACCCAGTTCATTTCCTTCACCCACGTCAATGGCGTGCCCTCGGCCGACTGGTACGTGGCCCTGGTCCTGGACCAGGACACCGCCTTCGCCATGCTCAGCGAGTTCCGCACCTCGGCCATCATCGCCATGGCCATTGCCGTGGTGATCATCATCAGCCTGCTGGGCATGCTGATCCGCATGCTGATGCAGCCCCTGCACCTGATGGGCCGGGCCATGCACGATATCGCCGAAGGTGAAGGCGACCTGACCAAACGCCTGGTGATCCACGGCCACGACGAATTCGGCACCCTGGGAGTGTCGTTCAACCGTTTCGTCGAACGCATCCACAGCTCGATCCGCGAAGTGTCCTCGGCAACCGGCCAGGTCAACGAAGTGGCCCTGCGGGTCGTGGCTGCCTCCAACTCGTCGATGTTCAACTCCGACCAGCAGGCCTCGCGCACCAGCAGCGTGGCCGCAGCCATCAACCAGCTGGGCGCCGCCGCCCAGGAAATCGCCCAGAACGCAGCCCTGGCCTCGCAGCATTCCAGCGACGCCCGCAGCCTGGCGGAAGACGGCCAGCAGGTAGTGGACAAGACAATCGCCGCGATGCACCAGCTGTCGGCCAAGATCAGCAGCTCCTGCGACAACATCGAAACCCTCAACAGCAGCACGGTGAACATCGGGCAGATTCTGGAAGTGATCACCAGCATCTCCCAGCAGACCAACCTGCTGGCCCTCAACGCCGCCATCGAAGCCGCCCGCGCCGGTGAAGCCGGGCGCGGCTTCGCAGTGGTAGCGGACGAGGTGCGCAACCTCGCCCACCGCACCCAGGATTCGGCGCAGCAAGTGCAGAAGATGATCGAGGAACTGCAGGTAGGCGCCCGTGAAGCGGTGGGCACCATGACCGAAAGCCAGCGCGAGAGCGAGAACAGCGTGGGCATTGCCAACCAGGCCGGCGAGCGCCTGGGCAGCGTGACCCAGCGCATCGGCGAGATCGACGGCATGAACCAGTCGGTGGCCACCGCCACCGAGGAGCAGACCGCCGTGGTGGAGTCGATCAACGTCGACATCACCGAGATCAACACCCTCAACCAGGAAGGCGTGGAAAACCTCCAGGCCACCTTGCGCGCCTGCGCCGACCTGGAGCAGCAGGCCAAGCGCCTGCAGCATCTGGTGGGCAGTTTCCGTATCTGAGTAACAGCTTCGCCGGCTTGCCGGCGAAAGTGCCCTTAAAAACGCGAACCGGGCTCGCGCAGGAAAGCCAGTTCCTCGGCCGTGGATTCGCGGCCCAGGATGGCATTGCGATGGGGGAAGCGCCCAAAGCGGGCAATGACTTTCTGGTGCCGTTCGGCGTAGTCCAGGTTGTCGGCAAACACTGCACGCTCGTCCGCTGGCTGTTCATCGTGCAGGGCGGTAAAGCGTGAAACGCTCTCGTTCTGCACCGCCAGGTTTTCGCAGTGCTCGAACACCAGGTAGATGAAGCAGCGCTGCATGGCCGGCAGGCGCCGGTCAAAATCCGCGGCGATACCCTGGGCCACCAGTGCCTGGGCACACAGGTCGCCGGCAAATGCCTTGGGAGTGTCGCGATAGATCATCCGTGGCAGTTGGTCGAGCAACAGCACCATGGCCAGCCAACCTTGGGGGCTTTGCGCCCATTCGGTCAAACCGCCAGCCAGGGCCTGCTCCACCAGGCCGGCGAAACGCTGACGCGCTTCGAGGTCCTGGCTGTCGCGCTTGCCAAACCACAACCGGCCCTTGGCAGCGACAATCTCCGCCGGCTTTTCGGCTGAACCGAACCACCAATCAAGCAGAGGCTGCCAGGGCGCGCTCATGGCTTATTCCTTGTGGTAGCCGGTCACGCGGGCCACTTCTTCCTTCGAGCCGAGGAACACCGCCACACGCTGGTGCAGGCCTTCAGGCTGAATGTCGAGAATGCGCTTGTGACCATCGGTGGACGCGCCGCCGGCCTGTTCCACCAGGAACGACATCGGGTTGGCTTCGTACATCAGGCGCAACTTGCCCGGTTTTTCCGGCTCGCGGCTGTCACGTGGGTACATGAACAGACCGCCCCGGGTCAGGATACGGTGCACGTCAGCCACCATCGCCGCGACCCAGCGCATGTTGTAGTTCTTTTTCAGCGGGCCGGTGTCGCCCGCCAGCAGTTCTTCCACGTAGCGCTTGACCGGGGCTTCCCAGTGACGCTCGTTGGACATGTTGATGGCGAATTCCTGGGTGGACTCCGGAATCTTGATGTCTTCGTGGGTCAGCACGAAGCTGCCCATTTCGCGGTCCAGGGTGAAGCCTTTGACGCCGTCGCCCAGGGTCAGCACCAGCATGGTCTGCGGGCCGTAGATGGCGTAACCGGCGGCGACCTGCTGGGTGCCCGGCTGCAGGAAGGCCTTTTCATTCAGGGCTTCGTTCTGGCTCAGGTACTCGTTGGGGCAGCGCAGTACCGAGAAAATGGTGCCGACCGGTGCGTTGATATCGATGTTCGAGGAGCCGTCCAGCGGGTCGAATACCAGCAGGTAGGCGCCTTTGGGGTACTTGCCCGGGATCTGGTAGGCATTGTCCATTTCCTCGGACGCCATGCCGGCCAGGTGGCCGCCCCATTCGTTGGCTTCGAGCAGGATCTCGTTGGAGATCACGTCGAGCTTCTTCTGCACTTCGCCCTGCACGTTTTCCGTGCCCATGCTGCCCAGGACACCGCCCAGGGCGCCCTTGGAAACGGCGTGGCTGATCTCCTTGCAAGCACGCGCCACCACTTCGATCAGGAAGCGCAGATCGGCAGGAGTGTTGTTGCTGCGGGTCTGCTCAATCAAATAGCGACTCAGGGTAACGCGGGACATGGAAGGCTCCGGAGGAATGGGGGGCTAAAAACCCGCGCAGTTTAACGCGAGTCGGGGCGCATTTCCTCCTCTCAGACAGGGAACCGCCAGTTAGAGTTCAGGCGCCGGTTCCAGCGTAGTCAAAAACCCCGGGCACGATGGACCTTGGTGGCGAGGGAACAAGCTCCCTCGCCACACCTGCCCGCCTCAGGCCGCGGGCTTGCGCAACATGCTGAAGGCCATGCCGGCCAGGGCCAGCACCCCGAGAAGCAATACGGCCCACAGGCCGATCTTCTTCCAGTCCGGCCCGCCTGCCGCCACGGCAGCGGCAGGAGCGACAGTGGCCGAGGCCAGTTGCGCCGCGCCCTCGACCTTGGCCTGGCCCAACTGCTTGAGGCGTTGCGCACTGTAGTCGGGGATCAGGGTCGCCAGCGGCAGGTTGGCCGCGCTCGCGGTGGGGTTGCCCAGGGCCAGGGTGTAAGGGCCGGCTCCCCGAGCCAGGAACACCAGTTGGGTGCCACGCACGGCGAACTCCAGGCTCGGGGCCTCGGCGCCCAGGCCGCCACCACGCTCATCCACCACCAGCCTGAGTTGCTGCACGGTCTGCCCCGGCAGTTGCAGTTCGTTCTGCTGCACGTCCTGGCCATTCTGGGTCAGGCGGTACAGCAGGCCATTGCCCAGGGGCTGCCACGGCAGGCTGCTTTCTCGGCGCCCATAAAGCGTGGCCGGAGCCAGGCTGTTGGCCTGGGTCAGGGCAATGCGCACCCGTTCCAGGTTCAAACCCATGGGCAGCTGCCAGGTGTACTCGCCGGCCTTGGCACTGCTGCCCTTCAGGGGCTGCGACCACACCAGCGGCGAGGGCAGGCTGCTGGTGGTACTGCTTTGCAATTGCGCCGAAGTCAGCACCGGCGCCGTTTGCGGGGTGTTCCACAAGAGGCGCAGGTAGCGCGCCGTCTGCCCGGGCAACGCCACTTCATGCTGTTCGACCCGCTCGTCGGCGAACGACAGGCGCGCCACCTGGCCTTCGCCCCAGGGCTGCCAGTGCTGCAGGTCGTCGCTGGCTTCGATGCTGAACCGCTGGAAGCCGTCGCGTTCGCTGGTCCAGTCCAGCACCAGTTGCTGCAACGGTGCCTTGATTGCGCTGGCATCCAGCAACCAGCCACGCAGGACCTCCTCGCCGGCCTCCAGTTGAGTGGAGGGCTGAACCTCCACCAGCGTGCCATTGGTGGTGGATTGCACCCGCACGCTGGGGGTGCTGTCGGCGGCATCTGCCGAGCTGTACAACGGGAACCACTTCACATCGCTGAGCGTGTGCTGCTCGGTGGTCTGCGCCTGCTGGCGCGCCAGGGCATAGGCCTGGGGCTCACCGGCAGCGTTGAACACACGGATATCCCGCAGGTCGGTCTGGCTGGCGTGCAGTTGCACCGCCAACGGCAGTTCCAGGCGATACCAGGGCCCCTCGCCGCTCAGGCTCAGGGGTGCCAGGGACTTGAAGTCCCCCGGTTTGTCCTGGGCCACGGCGGACAACGCCACACACAGGCCCACAGCCCCCAACCAGCCCAGGCTCAGCTTCGCACTCACGATGACACTCCTTCATTCAACGGTTTGCCGGGCTCGGCTTGCGCCTCGGCGCGCTTGGGCGGCAATGGGGCGAAATAGCCCACCACCAGCAGCAATACTCCCACCCCGATGAACGAGACGATCCGCGCCAGCCCGCCACGGTTGCTCAACTCCACCAGGAACAGCTTGGCCACCACCACGGCAATCAGCACTGCGCCGATCAGCCAGACTTCACGGCGATGACGCAGGTGGCCGCCGATCATCAGGCTCAGGGCAATCAGGGTCCAGACGATGGACAGCCCGGCCTGGACCATCATCGATTCCAGCAACGCATCCGCCTGGAACGGCACGCCGCTCCAATGGTGGGCCGCCCGCATCACCAGCACGGTGAAGAAGGCGAACAGCGACAGCCCCGCCACCAGTTGCGTGGCACGCTCGGCATAGTCGGCACGGATCGCCAGTTCCCGCACCGCGCTGCGCGACCAGACATAGACGCCGAACAGCGCGAACAGCAGCCCCAGTTCCAGCGGGTTGAGCAGCGGCAGGTAAGGCAGTGGTTCGGCCCGGCCATCGCTGAAGATATTCGCCAGCCAGAACCAGCCGAGCATCAGCACCGCCAGGGGCAGCGCGGCATACAGGCGGTACTCGCGGGAGTGGGCAGAAACCGGCCACGGCCAGGCGCGCGGCGCGGCCATCGCCACCAGGTACAGGCTCGGCAGGATCGCCCAGCCCAGCCAGCGCCAGGCGTTGTACTGCTCGGACAACAGCAGCAGGCCATAACGCAGCTCCAGCGCCAGCACGTCGATCAGCAACCAGCAGCCCAGCACATGGGCGATGCTCGCCACCCGTGCCGGCAGCTGCGACACCAGGCGCCGCTGGCTGAAGAAGTGCACGGCGAACAACAGGGACCAGGCCAGCCAGCCGAAATCCGCCGCCGGGTGATAGCGCGGAGCCCAGGAAGCCAGCAGTACCAGACCCGCGGCCGGTATCAACAGGCTGCACAACAGGCCCAGGGACGACCATTTCAAACGTACCGCCAGCAGCGCCCAGAGCAACACGCTAGCCGCGCTGATCAGCAACAGCAGGCTGGCCTGCCAATGGGCCGGGGCGAAGCGCAGCACTTCCTTGAGCCAGGTAAAGGCCCACCAGCAGGCGCCCCAGGCCAGCAACAGATCGGACAGGTGGCCCAGGCTCAAGGTATCGAAGGCCGAACCATGGTTGCCCCGCTGCAGGCGCCAGGCGCCCACCAGGGCCGCCAGGGCCAGGACCATCGGCGTCCAGAAATCGCCATTGGCCAGAGGCCGCGCAGCGTCCGCCGTCACGAAATACCAACCCGAACCGGCCAGCAGGAAAGTGCTGCCGCCAATCACCTGGAGCACCAGGCCGAAGACAAAGCTGGCCCGCTGCTGCAGATACAGGCTGAGCCAGATGATCAGCAGGCCACTGGCGGCCCAGACGCCGCTGGCCGTGCTCCAGGGCAGGACGAACAGCACCGCCAGGTTGATCATCATCAGGCCGGCCAGCAGTACCAGGGACAAGCCCCGCAGCAGCCGCGGATCACTGCGCACCATGTCATTGCGGGCCGCCAGGAGCATGCCGCCGATCAGCGCCAGGCCAATCAGCGAAGCGCTCATCAGCCCGCTCCAGCCGGCGTTGAACACCGCACCGGCATCGCCGTCCGCACCTTGCAGGCGCATCAGGAACAGCGCACCGCCCAACAGCTGCACGGCGAAGGCGGTGAACAGGAACGTCCGCGATTGCAGGCGCAGGCCGACAAACAGCGTCGCCAACCCGGCCACCGCCCAGCTGATGGCGGTGCCCTGGGTGAACAGGAACAACGGCGCCAGCAGGTACAGGAAAGCCAGCCCGGCCACCGCCAGGATCGGCGCAATGCCCTGCTCCCAGCTCGCTACCTGGGTCTTCTGCGCCCGCCGCAACTGATCGAAGCTGAACAGCAGCGCGACGCCCAGCAGCAACGCCCCCAGCGGCGCGCCGTCCAGCAGGCTGGTAGCGCCGGGCTGCAGCTTACTGAGGAAGGCCAGGGCCGACCCCAGTTGCAGCAGCAGGGCGAACGCCCGGGCCAGCGGCCGTTGCTGGCGCAGGCCGAGCCAGAAGATTCCCGCCCCTTCCACGGCCCAGGCAGCGCAGGTCCAGCGCGCATCCAGGCCTAGAGGGATCGCCAGGCTGGCGAAGATCACGCCCAGGGCCAGGCAGGTTTCACCCAGCAACAGGGCGCGGCCGCCCATCAGTAGCCGGGCCAGGACCATGTAGGTCAGGCCCAGGGCCAGGGCACTGAAGGAAGCGGCGAACTCCAGGTGCTGGACCAGCGCCAGTTGCAGGCCGAAGCCCACCAGGGGCGGGCCGAAGAGCATGCTGCCGTCGACGTAGTCACCCTTGCGCGCAGACCAGTGCAGCAGCGCCTGGCGGCTGTCATCCGCCGGTGCGTCGGGCATTTCCAGCAGCTTGCGCCGGGTGAACAGCAGGCCAATGGCCAGGTACATGACAAAGAACAGGATCAGGAAGGGCTCGGTGCTCCACAGCAGCTCCGGCGTGTAGGAGCGCAGGCCCCAGGCAAAGCCGATACCGAAGGTGCCGACAAAGCCGATCAGGTTCAGCAGGCGCCAGGCCTTGAACCAGGCAATGGCCAGGATGCCGGCATTGAGCAGGGCGAAGTAACTGAACAGTGCCACATGGCTGCCGGCGCCGGTGGACGTCAGGATCGGTGCGGCAAAGCCGCCCAGGGCTGCAGCGGCCGCCAGACTGAGGGCGTCCTGGGTAATGGCCAGGATCGCCGAAAACACCGTGACCGCCACCAACAGGCCAAGGGCCGCGGAAGGGTCGAGCAACGGATGCAGGCGCATCGCCGCGAACACCGTCAGGTACAGCACGGCGATACCGGTGCCCTGGAGCATCAGGGCGTAGTTGCTGTTGCGCCGCCGCAACCACCAGCCCAGGCCCAGCAGGCCCAGGGAGCAGGCCGCAACCCCGGCGTAGCGCAGCTCCAGCGGCACCACCATGCCTTCGGTGGCGTAGCGCAGAAGGAAAGCCAGGCCTAGGAACAACAGCACCACGCCGACCCGCAGCACAGTGTTGCCGCCAAACAGCCAGTTGCGCGCGCCGCTCAGAGCGCGCTCGATCAGGTTGGGTTCCCGAGGCGCAGCTACGGACTCACGGGCCGGCGCCTGGGGCTGGGGTTGCCACACCGACTCCGGCACCGGCTGGCTGGCCTCCACGGAGGCGGCAGGGCTCGCTGCCGCGGGCAATTCCCAGACCAGCTCGGGGGCAGCCGGCGCCGGCTCCACGGGCTGGACTTCCTCAAGAATGAATTCGGGAAGGTCTGCAAGTTCCGGCGCGGCGCTCATGCCGCTGCCTGCCTCGGCCAGCGGGGCGCTGGCCTGGGGTTCTGAGGCGGGTTCAGCAGCGGGGCCGCCGATGCTTTCCAGCAGGGCAAGGCGCTGGCCCAGGGTAGCGAGGGCCTTCTTTGCCTTCTCCAGCTCACGATGCTGGTCGACAACTTGTCGATGCAAGGCGTCGGAACGAATCGCCAGGCCGATGGCCAAGCCCGAAACCGCGCCAATCAGGGCGTCGCTGAAGGACTCGTCAAGGAGCCAGCCCAGTCCCCCTCCCAGCAGCATGAATATCCATTGCATGTGTCGATATCCCTAAGCAGTCCATTGACGGACGGGTGCAACCGTATGGGTGCCCGCGCCGGTAAACCGGTAAAGGCCCCTCCCCGCTTGGAAGCCGGACACCAGCCAAAAGACACCGCCGGGGAAGCAAAACGCTGCCCAGTATATCGGCAAGGCCCAACAAACGCTGGGCCTTGTGCACACTTCTAGAATTTTCTCAGGGGCCTCATTCCAGGGCCTTCCAGATCTCCGTGGCGTATTCACGGATGGTCCGGTCCGAAGAGAACCAGCCCATGCGCGCAGTGTTGAGCACCGCCGAACGCCACCATTCCTTGGAGTCGTGCCAGCGCTCCTCGACCCGAGCCTGGGCGTTCCAGTAAGCGTCGAAATCGGCGCAGACCAGGAACCGGTCGTAATCGATCAGCGAATCGATCAGCGCGGTATAGCGCGACGGATCGTCCGGGGAGAACACCCCGCCGCGAATCGCCTGCAGCACGTCGTTCAGCCGATGGGAGGCGGCGATATCCGGCACCGCGCTGAACTCGCCATTGCGTTTGCGCGCCTCCACCTGCTGGGCACTGAGGCCGAAGATGAACATGTGCTCCGCGCCGACCTGCTCGCACATCTCCACGTTGGCGCCGTCCAGGGTGCCGATGGTCAACGCGCCATTGAGGCCGAACTTCATGTTGCTGGTGCCCGAGGCCTCGAACCCGGCGGTGGAGATCTGCTCCGACAGGTCGGCGGCAGGAATGATGCTTTCCGCCAGGCTGACGTTGTAGTTGGGCAAGAACACCACTTTGAGCAAGCCGCGCACCGTGGGGTCATTGTTCACCGTACGGGCGATGTCGTTGGTCAGCTTGATGATCAGCTTGGCCTGGTGATAGCTGGCGGCAGCCTTGCCGGCGAAGATCTTCACCCGCGGCACCCAGTCGGTTTCCGGCTCGGCGCGGATCGCCTGGTACAACGCCACGGTGTGCAACAGGTTGAGCAACTGGCGCTTGTATTCGTGGATGCGCTTGACCTGCACATCGAACATTGCCGCCGGGTTGATCGCGATTCCCAGGCGCTCATGGATGATCGCCGCGAGGGCCCGCTTGCTGTGCAGGCGCTGCTCGGCGAACTGTTTGCGAAAGGCCGGTTTCTCGGCAAAGGGTTCGAGCCCCCTGAGCAGTTCCTCGGGGCTGTCCAGCAGTTCGAGGCCCAGGGCCTCCACCAGCATTTCAGTGAGTTGCGGGTTGGCCTGGTACAGCCAGCGGCGGAAGGTGATGCCGTTGGTCTTGTTGTTGATGCGCTCGGGGTACAGCTTGTGCAGCTCGGAGAACACCGTGCTGCGCATCAGCTGGGTGTGCAGCCCGGACACGCCGTTGACGCTGTGGGAGCCGAGAAACGCCAGGTTGCCCATGCGCACCCGGCGGCCGTTGTCTTCCTCGATCAGCGACACCGCCCGCAGCACGTCAAAATCGTGCAGGCCCTTGGCCCGCAGCGAGTCGATGTGCTGGGCATTGATCAGGTAGATGATCTGCATGTGCCGCGGCAGCATGCGCTCCATCAGGCCCACCGGCCAGGTTTCCAGGGCCTCGGGCAGCAAGGTGTGGTTGGTGTAGGAGAGGGTTTCCACGGTGATCTGCCACGCCGCGTCCCAGGCGATGCCGTGCAGGTCGACCAATTGGCGCATCAGCTCGGCCACGGCGATCGACGGGTGGGTGTCATTGAGCTGGATCGCCGCGTGCTCGCCGAGGCTGAGCACCGAGTCGTGCATGTTCTTGTGGCGGCGCAGCAGGTCCTGCAGCGACGCCGAGACGAAGAAATATTCCTGGCGCAGGCGCAGCTCCTGGCCGGCCTCGGTGCTGTCGGCCGGGTACAGCACCCGGGAAATGCTCTCGGCCCGGGCCACTTCGGCTACCGCGCCCAGGTGATCACCGGCATTGAAGCGCTCCAGGTGCAGGTCTTCCATGGCTCGTGCCCGCCACAGGCGCAAGGTGTTGACGCTGGCCCCGCGCCAGCCCACCACCGGGGTGTCGTAGGCCACAGCGCGCACCGTTTCCGCCGGCCACCAGACCTGCCGGGTGTTGCCCGCCTCGTCGGTCACGGTGTCGACACTGCCGCCAAAGCCGATGGAGTAGATCACCTCGGGGCGCTCGAACTCCCAGGGGTTGCCGAAATCCAGCCAGTGCTCGGTCTGCTCCTGCTGCCAGCCATCGACGATGGCCTGGCGGAACAGGCCGTGTTCGTAGCGGATGCCGTAGCCGTGGCCGGCGATGCCCAGGGTCGACATGCTTTCCATGAAGCACGCCGCCAGGCGCCCCAGGCCACCGTTGCCCAAAGCCGCATCGGGCTCCAGCAGGCGGATGCGCTCCAGGTCCACCCCCAGGTCGGTGAGGGCCTCGCGGGCCACCTCCAGCAGCCCGAGGTTGCTCAGGCTGTCGAACAGCAGGCGGCCGATAAGGAACTCCAGGGACAGGTAGTACACCCGCTTCTGGCCCTTGCGGTAGATCTGCCGCGTGTGATCCATCCAGTGGTCGACCATGTGGTCCCGCGCGGCCAGGGCAATGGCTTCGAACCAGTCGTGGTCGAAGGCGTGATCCGGGTCTTTGCCTACCGCGTAGGTGAGTTTGGTCAAGACGGCTTCGCGAAAAGCGGCCACCTCAGCGTCGCGAACAAGGGGTTCCTGAGTCATCGATACGACCTCTGACGAGATACACAGTGAGCATGGAATTGTCTGAGCCTAGTCGGTCTGACACGAGGCGAAGGCTCTGGTTCGGCGCTATTTCAAATGGCTCGGCTAAACAGGGAGTCTTCTGCGCCAGCGGGAGAAAAGGATGCAGTTGCCGTGCCGCCAGGTATTGTTCGGCGCCACATGAAGAAAAATCCGACCTAAAGTCGTTCAAAAATCCACCAGTCCCGGTATGATCGCGCGCCCTGGAACACCTGCCGGAAATGACCTTGATGAAGTCCAACCTGATCGCCGCCGCGGAAATCGATCGTCTCGATACCTGGGCCAAGTACACCGCCCCCATGTGCGGCTCCTGCATGTCCAGCTGCTGCACACTGCCGGTGGAAGTGAAGATCAAGGACCTGATCCGCATCGGCATCGTCGATGAGTTCGAACGCGGCGAGCCGGCGAAGAACATCGCCAAGCGCCTGCAGAAGGAAGGCATCGTCGAGCGCTACAACCAGAAGTCGGAAATCTTCACCCTGCAGCGCATGAGCAACAACGACTGCCTGTATCTGGATCGTAAAAGCCGCCTGTGCACCATTTATGACAAGCGCCCGGACACCTGCCGCAACCATCCGAAGATCGGCCCGCGCCCGGGTTACTGCGCTTACAAGCCCAAGCCCCAGGTGCGCCCGACCAATACCAGCAGCCGGACCCTGGAACGTTTCTGAGCCCCGGCCTGCGCCTGCAACCCCGTTCCCCATGTAACCCTGCCGCCCTGTAGCCGCAGCCGAGCCTTGGCGAGGCTGCGAACGGCTGCAAAGCCGCCGCAGTACGGGCTACTGCAGAGTTTCAGATACACCGCTTTACGACCGCTACGCGGTCGAGCGCAGCCTCGCAGGCTCGGCAGTGGCGACAGGACCCGAGCTTTTTCACAGATCAAAAAAAACGCCCCCGGCCGCAAGGCCGGGGGCGTTTTCATTCAGCCGGAACTAAAGACTCAGTTCTTGGCTTTCTTGGCAGCGCGAGTACGCTCGCCTTCGTCCAGGATCTTCTTGCGAAGACGGATGGACTTAGGAGTCACTTCACACAGCTCGTCGTCCTGGATGAATTCCAGAGCCTGTTCCAGGGTGAAACGGACCGGCGGAACCAGGGCGATGGTTTCGTCCTTGCCCGAAGCACGCATGTTGTCGAGCTTCTTGCCTTTGGTTGGGTTCACACCCAGGTCGTTGTCACGGCTGTTCAGACCAACGATCTGACCGTTGTAGATTTCCTGGCCGTGCTCGACGAACAGCTTGCCGCGCGCCTGCAGGGTTTCCAGGGAGTAGGTCAGGGCCTTGCCGGTTTCTACCGATACCAGTACGCCGTTCTGACGGCCGGACATGTGGCCGGACTTCATCGGAGCGTAGCGATCGAAGATCGAGGTCAGGATGCCTGCACCGTTGGTCAGGGTCAGGAACTGGTTACGGAAACCGATCAGACCACGGGCTGGAATGTTGTATTCCAGGCGTACACGGCCCTTGCCATCCGGAACCATGTTGCTCAGGTCACCCTTACGCAGGCCCATTTCTTCCATGACCTTGCCCTGGGAATCTTCAGGGATGTCGATGGTGACGTTTTCGAACGGTTCCTGCTTCACGCCGTCAACTTCACGGATGATCACTTCAGGACGGCCAACGCCCATTTCGAAACCTTCGCGACGCATGGTTTCGATCAGTACCGACAGGTGCAGCTCACCACGGCCGGAAACCTTGAACTTGTCGGCCGAGTCGCCTTCTTCGACACGCAGAGCAACGTTGTACAGCAGCTCCTTGTCCAGACGCTCCTTGATGTTACGGGAGGTCACGAACTTGCCTTCTTTACCGCAGAATGGCGAGTCGTTGACCTGGAAGGTCATGGAAACGGTTGGCTCGTCGACAGTCAGCGGCTTCATCGCTTCAACAGCGGTCGGGTCGCACAGGGTGTCGGAGATGAACAGCTCGTCGAAACCGCTGATGCAGACGATGTCGCCGGCAGCTGCTTCTTCAACGTCTACGCGGTGCAGACCGTGGTGGCCCATCAGCTTGAGGATACGACCGTTGCGGCGCTTGCCGTCGACGTCGATGGCCACTACCGGGGTGTTGGGCTTGACGCGACCGCGAGCGATACGGCCAACGCCGATCACACCCAGGAAGCTGTTGTAGTCCAGAGCGGAGATCTGCATCTGGAACGGACCGTCACGGTCAACGCTTGGCGCTGGCACGTTGTCGACGATCGACTGGTACAGCGGGGTCATGTCTTCGGCCATTTCGGTGTGGTCCAGACCGGCGATGCCGTTCAGGGCCGAGGCGTAGACGACTTTGAAGTCCAGCTGTTCTTCGGTGGCGCCGAGGTTGTCGAACAGGTCGAAGATCTGGTCCAGAACCCAGTCAGGACGCGCGCCCGGACGGTCGACCTTGTTGATCACCACGATTGGACGCAGGCCGGCTTCGAAAGCCTTCTTGGTCACGAAACGGGTTTGCGGCATAGGGCCGTCTTGAGCGTCGACCAGCAGCAGCACGGAGTCGACCATGGACATTACGCGCTCAACTTCGCCGCCGAAGTCGGCGTGGCCCGGGGTGTCCACGATGTTGATGTGGTAGCCGTTCCAGTTGATGGCGGTGTTTTTCGCCAGGATGGTAATGCCGCGCTCTTTTTCCTGGTCGTTGGAGTCCATCACGCGCTCGTCGTTGAGCTCGTTGCGCTCCAGGGTGCCGGATTGACGCAGGAGTTTGTCTACCAGGGTGGTCTTACCATGGTCAACGTGGGCAATGATGGCGATGTTGCGTAGATTTTCGATCACTTGTGTATCTCGATCAGAGGATTCGGTGTGCTGACAAATGCTGGCAGCGATTAACAATAGATTCAGGCCTGGCCGTTACAGCTGGACGGCGGCGTCGGGGGGCCGGTGACGCAAGCCACAGGCGAACATCCCCGGGCACTTAGCTCGGTCTATAAACGCGCACATTGGCATGTCCCTCACTGAGCAGATGGTGAGCATGCAGGCGACTCATGACGCCTTTGTCGCAATACAGCAGGTACTGGCGCGTAGGGTCCAGTTCCTTGAAGCGGGCGTTCAATGCATAGAACGGCAGCGCTTTTACTTCGATGCCCGCGAGCTCCAGCGGCTGGTCTTCCTCGGCATCCGGATGACGGATGTCGATGACGATCTGACCGGCCAGCGCTTCACTGACTTCTTCAATCTGCACATCCTGGCCCAACTCGTCGATCACTCGATCGATCGGCACCAGTTTGGCCCGCTCGATCGCACGCTCGAGCACCGCCATATCGAATTCTTTCTCTTCATGCTCGACGCGATGGCGCTTGGCATGGGTCTTGGGGTTCACCGAGATGACCCCGCAGTACTCCGGCATGTGCTTGGCGAAGTCGGCGGTGCCGATCTCCACGGCCAGGTCGATGATGTCCTGCTTGTGGCTGGCGATCAGGGGGCGCAGTACCAGTTTCTCGGTCACGCAGTCGATCACCGACAGGTTCGGCAGGGTCTGGCTGGACACCTGGGAAATCGCCTCGCCGGTCACCAGCGCATCGATGTGCAGGCGGTCGGCGATGCTCGACGCGGCACGCAACATCATACGCTTCAAAATGACGCCCATATGACTGTTGTCGACTTTGCCGAGGATTTCCCCGAGCACTTCCTCGAACGGCACGCTGACGAACAGCACGCGCTGGGAGCTGCCGTACTTCTTCCATATATAGTGCGCGACTTCCATCACGCCCAGTTCATGGGCACGCCCGCCCAGGTTGAAGAAGCAGAAATGCCCCATCAGGCCGCGGCGCATGATCTGGTACGCCGCCACCGTGGAATCGAAACCGCCGGACATCAGGACCAGGGTCTGTTCCAGGGCGCCCAGCGGGTAGCCGCCGATGCCGTTGTGCTGGCTGTGGATCACGAACAACCGTTGGTCGCGAATTTCCATCCGCACTTCGATTTCAGGCTCTTTCAGGGAAATTCCGGCGGCGCCGCACTGCCGACGCAGTTGGCTGCCGACGTATTTTTCCACGTCCATGGAGCTGAATTCATGCTTGCCGGCACGCTTGCAGCGCACGGCAAAAACCTTCCCCGGGAGGGCTTCGCCAAAGTGCTGCTTGCACTTGGCGACGATGTCGTCGAAGTCGCCCAGAGGGTACTCGTCGACCTGCAGGAAATGCGCGATGCCGGGCATGCAGCTCAGGCGCTCGGTCATGTCCTTCAGGGCCTTGGGCTCGCTGACGGCGGTTTCCAGCTCGAGGTTGTCCCACACACCATTGACCACCACGGCCGGGTCCAGGTCGCGGAGCACGGCACGGATGTTCTTCGCCAACTGACGGATGAAACGCGTCCGAACCGGGCGGCTCTTGATGGTGATTTCCGGGAAAACTTTAACGATTAGTTTCATGAAAACAGCGCGCGCTGGGCCAGCCGAAAAAGGGGGGCGCGGATTATAGCGGAAATTGCTCAAGGTTTAACCAGTTTATGTGCAGAAGGTTTTCGATGCACCAAAACGGGTCATTTATTGGCAAAGACGCTACATTGCAGTGCGTCGAATGCCGGCATTCAACCCAATACGGCGCAGAAAGCGTGATTTTGGGGCAGAAAACCCATCTCGGGGCACTGGCATGCAATTTGCTCCCTT
Source organism: Pseudomonas sp. GW822-FHT06D10 (assembly GCF_058799535.1). Classification (NCBI taxonomy): domain Bacteria; kingdom Pseudomonadati; phylum Pseudomonadota; class Gammaproteobacteria; order Pseudomonadales; family Pseudomonadaceae; genus Pseudomonas; species Pseudomonas sp. GW822-FHT06D10. The sequence continues at coordinate 322,663 of NZ_JBXALN010000005.1, read as the reverse complement.
GTGAGGCAGGTTGCCATGGCAGAGTATTCGCGCCGGCATCACCCACATTCTAAGGGCACTCCAACACCAAGCCCGAAGCCACCCGGAGGACACTATGTCGAAGTCGGTTCAACTCATCAAAGATCATGACGTCAAATGGATTGATCTGCGCTTCACTGACACCAAGGGCACTCAACATCACGTGACCATGCCGGCTCGTGATGCGCTGGATGAAGACTTCTTCGAAGCTGGCAAGATGTTCGACGGCTCCTCCATCGCTGGCTGGAAAGGCATCGAAGCCTCCGACATGATCCTGATGCCGGACGACGAAACCGCCGTACTGGACCCGTTCACCGAAGAACCGACCCTGATCCTGGTGTGCGACATCATCGAACCTTCGAGCATGCAGGGTTACGATCGTGACCCACGTGCCATCGCCAAGCGCGCCGAAGAGCACCTGAAAGCCACCGGTATCGGCGACACCGTATTCGCCGGCCCAGAGCCAGAGTTCTTCATCTTCGACCAGGTGAAATTCAAGTCCGACATCTCCGGCTCCATGTTCAAGATCTACTCCGAACAAGGTTCGTGGATGTCCGACCAGGACATCGAAGGCGGTAACAAGGGCCACCGTCCAGGCGTCAAGGGCGGCTACTTCCCGGTTCCACCGTTCGACCACGACCACGAAATCCGTACCTCCATGTGCAACGCACTGGAAGAAATGGGCCTGACCGTCGAAGTTCACCACCACGAAGTGGCGACTGCCGGCCAGAACGAAATCGGCGTCAAGTTCAACACCCTGGTGAAGAAGGCCGACGAAACCCAGACCCTGAAGTACGTGGTGCACAACGTGGCTGACGCCTACGGCCGCACTGCCACCTTCATGCCCAAGCCTCTGTACGGCGACAACGGCTCGGGCATGCACGTCCACATGTCGATCTGGAAAGACGGCAAGAACACCTTCGCAGGTGAAGGCTATGCCGGCCTGTCCGATACCGCCCTGTACTTCATCGGCGGCATCATCAAGCACGGTAAGGCCCTGAACGGCTTCACCAACCCGGCGACCAACTCCTACAAGCGTCTGGTGCCAGGCTTCGAAGCCCCGGTCATGCTGGCCTACTCGGCGCGCAACCGTTCCGCTTCGATCCGTATTCCTTACGTGTCGAGCCCTAAGGCCCGCCGTATCGAAGCCCGTTTCCCGGACCCGGCTGCCAACCCGTACCTGGCCTTCGCTGCCCTGCTGATGGCCGGCCTGGACGGTATCCAGAACAAGATCCACCCTGGCGACGCTGCTGACAAAAACCTGTACGACCTGCCGCCTGAAGAGGCCAAAGAGATCCCACAAGTTTGCGGCAGCCTGAAGGAAGCCCTGGAAGAGCTGGACAAAGGTCGTGCGTTCCTGACCAAAGGCGGCGTTTTCAGCGACGACTTCATCGACGCCTACATCGCCCTGAAAAGCGAAGAAGAAATCAAGGTACGTACCTTCGTACACCCACTGGAATACGAGCTGTACTACAGCTGCTGATCCGGTAGCACCGGCGCAAGCCGCGTGATCAAGAGGCCTCCTTCGGGAGGCCTTTTTTATGCCCGCGCATTTGCCCTGCCCGGGGTGGTTGCGTGCATCATGGGCGCCGTCTCCCCATCAGCAGCCGAGCCCGCCCATGACTTCGCGCCTCAACCTGTGCCTCGCCCTGACTTGCAGCCTGTTCGCCACCGCCGCCTGCGCCAGTGACGCCCCGCCCGCCCTCGCCCCGCTGCTGCAGAGCATCGGCGAACGCCTGGCGATTGCCGATCAGGTGGCCCTGAGCAAATGGGACAGCCACAAGGCCGTGGAAGACCGCCCGCGGGAACAACAGGTGATCGCCGGGGCAACCGCCCAGGCCGCAACCTATCACTTGAGCGAAGAAACGGTTGGGCAGTTCTTCGCCGCCCAGATCGAAGCCAACAAGCTGGTGCAATACGCCCGACTCTCGGCCTGGCACTTGCAAGGCAGGGCACCGGACACTCCGCGCCAGGACCTGGCCGGGCAGATCCGCCCCCAACTTGATCAGTTACAAAAACGCCTGCTGCAGCAACTGGCCGACTTCAGCCCGCAGCGCACCGACCGCCAATGCCCGCAATGGCTGGCCCGGGCCAATCAGGCCAGCAGCAGCGACCCACTGCGACGACTGGCGATGGTTCGTGCCACGGCAGAGTTATGTGTGTTCAAAGGTTAACGGCGCCTGCGCCACGCGCAGCAGCGCCCTATGCTGGAGCCTTTCAGGCACCCGCCAGGATCTGCGAGATGCACCTCTTCATTGCTTGCCTGCTGTGGATCAGCGCATTGCCAGCCGGCGCGCAGATCTACCAGTACACCGATTCGGCCGGGAATCGCGCCTATAGCGACCAGCCGCCGGGAACCTCGTACCGGCAGATTGAAACACCCGCGCCGAATCGCCTCCCCAGCCCGGCCACACCGGCGCCACATACGCCGGCAGCACAACCTGCCAGCACCCTTCTGGCCTACGAACGGCTGCAACTGAGCGGCGTACCGGAGCACGGTGCCTTGCGCGCCAACAACGGCAGTTTCAGCGTGCAGGTGGAGTTGCAGCCCAGCCTGCGGCCCGGCCACCGTCTGCGCCTGCTGCTGGATGGCCAGCCCTATGGCCAGGCCGGCCAGGGGCCCGAGCTGCAGCTGGTGAATATCGACCGTGGCCAGCACCGGTTGGCGGTGCAGGTGCTGGCTGGCGACAAGGTCCTGCAACAGAGCCCGGCCATCAGCTTCACTCTGCTGCGGGCCCGCCGCCCCTGAGCCTCAACCGTGCACCACTCCACTGGCCAGCAGAGCGGCGATGGTCGGGTCATCCAGGCCCAGCCCCTGCAATACCGCCCGGGTGTCCTGCCCCAGGCTCGGCGGCGCCGTACGGTAGCTGGCCGGCGTGCGTGACAACTTCACCGGCGAACCTATGCCCCGGTAGCCATCGAGTTCCACCAGCAGCCCGCGATGCCGGGTGTGGGGATGAGCCACCACCTGGTCGACGGTGGCGATCGAACCACAAGGCACCCCCTGGCCGATCAGCCGCGGGGCCAGCAACGCGCCGTCGTGCGCCGACAGGTAATGCTCCAGTTGCTGCTTCAAGGCCTCGCGGTTGACCGAGCGCTTGCCGTTGTCGGTAAAGCGCGGGTCCTCCAGCAACGCGCCGGCCCCCAGTTCCTGGCACAGCCGGGCGAACTGGCGGTCGTTGCCCACCGCCAGGAAAATCGGCTCGCCAGCGGTGCGGTAGCTGTCGTAGGGAGCAATGTTGGGATGAGCGTTGCCCGTGCGTTTGGGCGTCTTGCCGGCGGCGAAGTAGTTCGGCAGGTGCGGGTGCAGCAGGGACACGCCACAGTCGTACAGGGAGATGTCCAGTGACTGCCCGAGGCCGCTGCGCTGGCGCTCGTTGAGGGCCAGGAGAATCCCCGCCAGGGCATTCAGGCCGGTGACCATATCGACAATCGGCAGGCCGATGCGCAACGGCCCGCCGTCGCCTTCGCCGTTGACGCTCATCAGCCCGGCCATGGCCTGGATCACCGCGTCGTAACCCGGTAGCCCGCCCAGCGGGCCATCGGCGCCAAAGCCGGAAATCCCGCAGTGGATCAACGCCGGAAAACGCTGGCTCAGCACCTCCTGGTAACCGATGCCCCAACGCTGCAGGGTGCCCGGCTTGAAGTTCTCGATCAGCACGTCGGCGCCTTCCAGCAACTGCATCAGCAGTTCCAGGCCTTCGGGGCGCGACAGGTCGACGGCGATCCCCTGCTTGTTACGGTTGATGCCGCGAAAATACGCCGCGTCATCACCTTCGAAAGGCGGCCCCCAGCCCCGGGTCTCATCACCGCTCAAAGGTTCCAGCTTGATCACCTCGGCGCCGTGGTCGGCCAGGGCCTGGGAGCAGTAGGGGCCGCCCAGCACACGGCTGAGATCGATGATTTTCACGCCCGCCAGGGCGCCTTGGGCAAACGTCATGGATGTACTCCGGCAGATCGGACAAGGACGGCCATTCAGGCCGGCAGCAATTGCATGGCCTGGGCCTGGGACAGCGGGCTTTCATTGGCCAGGCGCGCCAGCAGCTCGGCATCGATCACCGGCTCCAGGCCCAACGGATCGCGCGGCAATACCTTGTGCACCAGCACCAGGTGAGCCAGGGCCAGGCGCCGATGGTCCGCACCCTGGCGCGCGGCCTCCCAGGCCATGAAGATGGCGCTGGCCAGGTGATAGAGAACGCTGCCCACCTGCCGTACCTGCTCGTCCCGGCGCTGCTGCGCCACGGCATGGAAGCCGGTCACGGTGCGCAACAGGGCCGAATCGAACAGCCGGCGGCTCGCCGGTGGCAAATCGGCCTCGGCCAGCAGCCCGGCCAGATAGCCCTGCAACGGCTCCAGCGCCTGCTCCCGAGTCACCGCCCGGGCAATGTCCAGGGCGACGATGTTGCTGGTGCCCTCCCAGATCGACCCCAGGTGCGCATCGCGCACCAGCCGGGCATCGCTCCACTCCTCGATATAGCCAACCCCGCCGCGCACTTCCATGGCATCGCCGGTCACCCGGCGGGCATCACGGCAGGCGCGGAACTTGATCAGCGGCGTGAGGATCCGCACGCACTTGCGCGCCGTCTCATCGCCGCCATCGGCCCGGGGCAGCAAGCTGGCGATCTGCATGAACATCGAGCGCGCCTGTTCGGTGGGCAGCATCATCTTCAGCAACTGGCGCTGCATCAGCGGCATTTCGATCAGGTGCTTGCCGAAGGCCCGGCGCTGGCGGGCGATGTACAACGCCTCGCTCAGCCCCCGGCGCATCAGCCCCGCCGCGCGCACGCCATTGGACAGGCGCGACATGTTGATCATGTCGGCCATCTGCTGAAAACCGCGGCCGACCTCACCGATCAGGTAGGCCGTGGCGCCTTCCAGGGTGATCTCGCCACTGGCCATGGAGCGGCTGCCCAGCTTGTCCTTCAGGCGCTGGATCCGGTAGTGGTTGCGCGAGCCGTCGGGCAGCACCTTGGGCAACAGGAACAGGGTCACCCCGGCCATGCCCGGTGGTGCGTCTTCCGGGCGCGCCAGGACCATGGCCAGGTCGGCATCCGGGTTGGAGCAGAACCACTTCTCACCGAACAGGCGCCATTGGCCATCTTCCAGCCGGGCCCGGGTTTCGGTGCGTGAAACGTCTGAACCGGCGGCCTGTTCGGTCATGAACATCGCCCCCTGGAACAGCGTCTCGAACTCCTGGGACTGCAACTGCGGCAGGTAGCGCGCCACCAGTTCCGGCGTACCGAACTTGCACAGGGTGCGGGTCAGGGAGTCGGTCATGCTCACCGGGCAGCACAGGCCGAACTCGGCCTGGACGAACAGGTAGGTCAGGGCGTACTTGATCAGCGGCGGCGGGCCTCCGGGCTGGTGGCTCATGGCAGCCAGCCCCAGTTCGGCAAAGGCCACCCGTTCCAGGGTGACGTAGTCCGGATGCTTGGCGATGCTTTGCAGGTTCTCGCCGCGGCGGGTACGCGGTTGCAGCACCGGGGGATTCTTGTCGGCGCTCAGGGCCAGCACATCCAGCTCGCCACCGGCCCGGGCGCCCAGGCGCTGCAAGGTGGGCAACCACTGCTGGTAGACCGCCGAGGGCAGGTAGACCTGGAGCAGCGCGGCCAGGCCGGCGTCGCACTCGAACAGGTTGATGCCGCGGCTGTCGGGGATGTTGAGGCTGTCTTCAATGGGGCGGGGCTCGGCGGTCATGGCGCGTCTCCTGTTTTTTGTAGGCCGAGACTAGAGCCGCCATCGATAAGTATCTAATACAAAATCAATCAACTACGATAAGAAATCCATATCGTAGAACCGGAGTCGCCATGGACCTCAAACAGTTGCGCTACTTCGTCGCGGTAGCCGAAGAACTGCATTTCGGGCGGGCCGCGAACCGTCTGTGCATTTCCCAGCCGGCCCTGAGTTTCGACATCAAGAAGCTTGAGGGGCAACTGGAAGTCCAACTGCTCAATCGCAACAACAAGTCCGTGAGCCTGACCAACGCCGGCCAGGTTCTGCTGGACGAGGCCCGCTACCTGCTGCTGCGTGCCGACCAGGCGCGGCACCTGACCCAGCGCTCGGCAGAAGGCTTTGCCGGGCGCCTGAGCCTGGGTTTCGTCAATTCGATCCTGCACCGCGGGCTGCCCGAGGCGGTCAAGGCCTTCGAACAGCAATACCCGGAAACCGAAGTGGTGCTGATGGAAATGAACAGTGCCGACCAGACCCAGGCCCTGCAACGCGGCCAGATCGACATCGGTTTCGTCCATGGCAGCACCTTTGCCGCCGGCATCCACAGCGAACCGCTGCTGGCCGAGCCGTTCCTCTGCTGCCTGCCCCAGAGCCACTCGCTGGCCACCCAGGCGCGGATCGACCTGGCGCAACTGGCCAATGACGATTTCATCCTGTTTCCGCGGGCGGTCTCGCCGCACTACCACGACCTGATCATTTCCCGCTGCGTGGCGGCCGGGTTCAGCCCGCGCATTCGCCACGAGACGCGGCTATGGCAAACGGTGGTGGCAATGGTGGCCCACGAGATGGGCGTGGCGCTGGTGCCACAGACCCTGGCCATGCTCGGCCAGCCGGGCGTGCATTACGGCGAGCTCGAAGGCTCCGGCGCGCCTTCGCAGATCCAGGCGATCCGCCTGGAGGACAAGCCTTCGGCGGCGGCCGAAAGCTTTCTCGGGCTGCTCAAGTCCCTGATCAAACCGGCCGCCGGAGGGCGCTGAGCGTTGGGGCGCGATACGCAATCACGTATCAAACCATAAGATTTAATCATTATATTTTTCGATTCCTGCCTGTATAGGCTCCCAGCGGTCGGACCTTGCCAGAGGCCCATGCGCCCGATCAGGGGCGCATATAACAATAAAAACGCAGGAATTGAACATGAACGCTGCCCAGGATGCCGCTGCCCACAAGAGAGCCCGCAAGGCGGGTATCGCCTCATTCATCGGCACCACCATCGAGTGGTATGACTTCTACGCCTACGGCATCGCCGCCGCCCTGGTGTTCGGCAAGGTGTTCTTTCCCGCCGACCTGCCCCCCGGCACGGCCACCCTGCTGTCCTTCCTGACCCTGTGGGCCGGGTTCATCGCCCGCCCCGTCGGCGGCATCATCTTCGGCCACATGGGCGACAAGATCGGCCGCAAGACCACCCTGGTGATCACCCTGATCATGATGGGCCTGGCCACCACCTGCATCGGCCTGCTGCCCAGCTACCTGCAGATCGGCGTCTGGGCCCCCATTGCCCTGGTGACCCTGCGCATCATCCAGGGCATCGCGGTGGGCGGTGAATGGGGCGGGGCGATCCTCATCGCCAGCGAAAGCGCGCCCAAGGGCAAGGGCATTCTCTATGCCGCCTTCGCCCAGCAGGGTTCGCCGGCCGGCAACCTGCTGGCAACCCTGGTGTTCTTCGGCCTCAGCGCCCTGCCGACTCCGGACTTTCTGCTCTGGGGCTGGCGCATTCCGTTCCTGCTGTCGGCGGTGCTGGTGATCATCGGCATGGTCATCCGCCTCAAGCTGGAAGAATCCGATGACATGAAGCGCCTGATGGAGCAGAAAAAGACCGTCAAGCTGCCGATTCTCGAAGTCCTGCGCGACCACTGGCGCCTGGTACTGCTGGGGGCCGGGGTGCTGCCGATCATCCACGTCACCTATTTCAAGAGCACCTTCGCCCTGTCCTGGGCCACCAAGGAGCTGGGCTACAGCCAGGGCAGCTTCCTCAGCGTGATCGTCATCGCCCTGGTGGTGCAGTTCATCACCCAGCCCCTGGGTGCGGTGCTGGTTTCACGCATGGACATGCGCAAGGCCATGGTGCTGATGGTGGTGCCCGAGCTGCTGCTGATGCCGGCGATGTTCTTCGCCGTGGAGACCGGGCACTACTGGATCGCGGTGCTGGGCATGTGCCTGGCCACGGTGCCGCACTCGATGTTCTATGGCGCGGTGGGCGGCATCCTGGCGCGGGCGTTTCCGACCCGGGTGCGCTACAGCGGGCTGTCGATCTCCTATCAGCTGTGTTCACTGCTGGTGGGCGGCGCCACGCCGGTGCTGGCCCAGAGCATCCTCAATGGCACCGGCAGCATCATCGGCGTGGCCATCGCCTCGGCCTGCTACGCCCTGGTCTCGCTGGCATGCATGCTGGCCCTGCTCAAGCGCATCGGCCATAACGCCGCCGAACTGTCCACGGCGGAACAGGCGGATGCCGACGAACTGGCGCGCCAGACTGGCGCCCAGCCACCTGTGGACAAGGTTTCCCGGCCCGACCCGGTGCCCGGCAGCGAGCTACAGCCCGCTCGCTGATGCACCCTGCAAGTGGTGCAGGCGCCGCTCATGCTCCAGCAGCCAGCGCTTGCGCCACAGGCCACCGCCATAGCCGGTCAGGGAGCCATCGGCGCCAATCACCCGGTGGCAGGCAATGACAATGGAAATCTGGTTCGCGGCATTGGCCCGGGCCACCGCGCGCACCGCTGAGGGCGAGCCGACCTGCCGCGCCACCTCGGCGTAGCTGCAGGTGGTACCCAGGGGAATGGCCCGCAACGCCTGCCAGACGGTACGGGTAAAGGGCGAGGCGCTCATCGCCAGCGGTGTGGCGAAGTGCACCGCCTCGCCGGCGAAGTAACGCTGCAGTTCGGCCTCGATCTGGTCGATGGGGGCAAAACGCCCGAAACCTATGCTCGAACCGCTGCTCTTCTGCAGGTTCTGCAACTCATTGGCCAGTGCCGGGCGGTCGAAGAATTCCAGCAGATGCAGGACCTGGGCGTCGGCCACCGCCAGCATCACGCCGATCGGGGTCTGCAACCAATCGACCTTGAGCAGTTCCCGCCCCCGCAGGTTCGACGGCGGCTGGCCCGCCAGGCGGCTGAAGGCGTGGCGAAAGCCGCTGTCGGAGTCGAAGCCGGCGCTGATCTGCGCCTCGATCACCGGCTCTCCCGAGGCCAGTTGCTGCATGCCCTGGCCCATGCGACGCAGGCGCGCCATTTCCAGGAAGGTGACGCCGAAATAGCGCTTGAACGCACGGCGCACGGTGGATGGGTCCAGCCCCTGGGCGACCAGGTCGTCCTCGTACCAACGGCGTTCCGGGTCGCGGCCCAACTGCTCGAGCAAGGTCTGCACCCAGGGCTCCTGGACCCCGGCCCGCTCCAGCGGACGACAGCGCAGGCAGGCGCGGAACCCTGCTTCGACACAACCCTTGATGGAGCCGAAGAACACCGTGTTCTCGCGCTTGGGCTTGCGTGCAGCGCAGGTCAGGCGGCAGAACACGCCGGTGCTCTTCACCCCGACAAAGGCAAAGCCTTCATAGGCCGGGTCCCGTGCCAGCAGCGCCTGGTACAGGGTGTCGTCATCGGGAAGCTGGAACAGCAGAGGGGCATTTTCCATGGCCGCATCCTAAACCTTGAAGCATCGGGTTCGAGCACTCTAAACCCGCCCTTTGCCCCGCGCCGCTGAAAAACGGGCGTTGATTCTTCTATCAACGCGCGCCCATCGAGCGCCGCTTAGATTCATGCACTATATTGGTGCAATGCCTTGCACTCAGGTGCCAATACCAGCCCATTTTGGTTCGAAAATACCCGCCAGAGCTGGCAAAACGCCACAGAACCAGGCTTCAAACGCCTGTTTCAGGGCATGCGCGCTTCTTTTCGGAGCCTTGGTTTGGTTTTTGCATTTTCTCCACCACAGCGCCTTAGCCGCGCGCGCACTTCGGGACCGGCCCCGGATTGTCTTGCTTCAAAAGAGGTCACCATCTACCCATGACCATCAGCGACCCACTGCACCGCCTGCTTCTGGACAACCTGACCACCGCCACCATCCTGCTCAATGCCGACCTGCGCCTTGAGTACATGAACCCGGCGGCGGAAATGCTCCTGGCCATCAGCGGCCAGCGCAGCCATGGGCAATTCATCAGCGAGCTGTTCACCGAATCCGCCGAGGCCCTGAGCTCCCTGCGCCAGGCGGTGGAGCAGGCGCACCCCTTCACCAAGCGCGAAGCCATGCTCACCGCACTGACCGGCCAGACCCTGACCGTCGACTACGCGGTGACGCCGATCCTCAGCAACGGCGACACCTTGCTGCTACTGGAAGTCCACCCCCGGGACCGGCTGCTGCGGATCACCAAGGAAGAGGCCCAGTTGTCCAAGCAGGAAACCAGCAAGATGCTGGTGCGCGGCCTGGCCCATGAAATCAAGAACCCCTTGGGGGGCATTCGCGGCGCCGCACAGTTGCTGGCCCGGGAGCTGCCCGAGGAAAGCCTCAAGGACTACACCAACGTCATCATCGAAGAAGCCGACCGCCTGCGGAACCTGGTGGACCGCATGCTCGGCTCGAACAAGCTGCCATCCCTGGCCCTGACCAACATCCATGAAGTGCTGGAGCGGGTCAGCAGCCTGGTGGAAGCCGAAAGCCAGGGCTGTATCACCCTGGTGCGCGATTACGACCCGAGCATTCCCGATGTGCTGATCGACCGCGAACAGATGATCCAGGCGGTGCTCAACATCGTGCGCAACGCCATGCAGGCCATCAGCAGCCAGAATGAAATGCGCCTGGGGCGCATCACCCTGCGCAGCCGCACCATGCGCCAGTTCACCATCGGCCACGTGCGCCATCGCCTGGTGAGCAAGATCGAGATCATCGACAACGGCCCGGGCATCCCCGCAGAACTGCAGGACACCCTCTTCTTCCCCATGGTCAGCGGCCGCCCGGACGGTACCGGGCTGGGCCTGGCCATCACCCAGAACATCATCAGCCAGCACCAGGGTCTGATCGAATGTGACAGCCATCCCGGCCACACCACGTTCTCGATCTTTCTGCCACTGGAACAAGGAGCCCCATCGACATGAGCCGTAGTGAAACCGTGTGGATCGTCGATGACGACCGTTCTATCCGTTGGGTCCTGGAAAAAGCCTTGCAGCAGGAAGGGATGACCACCCAGAGCTTCGACAGCGCCGATGGGGTGATGAGCCGCCTGGCCCGCCAGGCCCCGGACGTGATCATTTCCGACATTCGCATGCCCGGCGCCAGTGGCCTGGACCTGCTGGCACGGATTCGCGAGCAGCACCCGCGCCTGCCGGTGATCATCATGACCGCGCATTCGGACCTGGATAGCGCTGTCGCTTCCTACCAGGGCGGCGCCTTCGAATACCTGCCCAAGCCGTTCGATGTCGATGAAGCGGTGTCGCTGGTCAAGCGCGCCAATCAGCACGCCCAGGAACAGCAAGGCCTGGAAGTGCCGCCGACCCTGACTCGCACTCCGGAAATCATCGGTGAGGCGCCGGCCATGCAGGAGGTGTTCCGAGCCATCGGGCGCCTGAGCCACTCCAACATCACAGTGCTGATCAACGGCGAATCCGGTACCGGCAAGGAACTGGTAGCCCATGCCCTGCATCGCCACAGCCCGCGTGCGGCTTCGCCGTTCATCGCCCTGAACATGGCGGCGATCCCCAAGGACCTGATGGAATCCGAGCTGTTCGGCCATGAAAAGGGCGCCTTCACCGGCGCGGCCAACCTGCGGCGCGGGCGCTTCGAGCAGGCGGACGGCGGCACTCTGTTCCTCGACGAGATCGGCGACATGCCAGCCGACACCCAGACCCGCCTGCTGCGGGTCCTGGCCGATGGCGAGTTCTATCGGGTCGGTGGCCATACCCCGGTCAAGGTCGATGTACGCATCATCGCCGCGACCCACCAGAACCTGGAAACCCTGGTGCACGCAGGCAAGTTCCGTGAGGACCTGTTCCACCGCCTCAACGTGATCCGCATCCATATCCCGCGCCTGTCGGACCGTCGCGAAGACATCCCGACCCTGGCCAGGCACTTCCTCAGCCGCGCCGCCCAGGAGCTGGCGGTGGAACCCAAGTTGCTGAAAAACGAAACCGAGGAATACCTGAAGAACCTGCCGTGGCCGGGCAACGTGCGCCAGCTGGAGAACACCTGCCGCTGGATCACGGTCATGGCCTCGGGTCGCGAGGTGCATATCAGCGACCTGCCACCGGAGTTGCTGAGCCTGCCCCAGGATTCGGCGCCGGTCACCAATTGGGAACAGGCCCTGCGCCAATGGGCCGACCAGGCCCTGGCCCGCGGGCAATCGAACCTGCTGGACAGCGCGGTACCGAGTTTCGAGCGGATCATGATCGAGACCGCCCTCAAGCACACCGCCGGCCGCCGCCGCGATGCCGCGGTCCTGTTGGGCTGGGGGCGCAATACCCTGACCCGCAAGATCAAGGAGCTGGGGATGAAGGTCGACGGTGGCGACGAGGATGAAGGCGAGGAAGGCTGAAGCCCCGGCCGCGGCATGTAGGAGCTGGCTTGCCAGCGAAGAGGCCCTTGAACCTTGCAGTGCGCCCACAGGCGCTTTCGCCGGCAAGCCGGCTCCTACGATGAGGATGTGCGTGCACCAGGATGGGGTGCATGCACTGCCCGAAGGCGCGCTGCAGTGCCATCCAGCCCGGGTACAACCCGCGCCTCAGCTCTGAAAAGCCCTCCGTCGAAAACGCAAAAGCCCCGGATTACGGGGCTTTCGGCTTTTTATCCCAGCAATCAACGCCTCTGCAGCCAAAACTGGCACGCCACCTGCAATAACCCAGTCACTACCCAGTTTCGGGGACCTTGGTACAGGCAGGCCGGGGATTCCCCTCTTTAACACCTGGCTCGGCACGCACATCGCGACGGCCAAAGGTTTCGGGAACCCCAGTACAGGCAGGCTGGGACTTCCCTCTTTAACACCAGGCCCACCCCGCTCACAGCGACGGGCCACGCTTTCGGGAACCCCGGTACAGGCAGACCGGGACTTCCCTCTTTAACACCAGGCCCACCCCGCTCACAGCGACGGGCCACGCTTTCGGGAACCCCGGTACAGGCAGGCCGGGACTTCCCTCTTTAATACCCGGCCCATCCCGCGCATCGCGACGGGCCACGCTTTTGGGGACCCTGGTACAGGCAGGCCGGGAATCCCCTTCTTTACACCGGGACTCATCGCCCTCGTGGCGCTCAGCCCCTCCCGCTTTTGGGGGCCTTGGTACAGGCAGGCCGGGGTTTCCCTCTTTTATTCCTCCCGCAGGTGGATCGCCAGGCGCCAGCGCCCCTCCACCTCGCTCCCGTCCCACTGCCCCCGCAGCGGCCGCGCGGCCACCAGGTTCAGCAGCAGGCCCTGGTCCGCCCGGCGCACCCGCCAGTTCACATTGCGCTGATTGACCTGCAACTGGCCCTTCTGTGCCTGCCCCTGGGCATCGAACAGCAGCGCCACGGTGCCATCGATGTGTTCCCCATGGAGCTTGGGCTCATGGTTGAACCACAGCACCAGCCCATCGGGCGCCACCTCGACCTGCTGCAACGCCACCGGATCAGGCTGGGTCAGGCGGCCGATCATCAGCCCTACCATCACCCCGACAATCGCCAGGGAGCCGAACACCCGCAGCATTAGCTTCGGTCGCGAGTACGCTTCAGGCGTAGAATGCAGCCTGTCTTTCTCTTCGGAGCCGTGCATGTTTCACGTCATCCTCTTTCAACCAGAAATTCCGCCGAATACCGGCAACGTTATCAGGCTGTGCGCCAACAGCGGCTGCCACCTGCATTTGATCGAGCCGCTGGGTTTCGAAATGGACGACAAGCGCCTGCGCCGCGCCGGCCTCGACTATCACGAATACGCCACCCTGCAACGCCATGCCGACCTTGCCAGTTGCCTGGAGAGCCTCGGCCAGCCGCGCCTGTTCGCCTTCACCACCAAGGGCTCGCGGCCGTTCCACGACGCCAGCTTTCAGGAGGGCGACGCCTTCCTGTTCGGCCCCGAGAGCCGGGGCCTGCCGGCGGACGTGCTGGACGCCCTGCCCGGCGAACAGCGCCTGCGCCTGCCCATGCGCGAAGGCTGCCGCAGCCTGAACCTGTCCAACACCGTGGCCGTTGCGGTCTATGAAGGCTGGAGACAGTTGGGGTTCAAGTAGAGCCTGGGGTTCGCGGGCAAGCCCGCTCCTACAGGTTTTGCCCGAGCATGAAAAAAGCGCCGTTACAGGCGCTTTTTTCGTACCGCAACCAGCACTTACTGAACGGTGTTTTCGCCAGCGGACTGCAGGCGTTGCAGCTCTTGGGCGTACAGCGCATCGAAGTTCACCGGGGCCAGCATCAGCGCCGGGAACGAACCGCGGGTCACCAGGCTGTCCAGCGCTTCACGAGCGTAAGGGAACAGGATGTTCGGGCAGAAAGCACCCAGGGTGTGGCTCATGGAAGCCTCATCCAGGTTCTTGATCAGGAAGATACCGGCCTGCTGGACTTCAGCGATGAAGGCCACTTCGTCGCCGTTCTTCACGGTCACGGACAGGGTCAGCACCACTTCGTGGAAGTCGGCTTCCAACGCTGTCTGGCGGGTATTGAGGTCCAGGCCGACGCTAGGTTCCCACTGCTGACGGAAGATCGCCGGGCTTTTCGGCGCTTCGAAGGACAGGTCACGCACGTAGATACGCTGCAGGGAGAATTGCGGTGCGCTTTCGTCGTCGGCAACGGTGTTCTGTTGGTCAGTCATCTCAGAGTCCTTCTTGATCTTGGGTCTATAGGGTTGGGAATTTCAGGCCGCTAGCAGCGCGTCGAGCTTGCCGGCACGCTCCAGGGCGAACAAATCATCACAGCCACCTACGTGGGTGGCGCCGATCCAGATCTGCGGCACGGACGTACGCCCGGCCTTCTGGGCCATCTCGGCGCGTACCTGGGGCTTGCCATCGACCTTGATCTCTTCGAAGGCTACGCCTTTGCTCACCAGCAGATGCTTGGCGCGCGAGCAGTAAGGGCAGTAATCACTGGAGTAGACGATGACCTTGGACATTACTTCACCAATGGCAGGTTATCGGCCTTCCAGCTGGCCACGCCGCCGGACAGCTTGGCCGCGGTGAAACCGGACTTGAGCAGCTCGCGGGCGTGGGTGCCGGCGTGCTGGCCCTGGGCGTCCACCAGGATGATGGTCTTGGACTTGTGCTTCTCCAGCTCGCCGACACGGGCGGCCAGCTTGTCCTGGGGAATGTTCAGTGCACCGACGATATGGCCGGCGGCATAGTCTTTGGATGGACGGATATCGATCACGACGCCCTGCTCGCTGTTGACCAGCGCGGTCAGTTCACGGGTGCTGAGGCTGCGGCCACCGCGGCTCAATTCATGAGCGATCAACAGAGCCAGCAGGATGGCGAAGGCGCCGACGAGCAAGTAGTGTTCAGTGGCGAATTGAATCAGGTGAGCAACCATCTAAGGAGGTTCCAGGGCGTTAAAATGTCGGCCAGTATACACAGCCCTCCGGGTCGACCAAACCCCGCCCGGCGGTGACTCCACCGGAACTTCGCTTTAAACTGCCACTCCCTTTTTCAACACCTCCCTTTCATCTCTTTCCTATCCAGCCACGAGTGGACGCCATGACTACCACGCCTAAACCTTTGGTCCTGATGATTCTGGATGGCTTCGGTCACAGCGAAAGCCACGAATCCAACGCCGTCTATGCGGCCAAGAAGCCGGTCTTGGACCGCTTGTGCGCCAGCATGCCCAACGGCCTGATCTCGGGTTCGGGCATGGATGTCGGCCTGCCGGACGGGCAGATGGGCAACTCCGAAGTCGGCCACATGAACCTCGGCGCCGGCCGCGTGGTGTACCAGGACTTCACCCGGGTGACCAAGGCCATCCGTGACGGTGAGTTCTTCGAGAACCCGACTATTTGCGCGGCCGTGGACAAGGCCGTGGATGCCGGCAAGGCGGTGCACATCCTCGGCCTGCTGTCCGACGGCGGCGTGCACAGCCACCAGGACCACCTGATCGCCATGGCCGAACTGGCCTTCAAGCGCGGCGCCGAGAAAATCTACCTGCATGCCTTCCTCGATGGCCGCGACACCCCGCCCAAAAGCGCCCAGTCGTCCATCGAACTGCTGGACGAAACCTTCAAGACCCTGGGCAAGGGCCGCATCGCCAGCCTGATCGGCCGTTACTTCGCCATGGACCGCGACAACCGCTGGGACCGTGTGGCCCAGGCCTACAACCTGATCGTCGACGGCCAGGGCCAGTTCAACGCCGCCACCGCCCAGGAAGGCCTGCAAGCCGCCTACGCACGTGAAGAGAGCGACGAATTCGTCAAGGCCACCACCATCGGCGAACCGGTCAAGGTCGAGGACGGCGATGCCGTGGTGTTCATGAACTTCCGCGCCGACCGTGCACGGGAGCTGACCCGGGTCTTCGTCGAGGACGACTTCAAGGACTTCGAACGCCCACGCCAGCCTAAGCTGGCCGGCTTCGTCATGCTCACCCAGTACGCCGCCAGCATCCCCGCGCCATCGGCCTTTGCCCCGGGCAGCCTGGAGAACGTGCTGGGCGACTATTTGGCGAAAAACGGCAAGACCCAACTGCGCATCGCCGAGACCGAGAAGTATGCCCACGTCACCTTCTTCTTCTCCGGTGGCCGCGAAGAGCCGTTCCCGGGCGAGGAGCGCATCCTGATCCCGTCGCCGAAAGTCGCCACCTACGACCTGCAGCCGGAAATGAGTGCCCCGGAAGTCACCGACAAGATCGTCGACGCCATCGAGCACCAGCGTTATGACGTGATCATCGTCAACTACGCCAACGGCGACATGGTCGGCCACAGCGGCGTGTTCGAGGCGGCGGTCAAAGCCGTGGAATGCCTGGACCTGTGCGTCGGACGTATCGTCGATGCCCTGGAAAAGGTCGGCGGCGAAGCCCTGATCACCGCCGACCACGGCAACGTCGAGCAGATGTCCGACGAATCCACCGGCCAGGCCCACACCGCCCACACCACCGAGCCGGTGCCATTCATCTATGTCGGCAAACGCGCGTTGAAAGTCCGTGAGGGCGGGGTTCTGGCGGACGTGGCGCCCACCATGCTCAAGTTGCTGGGCCTGCCCAAGCCCGCGGAAATGACCGGCACGTCGATCCTGGTGGACCCGGCGCACTGATCCTCCAGCTCGCCATTGCAGGCAAAAACGCCCGATGCAACCGTCGGGCGTTTTTCATGGTGGCCTTGCACAGGGCGAACCAGGGCCATGGAAGTAAAAGCAGACAAGCGCCGGGCACTTATTGAATAATGATTATCGTTATCAATAACAGCAGAGAGAATCTCCATGAACAAGACGGCTACGCTGCTTCTGGCCTCCCTCCTGTCAGGCTGTGCAAGCCAGATTCCTGCTCAACAGCCGGTGGATGCCAGTGCCCTCGCACAGCAACACAGCCCGGTGAAAATGGATGCTCAGACCGCCGATAAATTGAAAGCACTGCTGAAGATCCAGCCTCCTCGGGGCTCTACCGACATAGGCCAGATGAACGACCTGATTTCCCGGGAGTTCCTGCACACGCCTTACGCGGCGAACCGGTTGCACGGCTCCGCAACCCTGGCCGAGAAGCTGGTGGTCGACTTCAGGGGCCTGGACTGCTTCACCTACCTGGATTACGTCGAGGCCTTGCGCCAGTCCAGCGACGAGGCCGGCTTCATCAACAACCTGGTACAGATTCGCTACGTGAACGGCGATATCAACTTCCTCAACCGCCGCCACTTCTTCACCGATTGGGCCCATGCCGGGCAACCCATGGCCGAGGATGTGACCGCCCAGCTGAGTGCGAACGCGGTGACCGTGGCCAAGCGCCTCAATCAAAAGGCCGATGGCGGCCGCTACCTGCCCGGCCTGCCCGTGGCCGAACGCGACATCACCTACATTCCCAGCGCATTGATTGACCAGCATCTGCTCAGCCACCTGCGAACCGGCGACTACATCGGCATCTATACCCACCTCTCGGGCCTGGACGTCACCCATACCGGGCTGTTCATCCAGACGGCCCAGGGCCCGGTCCTGCGCAACGCCTCCTCGAAAAAGGACCAGGGCGCGGTGATCGACTCGCCCTTCATGGAGTACGTTCACAACGTCCCGGGAATCGTGGTCCTGCGGGCCCGGCAAGACAGCCAGGCCAGCCAGGATGCCTCGGCCGCGCAGGCCGGCACCCAAGCGCTGCAGCATCAGGCTCGCTCGCCCGCACAAGGTTGATCGGCGGCGCCGCCCCAGGCCACGGCGGCGGCACGCTGATAGCAAATGGCCCAATAACGGCCCGGAAACGGCTTTTTATGACGAACGCCTCAAAGCAGTTGGCTTTGAGGCGTTTTTTTTGCAGCGATGGGCGGGCATACTAGGCCGTCCCTTTCCCTGGTGTCGCCCGCCTCTATGCTTCGCGCCCTGATTACCCTTGCTCTGATCTGCCTGCTCCAACCGGCTTTCGCCGACGAGCGCGCGCAAACCCAACAACAGTTGGACGCCACGCGTCAGGACATTGCCGAGCTGAAAAAGCTGCTGGGCAAGCTGCAGGAAGAGAAGTCCGGGGTGCAGAAAGAACTGCGCGGCACCGAGACCGAGATGGGCAAGCTGGAAAAGCAGGTCGAGGCCCTGCAAAAAGAGCTGAAAAAAAGCGAATCCGAGCTGCAGCGACTCGATGAGGAGAAAAAAAAACTCCAGAGCGCGCGCACTGAACAGCAGCGACTGATCGCCATCCAGGCCCGCGCGGCCTACCAGAACGGGCGCCAGGAATACCTCAAGCTGCTGCTCAACCAGCAGAACCCGGAAAAATTCGCCCGCACCCTGACCTATTACGACTACCTGAGCCAGGCACGCCTGGAGCAGTTGAAGAGTTTCAACGAGACCCTGCGCCAGCTGGCCAATGTGGAAAAGGACATCTCCCTGCAGCAGGCCCAGTTGCTGGTGCAGAAAAGCAGCCTCGACACCCAGCGCGAAGAACTCGACAAGGTGCGCAAGGAGCGCCAGCTGGCCCTGGCCAAGCTGAACAACGACGTGAAGGCCCGGGACGACAAGCTCAAGGCCCGTGAACAGGACCAGGCCGACCTGGCCAAGGTCCTGAAAACCATCGAGGAAACCCTGGCACGCCAGGCTCGCGAGGCAGAGGAAGCGCGGCAGAAAGCGCTGATCGCCCAGCAGGAAGCCGAAAAAAAGCGCTTGCGTGAGGCTCAGGCCGACGCCAGCGATGAGCCGCGCAAACCCGCAAGATCAAGCCCTGGAGCCCTGGTTTCCAGCGCCGGCCCTTCCTATGGCGGGGCATTTGCTTCAGCCCGGGGAAAACTTCCATGGCCCGTTGATGGTCGACTACTGGCACGCTTTGGTGAAACCCGTGGCGACGACTCCCGCTCCAAGTGGGACGGCGTGATGATCAGCGCCGCCGCCGGCAGCCAGGTGCACGCCGTGCACGGTGGCCGGGTAGTGTTCGCCGACTGGCTGCGCGGCGCCGGCCTGCTGGTGATCCTCGATCACGGCAACGGTTACCTGAGCCTCTACGGACACAACCAGACGCTGCTCAAGGAAGCCGGCGACGTGGTCAAGGCCGGAGAGTCCATCTCCACCGTCGGTAATAGTGGCGGACAGGACACTCCTGCGCTGTACTTTGCAATTCGTCAGCAGGGCCGCCCCAGCGACCCGGCACAGTGGTGCCACGCGCAAGGATAAGCGCTGCATCTAAATTAGGAGTTCGTTCGACATGCTGCATTTGTCCCGCCTTACCTCGCTGGCCCTGACGATCGCCCTGGTGATCGGAGCGCCTCAGGCGTTTGCCGCCGAAACCGCTCAAGCAGCAACCGCCGCGACCACCAAGGCGCCCTTGCCGCTGGAAGAGCTGCGCACCTTCGCCGAGGTCATGGACCGCATCAAGGCCGCGTATGTCGAACCCGTAGACGACAAGACCCTGCTGGAGAATGCCATCAAGGGCATGCTCAGCAACCTCGACCCGCACTCTGCCTATCTGGGCCCGGAAGACTTCGCCGAACTGCAGGAAAGCACCAGCGGCGAATTCGGCGGCCTGGGCATCGAAGTCGGCGCCGAGGATGGCTTCATCAAGGTGGTCTCGCCCATCGACGACACCCCGGCATCCAAGGCCGGGATCCAGGCCGGCGACCTGATCGTCAAGATCAACGGCCAGCCGACCCGTGGCCAGACCATGACCGAAGCCGTGGACAAGATGCGCGGCAAGATCGGCCAGAAGATCACCCTGACCCTGGTGCGCGACGGCGGCACGCCGTTCGACGTGACCCTGGCCCGCGCCACCATCCAGGTGAAAAGCGTGAAGAGCCAGCTGCTGGAGTCGGGCTACGGCTACATCCGCATCACCCAGTTCCAGGTCAAGACCGGCGAGGAAGTCTCCAAGGCCCTGGCCAAGCTGCGCAAGGACAACGGCAAGAAGCTCAACGGCATCATCCTCGACCTGCGCAACAACCCGGGCGGCGTGCTGCAAGCCGCGGTGGAGGTGGTGGACCACTTCATCACCAAGGGCCTGATCGTCTACACCAAGGGCCGCATCGCCAACTCCGAGCTGCGCTTCTCCGCCACCGGCAAGGACGAAAGCGAAGCCGTGCCGATGGTGGTGCTGATCAACGGCGGCAGCGCCTCGGCTTCGGAGATCGTCGCCGGTGCCCTGCAGGATCAGAAGCGCGCAGTACTGATGGGCACCACCAGCTTCGGCAAGGGCTCGGTGCAGACCGTGCTGCCGCTGAACAACGACCGGGCGCTGAAGATCACCACCGCCCTGTACTTCACCCCCAACGGGCGTTCGATCCAGGCCCAGGGCATCGTTCCGGACATCGAAGTGCGCCGCGCCAAGATCACCAGCGAGTCCCAGGACGGCGAGTATTTCAAGGAAGCCGACCTGCAAGGTCACCTGGGCAATGGCAACGGTGGCGCCGACAAGCCCAGTGGTGCAGCGAGCAAGGCCAAGCCGATGCCGCAGGACGACGACTACCAGTTGGCCCAGGCCCTGAGCCTGCTCAAAGGGCTGAGCATCACCCGCGGCAAATGATTGAACCCTTCGCCGGCAAGCCGGCTCCTACAGGAGCCGGCTTGCGTAGGAGCTGGCTCGCCAGCCAAGCGCCCGCCAGGGTGCCCATTCCCCTAAAGGCCTGATCCCGATCCCCATGATTTCCCGCTGCTCACTGCTGTTGCGCTCGCTCCAGGCCCCGCTGCTCACCCTGCTGTGCCTCTTGCCCCTCGCGACCCAAGCCGCCGAACCCACAGCCGTCGCGCCCAAGGCCTACCTGAGCCTGATCATCGACGACCTGGGCCAGAACCTGCCCCGTGACCGCCGGGTACTGGCCCTGCCCGGCCCGGTCACCACGGCGATCATGCCGGACACGCCCCACGCCGCCGAGTTCGCCCGTGAAGCTCATCGCGCCGGCAAGATCGTCATCCTGCACATGCCCATGGACCCGGCCACCGGGCCGTTCGCCTGGCACCCCGAGCTGCCCGTCGAAGAACTGCAAAAACGCCTGGAAGCCGCCTTCCAGGCCGTGCCCTACACCAGCGGCATCAACAACCATATGGGCAGCCGCATGACCGCCCAGCCCCAGGCCATGGCCTGGCTGATGGGCGAGCTGCAACGGCGGCACAAGTTCTTTGTCGACAGCCGCACCAGCGCCCAGACGGTGGCCGCTGCCGAAGCGCAGAAGGTCGGCCTGGCCAGTGTTTCCCGGGATGTGTTCCTGGATGACGAACGTACCGAAGCGGCGATCAGCCAACAGTTGCAGACCGCGATCAAACTGGCGCGCAAACAGGGTTCGGCGGTGATGATCGGCCACCCTTATCCACAGACCCTGGCAGTGCTCGAACGTGAGCTGCCCAGGCTCAAGGCCCAGGGCATCGAGTGGATCGATATCAAGTCGATGATCAGCCTGCGCAGCAACAAGGCCATGGCCGGGCATGGCAAGAACGGGGTTTATCGCTAGAGGCCTTCGCCACAGGAACTGGCTTGCCAGCGAAGCGCCTACAGGTAACGCCCCATGATCTCTTCCACCAGCCCCTCTTGGCGCATCTGGTCCAGGGCCGCCTGGAGCTTGGCCACCACCTCATCGGAGACATCCTTGTTCAGGGCCAGGTACAGCTCGGCGCTGTTGAAGCGCAGCACCGTCTTGAGGCCGCTGATGCCCTCCTGCTTGGCCAGGTAGCGCCCGGCCGGGTCGCCGGTGGCCCAGAGGTCGATCTGCCCCGCCACCAGCTTCCTGGCATTGTCCTGGTCACGCAGTACCACTTGGGGCGCCAGGCCCTGCTTGGTCAGGGTCTCGGCAATGGCATCGCCCTTGTAGGCGCCGATCTTGTATTTGCGCGCCTGTTCCAGGGATTCTAGGGTGATCTTGCTGCCGGCCTTGGCCAGCATGATCCAGTCATCCGGGCCGATGGGGCCGACCCACTTGAAGAGCGGCTCGCGGTCCGGCAGGCGCGCCATGACGAACACACCATAGCCCGGCTGCTCCAGCGCCATCTTGTAGATACGCTCCCATGGAAAACGCAGGGTCAGGCTGTAGTTGATTCCGGCGCGTTTGAACATTTCACGGACGATATCCACGGCGATGCCGTCGATATTCTCGCCCTGGGCGAAGTTCTTGCCGTTCTTGGCCATGTTGTAGGGGGGGAAGTTTTCCGTCAGCAACACCAGGGAGGTGTCGGCGGGTTCATCAGCGCGGGCGAGGCCGCAAAGAACAAGCGAAGCGCTGGCGACAACCACTAGAAGACGTTTGAACATGACGGGCTACCGGAATCCATGGCGTGCTCAAGAGTGCCGTGAGCCCGCCATGCTGTCCAGTGGCTACCGCACAACAATCCCGCGCTGAGCCATATAGGCCTTGGCCTCGGGAACCGTGTATTCGCCGAAGTGGAAAATGCTCGCCGCCAGCACCGCGCTGGCATGGCCTTCAATGATGCCGTCGGCCAGGTGCTGGAGGTTGCCGACACCGCCGGAAGCGATCACCGGAATCCCCAGGGCATCGCTGATGGCCCGGGTCACGCCCAGGTCGAAGCCGTTTTTCATGCCGTCCTGATCCATGCTGGTGAGCAGGATCTCGCCGGCACCCAGGCCTTCCATCTTCTTCGCCCACTCCACCGCGTCCAGCCCGGTGGGCTTGCGCCCGCCATGGGTGAAGATTTCCCAGCGCGGGGTTTCACCCGGGCCGGAGACTTTCTTCGCGTCAATGGCGACCACGATGCACTGAGAACCAAAGTGCTGTGCCGCTTCGCCGACGAACTCCGGGTTGAACACTGCTGCGGTGTTGATCGAAACCTTGTCCGCGCCGGCATTGAGCAGGTTGCGGATGTCCTGCACGGTGCGCACGCCACCGCCCACGGTCAGCGGGATGAACACCTGGCTGGCCATGCGCTCGACGGTATGGAGGGTGGTATCACGCCCATCGACGCTGGCGGTGATGTCGAGGAAAGTGATTTCGTCGGCACCCTGCTCGTCGTAGCGACGGGCAATTTCCACCGGGTCACCGGCGTCGCGGATGTTCTCGAACTTGACGCCCTTGACCACCCGGCCGTTGTCCACGTCCAGGCAAGGGATGATGCGTTTGGCCAGTGCCATGGCGAATCCTCAGCCTTGGTACGAATCGCAGAAAGCCTGGGCTTCTGCGACATCGAGGGTGCCTTCATAGATCGCGCGGCCAGTAATGGCGCCGATGATTCCTGGCGCCTTGGCATCCAGCAGGGCCTTGATGTCGCCAAGGTTGTGGATACCGCCGGAAGCGATCACCGGGATCTTGGTGGCCGCCGCCAGGGCTGCGGTGAAGGGAACGTTGCAGCCCTGCATCATGCCGTCTTTGGCGATGTCGGTATAAACGATGGCGGACACGCCGTCGGCTTCGAAGCGCTTGGCCAGGTCGATGACCTGCACGCTGCTGACTTCAGCCCAGCCGTCGGTGGCGACGAAACCGTCCTTGGCGTCCAGGCCGACAATCACCTTGCCGGGGAACGCGCGACAGGCCTGGGCGACGAACTCCGGCTCCTTGACCGCCTTGGTGCCGATGATCACGTAGCTCACGCCAGCCTTGACGTAGTGCTCGATGGTTTCCAGGGAACGGATGCCGCCGCCGATCTGGATCGGCAGGTTCGGGTAGCGCTTGGCGATTGCGGTGACCACCTCGCCGTTGACCGGCTGGCCTTCGAAGGCACCGTTCAGGTCCACCAGATGCAAGCGTCGGCAACCCCCTTCAACCCATTTGGCGGCCATGCTCACCGGGTCATCGGAGAACACCGTGGAGTCTTCCATGCGGCCTTGGCGCAGACGCACACAGGCGCCGTCCTTGAGATCGATAGCGGGAATAATCAGCATCTGGCAAACCTTCAAGTTCGATTGTTCAGCTTCACTCGGAAATCAGTTTTTCTCGAGCGCCCACAGGTCGCTTTCGATGCTTTCGAACCTCTCCTTGAGGTGCGCCTGCACATCGAAAATCGCCCGGTTGTAATAGTGCGGAGCAATTTCGCGGGTAAACAGTTCAAGAACCTCCGCCGCTTCGAACGAGCCCAGCTCGAGCTCGAACCGATCCTCCAGGAAACGCTTGATCTTGTGCGTCGCCTCGCTCTCCTGTTCGGCAGTGAGGCTCAGGATCGGCGGCTTGGGTTTCTTGATCGCCATTTACCAGCGACCGTCCCAGGCGGCGAAATTCTGCAGCAGCTGCAGGCCGTGGGTATGGCTTTTCTCCGGGTGGAACTGCACGGCGAAACGCGAGCCGTCGGCCAGCGCCGCGGCGAAATCCACGCCATAGTGACCGCTGCCCACCACCTGCCGCGCGTTACCGGCATTGATGTAGTAGCTGTGCACGAAGTAGAAGCGCGCCAGGTCCGCAATGTTGTGCCACAGCGGGTGATCCACCGCCTGCTTCACTTCGTTCCAGCCCATGTGCGGCACCTTCAGGTGCTCGCCATCCTCGATCAGGCCCTTGCCGAAGAACTTCACCTGGCCGGGAAACAGGCCGATGCAGTCCACGCCTTCGTTCTCTTCACTGTGGTCGAGCAGCGCCTGCATACCCACGCAGATACCGAGGAACGGACGGTCCTGGCTGACCTCGCGCACCAGGGCATCGAAGCCCAGGCGACGGATCTCGGCCATGCAGTCACGGATCGCGCCCACTCCGGGGAACACCACCCGGTCGGCTTCGCGAATCACGCTGGCATCGCTGGTGATCAGCACCTTGCCGGCGCCCACGTGCTCCAGGGCCTTGGCCACCGAGTGCAGGTTGCCCATGCCGTAGTCGATGACGGCGACGGTCTGCATTACAGCACGCCCTTGGTCGACGGCATCTGGCCGGCCATGCGCTCGTCCAGCTCCACCGCCATGCGCAGTGCACGGCCGAAGGCCTTGAACACGGTCTCGATCTGGTGGTGAGTGTTGGTGCCGCGCAGGGTGTCGATGTGCAGGGTCACGTTGGCGTGGTTGACGAAGCCCTGGAAGAACTCCTGGAACAGGTCGACATCGAAACCACCGACGGTGGCGCGGGTGAACGGCACATGCATCTGCAGGCCGGGGCGGCCGGAGAAGTCGATCACCACGCGGGACAGGGCTTCATCCAGCGGCACATAGGCATGGCCGTAGCGACGGATGCCTTTCTTGTCGCCGATGGCCTTGCTGAACGCCTGGCCGAGGGTGATACCGACATCCTCCACGGTGTGGTGGTCGTCGATATGCAGGTCGCCCTTGCTTTCGATGTCCAGGTCGATCAGCCCGTGCCGGGCGATCTGGTCCAGCATGTGCTCAAGGAAGGGCACGCCGATATCGAATCGGGCCTTTCCGGTGCCATCCAGGTTGATCGAGGCTTTGATCTGGGTTTCCAGAGTGTCGCGCTCGACAGATGCCTTACGTTCGGCCATCACCAGCTCCGCAAAATCATTGGGCGAAAAAGGCGAATAGTATAGGCCCCACGGCGGCTAAACAGAAACACGATGGACAATATCCTGACGGGCGCCAGCCAATGGCTGCGGGGCTGTACCTGTCATGACAACTATAGAAAACGGCTTGCCGGTGAAGGCGCCAGGCCTGGCAGGCCCGGGCACCTTGTTCGCCGGCCAGCCGGCTCCTGCGCAGGAGCTGGCTGGCCGGCGAAGCCCTTAATGGAACAGCACCGCGGTCTTCTGCAGGGTGACCCACACGCCCCACGCCAGGGGAATGCCCACGGCCAGCCAGGCAGCGATCACCAGCGGCAGGCTGGCGGATGAGGCCTTCCACTCCAGCACGACGCTGTTGTCGGCGCCCTTGTCATGGCCCAGGGCCTGCTCGGCCGCCAGTTGCTCGTCGGTCATGAAGTACTTGTCGGCCACCGGGCGCACCAGCAGGTTGCACAAAAAGCCCAGCACCAGCAGGCCGGCGAGGATGTACAGGGTGATGTCGTAAGCCGCAGCGCGCTCGACGCCGATGCTCAGCTGGTACTCGCGCAGGTAGTTCACCAGCACCGGGCCCAGCACGCCCGCCGCGGCCCAGGCGGTCAGCAGGCGGCCGTGGATAGCGCCCACCATCTGGGTGCCGAACAGGTCCGCCAGGTAGGCCGGCACCGTGGCGAAACCGCCGCCGTACATCGACAGGATGATGCAGAACGCCGCCACGAACAGGGCGATATTGCCCAGGTGGCCGAGGTTCGGGATCAGCGCATAAAGGGCAAAGCCCAGGGCAAAGAACACGAAATAGGTGTTCTTGCGGCCCAGGTAGTCGGAGAACGACGCCCAGAAGAACCGCCCGCCGATGTTGAACAGGCTCAGCAAACCGGTGAAGCCGGCGGCAATCGCGGCAATCTGCGCCAGTTGCCCGGCGTCCAGCTGGCTGAAGGTCAGGCCATTGCCCAGCAGCTTGCCGGCAAACACTTCCTGCAGCAGGGGCGAGGCCATGCCGAGGATGCCGATACCGGCCGAAACGTTAAGGCACAGCACCAGCCACACCAGGCGGAACTGCGGGGTCTTCCAGGCCACGTTCACGTGCACGTGGCGGTGGGTGATCATCGCATTGGCGGCTTTCTTCGCCGGTGCGTTCCAGCCCTCAGGCTTCCAGCCGGTAGGCGGAACCCGGTAGGCCAGGGCGCCACCGATCATGAACACGAAGTAGATGGCCGCCATCACCAGGAAGCTCTGCCACACGCCAACGCTGGTCGGCGTTGCAAAGTGGCCCATCAGGGCCGCCGCCAGGGGCGCACCGACCATGGCGCCGCCGCCAAAGCCCATGATCGCCATGCCGGTGGCCATGCCGCGCTTGTCCGGGAACCACTTGATCAGGGTCGACACGGGGGAGATATAGCCCAGGCCCAGGCCGATACCGCCGATGACCCCTGAGCCTATCCACATCAGCCAGATCTGGTGGGTGTAGATCCCCAGCGCCGAGATCAGCAGGCCGCCGCACCAGCACAGTGCCGAAACCACACCGGCCTTGCGCGGGCCGGCATGTTCCAGCCAGCCGCCCCAGATCGCCGCCGAGCACCCCAGGAAGATGAAGAACAGGGTGTAGATCCAGCCGAGCATGGAGATCGGCCAGTCACATTGGGACGAAAAGATCTGCGCGATGAAGCCCATGCCGGGCTCGCAAGCCACGGGCGCACTGACGCCCAGGGCCTTGGACAACGGCAGCCAGAACACCGAAAAGCCATAGGCCATGCCGATGCACAGGTGGATGGCCAGAGCGGCCGGTGGAACCAGCCAGCGGTTGAAACCGGGCTTGGCGATGATGCGTTCTTTGGACAAGAACGCTGGCTGAGCGGACGGACTGGCCGCCGCATTGCTAGTGCTCATGGATGTTTCCCCCAATTATTAGAATTGTTCATCGGCCACTCTTCTGCGACGACCTTGGCACACCGGCGCGGTCGTTTTATTGAGTAAAGCTCCATTTGGGCAGACGCGACATTAAGTCGCACAAGGGCGGACGAACCGCGAGAGGTTACCATTTGCGACAAACTAAAAAACCAAACTGACATCACCTTTTTTCCCGCCGCTGCTTTGCCCACAGGCCAGGCCGCTGGCCAAAAAAAACCGCTACAACGAAAAAACCTCTAACTGCAATGGGTGACCAGTCGTCAGGTTCAGAGCGCTATACTCCCCCGCTAAATTTTGAATTCGACATACAAGGACTCGCCCATGAAAGCGTTCGGCAAAATCCTGGGTCTGGTAATTCTCGGGCTGTTGCTGATCATCGTGGCTCTGGGCTTCGCCCTGACCCACCTGTTTGATCCCAACGACTACAAAGACGAGATTCGCCAGATTGCCCGCGACAAGGCCCACATCGAGCTGACGCTCAATGGCGACATCGGCTGGAGCCTGTTCCCCTGGCTGGGCCTGGAACTGCACGATGCCGGCGTCGCCACCCTGGCCAACCCGACCCAACCTTTCGCCGACCTGCAGATGCTCGGCCTGTCGGTCCGGGTGTTGCCGCTGCTGCGCCGCGAAGTGCAGATGAGCGATGTGCGTGTCGAAGGCCTGAACCTGCGCCTGACCCGCAACAAGGACGGCCACGGCAACTGGCAGGACATTGGCAAGGCCGCACCGACCGACAAGCAGGCCGAGACTCCGGCCGCCAGCACCGGCCAAGCCAGCCAACCACCAGCCGGCGCGGACAAACCCGCGCAGCCGATCCGCCTGGACATCGACAGCCTGACCGTGAACAACGCCCGGGTTGAGTACAACGATGAACAGACCGACAAGCAGTTCACCGCCGAAAGCATCCAGCTGAGTACCGGGCCGATTCACGAAGCCACCAACACCCCGGTCAAGCTCACGGCCTTCCTCGCCAGCAGCCAACCCGCAGTGCGCGTGCGCACCGAGCTCAATGGCGAACTGCGCTTCGACCGCGCCCTGCAGCGCTACCAGTTTGAAGACATGCGCCTGTCCGGCGAAGCCGCCGGCGACCCGTTACAAGGCAAGACCCTGACCTTCGCAGCCCAGGGCCAGCTGCTGCTGGACCAGGCCGCCAACGTTGCCCAGTGGACCGGCCTGAAGGTCTCCCTCAATCAGTTGCGCGCCCTGGGTGAGCTCAAGGTCAACGACCTGGACAAGACTCCGCAGATCAGCGGCGGCATCTCCATTGCCCAGTTCGACCTGGCGAGATTCGTCGACAGCATCGGCCAGACCCTGCCCACCATGGGTGAAGGCAGCCTGAGCAAGGTCGAGCTGGTCAGCCGCCTGCAAGGCACGCCCAGCAGCCTGGCCCTGGAAGACCTGAACCTGAAGCTCGACGACAGCACCTTCAGCGGCCGCCTGGCCATCGAGGACTTCGACAAGCAATCCCTGCGCGCCCAGCTCAAGGCCGACACCTTCAATGTCGACCGCTACCTGCCGCCCAAGTCCGCCGAAGCCAACAGCGCGGCATCGGCACGCAAGGCCGAAGTGCAGAGCAGCGAAGCCGATGCCATGGCCGGAGCCGGCAGCACCCCGCTGCCCAACGCACCGACCAAGGGCGCCTGGAGCACTGACCGCCTGCTGCCGGTGGAACGCCTGAGCAAACTCGACGTCGATGCCGACCTGAACTTCGGCCAACTGACCCTGGACAAGCTGCCGATCCAGAATGCCGCACTCAAGGCCTCCGGCCAGGGTGGCCTGCTCAAGCTCTCCAGCCTGCGCGGCGAGCTGTACAACGGCAGCTTCGATGCCAGCGGCAACCTCGATGTGCGCCAGAGCACACCGCAGTTGAGCTTGCAGACCAAGATCAACCGGGTGCCGGTGGAACGCATCCTCGAAAGCCAGGGCCAGAATCCTCCGGTCAAGGGCCTGGTGACCCTGAACAGCAACCTCAGCGGCAGCGGCAACAGCCAGAAGGCACTGATCGACAGCCTCAACGGCACCGCCAGCTTCGTCATCAACAACGGCGTGCTGCTCAACGCCAATATCGAACAGCAGCTGTGCCAGGGCATCGCCGTGCTCAACCGCAAGAACCTCAGCAGCACGCCACGGGGCAAGGACACGCCCTTCCAGGAACTCAAGGGCAACCTGACGCTGCGCAATGGCGTGGCCAGCAACCCGGACCTGAAAGTGCGCATCCCCGGCATGACGGTGAACGGCAACGGCGACATCGACCTGCGAGTGCTGGGCATGGACTACCGGGTCGGCATCATTGTCGAAGGCGACCTGCGGGATAACCCGGACCCGGCCTGCCAGGTGGGCGAGCGCTTTACCGGCATCGAGCTGCCGCTGCGCTGCCGCGGCCCGCTGGAGCTGGGGGCCAAGGCCTGCCGCCTGGACAAGGACGGCCTGGGCCAGGTAGCAGCCAAGCTGGCTGGTGACCGCCTGCAGCAAAAGATCGACGAGAAACTGGGGGACAAGGTCAGCCCGGAACTGAAGAACGCGCTCAAGGGGCTGTTCAAGCGATGAGAGCCGAGGCGTTTTCAACGGCGGTGCTGGACTGGTACGACCGCCACGGCCGCCATGACCTGCCCTGGCAGCAGGACATCAACCCGTATCGGGTGTGGGTCTCGGAGATCATGCTGCAACAGACCCAGGTCAGCACCGTGCTCAACTACTTCGACCGCTTCATGGCCTCGCTGCCCACGGTGCAGGCCCTGGCCGAAGCCCCGGAAGACGAAGTGCTGCACCTGTGGACCGGCCTGGGCTACTACACCCGGGCGCGCAACCTGCAGAAGACCG
The DNA here is from genome assembly GCF_058799535.1 of Pseudomonas sp. GW822-FHT06D10. Lineage (NCBI taxonomy): Bacteria > Pseudomonadati > Pseudomonadota > Gammaproteobacteria > Pseudomonadales > Pseudomonadaceae > Pseudomonas > Pseudomonas sp. GW822-FHT06D10. The sequence goes on along the minus strand of NZ_JBXALN010000005.1, from coordinate 292,295 downwards.
CGAAGATCGTCATGGCCGAATACGGCGGCGAGTTCCCCCGGGACGTGGAAAAGCTCACCGAACTGCCGGGCATCGGCCTGTCCACCGCCGGCGCCATCGCCAGCATCAGCATGGGCCTGCGGGCGCCGATCCTCGACGGCAACGTCAAGCGGGTGCTGGCACGCTTCACGGCCCAGGAGGGCTACCCCGGGGAGCCCAAGGTGGCCAAGCAGCTGTGGGCCGCCGCCGAGCGCTTCACGCCCCACAGCCGGGTCAACCACTACACCCAGGCGATGATGGACCTGGGGGCGACCCTCTGCACCCGGAGCAAGCCCAGCTGCCTGTTGTGCCCCCTGGAGCGCGGCTGCGAAGCCCACATGCTCGGCCTGGAAACCCGCTACCCGATCCCCAAGCCACGCAAGGAAGTGCCTCAGAAGCGCACCCTGATGCCGATGCTGGCCAACCGCGAAGGCGCCATCCTGCTTTACCGGCGGCCCTCCAGCGGCCTCTGGGGCGGGTTGTGGAGCCTGCCGGAGCTGGATGGCCTGGACGACATCCAGCACCTGGCCCTGCAGCACTCCCTGGAACTGGGCCAGCAACAGCAGATGCCCGGGCTGGTGCACACCTTCAGCCACTTCCAACTGGCCATCGAACCCTGGCTGATCCGGGTCGAAGAGTCGGCCCTGCACGTCGCCGAGGCCGACTGGCTCTGGTATAACCTCGCCACCCCGCCGCGCCTGGGCCTTGCCGCCCCGGTGAAAACACTGCTCAAACGCGCGGCCGAAGTCTTGAATGCAGGAGAGTCGTCATGACCCGCACCGTAATGTGCCGCAAGTACCAGGAAGAACTGCCGGGCCTGGAGCGCCCTCCCTACCCGGGGGCCAAGGGCCAGGATATTTTCGATCACGTCTCGGCCAAGGCCTGGGCCGACTGGCAGAAACACCAGACCCTGCTGATCAACGAAAAGCGCCTGAACATGATGAATGCCGACGATCGCAAATATCTGCAGGGCGAGATGGACAAGTTTTTCTCCGGCGAGGAATACGCCAAGGCCGACGGCTACGTGCCGCCGGCTGAGTAAAGCTGTTGAAAATCGGGGGTGGAACGTAAGCGACGGTAATAATTAAACATTTTTTTCAAAACTTGCTTGACGCCCCCCTGAAAAACCCGTTTAATGCGCCCCGTTGCCCAGATAGCTCAGTCGGTAGAGCAGGGGATTGAAAATCCCCGTGTCGGCGGTTCGATTCCGTCTCTGGGCACCACCTTCAGCTTTCACGTGGTGAACGCATCACGTGAAAGCAACCAAGAAACCCGCCTAGTGCGGGTTTTTTGTTGCCTGAGATTTGGCCCTTCCCTCCCCCCTGCGCGATACCTCCGCTTTCTTTCCTGCACAACCAAGCCCCCTGCACGACCATCACGCCGCCAACACAGCGCATCTCGCCTCAGCTTTTCTCAAGCGTTCACTTAAATGAAGAACCATCTTGAGATAATCATCTTTTGATATTCGACCAAAACCCCTATAGAACAGGGCCTACAGCAAAAAAATCATAGATGTTTTTTTCGGCTTTCGAGATGTTTGCACAATGCCTGCATTCTTCCATCACGATCTTGAGCTGCTAAACCCGTCCTTCGACTCCCATCTGGTGGACGTGCTCAGCGAGCTTGAGCACCTTCGGCGCTTGCGACTGGAAGGCGATACGCCTCCTGCGGTCTTCTATCAGCTGAAAACGATCTTCCACATCCTGGAAAGCCTGGGTTCGGCGCGCATCGAAGGCAACCACACAACACTTGCCGACTACATCGAGAGCAAGGTTGAAGGCACAGCCGAGGACACCGATCAGCTACGCGAAGTGGCGAACATCGAAAAAGCCTTGGACTACATCGAGCAAACCATTCGCCCGGGAACACCGATTACCGAGCTCACCATCAGAGAGCTGCACGCGATGACCGTCCAAGACCTGGAGCGAGAGGGCGATAGGACGCCTGGAGCTTATCGCCAGGGCGCAGTGCAGATCGCTCAGGCCACCCACCTACCTCCTGATGCCCTGATGGTGCCCAGCTACATGCAAGAGCTGGTGGAGTTCGTCAATCGGGAGGACCTGCCCAAATACGACTTGATGAAAGTGGCCTTGACCCATCACCGGTTTGGCTGGATTCACCCCTTTGGCAACGGCAATGGTCGCGTGGTGCGCCTCCTGACTTACGCACAGCTGATGAAATATGGCTTCAACGTCGATACGGGTGGCCGCGTACTCAACCCTACCGCTGTTTTCTTCAATGATCGGGAACGCTACTACGCCATGCTCGCCACCGCGGACCAAGGAACCAAGGCCGGGCTGGAGACCTGGTGTACCTATGCTCTAGAGGGCATTAGGGACGATCTGGAAAAGGTCAACCGCCTCACCGACTATCGCTACCTGACCCGGTACATCCTGGCTCCCGCCATTACCTTTGCTCGGGATCGACAATGGATCACTGCTGCGGAAGAAACGGTACTGACCACGGCGATCAAGTCAGGTGTTGTTAAATCGAGCGATATCGCCCAGGCGCTGCCCAAGCTGACTGCCGGGCAAAGGACCTATCAAATAAAGAAACTGGTGGACCAGGGCATGCTGTTACCCATCAGCACCAACGCCCGGCAGTACACCATCGGTTTCTCCAACAGCTACCTCATCAGAGGAATGATCAAGGCGCTTCGAGAGCAAGGGTTCATACCAGCACCGCTTGAGGCGCCGTGACACTCTCTCGGGCTCTCCAAGGGTGCCCAGAATCAAACTCGCTGGCGCACCGCCTGCGCCGATCAGGAGGCCCTGTCGGCACTCTCCATCGCCCGCCCCCGAGCCACATCGAGCAGGGCCACGCCATCACCGAGCAGTAGCGAGGCGATGTCGGCGATCTGGAACAGGTCGCTGGCGTCGGCCGTTTGCGCGGTCATGCAGGACAGGCTGTTCATCAGTTTGTGAAGGGCGCGTATGCGCTGATCGGCGCAGGCCAGAAGATCGACCAGCGGCGCATGGGGATTGATCAGCAGGACGGGGTTGTCCGCTGGCGTGTGTTGAAGAGGGATATATCCGTTCATTGGTGTAGCTCCGTGCGTTAGGGAAGCTCCCCCCAAGCTCTCCTACAAGCCGGGTGGCAGCTGTACGCGGGGTAGGAGACCGGTCGCACAACCCGGCCACGCCGAAGCGTGCCCGCGCACAGCCGCCATAAAACACAGGGCAGCAAGAAGCACCCAAGAAAAGCTGGGCGCCTGTGCACGGTGCGACTCTCGGGCTCCTACACCCGGCCGCTGATTTGGCAGCGACCGGCGCAGAGTAAAGAGCAGGTCCGATCAGCGCAAGCCCTCACCTGGTGACTGAAAGTAACCGGCCCGCTCAGTGCTTGTGTCGATGATGAATATCGGGGAAGTGCGCGTGGCTATGCCGGATCGGCGCGTGCTCATGGGGATGACTGTGGGGCTCTGAGCCGTCCCACTCAAAGCCGTGTTCATGCTGGTGGTGCTCGTCATGCCGGTGGCGATGGTTGTGCGCGAGAGGCTCATGCTGATGCTCGTGGGCATGATTCTCCATGAGGTGAATCCACACGCCGATGGCCATCAGTGCCGCCGCCACCAGGAACCACAGAGAAACCGGCTCGCCCAGGATCAGAATCGAGATCACTGCTCCCAGGAATGGCGCCGTGGAGAAGTACGCCCCGGTTCGCGCACTGCCCAGCCCACGCAGGGCCAGGACGAACAACACCAGGCTGACGCCGTACCCCAGAAACCCCACCAGCAGTATCGGGCTCAGCGTGGTCACAGCAGGCAGTTGCGCGCCGATGGCCAACGCCAGGCTGGTGTTGACCACCCCCGCCGCCAAGCCTTTGCTGCCCGCAATGAACAGCGCATCCGAGGCGGAGACTTTCCGGGTCAGGTTGTTATCAATGGCCCAGCAAAGACAGGCGAAAGCCACCGCCAGCGGTCCCGTCCAGTCATGCGCAGTGGCGCTCTGGTGCGGCCATGACAGAACGATCCCGCCTAATACGATGGCAATCATGCCGATCACGATCCGTCGATCGGCGTTCTCCCTGAACACCACCCACGCCAGCAACGCCGTGAGTACCGACTCCAGGTTGAGCATCAATGAGGCGGTGGCACCCGGCGTCCGTGTCAGGCCGAACATCAGGGCGACCGGGGCAAGCACGCCGCCAAAGAGGATGGCTCCCATCAGCCACGGCCACTCGCGCACCGTCAGCCCCGTACGTTGCCAACCTCGATCCCGAGCGAAACGAACAATGGCCAGGCCGACACCACTGCTCAGATACAACAACCCGGCCAGGAGCATCGGCGCAACATCCACCCCCAACAGCTTGGCCAGCGGCGTACTGGCGCCGAACAAGGCGGCGGCAGCCAATGCATAGAGAACACTCAGATTCATATTCGGATCGCCTGTCAGGCTCGTTGCGTGCGGTGACGCATGATGGCTTGGCCTGTGTGGAAATGATGTGAATCGCCCCGCACCAGACAAGCGCGCCCTCTCCCAGCCAATAGCAAAAACCCTGAACCTTTCGATTCAGGGTTTTCAGACCTGGAATTGGGCATCACCCATGCTCAACGCCGGGCACCCCACCACCCCTCTCTCAGTAACCGTTATTCCAGTGGACGTTGAGATCGCGCATAGCCGCCACTTTCATATCGACCATGCTCCGCTGTTCCAGCCCTTTGCGGGTGGTGATGACCTGGTATCTGCCGGCCGGCAACTGCACAAAGACGATCGGGCCCACTCCGCTCAGGCTCAACAGCTGATGCCCTTGCGGGTTCTGGATCAGCACATCGACATCCGAGGTGTATTCGTTCCCTGAGCCGACGGAAAAGGTCATGTGCAGGTTGTAACCCTTGGCCTGCTGAATGGCCCGCGACTCGTCCAGGCCGATGCCGCCGCTGACATAGGAAATACCGTTCTGTTGCAGCGGCTCCAATTGCACGCCAGCCGGGTCGATCGGCTCATTGCTGGTGGAGGCGGAGCGCACGCTCACTGGTGCGGCCAATAGCAGCACCGCGATAACACCTGACAGGACACTCATAGAAAAGGACTTCATGATGACCACTCCCGGGCTCGTCTCGAACCACTGAATGGGACGCCACCGTCAGGCCTCTGGCCCCGGGACGGCAGCGCCCGGGTCTCCCCTGCTTCATCTTGAATGGCCAGGCCATGTCTCAGGCCAGAAGCCGAATGAAAACCCTCGCTCGCCTTGTGCAACCAGGCTCGCCCATAGCTCCTGCTATTGAGTGTAAAACCTGACACAGGGCGGTTTAGATCGATTCGGCGTGAGGCCTTTAACCAAAGGAGCCTAGGCTAGGGGACCAGCCCCTCGGCTCGGAGCCTGCGCCGCCTGCCAATGCTTCATCTCCTCGGCGATGAAGTGCTGCACCAGATCGCTGTACATCTTCTCGATGGCATCCGGGTTCAGGCCTTCGGCCGCCGCCCAGTCGCGACGAGTGGCCAGCATGGCTTTGAAACGCTCCTCGGCGCGCACGGTGGCCGCCGAGGTCTTGAATTTCGATGCCGCCAGTACGTACTGGAAGCGCGCGCCGAGCAAGGCGATGACCGCTCGATCCAGGGCATCGATTTCCCGGCGGATATCGTCCATGCCCTGGCATTGTTCCGGGCTCATCTGATTCTTCACTTCCATGCTCAAGGCTCCATCGACGTATAGGGGTACCCGGGCTCGACCGGGCCCGGATTATTCCCATGGGCCCGCCTGGGAGTAAAGTTGCAGGCATCCGCCCATCCGGGCGCAAAGGAACTGCTCTCGTGAACCAGAAACGAACCCGAGTCCGCCTGCCCCATCCCCAGCCCGGCAAGACCCGCAGCGGGGCCTGGTTTTTTTTGCTGATCGGCAGCGTGCTGCTGGCACTGACTGCGCTGCTGGGCTGGACCCTGGTAAGCGCGCTGCTGGACGGACAGATCGTCACCAGCAACCGTGCCGGGCCGAAGCTCGCCTACAGCCAGGCGTTGCAGCCCACCCAGTTTTATATCGAGCTGCTCTGGCAGGGCACCAGCACCCTGTTGCTGGGAGCCCTGGCAGTTGCCGCGCTGTGGATCGCCCGGGTATTAATGGGCGCACAAAAAAATCGTCGCTGAACGCCTGGGGTCGCTCCGGTCCGTTACAGCCGCCAAGGAACAACCGCCCATGTCCCTGCTGTCCTCGCCCGACCTGCCTGCCGCCCGCCCCGCCACTGCCGAGCCGGCGCCCGGCCCCAGTGAACGCTTCAGCGAAGTGGCGGCGGACGGTTTCCGCCTTGGCGGCTTCAGCTGGCGCCACGCGCAAGCCGATCCGGCGCGCGCAGTGGTGATCATCAACGCCGCGACCTCGGTGCGCTGCCGCTATTACTTTCGCTTCGCCGACTACCTGTTCGCCAACGGCTTCGACGTGATGACCTACGACTACCGCGGCATCGGCGAGTCGCGCCCGGCCTCGCTCAAGGGGCTCAAGGCATCCTGGTCGGATTGGGGCGCGCTGGATTTCGAAGCCATGCTGCAACGCGCCCGGCGCGAGTTTCCCGGGCAACCGATCGACGTGGTGGGCCACAGCTTCGGCGGCTGCGCCCTGGGCCTGGCGGCCTCCGCCGGGGTGATCCGCCGCGCGGCCACCATGGGCGCGCAGTTCGCCTACTGGCGCGACTACGTGCCCGCCCAGCGCTGGCGCATGCTGGGCAAGTGGCATGTGCTGATGCCCCTGCTGACCCGCCTGTACGGCTACTTCCCCGGCAAGCGCCTGGGCTGGATGGAAGACACCCCCGCCGGGGTGGTCCGCGACTGGGCCACCCCGCACCCGCGCTACGAAGGCCGCCCCAGCGGCCGCAGGCTGGCCGCAGAGCGCAGTGGGCAGCCCTTCGCCCAGGTCAGCGCCCCGATCCTCGCCATCAGCGTCAGCGACGACCCCTTCGGCACCGTGGCAGCCATCGAGCGGCTACTGGGCTACTTCGACAACAGCACGCGCACCCATTGGCGCATTCGCCCCGAGGACATCGGTGAGGTCGAGATCGGCCACTTCGCCTTCTTCCACAGCCGCTTCGAAAGCCGGCTCTGGCCGCTGCTGCTGCACTGGCTGCAGCACGCAAGCCCGGCCCCGAACAGCCCGGGGCAAGAGCTGACGCCGGGGCGCTGATCAGGCAAAGGCGTTGATGAACCAGGTGATCAGCGGGATCGCCACGATGTCGATCAATACCGCACCGCACAGCGGCACGATGATGAAGGCCTTGTAGGAAAAGACCTTGTAGTGATCACAGATCGCGCCCATGTTGGCCACCGCATTGGGCGTGGCCCCCAGGCCGTGGCCCATGAAGCCGGCACACAACACCGCCGCGTCGTAGTTGCCGCCAAACAGGCGGAACAGCAGGAACACGCACAGCAGCACCATCACCAGCACCTGCACCACCAGGATCACCAGCAGCGGCAGGCCGAGCTGTTCCAGTTCCCAGAACTTCAGGCTCATCATGGCCATGGTCAGGAACACCCCCAGGCATACGTCGCCCAGGGTGCTCACGGCGCTGTCGGGGATGTCGATGATCCGCGCCCGGTCATTGAGATTGCGCAGGATGATCGCCACGAACATCGCCCCCACGTAGCTTGGCAGGACGATGCCCAGGTGCTCGTTCAGCGCGCTACCGATCCAGAAACCCAGCACCATGATCAGCAGAATGCAGGTCAGCAGGCGCAGCAGGGTCGGCGCATCCAAAGGCGCCACCGAACCCTGGGCAGCGTTTTCCAGGTGCTGCAGGGTACTGACCTGATCGGCCTGGATCTGCAGGCGGTTGCGCTCGATCAGCCAGCGCGCCAGCGGGCTGCCCAACAAGCCGCCGGCAACCATGCCGAAGGTGGCCGAGGCCAGGGCCGCCGTGGTGGCCCCCACCGCCCCGAGGTTTTCCGCGATCGGGCCAAAGGCCGCCGCCGCGCCAAAGCCACCCTCCAGGGACACCGCACCGGCCATGATGCCCAGCAGCGGGTCGATGCCCAGCGCCTTGGCGGCACCGACCCCCACCAGGTTCTGCAGCAGCGCCAGGGACCAGCAGGCCCCCAGGTAGACGAACAGGATCTTGCCGCCACGACGCAGCAGGCCGAGGCTGCCCCCCAGGCCCACGGTGGTGAAGAACGCCACCATCAAGGGCGTCTGGATCGCGGTGTCGAGCTTGATCGCCAGCAGTTGCTGATCGCGCAGCAGCCAGACGATCAGGGCAAAGCCGAAACCGCCGATCACCGGCGCCGGGACACAGAGCTGGGTCAGCCAGCGGCTGCGTTTCTTCAGCTGGGCTCCCACCCCCAGCAGGATCAGGGCTAGCGCCAGGGTGGTCAGCGCGTCCAATTCAAAAGTCGGCATGGCAAACATCTCTTCTTGTCATTGTGGTGTTGCGCGGCGAGGGGCATGCCCCTCAGTGAATCAGGCTGGCCAGCAGACGCGCGGCCACGCGGGCGGTGCGCTGGTCCTGGTCGAGCCCGGGATTGAGTTCAGCAATGTCGGCCACGCGCAATTTGCCGCTGGCCCGAGCACGGCGTACCAGGTGCTCGACCACCTGTACATCCACCCCGTGGGCCGAGGGCGCACTGACGCCGGGAGCCTGGCTGGCCGGCAGCACATCCAGACACAGGGTCATGTAGAGCACGTCGATACCGTCGAGAAAAGCGTCCAGGCAGGCCTCGACTGCCGGCAGGTTCCAGCCCTGCATCTGCCGGTCCAGCAGGTAGCGCACATCGAGCTCCCGGGCTTGCTCGAACAGCGCCTGGGTGTTGCTCAACTCGCTGACCCCCAGACAGCAATACTCGAAAGGCATGCCGGCCTGCCGGCAGTACTCGGCGATCTGCCGGAACGGCGTACCGGAGCTGCTTTGCGGCGCATGGCGCAGATCGAAGTGGGCATCGAAATTGAGAATGCCGATGCGCGGGCAGGGCTGTTGGCGGCGCAGGTGATCGGCCAGGCCACTGAAGCTGGCAAAGGCGATTTCATGACCACCGCCCAGCCCCAGGGCCAGGTGCCCCTGTTCGAGCAACAGGCCGAGGCGCTCGGCGTAGCGCTGCTGGGCGCTTTCCAGGTGGTGGTCGGTGCAAGTCACGTCCCCTGCGTCATACAGCGGGCCGGTGCCGTGCCAGGCCAGGTTGGCCAGGGCCGCGCGCAAGGCTGCCGGGCCCTGGCTGGCACCGGTGCGCCCCTGGTTGCGCTTGACCCCTTCGTCACAGGCCAGCCCGAGCAAGGCGATACCCGCCGGCTGCTGTTCGGCCCAGGGCTGCACCCACTGGTGCCAGCGCCGGGCGGCAAGGCCTTCGGACAGGTCGATACGACCCTGCCACAGGTGCATGGGGGCGGTGCTGATCATGGTCTTGCTCCAGTCAATTCAATCCAGTCGGGCGCTCAGGCGCTGGGCCGCTTCGCGGGTCCAGCGGATCAGCCGCTCACTGCGCTGTTCGGCGCGGAACGCCGGGGCCATGAGGCTGATGGCGCCTTGCAAGCGGTCACGGCTGTCCAGCAAGGGCGCGCTGACACCCCAGATGCCCAGATCGATCTCGCTCAGGCTCACCGCATGCCCGGCGGCGCGAATGGCCCCGTAGCTGTCCAGGTGCGCGGCGAAATCCGCCTCCTCGACGCCCTGCTGGCGCAGGATCGACAAGCACAGCTCAGGCTCCATGTAGGCCAACAACACCTTGGCCGAGGCGCCCAGCAGCAGCGGCTGCGCCAGGCCTTTCTGGTAGCAGCAGCGCAAGGGCTGCGGGCTGTCCACCAGCTCGATGCAGATCGCCTGCCCGTTGCTTGGCACCATCAGCGCGACGCTTTCCTGGCTGAGTTCGGCCAGACGGTTGAGCTCCGGCTTGGCCAGGGTCACCAGCAGGCCTTCGCGGTCGAACTTCTTCGCCAGTTGCAGGCAAGCAGGCCCGGGCAGGTAACGGCCCTGGCCATTGTCCTGGGCCAGCCCCCAGCGCAGCAGGGTCTTGAGGTGGCGATAGGTGCTGCTCAGGGGCTGCTGCAGGTTCAGCGACAGCTCCTTGGCAGACATGGCCTCCGGGGATTGCCCCAGGGCCACGAGTATTTGCAGCAGACGGTCAGTGGGCGTGTGGTAGTGCATAGCGGCCTCTTGCAGCCATGGTGCATGGAGTTTCCCGGCAAATGAAATCAGATTCCCAGGCAATGGGAAAAGGCTGCAAAAAACCTTTGGCACAGGTGCTGCGCCGCAATGGACCTCGGCCCATGCAGGATCGTCGGTACTCGCCTTGAGGCCTTGGCGGGTGCCAGCGCAGCGATTTGCTGGCATCCTTTCCCGCCTGACCGGCCGTTCGCCCCGAATCCGCGAGCGCCGCCCCTTTGCGCAACAAGGTAAGACGCCCATGGCATCGATCGACAAACAACACAAACGTGCCGCCCGGGCAAAGGCCAAGGCCAAGCAGAACCGCGCCAAGCGCACTGCACCGACCTCGGAACTGGAACTGGACCCCAACGACAGCCGCATCGACTTCGAATCGGTGGACCTGACCGAGCTGTTCGTGAAGATGCGCGACGCCGAGAAAACCAGCCAGCAGGCGCTGTGCACGGTCTTCCTCTCGGACCCGCTGCTGGAGCTGGTCTATGAGCAGGAGGGCGAACAGGGCGCCACGGACTTCATCCTTGCGGCGCTGATCGAATACCGTAACTGGTCCACCGAGGCCGACGAGGCCACGGCCCTGGCCTGGATCGAGTCCGAGGCCTTCCAGGCCGACTACATGGCCGCATCCCAGGCACTGTTCAGCGCCGAAGGCTGAGTTTCTTCCGGGCATAAAAAAAGGGCGCATTCAGCAATGAATGCGCCCTTTTTCGTTTCAGCCAAACAGCCTGGCGTGATGCTCAGGCAGCTTCCAGCCGAGGGATTTCCATGCCGATGCGCGAGCTGGCGAAGTTCAGGTCGCCGCTGGCGATGGACTGGGCCTTGAAGCCTGCGCCGATCAGGTCGCGTACATACAGCTTGTTGTAGATGAACATGAACACCAGGTTGCTCAGGCCGAAGGTGAACATGGCCAGCAGGAACATGATGGCAGCCCATTTCCAGTCGGCGCGGAACAGCGCCGGGATGAAGCCGAAGAAGAACACGGTCCAGGAGAAACCAACTGGCGCTTCCTTGATGGCTCCGGTGTTCGGGTTTTTGAAGATGATTTTAGTGAACGCCATGCGCGTCTCCTTGCCGCCCTTTCTTTAAGGGACCAATGGCCGGGCGATCACCATTGAACCCTGAATGCTCGTTCTTCGAACCGGGACTGTCAGGCAGGCGCTGACACTCAGGAACCATGGCGGCCACGCAGGGAACAAGGGACAGAAGCAGAAGGCGGATTCAGGGCCCCGACAAGCATTCAATCCCTTGCAATACAGCGCTATTCCATAGCTCCTCTCACGCTGGCACGCAAGAGCTCTTATCGAAGAGCGCGCAGGCTACTATTTCGCCAGCGGGCTGTCCATGAAACGCCATGTAACAAGTCACAAATCCAGCAAAAAGGCCGCCGTCAATGCTGACGGCAGCCTTTTTTGCCTTTCAGAACGCCAAACTCTCAGAGCCGGTATCCCCAGCCGAGGCCTTCGTCAGTGCCTGGTGGTATTGCTGGGCACTGATTTCGCTGAGCGTCGCGTAACCGTCGTACTGGTAGAAACGCTGCTTGTCCCGGGCATAGCGCTGGGCAACAAACTCCAGGCTGGCCAGGTCGATGCGCTTGGCACTCACCGGCCGCCGGCCACAGAACAGCTTGCGCGTGCCCAATTGCAGAAAGTCCGGATGTGGAACCATCACTTCCTCCGGGCTGAATTCCACCTCCAGCGGTTTGCCGGCAGCAAACATCAGTGTCGCGGTGAAGGCGTAGCTGCCCATGACGCGAGTGTGCGCCGGGTCGAGGGGCTTCTTTCTTGCGCCGTAGTAATACACCGCCCCCTTGTCCCGGGCCCAGCCATGCCCGCATGACTCGAAGCTGGCCAGATCCGCTTTGGCCATAGGCTCGGGCACCTGATAAAAGACACTGTGGCAAAAAACCCTCTGGCCATCTGTCAGGTACGGGCCGCCCAGGGCACGGTAATGATCGGCGCAGGCCGAAGAGAATCGCTCCGGCACCCGGGTCTCGGCGCGATGAAAGGGGATCAGGTACAAGCCGTTGGCATCGCCACACAGGTGTGTGTCCAGCAGCTTGAAACTGCCGGCATCCAGACCATTGATGGGGCGGCCATGGAAGTGCACCTGGCTCCCCAGCTCGAACCCGGAGCCGATGGAACGCAAGGCCTGGGCTGTTGACACCGATGGTGCCTGCAAGCGATGCCACCAATAATCTTGCAACTGCGGATGCGCCTCGAAGTACGCCGACCACTCTTGCAGCATGGTGTCATCGATCACCCCATCCGAACCGAGCGGGCCGTGCCTGTCACCCACCAGCAACGGCGAATAGTTGCCTTCGCCACGCTCCAGCTGGGCCACTACAAAACTCTCTACATCCACGTCCAGCGGCTTGCTGCGCCGGTAGACGCGATGCCGGTCAGCGTAGTAGTCGAATCCCAGGTGACGGAAACTCGGGCCATCGGCACCACGCAGGCGGGTGCCATTGCAGTAGACGAACTGATCGTCCACGGCAAAGTACGGGTCCGCCGCTTCACTCTGGCTCAAGATCCGGCCACCAGCGTCGAACACCGACTGAACACGGTTCAGCAGGCGGAAGTCACCGACATAGCGCAGGGTTTTTCCGGTCAGGTAATAAGCCCGCCGCGCATCCTTGGCGTAGCGCTCGTTGAGCACGCTGAAAGTCGCCAGATCGACGTTGTCGATGCGGTAGAAATACTCATAGGCGATGCTCGAGCCCTGCTGCGCCTGGACGATCACCGAATGCCCATCCGTACCCCAGCGCCAGGCCAGCATCTGGAAGCCATCCGGATTGGCAATCGGCAACGGCGAACCGTCCTTCTGATGCAGCACAACGCCGCCCCGGCAGACCTGGCCGCTGATCACTTGATAAGCCGGATGGTTGGTACCGCGTACCTGCTGCTCCGCCCCGGCGATCGCCCGGGCGCCGAGGAAGACCTTGTCCCCGTCACTGAACAGCACCGACCCCGCAGGCCAGTTTTCTGGCACCGGGTGCACAAGCGCCAGGCGCTCAGGCTGCGCGCCGTCGATCACCTCCTGCCCGTAATCATGACAGAAGTAGGCACGGCACTGATCACGCCAATGGTCATGGCCCAGGCTCTGCAAGCCCCGACACGCACGCACCGGCAAGGCTTGCAACGGGTGGTAGCCATAACGCGCGAAGTAACGGGGCAACGCATAATAATCGGCCCGCGCATCACGCAGCAGGTGCCGATGAACACGATGTCGCCAGAGCGGCTCGCCCTCTACCAGGGGGGAAGCCGGGAATTGCTCGGTCGCGGCCTGGCAAGCCTGCTCAGCCGGGGTCCGCCCTTCACGCTGCAGCATGAGGTACACATCCCGGGCTCGCTCCTCCACCAACAGCGCCCCCTCCACGAAGGCGAACCCTTGATGCCATTCGAGGTCGAGCAGTTCCCACTCGGCATCATCCATATCCAGGTCTTTCATCGCTGCATCCCAAGCTAACCGAGTGGCGGATTATCAGCAGGCGCCCCGGGTGGGTAAAGCGCCCCGTCGCCAGGCCGCGAGCGAGCCTCTGCCCGCCACCAGCAGCCCCCCCCCAAGTTGCATCCGGACATGAAAAAGGCCGCGGTCATTTCTGAGCGCGGCCTTTTCATAAAGAGCGGAGCAAACCGTCAGTTCAGTGCCAGGGCACCATTGCGCTCGGCCTTGCGCCGACGGGCCACCATCAGGCCGGCAGCGATGACGATGACACTGAGCAGGCCAGTGGCGAGGATCTCCACCCTGTGCTCTTCCTGGAACAGCATGATGCCCAGCACCGCGACGATGAACACGATCACAGCGTAAGTCAGGCCCGGGAACAGCCACATGCGGAAGGCGATCTTCTCGCCGGCAGCCATGCGCTTGTGGCGCATGCGCAGTTGCGAGACGGCAATCACCAGGTACACCAGCAAGGCAATGGCGCCGGAGCTGGCCAGGAGGAATTCGAACACCGCCGCCGGAGCGACATAGTTGGCGAACACCGCAAGGAAGGCCGCAGCGGTGGACAGGATCACCGCCCAATAAGGCGTGCCGCTGGCGTTGGTGCGCTTGGCGGCGGCCGGGGCATCGCCACGCTTGCCCAGGGAGAACAGCATGCGCGAGGCAGTGTAGAGCGCCGAGTTCAGGCAACTGGTCACGGCCACCAGCACCACCAGGTCAACGATCAGCTTGGCATTGGGGATGCCCATGCGGTCGAGCACGGTCTGGTAGGAGCCGACCTGGGCCAGGCTCGGGTCGTTCCAAGGCACCAGCGCCACAACGATAAAGATCGATACCAGGTAGAACAGGCCGATCCGCCAGATCACCGAATTGGTGGCCTTGGAGATCTGCTTGCCCGGGTTGTGGGATTCCGCCGCGGCGATGGTGACGATCTCGGTGCCCATGAAGGAGAACATGGTGGTCAGCATGGCGGCCAGTACCGCGCCCATGCCGTTGGGCATGAAGCCCTGGGTGTCCACCAGATGCGATACGCCACTGACCTGGCTGTTGGGTAGCAGGCCGCAGATGGCGGCGAGGCCGAGGATCACGAAGCCGATGATGGCTACCACCTTGATCAGGGCGAACCAGAACTCGAACTCACCGTAGTTCTTCACGCTGAACAGGTTGGTGGCGGTCAGCAGCAGGGTGATCACCAGAGTGAAGACCCAGATCGCCACGTTGGGGAACCAGGCATGCAGGATGGTCGCGGCAGCGTTGGCTTCCAGGGGAATCACCAGCACCCAGAACCACCAGTACAGCCAACCGATGGTGAAACCGGCCCAGTGGCCGATGGCGCGGTCCGCGTAGGTGGAGAACGATCCGGTGTCCGGCGAAGCCACGGCCATTTCCGCCAGCATGCGCATCACCAGCACCACTAGGGTGCCGGCGGCAGCATAGGCCAGCAGCACGGCGGGGCCGGCTTCGGCAATGGCGTGGCCGGAGCCGACGAAGAGGCCTGCGCCGATCACGCCGGCAATCGACAGCATGGTCACATGCCGCGGTTTGAGCCCCTGTTCGAGGTCATTGGAGAGTTGCGTACCGCTCATGAAAAGCACCTTTGCAACGAAAAAAGAGTAACTCCACCCGGTCTGCATTCGTTCTCGTAAAAAGAATCCAACAGGGCGTTCTTTATATCGCACGCAAGAATTGCGCCAAAATGTTACAGAACCCCGGGCAACAAGGGTTGGCGAGCCGACCGATGGAAATCCCAAGTCATTGAGAACAATGGCATTTCGCCATTTCGTTACCGGCCGACTCACTTGCAGGACGAAATGGCGCACCAAAAACACACCCGAAAAGCAGCCGATGAGCGATTAGAGTGCAGATCCATGACCTTTGGCCCGTTAACCCTTCCAACACCCGGCCAAAGCTGGCACCATCGCGCCTTTTTTTACGCGACACCTACCGGATTTCAGGCGGATCCAGGGTTCAAACAGGCGTTCGGTTGTTGATGGGGCGACAGTCTTCTGTGCTGATGCGACAACCTGCCACACGCCGTCTGTTTACCTCCGGTAGCGCTGTTGGCTGCGCTTGGAACCCTATGCTAGCTTGGCGCCTCGCCAGGAAGGCCGCCCAACAGCAGGAGCACAATGAACTCAATGAGGACCGCACATGGCTGAGGCCACGCCCGCGCTTGAAATCCGCAACTTGCACAAACGCTACGGCACTCAGGAGGTACTCAAGGGTATCTCGCTGACCGCACGCGACGGTGACGTGATATCGATCCTGGGTTCCTCCGGCTCCGGCAAGTCCACTTTCCTGCGTTGCATCAACCTGCTGGAAAACCCGCACCAGGGCCAGATCCTGGTGGCCGGCGAAGAGCTCAAGCTCAAGGCCGCGAAAAACGGCGAGCTGGTAGCCGCCGACGGCAAGCAGATCAACCGCCTGCGCAGCGAAATCGGGTTCGTCTTCCAGAATTTCAATCTCTGGCCGCACATGAGCGTGCTCGACAACATCATCGAGGCGCCACGCCGGGTGCTGGGCCAGAGCAAGGCCGAGGCCATCGAAGTGGCCGAGGCGCTGCTGGCCAAGGTCGGCATCGCCGACAAGCGCCACGCCTACCCGGCACAGCTGTCCGGCGGCCAGCAGCAGCGCGCCGCCATCGCCCGGACCCTGGCGATGCAACCCAAAGTCATCCTGTTCGACGAGCCGACCTCGGCCCTGGACCCGGAAATGGTCCAGGAAGTCCTCAACGTGATCCGCGCCCTCGCCGAAGAAGGCCGCACCATGCTGCTGGTCACCCACGAAATGAGCTTTGCCCGTCAGGTCTCCAGCGAAGTGGTGTTTCTGCACCAGGGTCTGGTAGAAGAGCAAGGATCGCCACAGCAGGTCTTCGAGAACCCGCTTTCGGCACGCTGCAAACAATTCATGTCCAGCAACCGCTAACGGAGCTACACGCATGCAGAGCTATAAGAAAATCCTCCTGGCCGCTGCCGTCACCCTGGCCTTCAGCGCCAGCGCTGCCGCCGAGACCCTGAAGATGGGCATCGAAGCAGCCTACCCACCGTTCAACAACAAGGACGCCAGCGGCCAGGTCGTGGGCTTCGACAAGGACATCGGTGACGCCCTGTGCGCCAAGATGAAAGTCGAGTGCACCGTGGTCACCTCCGACTGGGACGGCATCATCCCGGCCCTGAACGCGAAGAAGTTCGACTTCCTGATCTCCTCGCTGTCGATCACCGATGAGCGCAAGCAGGCGGTGGACTTCACCGACCCGTACTACTCCAACAAGCTGCAGTTCATCGCGCCCAAGGCCAAGACCGACTTCAAGACCGACAAGGCCTCGCTCAAGGGCAAGATCATCGGCGCGCAACGGGCGACCCTGGCCGGCACCTGGCTGGAAGACAACCTGGGCGACGACATCACCATCAAGCTCTACGACACCCAGGAAAACGCTTACCTGGACCTGACCTCCGGCCGCCTGGACGCGATCCTGGCCGACAAGTACGTCAACTACGAGTGGCTCAAGAGCGACGCGGGCAAGCCTTATGAGTTCAAGGGCGAGCCAATGGTGGAAAGCGACAAGATCGGGATTGCCGTGCGCAAGAAAGATCCACTGCGCGAGAAGCTGAACGCCGCCCTGAAAGAAATCGTGGCCGACGGCACCTACAAGAAGATCAACGACAAGTACTTCCCGTTCAGCATCTATTGATACTGACTTGCCTGACCGGCGCTCGCCCCCTGGGCGCCGGTCCTTAGCAAAGCCATCCAGACCCCATGAATATCGATCTCTACGGATTCGGCCCGGCGCTCGCCGCCGGCGCGCTGATGACCGTCAAGCTGGCCCTCTCGGCGTTATGCCTGGGGCTGGTGCTCGGCCTGCTCGGCGCCTTGGCCAAGACTTCCCCGTACAAGCCACTGCGCTGGCTTGGCGAAACCTATTCGACCATCGTGCGCGGCGTCCCGGAACTGCTGTGGGTGCTGCTGATCTACTACGGCACGGTGAACATGATGAGCGCGCTGGGCGAGCATTTCGGCAACCCCGACCTGGCCCTCAGTCCGTTTCTCGCCGGGGTGATCGCCCTCGGGCTGTGCTTCGGCGCCTATGCCACTGAAGTGTTTCGTGGCGCGATCCTGGCCATCCCCAAGGGCCACCGCGAGGCCGGCACCGCGCTGGGCCTTTCCAAGTTTCGGATCTTCAGCCGCCTGATCCTGCCGCAGATGTGGCGCATCGCCCTGCCGGGCCTGGGCAACCTGTTCATGATCCTGATGAAGGACACCGCGCTGGTGTCGGTGATCGGCCTTGAAGAAATCATGCGCCACGCGCAGAACGCCGTGACCTTCGCCAAGCATCCCTTCACCTTCTTCATGGTCGCGGCCTTCATGTACCTGGGCCTGACCGTGCTGGCCATGACCGGCATGCACTTCCTGGAAAAACGCGCCGCCCGCGGCTTTGTGAGGACGACGTAATGGAATGGGAAGTCATCTACAAATGGCTGCCGAAGTTCATCCAGGGCGCGACACTGACCCTGGAGCTGGTGGGCATCGCCGTGATTCTCGGCCTGCTGCTGGCCATCCCGCTGGGCATCGCCCGCTCGTCCAAGCTCTGGTACGTGCGCGCCCTGCCCTACGCCTACATCTTCTTCTTTCGCGGCACGCCGCTGCTGGTGCAGCTGTTCCTGGTGTATTACGGCCTGGCGCAGTTCGACGCGGTGCGCGACAGCTTCATGTGGCCCTACCTGCGCGACCCGTTCTGGTGCGCCACCGCCACCATGACCCTGCACACCGCGGCCTACATCGCCGAGATCCTGCGCGGCGCCATCCAGGCCATTCCCCCCGGTGAAATCGAAGCCGCACGGGCCCTGGGCATGTCCCGGCCCAAGGCGCTGTTCTACATCATC
The DNA here is from genome assembly GCF_058799535.1 of Pseudomonas sp. GW822-FHT06D10. NCBI lineage: Bacteria > Pseudomonadati > Pseudomonadota > Gammaproteobacteria > Pseudomonadales > Pseudomonadaceae > Pseudomonas > Pseudomonas sp. GW822-FHT06D10. The sequence continues at coordinate 273,887 of NZ_JBXALN010000005.1, read as the reverse complement.
CTGCCGCGGGCGGCGCGCATCGGCCTGCCGGCCTACAGCAACGAGGTGATCCTGATGCTCAAGGCCAGCTCCCTGGCCAGTACCGTGACCCTGCTGGAACTGACCGGCATGGCGCGCACCATCATTGCCCGCAACTACCTGACGGTGGACATGTTCTTTACCGCCGGGGTGTTCTACCTGTTGATGTCGTTCATGCTGGTCCAGGCCTTCCGCCAACTGGAACGCTGGCTGCGGGTCGACGCCTGCCAGGGACGCTGATCTTCTCCCGCTCCCGCCAGGGAGCGGGTCTGCCCCGGACGCCATGACCATGCCTGCGATTCTCCAAGGCCCTGCGCTGCTCAGCCGTTTCCAGGCCCTTGACCGTTTTTTGCTGGAACACCAGACCCTCTGGCGCCCGCGTCCGTTCAACCACCTGCAACTGCCGTGGGAAACCGCTCATCCCGAACTCGCCCAGTGGTTGCGCCAGCGCTCCCTGGAAGACGCCGAAGCGGCCCACAACCACCCGGAGCACCTCCAGGCACCGGCCCCCTTTACCCCACTGGCGGAGCAGGCCCGAGCACTTGGAGCGGTGGGCGAACTCCCCATAAAGGCACTGCCCGCGCCTCACCCACGTCTCAATGTCGACGTACCCGGGCGCAAGTGGCAGCAGATCGAAGCCTTCGCCGCCTGCCTGCAATTCGACCGCACACCGACTCACTGGCTCGACTGGTGCTCCGGCAAGGGCCACCTCGGCAGGCGCCTGCTGCAACCCGAGCAGCAACTGACCTGCCTGGAATACGACCCGGCGCTGATCGAGAGTGGCGAACAACTGAGCCGGCACCACGGTTTGCCCGCCCGCCATCTGCAACAGGACGTGCTGGCCGATGACACAGCCCTGCGCCTGCACGCCGAGCACAGCCCGGTGGCCCTGCACGCGTGCGGCGATTTGCATGTGCGCTTGATCCAGCTGGCCAGCCAGCAGGGTTGTCCACAGCTGGCCATCGCCCCGTGCTGCTACAACCGCACCCGCGCCAGCCACTACCAGGGCTTATCCACAGCCGCCCAGGCATCACGCCTGGACCTGTCCCTGGAAGACCTGGCCTTGCCCATGAGCGAAACCGTCACTGCCGGTGCCCGAGTTCGGCGTCAGCGCGACACCTCCATGGCCCGGCGCCTGGCATTCGACCTGCTGCAACGGCAAGTACGTGGCCTCGACGAATACCTGCCGACGCCGTCCCTGCCCAGCCACTGGCTGAACAAACCCTTCGCCGACTACTGCCGCGACCTCGCCGCCCTCAAGGACTTATCCACAGTCGATTGCCAGGATTGGGCCGCGCTCGAAGCGGCCGGCTGGCAGCGCCTGGGCCAGGTGCGCAACCTGGAACTGCTGCGGGGCCTGTTCCGCCGTCCCATGGAGTTGTGGCTGGCGTTGGACCGCGGGCTGTTCCTGCAAGAGCAGGGCTATGCCGTGCGCCTCGGAACCTTCTGCGAGGCCCCCTTGACCCCGCGCAATCTGCTGCTGCTGGCAGAGCGCCCGTAACCGCCTGGTACGACAGGTCCGACTCACGCTCGTTGTGCATAACCACTGCGACCAGTGACCTCACTAACGGACGTCGGGCACCCCTTGGGTAACCCGCAACCCATTGAAAGTCGCCGATCAAGCCGGGGGATGTCCCTCAACTTCACGAAAGAAAAAAACCAAGCTCATTACGCCTACTAGTCTCTAAGGCGAGCTGGACACCAGCAGCACTCAAGCCACAGCTCTGGCGCAACTAAAGCGGTCATTTTTCGACAGGAAGTCGCCAAGTCCCAACACACATACAGGGAGTTACTCATGAACGTCATAGACCCTCAGTCACACACCTACGAAACCCTGCAAAAGGGGTTCAACTTGCGCTGGCCGCCCAGTATCGAACAGGGCGCAAAGCGGATTTATGTGTGTACGACACCCGATGAAGTTCTGGCCGCAGCCAATACGGCACTGCGTGACGGCTATCGCATCACGGTGCGCAGTGGCGGCCACTGCTACGAGGGTTTTGTTTCCAACAAGTTAAGCGGCGAAACAGAAAGCCTGGCAATTATCGACATCGGTGAAATGAAAGGCCTGAAGTACGAAGAGAGCCAATCCATCACATCTCCCTGGGACAACCAGAACAAGAAGTATCGATTCATGGCATTGACCGGCAATCAGAATTGGGACGGTTACCTGTCGCTGTACAAGCAGGCCGGGCGCACCATTCCTGGCGGCTCATGCTATTCGGTCGGTTTGGGCGGGCACATCAGCGGCGGCGGTTACGGTTTGTTATCGCGCCTTCAGGGCTTGACCGTGGACTGGGTAACCGGCGTCGACATTCTTGTGCCTGTGGAAAACTCGCGGCAACTGAAGTTCCGGCATGTTCGCGCAGACAGTCCATCGAAAGAAGACAAGGCATTGTTTACCGCCTGTTGCGGGGCCGGCGGTGGCAACTTCGGCATCATCATCGGCTACTACTTCGACCAACTGCCCCAAGCCCCGCAACAAGCCTACTGGATTCCCCTGGCCTACCCGTGGAAAGAGCTGATTCCCAACTTCTCGAACTTCCTGCGGGCCTATTGGCAATGGTTCTCGGATAACGACGCCGCCGCGACCAGCCCAGTGGAAGGGGTTGGCAATGGTGGATTGTTCACCCTGCTGAAACTGAACCATGTGGATACCTCCGACCATGTGGTGCTGGCGATCCAATACACCGGTCCCAATGGCCTGGTCGGCGGCGCAAACGATGTACCGCTCAACGACTTCATCAGCAAGATGAATGCCGCGGCGGGCATCACGCCGACTCTCCATGACGGTTTCATCGCACCCAACATTGCACCGCTCAGGCACCCGCTTGCCGGCAGGAAGTTCAAAGGGGCGGTGGCTGAACACACGGCGATGGATTGGCTGTACGTCACTCAAATGATCAACGGCTCGGGCAACAACCAGCGGGGCAAATACAAGTCTGACTATCAGGTCGAACAGTTCTCCGAGCAGGCCTGCAACGCGTTGCTGACGCACTTGACCGAAGCCACGCCAGACAAACGCTTCAGTCAGTCGCTGGTACAGATCGACTCCTACGGCGGGGCGATCAATAAAAAGGGCATGGGAACAACTGCCGTTCCTCAAAGAAGCTCACTGCTTAAAGCCCAATACCAGACGTACTGGACCAACGCTGCCGATGACGCGGTGCAAATAGCCTGGATTCGCAACATCTTCAATGCCGTACACGGCGGCAAGCCGAAAAGACCCGCCTACGATGGCTGCTACATCAACTACCCCGATGTCGATATGAAGTACACCGCTACAGGCGCTGTAGACCCCGACTGGTTGAACTTGTACTACGGCTGGAACACACCACTCATCAACACACTTTGCAACCTGAAGGCCTCAATTGACCCCAACAACCTGTTCCGTCATGAAATGTCCATCCCGGCCACAAAGGCGGAATAGGTTCCGACCCGGGCACAGCACAACGGCATAAGCACAGCGTGCTCGGTTGAGCCTCCAGGCGTCCGTGCGCCATTGGCTCGATGAGCATGCTGTGCGCTTGTGCGACAGGCTGTCGCGACCTGTGGATAAGTCTGTTGATGGAATTCTGGAAAAGCCTTGGATTGCTTGGCTTTGGACGACCTTCACAGACTGGTCATTTTTTGTTCACAAAATAAAATCCCGAAAAAACAGCCAGTTGCATAAAGATGAGAACGGCTCCACAAATTCGACACTTCTCGGCCCTGGCAACCCATCCGTTGTGCATAAACACCTTAGCGAACGGGCATAACGCCATTCGCCCAGGTGCCATGGGACGATCTCAGGCAAGGGCCTGATAGCGGCGGCTACTCATCGGCCCGCGCCGGAATCCACCACTCTTCGCCCCGGGCCGTGCTGATGTACTCCGGCCAGCGGAAATCGTGGGGCACCTTGAAGTCCTCGGGCAGCAGTGGTGCCTGCCAGCGACTGCCGCCGATACCGCCACCGGTGCGCTCGACAAACTCGGCCTTGGCCGCACTCAACAGGGCTTCGTCGGTCAGCAGGTCCACCAGGGTCGCGGCAATGGTCTTGGCCGCCACTTCGATCATCGGGTCGATGGTCTGGCGGATGCCGCCCAGGGCGTTGGACACCCAGTCCGGATAGACCGTGCCAGCTGGCGCGCTGAGCATCGGCCGGGCCACCAGCAGGCGCACGGTGGGACAGTGCCAGGTGTATTCCGGGTAGTCATCGGAGGTCAGGTAGTTCTGCCAGGCGGGCATTTGCAGGCGCATCTGGCGCTCGCACTCCTGGGGTTCGATCAAGGCTTCGGTGGCTGGCAGAAATGGCCGCTCCATGGCTTCGAGGCCAAGGTTGCGCTGGATTTCCCGAGCGATCTCCCGGGCTTCTTCGTCCCACTGTGGAGCGCCCACCGCCGCCAGGTTGTCGTAGGTGGCCTGGGCCATGACGTGGTTGGGCAGGCCGCCCCGGGACTTGCACACCCAGGTCTTTTTCCAGCGGCAGCCGGTGGCCATGGCGGCCGCTGCGGCGTTGTTGTCCATGACCTGGGAGATGGTCTCGGCCTGCTCGATGGAATCGCAGCGCAGCAGGTACTGGATCTGCGACAGGTGCGGCGGCAGGTTGTCCGCGGTGGCCTGGCCGGCGGTGAGGATCGCTTCGTTGTAGCTCCACAGGCCGGTGAACGGCAGGGTCGAGCGGCGCAGGCTTTCGTTCAGGGTGTAGAAATGCACCAGGGCGTCGTTGGCCCCCGGCGCCCGGGCCGCCAGATGGTTCTGCGGGATCGGGCTGTAGCGATCGGCGGCGATCCAGTTCTGCGGATCCTCGCAGGTAAAGCTGTAGATGTAGGCGTAGGCGATGCCGCAGTGGGTGTCCCAGGTGGTGGTGTTGTTCAGCGGCAACATGTAGGTGGGGTGGAAGCTGATGGCGGCATCCAGGTCATCGTAGTAGCCCTTGGCGGCGTGGACCGGCTTGGAGGCGCGGAGCTTTTCCGCCGGCTCGCCGAAGAACCTGATGCTGCCCTGCAGGCCGAATTCCACCATGGTCGCCTTGGCCGCCAGGGCCCCGCCGAGGGCGCTGATGCCCAGGGCCGAGTGCGGGTCGGTGTGCCCCGGAGCGAAGCGCGACAGGCCATCGCGCGGCTGCTTGCGGGTAGTGGCCGCCTGGCAGTTGCCGGGCACCGCGTCGTATTCGCCGTAGGTAGCCAGCAGCGGTCCCTGGCCCTGGGTGAAGGTGGCGCAGAAGGCCGTGGGCATGCCACCGCTGGCGCGCTCGACGGTGAAGCCCTCGGCTTCCAGCAGTTGCACGTACCAGGCGCTGGACTTGTATTCACGAAAGGCCGGCTCGGCGTAATGCCAGATGATCTGGTGCCAGTCCGACAATTGCTGGCGGTGGCGTTCAACCCAATCCATGGCGAATTCTTTGTAACGGGACATCCGCGGCACTCCTGGTTATCCAGGTTCCGGCCGGCCGGCGCCAGGACGCCACAGCGCCCCCACTCGGCCTGCGGGACCTCTTGTTGTTATTAGGCTTGTCCGGTCGGCTAAAGGCCGGATCGAGGCTCAGTATTGGTGAAGCGCCGATTACATCAATCGAATTTTTTAGGCGGCAATGTCAAAGTAAATTGACCAGTTTGCCGAGAGGTCGGCCCATACTGCGCCGCACTATGTGCGGAATACGAACGCCGTCGAACACAGGTTCCCTTGACCCGGAGGTTGTATGCGCTACCCCTCGATCACCGCCCTGCGCGCCCTCGACGCGGTCGCCCGGCTGGGCAGCGTCACTGCTGCCGCCCAGCAACTGAGCCTGACCCGCAGCGCCATCAGCCACCAGATCATCAGCCTGGAACAGAGCCTGGGTTTTGCCCTCACCGAACGGGTGGGACGCGGCATCGGCCTGACCTACCAGGGCCAGTGCTATGCCCGGGAAGTGCGGCGCATCCTGGCCGACATCCAGGACGCCGGACGGCGCTTCGACGGCCTGGCGGTGTCGGGCAAATTGCGCATCAGCTGCAACCCGGGGTTCGCCAGTTTCTGGCTGTGCAACCACATCAACGGCTTCCTGCGCCAATACCCCCAGGTGCAGCTGCAGGTGGTCAGCCCTCGGGCCCAGGACGACACCAGCGACGCCGAAGCCGACCTGTTCATCGCCTATGGCATCGGCGACTGGCCGGGGCTGCTGGTGGAGCAGATCGTTACCCTGCGCTTCTCGCCGGTGTGCAGCCCGCGCCTGATCAACGCCATCGGCGGCCTGAAGACCCCACTGGACCTCAAGGACTTCCCGCTGATCCACATGAGCGACACCAGCGACTGGCGGGTCTGGCTGGCAGCGGCGGGCGCCAGCCAGGTCAACGCCGACAGCGGCATCACCTTCTCCGACGCCCATTGCGCGCAGTCCGCCTGCATCGCCGCCCAGGGCGTGGCCATCGGCGACAACCTGCTCAGCGGCGATGCCCTGGCCCGGGGGCTGCTGGTGCGTCCGTTCGACATCAGCATCAGCGCCCTGCGCGGTTATTTCCTGGTGATCGATCCGGCCAAGGCCGAGCGCTCGGTGGTCCAGGCCTTCAGCGCCTGGTTGAAGAACCAGTTGCAGACCAGCGCCCAGCACATCTCGGACGCCCCCTCCGGCGAACCCTGAGGCGCTCGCGACTGGGAAATTTCACTCACCAATGAGACAAAAATTATTCCATTGATGTGGCGTTGCTTTTCACAATAATGAGCCGACCGCCTGCTGTTCCGACAATAAAAATTCCATAGCGCAGGCCGGCTTTGCGGGAGATCTCCGTAGTGTCCAGCAGTCCCTCGACTCAACTCAGCGCCCAAGGAATCAGCCAGTTCTACGGCAACTTCACTGCCCTGGACGGCATCGACCTCGACGTTCGCCAAGGCGAATTTCTCACCCTGCTCGGCCCCTCGGGCTCAGGCAAGACCACCCTGTTGATGATCCTCGCGGGCTTCCTCACCCCCAGCGCCGGCAAGCTGCTGGAGCGCGGTGTGGACATCAGCCGGCGCCCGGCGGAAAAACGCAACTACGGCATGGTGTTCCAGGGCTACGCGCTGTTTCCCCACATGAGCGTGGCCGACAACGTCGCCTACCCGTTGCGCATCCGAGGCGTGAAGGCCGAGGAGCGCCAGCGCCGGGTCAAGCACATCCTCGAGGTGGTGGGCCTGGGTGCTCACCTGAACAAGAAGCCGTCCGAGCTTTCCGGTGGCCAGCAACAGCGCGTGGCCATTGCCCGGGCCCTGGTATTCGAGCCGGACATGTTGCTGCTGGACGAACCGCTGTCGGCCCTGGACAAGAACCTGCGCGAGCAACTGCAGACCGAGCTGCAGCGCATTCATCGCCAGGTCGGCACCAGCTTCGTCTTCGTCACCCATGACCAGGGTGAAGCCCTGGCGCTGTCGACCCGCATCGCCATCTTCAACCAGGGGCGGCTGGCACAGATCGACACCCCGGAAACCATCTACGACCGCCCGCGCAACCGCTTCGTCGCCGAGTTCCTGGGCAAGATGAACCTGTTCCCGCTGCAGGGCATTTCCCGCAACGGCAGCCAGGCCAGCGGACGCTTTGGCGACAGCCCGCTGCAGGCCACCACGTCCGGGGAAATCAGCAGCCAGCCGCAATTGCTGGCGGTACGCCCGGAACACATGACCCTGCACACCGAGCGCCCGCAAGCCGGCGAGCACAACGTGCTGCCCGCCTGCCTCGGCGAGCGGGTGTACCAGGGCTCCAGCACCCACCTGGCGCTGAACATCAGCCCGGAACTGGCACCGGTGAACCTCTCGGTGCCCGGCGACCACCCCGGCGCCCGATTGCCCAGCGGCACCCCGGTGTGGCTGAGCTGGCCGGTACGCCACAGCTTCCTGCTGGAAGCCTGAGCCGGCCGCTCCCCCATCGCGCACAGCTCTCCCATAACAATAATCGGCCGGCGCGCCCTGCACCGGCCTCGCGAGGACTTGCCCCATGAGCCAGCACCATCAACGCGACTGCATTGAAATCCTCATCGAAAAAGCCCGCGGCGGGCAGGTCAGCCGCCGCACCTTCCTCCAGGCAATGGGCCTGCTGGCGGCGGTGCCCCTGGCATTGCGCAGCGGTATCAGTTGGGCCGCCGACAAGCCCCTGGTGGTGGTCAACTGGGGCGGCGACGCACTCAATGCCTTTCGCAGCGCCTGGACCGACAGCTTCACCAAGAGCACCGGCATCCCGGTGCGCATCGACGGCGCCGGCCCCACCGAAGGGGCCATCCGTTCGCAGCTGGCCAGCGGCCGGCCGAGCTGGGACGTGGTCGACGTGGACAGCTACAGCGCCATGACCCTGGGCCGCGACAAGGTCCTGCAACCCCTGGACTACAGCGTGGTGCAGCGGGACCTGGTGGCGCCGTCGCTGTCCCACGAGCACGGCATCGCCGGCTACCTGTTCAGCTACGTGATCGCCTGGGACAGCCAGAAGTTCGGCGACAACGGCCCCAAGGACTGGGCGGATTTCTGGAACGTGGAGAAATTCCCCGGCAAGCGCACCCTCTACAAGTGGATGAACGGCATGCTCGAAGCCGCGCTGCTGGCCGATGGCGTGGCCGCCGAGCAGTTGTACCCGCTGGACGTGCCCCGCGCCTTGCGCAAGATCGATGAGCTCAAGCCCCATGTCCTGTCGTTCTGGGGCTCGGGTGCGGAAAGCCAGCAGTTGATGATCGAAGGCGAAGCCTCCATGGGCGCCATCTGGCACACCCGCGCCACCCTGCTCCACGAAGACAGCGGCGGCCGCATCAAGTGGGGCTTCGACCATGCCTTCCTCAACGCCAGCAGCTGGGGCGTGCTCAAGGGCAACCCCGCGGGCACCGCACCGGCCATGCAGTTCATCCAGCACGCCTTGCAGCCGGCCGGGCAACTGAAGCTGTTCGAGGCCCTCGGCAACGGCCCGTCCAACGCCGCCACCCAGCAACTGATGAGCGCCGAACAGCGGGAGATCAACTGCGCCTCCGAAGCCAACATGAAGAAGCAGATCTTCCTCGACACCCAGTGGTACGCCGACCACTACTCCAGCACCCTGGAGCAGTACCTGACCCACCTGTCCAAATGAGCCGCCGACCATGAGTGCAACCCGAACCGCACGCCTGGAACGCAGCCTGCTGCTGTTCCCGCTGCCGCTGCTGCTGGTGGTGTTCTACCTGTTGCCGTTCTTCGGCGTGGTGAGCTGGAGCTTCACCCTGCCGGAGACAGGCTTCGGGCAGTACCAGCGCATCGCAACCGATCCGGCGATCCACGACATGCTCCTGCGCACCCTGCGCCTGTGCCTGACCGTGAGCCTCTTGGCCCTGGTGATCGGCTACCTGCTGGCCTACTGCTGGGTGTTCAGCCCGCCGTTCTGGCAACGCATGGTGGAGATCTGCGTGTTCATCCCGTTCTGGATCTCGGTGCTGGTGCGGGCCTTCGGCTGGCTGATCGCCCTGCGCAGCAACGGCGTGGTCAACGACAGCCTGCTGTCCCTGGGCTGGATCGATCACCCCTTGCAACTGACCCGCAACGAACTGGGGGTGGTGATCGGCATGCTGCACTTCATGATCCCCTATGCCCTGTTCCCTCTACTGTCGAGCATGCGCCAGCTGGATCAACGGGTGTTGCTGGCCTCACGCGGCCTGGGGGCCGGCGCCCTGCGCACCTTCTGGCAGGTGCTGCTGCCGCAGACCCTGCCGGGGCTGCTGGGGGCCTTCATCATGGTCTTCGTGTTCTGCCTGGGCTTCTTCATCACCCCGGTGCTGCTGGGTGGCGGGCAGACGGTGATGATTGCCGAATACGTGTTCCTGCAGATGTTCCAGACCAGCAACTGGGGCCTGGGCGCGGCCCTGAGCCTGGTGCTGCTGACCCTGGTCAGCGCGCTGATCTGGCTGCTGATGCGCATCACCCGTGTCAATCGACTGGTGGGTTGAGGTCACTATGAATACACATCGCACTGCCCTGAGTACCCGGCTGATCGCCGTGGTCGCCATGGCCTTCATGCTGTTCCCGCTGCTGACGGTGATCCCGGTTTCCTTCACCGCCAAACGCTACCTGTCGATGCCCGACGGCCACTGGTCGCTGCGCCACTACGAGGCGCTGCTGAGCAACCCCGACTGGCTGTCGAGCATCGGCCAGAGCCTGGCCATCGCCAGCGCCACCAGCCTGATCGCCACCCTGCTGGCGGTGAGTTTCAGCCTCGGCATCTGGTACCTGCGTTCGCGCCTGGCAACCCTGCTGATCGGCCTGGTGCTGCTGCCCATGGCCATTCCGCCGGTGATCTCGGCGCTGGTGCTGTACTTCATGGAAACCAACCTCGGGCGCATCGCCCCGGGCTGGGGCTACGACACCCTGCCCGGGGTGGTGATCGCCCATGTGGTGATGGTGGTGCCCTACGGCGTGGTGACCATGCTGGTGGCGCTGAGCCAGGTGGACCGGCGCATCGAACTGGCCTCGCGCAACCTGGGGGCGAGCCTGATGCAGACCACCTTCCTGGTGATGTTGCCGAACCTCAAGCTGGGGATCTTCTCCACCGCGCTGCTGAGCTTTGCCCTGTCCTGGGAGGAAGTGGCGGTGACCCTGTTCATCACCAGTGTCGACGTCAACACCCTGCCGCGGCGGATCTGGAGCGGCCTGCGCGATAACGTCGACCCCAGCGTGGCGGCGATCTCGGTGCTGCTGATCGGCCTGACCCTGCTGGTACTCGTGGGCCGCCTGGCCTTGCAGTACGCCGCCCAGCGCCGCGCCCGCTCCTAGCGCCTGTGGCGAGGGAGCTTGCTCCCTCGCCACAGGGCCCACCCTACTCCCTGGCTATTCGCTTCCGAGCTGACCGAAGTCATCCCTCACTCCCCGCGTTTTATCCGATAGTGCCCCGCTCGCCCACCCGGTTGCCCAGGCTCTTCTAGACTCAATGGGTGGTCGTAGATGGAACCGAACAAGTCGCTTTCGTGCAGATGAACCAGAAGCAGCGTGTCAAGCTGCCCTTTATGCCCTGAACAGGTGCGGCAACGACCGCGCCGGGTACAACAAGATGCCCATTCAGGGTGCATGGCCAACGGCCTGAAACGCCGCGCTACCGTGACGCGGCAACCAGCGCCGCAGCCGACACTTTCGGACAGCCGACAACCACCAGGTGTGTCCGTGACCGTGAGGAATGCTGTATGCCTGATGAAACACTGCACCTGCCTCTGATCCACCGCCTGCTGGAGCGCCACAAAGACTCCCCGGGCGCGCTGCTGCCGATCCTCCACCAGATCCAGGAAGAGCTCGGCTACATCCCCGATCCCGCCATCCCGGAAATAGCCCACAGCCTCAACCTGAGCCAGGCCGAAGTTCGCGGGGTAATCAGCTTCTACCATGACTTTCGTACCTCGCCGCCGGCGCGGCACATCCTGCGCCTGTGCCGCGCCGAATCCTGCCAGAGCCGCGGCGCCGAGCAACTGGCGGCGCAACTGCGCGAGCGCCTGCAACTGGACGACCACGGCAGCAGCGCCGATGGCAACATCAGCCTGCGGCCGGTGTATTGCCTGGGGGCCTGCGCCTGCTCGCCCGCCCTGGAGCTGGATGGCCAGTTGCATGCACGCCTGAGCGCCGAGCGCCTGGACGCGCTGCTCGACAGCTGCCGGGAGGACGCGTGATGCCCAGCCTCTACCTGCCCTGTGATTCCCTGGCCCGCGCCGTGGGCGCCGATGAAGTGGCCAAGGCCATCGCCACCCAGGCCGAACAGCGCCAGCTGCCGCTGCAACTGCAACGCACCAGCTCCCGTGGCCTGTACTGGCTGGAGCCGCTGCTGGAAGTCGATACCCCGGACGGGCGCCTGGGCTTCGGCCCGGTGGGCGCCGCCGACGTACCGGCGCTGCTGGACGCCCTGCAAGGCGATGCCGCAAGCCATCCCCTGGCCCTGGGCCGGGTCGAAGACCTGCCCTACCTGAAGAACCAGCAACGCCTGCTGTTCGCCCGCGCCGGCATTACCCGGCCGCTGTCCCTGGCCGACTACCGGGCCCACGGCGGCTTCGAGGGCCTGACCCGCTCCATCGCCCTGGGCGGCGAGCAGACCGTGGCCGCGGTGCTCGATTCCGGCCTGCGCGGCCGTGGCGGCGCGGCCTTCCCCGCCGGGATCAAATGGCGCACCGTGCGCGACACGCCGCAGCAGCAGAAATACCTGGTGTGCAACGCCGACGAAGGCGACTCCGGCACCTTCGCCGACCGCATGCTGATGGAGGGCGACCCGTTCCTGCTGATCGAAGGCATGGCCATTGCCGGCCTCGCGGTCGGTGCCAGCTACGGCTATATCTACGTGCGCTCGGAATACCCCCAGGCCGTGGCCACCCTGCGCGAGGCCCTGGACATCGCCCGGGATGCCGGTTACCTCGGGGCCAATGCCGGCGGTAGCGGCCAGGCCTTCGACATGGAAGTGCGGGTCGGTGCCGGGGCCTATATCTGCGGCGAGGAAACCGCCCTGCTGGACTCCCTGGAAGGCAAGCGCGGCATCGTCCGCGCCAAGCCGCCGATCCCGGCGCTGCAAGGCCTGTTCGGCCAGCCGACCCTGGTGCACAACGTGCTGACCCTGGCCTCGGTGCCGCTGATCCTGGAAAAGGGCGCGGCGTTCTATCGCGACTACGGCATGGGCCGGTCCCTGGGCACCATGCCCTTCCAACTGGCGGGCAACGTGCGTCACGGCGGCCTGGTGGAACGGGCCTTCGGCCTGACCCTGCGCGAGCTGGTGGAAGGCTATGGCGGCGGCACCGCCAGCGGCCGGCCACTGAAGGCTGCGCAAGTCGGCGGCCCGCTCGGCGCCTGGGTACCGCCTTCGCAGTTCGATACGCCGCTGGATTACGAAGCCTTCGCCGCCATGGGCGCGATGCTCGGCCACGGTGGCGTGGTGGTGGCCGACGACAGCCTGGACCTGGCCCGCATGGCGCGCTTCGCCCTGCAGTTCTGCGCCGAGGAATCCTGCGGCAAATGCACCCCGTGCCGCATCGGCTCGACCCGCGGCGTGGAGGTCATCGACCGCCTGCTGGCCGCTCCCGATCAAGGCCGCCGCGATGAGCAGGCGCTGATCCTCAAGGACCTGTGCGACACCCTGCAATACGGCTCGCTGTGCGCCCTGGGCGGGATGACCTCCTACCCGGTGGCCAGCGCCCTGAAGCACTTCCCCGCCGACTTCGGTCTGGCGCCCTCGGAGGCCGAGCAATGATCACTCTTTTCGACCCAGCCACAGATATCGATCTCAATGCCGTGGACTTCGGCACCCCGGCCCGCGACAGCCAGGTGCAGGTCAGCCTGAACATCGACGGGCGCAGCATCAGCGTGCCCCAGGGCACCTCGGTGATGCGCGCCGCGGCCCTGATGGGCACCACCATTCCCAAACTCTGCGCCACCGACAGCCTGGAAGCCTTCGGCTCGTGCCGCATGTGCCTGGTGGAGATCGACGGCATGCGCGGCTACCCGGCCTCCTGCACCACCCCGGTCAGCGAAGGCATGGTGGTGCATACGCAAACGCCGAAACTGGCGACCCTGCGCCGCAACGTGATGGAGCTGTACATCTCCGACCACCCCCTGGACTGCCTGACCTGCTCGGCCAACGGCAACTGCGAACTGCAGACCGTCGCCGGCCAGGTGGGCCTGCGGGAAGTGCGCTACGGCTATGACGGCGCCAACCACCTGCAGGATCAGAAAGACACCTCCAACCCTTACTTCGACTACGACCCGAGCAAGTGCATCGTCTGCAACCGCTGCGTGCGCGCCTGCGAGGAAACCCAGGGCACCTTCGCCCTGACCATCAGCGGCCGGGGCTTCGAATCCCGGGTTGCGGCGGCCGGTGGCGACAACTTCCTGGACTCCGAATGCGTGTCCTGCGGCGCCTGCGTGCAGGCCTGCCCCACCGCCACCCTGATGGAAAAGAGCGTGGTGCAGATGGGCCAGCCGGAGCGGGCGGTGATCACCACCTGCGCCTACTGCGGCGTGGGTTGCTCGTTCCGCGCCGAGATGAAGGGCGACCAGCTGGTGCGCATGGTTCCGGACAAGAACGGCCAGGCCAACCACGGCCACTCCTGCGTCAAGGGCCGCTTCGCCTGGGGCTACGCCACCCACCCGGACCGCATCACCAAGCCGATGATTCGCAAGCACATCAGCGACCCGTGGCAGGAAGTCAGCTGGGACGAAGCAGTGACCTACGCCGCCAGCGAACTGCGGCGCATCCAGTTCAAGTACGGCCGCGACTCCATCGGCGGCATCACCTCCAGCCGGTGCACCAACGAGGAAACCTACCTGGTGCAGAAGCTGGTGCGGGCGGCCTTCGGCAACAACAACGTCGACACCTGCGCCCGGGTCTGCCACTCGCCCACCGGCTACGGCCTCAAGCAGACCCTGGGAGAATCCGCCGGGACCCAGAGCTTCGACTCGGTGATGCAGGCCGACGTAATCCTGGTGATGGGCGCCAACCCCAGCGACGCGCACCCGGTGTTCGGTTCCCAGCTCAAACGGCGCCTGCGTGAAGGGGCCAAGCTGATCGTCATCGACCCGCGGCGCATCGACCTGGTGGACTCGGTGCACGCCCGCGCCGAGCTGCACCTGGCCCTGCGCCCGGGCACCAACGTGGCCATGCTCAATGCCCTGGCTCATGTGATAGTCACTGAAGGGCTGGTCGACCAGGAGTTCGTCAGCGCCCGCTGCGAGCCCGAGGCCTTCGCCCTGTGGAGCGCCTTCGTCAGCCGCGCGGACAACTCGCCGGAAGTGCTCGGCGCCATCTGCGGCGTGCCCGCCGCCGATATCCGTGCCGCTGCCCGCCTCTACGCCACTGGCGGCAACGCGGCGATCTACTACGGCCTGGGGGTCACTGAGCACAGCCAGGGCAGCACCTCGGTCATGGGCATCGCCAACCTGGCCATGGCCACCGGCAACATCGGCCGCGAAGGGGTGGGCGTGAACCCGCTGCGAGGGCAGAACAACGTCCAGGGTTCCTGCGACATGGGCTCCTTCCCCCACGAGCTGCCGGGCTATCGGCACATCTCCAACCAGGTGGTGCGCCAGCAGTTCGAGCAGGCCTGGAACGTCACCCTGCAGGCCGATCCCGGGCTGCGCATTCCCAACATGTTCGAAGCAGCCCTGGGCGGCAGCTTCAAGGGCCTGTACTGCCAGGGCGAGGACATCGCCCAGAGCGACCCCAACACCCAGCACGTGACCGCGGCCCTGTCGGCCATGGAATGCGTGGTGGTGCAGGACATCTTCCTCAACGAAACCGCCAAGTTCGCCCACGTGTTCCTGCCGGGCAGCTCGTTCCTGGAAAAGGACGGCACCTTCACCAACGCCGAACGGCGCATCTCCCGGGTGCGCAAGGTCATGGAACCGCTGGGCGGCAAGGCCGACTGGGAAGGCACCCTGGCCCTGGCCGCGGCCCTGGGCTACCCGATGCACTACAGCCATCCCTCGGAAATCATGGATGAGATCGCCCGCCTGACCCCGACCTTCACCGGCGTCAGCTACGCCAGCCTGGACCGCCACGGCAGCCTGCAATGGCCGTGCAACGACGCCGCGCCGGACGGCACGCCGACCATGCACATCGACGAGTTCGTGCGTGGCAAGGGGCGCTTCATGCTCACCGGCTACGTGCCCACCGACGAGAAGGTCAACGGTCGCTACCCGCTGCTGCTGACCACCGGCCGCATCCTCAGCCAGTACAACGTCGGCGCCCAGACCCGGCGTACCGACAACGTCGCCTGGCACGCCGAGGACCGACTGGAAATCCACCCCACCGATGCCGAGAGCCGGGGCATCAACGAAGGCGATTGGGTGGGCATCGGCAGCCGCGCCGGGCAGACCGTGCTGCGGGCCCGGGTCACCGAGCGGGTGGCACCGGGGGTGGTCTACACCACCTTCCACTTCCCCGAATCGGGGGCCAACGTGATCACCACCGACAACTCCGACTGGGCCACCAACTGTCCGGAATACAAGGTCACCGCGGTGGAAGTCAGCCGCGTCTACCACCCTTCCGAATGGCAGAAGCGCTACCAGGCATTCAGCGAAGAGCAGCATCGCCTGCTGGACAAGCGTGGCCGCTCCCGGGGCGGCAAGGCGGAGGTGCGCCGATGAGCACCGCCAACCTGATCAAGATGGCCAACCAGATCGCCTCGTACTTCGCCAATGAGCCGGACCAGGTGCAGGCCGTGCTCAGCGTGCGCAACCACATGCAGATGTTCTGGACCCCAGGCATGCGCAAGGAACTGCTGGCCTGGCAGACCGAGCAGCAAGGGGCCGAACTGCATCCACTCGTGCAGCAGGCGGTGCGCGACGCGGGCTGGGAGGCCTAGACCTGCCCTCACCCCCGGCCTGCTACCCCAGGCCGGGGCTACCGTCCAACGGCTCAGCTACCCGGGCACTTGCTGTCCACCGGCGGCTTGGCCTGGACCGCCATAGGCATGACCGCTCCCGGCTTGCCCAGGGGCAACAACTGGTACACCGCAAAGGCACACATGGCTGCGGTTTCGCCGTTCGCCTGGGGGATGTAGTTCAGGCCGACATAGGCCTCGTAGCTCTTGCCCGGCTCGAACAGCACCACCTTCCTCACCTCGGGGCAGGTGCTGTAGGTGCTGCCATAGCCACCTGCCGCCACGCCCCCGCCTTCCAGCAGGAAAGGCCGGCCCGCCGGTACCCGGTACTCGGTGGCGATCTCGTTGTAGGCGCCCTCGCCCCTGCGGATCGCCCCTGCGTAGGCCGGCAGTTTCGGCGCGAACCTGGGCAGCATGTCGATCTGCCGGGGCTGCACCGGGAACTGCGGGTAGTTGATGTTGGCCTGTTGATCGCTGCCGAAACGCCCGGCCTTGGCCAGGCGCTTGCTGTCCCCCAGGCACCCGGCATAGGCGTCCCCGCGCACCTCGCCGTTGGTGATCACCCGCAACTGCGCGGTCGGCACGCTCAGGGGCGGTTCCGAATAGGGCTGTACCGGTTTGACACTGCAAGCGCCGAGCAACGCCAACGCGGCCAGCAGGGTCGGAGTTGCGAGATTCATCACTGAAGTTTCCTTTGACTGAGGCGGCCACCGGGCCCGCACAGGCTATCGGCCAAGTGCCCGCAGCCTTCACTGCCACCCAGGCACTTTCCACAAAACACAAGCCAGCTTGTGCCCGCCGGGATGTACCCGGCAACCCCTGCCACCTACGCTGCGCCGACCTGCCTTCAACAACAAAAACAAAAGGAAGCGACGGTTATGGCACTCGATTATCTGGTAATGGCGATCTACGTCCTGCTGATGGCCGGCCTCGGCTGGTGGGGCATGCGCAAAGTGAAAAGCCAGGATGACTTTCTGGTGGCCGGGCGCCGCCTGGGCCCGGCCCTGTACCTGGGCACGCTGTCGGCAGTGATGCTCGGCGGCGCTTCCACCATAGGCTCGGTGCGCCTGGGCTACAGCTACGGCATTTCCGGGCTGTGGCTGGTGTTCATGCTGGGCCTGGGGATCATCGTGCTGAGCCTGGTGTTCTCCCGGCAGATCGCCCAGTTGCGGGTCTTTACCGTGACCCAGATCCTGGAGCAGCGCTATCAGGCGTCCTCGCGGCTGATCGGTGGCTGCGTGATGGTGGCCTACGACCTGATGGTGGCGGTGACCGCCACCATCGCCATCGGCTCGATCACCGAAGTGGTGTTCGAGATCCCGCGGATCACCGCGATCCTCTGCGGCGGCGGCCTGGTGATCTTCTACTCGGTGATCGGCGGCATGTGGTCGCTGACCCTCACCGACATCATCCAGTTCGTGATCATGACCCTGGGGATCTTCGGCGTCCTGCTGCCCATGAGCCTGGGCCAGGCCGGCGGCCTGGAAGCCTTGCAGGCCAACCTGCCGGCGGGCTTCTTCGAGCTGGGCAATATCGGCCTGGACACCATCCTCACCTACTTCCTGCTGTACTTCTTCGGCGCCCTGATCGGCCAGGACATCTGGCAGCGGCTGTTCACCGCCCGCAGTGAAAGCGTGGTGCGCTACGCCGGGCTCGGCGCCGGGATCTACTGCATGTTCTATGGCGCCGCCTGCGCCCTGGTGGGGGCCGCCGCCAAGCTGCTGTTGCCGGACCTGGCGGTGGCGGAAAACGCCTTCGCCGAAATCACCCGCAGCGTGTTGCCCGCCGGCCTGCGCGGCTTGGTGGTGGCCGCTGCCCTGGCCGCCATCATGTCCACCGCCAGCGCCTGCCTGCTGGCTTCGGCCACGGTGCTCAAGGAAGACATCTACAGCCGCTTCCTTACCCGGGGCGGGGAAAACCACCTGGCCAGCAGCCGCTGGATCACCCTCGGGCTGGGGGCGGCGATGCTGTTGATGGCGTGCCTGGTGAACGACGTGATCGCCGGGCTGAGCATCGCCTACAACCTGCTGGTGGGCGGCCTGCTGGTGCCGATCATGGGCGCGCTGCTGTGGCGCCGCGCCTCGGCCAGGGGCGCCATCGCCTGCATGCTCACCGGCAGCCTGACGGTGATCGCGTTCATGGTCCGCGACGGCATTCTCGCCAACACCCCGATCTACTACGGGCTTGGGGTCAGCCTGCTGACCTTTGTCGGCGTCAGCCTGACAAGCCGGGCGGCACCGGCACTGCGCAGCGCCACCGAATAAATCCTTCACAGCGAACAAGGAACCCCGCCATGTCCAAGCCCTTTCCCCAACCCGTGGATGCCGCCCTGGTCCCACGCTTCGCCGGCATTCCAAGCTTCATGCGCCTGCCGCTGTTCAACGACCCGGCCCAGGTGCAGATCGCCCTGGTGGGCGTGCCCTGGGACGGCGGCACCACCAACCGTGCCGGTGCCCGCCACGGCCCGCGGGAGGTGCGCAACCAGTCGAGCCTGATGCGCAAGGTGCACCATGTCAGCCGCATCGCCCCTTATGACCTGGTCCGGGTCGGTGACCTGGGTGATGCACCGGTGAACCCCATCGACCTGCTGGATTCGCTGAAACAGATCGAAGGTTTCTTCAGCCAATTGCACCAGGCCGGCGCCGTGCCCCTGGCGGTGGGTGGCGACCACCTGGTGACCCTGCCGATCTTCCGCGCCCTGGCCCGCCACCGCCCCATCGGCATGGTGCACTTCGATGCCCACTCCGACACCAACGACCGCTACTTCGGCGACAACCTCTACACCCACGGCACGCCCTTTCGCCGCGCCATCGAAGAAGGCCTGCTGGACCCCAAGCGCACGGTGCAGATCGGCATTCGCGGTTCGATCTACAGCGCCGACGACGAGGCTTTCGCCCGGGACTGCGGGATTCGCGTGATCCACATGGAAGAGTTCGCCGACATCGGCGTCGAAGCCACCCTGGCCGAAGCCCGGCGCGTGGTGGGCGACGGCCCGACCTACATCAGCTTCGACGTCGACGTGCTCGACCCGGCCTTCGCCCCCGGCACCGGCACCCCGGAGATCGGCGGCATGAACACCCTCCAGGCCCAGCAGATGATCCGCGGCCTGCGCGGCCTGAACCTGGTCGGCGCCGACGTGGTGGAAGTCTCGCCGCCCTTCGACGTCGGCGGCGCCACCGCCCTGGTGGGCGCGACCCTGATGTTCGAGTTGCTGTGCATCCTCGCCGAATCGATAGCGCAAGGCTCCTGAGGAGGGCCAGCCAATCGTTTGCCAGCGGACGCGGCCCTGAGCGCTTCGCAAAAATAGTCAGATTTCAGGGGTTTACAGAAGCCCGCCAATCGCTATAATCGTCGCCCTGACACGCCGGTATAGCTCAGTTGGTAGAGCAACTGACTTGTAATCAGTAGGTCCCGGGTTCGACTCCTGGTGCCGGCACCATACAAGGTTCCAGAGAAGGCTTTCAAAATCTCTGAAACCCCCCGAAAAACCCGCCTTCTGGCGGGTTTTTTCGTTTTGGCGTTCCGTCGGATTCCGCCAAAATCTTATGGATACCAGCCGTTTTAAGGATAAAGATAGGGGTAAGGTCATTCGATAAAGGGAGGAGTACCCTTATGTCGCGCACCACTGCCCCACTCTCCGATTCGGCTTGCCGTTCAGCCAAGCCCACCGACCGCGCCTACAAGCTTTTCGACGGTGACGGCCTCTACCTTCTAGTCCAACCCAATGGCCGCAAAGGCTGGCGTTTCAGGTATGTAAAACCTGATGGTCGTGAAGGACTGACCTCGTTTGGCAATTACCCCGTGGTCGGCCTCGCCGATGCGCGCAAGAAGCGGCTGGAGGTCAAGCGGATGCTGGCGGAAGGCATCGACCCCATCGAGTCCAAACATCAAGCCAAGACGCAAGCCACAATCCGAGGCCGAACCTTTGAGGACGCTGCCCTGGACTGGCACAAAGCGATGTCTGCCAAATGGGCTCCGGGCCATGCCAAGACGGTTCTTAGCCGTCTCAAAACCCATGTTCTTCCACTGATCGGTGATCGCGCCATTGTCGACCTAGACACTCACGACTTAATGCAACCTCTGGAAGCAATCCAGAGGCGTGGCACGATTGACGTCGCGTTAAGGGTACAAAACTACCTGCAAAGCATCATGCGCGAGGCGAAACGTGCTCGACAGATCGCAGCAAACCCTGCCTCCGACCTTGAAGGTTTGATCAAAGCCCCGAGGGTAGTGCACCGCCCAGCTTTACCCTTATCGCGCCTGCCTGAATTGCAGGAGCGCATCAACACCTACAAAGGACGAACTCTGACTCGGCTGACAGTCATGCTCTCTCTACATGTGTTTGTCCGCTCGAGCGAACTACGCTTCGCCCGCTGGAGCGAGTTCGACCTCAAGCGCGGCACTTGGGAGATACCGGACACTCGACCCGCGCTGGACGGAGTACCCTTTTCAACAAGAGGTACGAAGATGGCCGGGGACATCCACCTTGTACCCTTATCGCCGCAAGCCGTGACCCTGCTTGAACAGATCCGCATCCTCACCGGCGAATTCGACCTGGTATTTGCGGGCGATGCCAACCCGTCGAAACCGATGTCTGAGAACACGGTGAACAGCGCGCTTCGAAATATGGGTTACGACACCAAAACCGAAATCTGTGGCCATGGCTTCCGCTCGATGGCATGTAGCGCACTGATTGAGTCAGGGTTGTGGTCCGAGACCGCCATTGAAAGGCAGATGAGCCACAAGGAACGCAACAACGTCCGCGCCGCTTACATCCACAAGGCCGAGTTCATCGAGGAGCGCAGGCTGATCATGAACTGGTGGAGCCGGTACCTGGAGGCCAACCGTGAAGAGCATGTCACTCCGCATGAGTTCGCTAATCAGATTGGGGTGAATGTTACCCGGATGAAGGTGAAGCGGATCAATGATTGAATCCGCTACCCAGGTCACTGAGACAGTCCTGCTATGGGAGGATGCCTAAAACCTCAGGCGTCAAGATCTGAAGCCCAATCCCAGACAACAGACTTGTGCCCAACACGAAGAGAGCTACTTTCAACACCAAACGAATACCACCGCCGAATCCTTTATGACGCAACAAATAGCTGGCAACAATCTTCCTGTAACCATCGCCGTGGCTAAACGCATAAATGATCGCTACCGCGAAGACAAACCATGCGGCGCGCTCGGGATGAGGCATTGTGATTATCGTCAACGCCAAACCGACACAAACAAAACCAATGCTATTAACCTTCTTGAAATAGCTCTTGGCGATGGCTTCATCTTCATCGTCCAGAAAGAAACTCGGTCTCATTGATATGCTCCTTTTGAGATCACAGTGCCTATCACCATGTCATCCAGTCACAGATTAAGAACTCTCTCTGACCGTTTCCACCCAAAGCAGGCGCATTACCCCCGCAAATTGACAGGAGCATGTCACTCCACACGAATTCGCAAATCAGACCGGAGCGAACGTCACTCGCCTAAAAGCAAAACGTGGCGCAACCGAGTAAGCGCTCGGTCTTCATATCTCAGTGATCCGCTTGTCCACGCGGGTCCATCCAAGCAGGGCTGCAAAGCCGCCCTGCTTGGATGGACCTCACTTAAAAAATCTAAAGTCCACGCAACTTTCTGTGGAAAACCACAGATTTCCACCGGTAGATAATTTCATCCACAGCCCCAGAACTCCCAAAAATTCGAGCCTTGACCCGAATTATCCACAGGCGTAGAAAAGATCGGGTAAAGCGCTGTCGTTGACAGCAACCCAGGTAGCCAGAACCTTTAAGGCTATGCCACACCGTGGTGGTTCTCCCAAAGTGCGATTAGCGTCCGGCGGCTCGCACGGTCACAGCGATGTGATGGATGCCTACTTTTACCAGTGTGCCCACTGCGGCAACTCATCCCCTTGCATAGCTGCCCTGAAGCAACCTATCCGCTTGGCCATTCCTTGCGCCAACCTGCGCCCGTCTCTTTCTCCTGGAAAGAGACGGGCGCTCCTACCACTGCTGCAGGCCACCTCGTACAAGGCTTTGCGGCATTCCCCCTCGTGACAATCGGCGTGACAAACACCGAAGTCACCAGCAACAGCGATGCAGATGATGGTGCCGCAGCCCAGGGAACGGACTGCACCTGACTGACAGTCAGGCATGCCCCGGTCATCGCTTCACTGCGTTCACCTGACTCAGGATCTCGCGGCGCCGGTCTCGTCAGCCAGTGCAGCCTCCACCCGCCCACGTCATCTGAAGTGTTCAGGAGGCCAGGTCATGAGGTGCCCAAGCTCCCGGTCGTAAAGAGCCGTCAGTCCCGCGTCAGTGGACACCCTCACAGGTCGCAGGGGCCTCGATCCCTGATAACACTCAGCATTCTTGGCGGGATGACGTGAGGAAGGTTTTAAAAATTTTGGCTTCGAGAGGAGTTTGATCATGGCATTGGTAGGTAGACGGGATGGACGAAATTTTGGCTGTGGCCGACAACTGAGTTATGCCGGGCCGCAGGCGCTACGTGATCTGTTTGGCGGCGGGCATTACGCGACGGTCAAAGCACACAGTGATCGTTGGCTGGCGTTTGTACGCTGGTGTCGGTCGGAGGATGGCCCGGGAATTAATGACGCACGGCAGATTGATCGGCAGACCTTGCTAGATTACGCGGAGCATCTGCGTCACCTGGTTGAGCGCAGCGATCTCGCCATCGCCACTGCGCAAAACCGATTGTCCAGCGTCAATCGGACCCTGGCAGCGCTTCGCGGTGATCAGTATGTGAAAGTACCGAGTCCGAGCAAGGCGCTAGGAATGCGGCGCACCAGTGTTCGTCGTTCGGCGCCGCAAGGCCAAGACCGCGAACATGTGAAGAGGGTCGTAGAGGTGCTTTGCGCACACCAGCAGCCGCGTGCCGCGGCCATCGCTCAATTAGCGCGAGCCACCGGCATGCGCTTACGTGAGGCCATTTTGGCCGACCTACCACGTCTAAAACGTGAGGCCGAACAGTACGGAAAGATCAACATCCAGGATGGCACCAAAGGTGGCCGCTCAGGTGCATCGGCACCTCGCTGGATTACGGCAGATGATCATATTCGTGATGCACTGAGGTTTGCCGAACAGATCTCGCCCGACGGTAGCCGCAACCTGCTTGCACCGAACGAAAGCTACCTCGATTTTCAACAGCGAATCGTGCGCCCCGCAAGGGATATCCTACATACGCTTAACCTCAAAGGCTTTCACGACTTGCGGGCGGCCTATGCGTGCGAACGCTATGAACAAATCACTCATTATCCCGCGCCCGTCAACGGTGGCCGTAACTACCAACTCGATCGACGCCTCGATCAGGCAGCCCGAGTACAAATCAGCGATGAACTCGGACACGGCCGTATGGATGTGATATCGGCTTACATTGGGGGGCGAGCATGAGCAAGCCATTCGATATGGCGCTGTTCCTGGCGGGCGCCCTGACTGGGTCACATGCAACACGCCAACGTCACCTTCGTCAGGCGAAGACTATCCAAACAGCTATAGCTGAGCGCTGGCAACGCGACAATCCATGGACTTGGCAGAGAAAACACCTTGAGTGGTTTTTGAATCACCACCTAAACCAGCGCACTGAATCGACGCGCTATTACTACTTGCTGACCACGCAATTACTCACCCATCGCCTCGGAAAATCCTGGCAGCTCATCCGCTAAGCGAAGGTCAGAAAACGGCACAGGCAGAGGGCTAAGAATAGATCTGCCCTTTTCTTCGTCCCCTTTTCTTCCAAAAATAGATCTGAGAATCATCCGGCCGGCCTCCCCACCTCCTTGTGGTGGAGAGGCTGGCCAGATTTTTCAGAGTACGTGTTCCTCGTCTTACAATTTGAGGTAGATCATTAGCCTTTCTTTAGTCTAGGTACCTATTCGAGCAGCCCAGACGCGGATAGCATAGTGCCACCCACTGGCTTGCTGCTGGTTGCGACAAGGACGTCAATGTGTACATTTTTACCGCTTCCCAGTCTTCGGAATTTTTTTTGTCTGCCATGCAGAACAACGCATAGAACCGCGTAAGCCTCAACTTACTGTTGATTTTTTTCAGGCAGACAAAAGCCAATAAAACTTAGCCCGATAAGTTTAAGCATATTTAACACTATTAGCGCGCAAAAGATTAAAACCCCGCACACCCAAACACATCACACAAAAGATTGTCGAGTCAGCGCTGTGATGAAAACTTAAACCCAGTCAACTTTCAACAACGAGAACAACATGGCTTTCGATCACGAAATTGAGGCCTTCATAAAAGAGTTTGTGAAGGATATTGCCGAAAAGAACGTTGCTATCTTTGCTGGCGCAGGGATGTCAAAAAGTTCAGGTTATGTAGATTGGAAAGAACTACTAAGGGACATCGCGGACGAACTTGGTTTAAAAATTGATGATGAACACGACTTAATTTCACTTGCGCAATACCATGTAAATCACCGAGCCAGCAAGGCAGGAATAACCAAAAAAATCCTTGAGGAGTTTTCCGAACAAGCTGAAAGCTCGATCAACCATAAAATACTTGCAAGACTCCCAATACCTACATATTGGACAACAAATTATGACACATTGATCGAAGACAGCCTTAAAGAAGCACTTAAAGTTGTTGATATAAAGCATGAAGTGGATCAGTTAGCGAACACTAAACCTAAACGAGATGTTGTCGTTTACAAGATGCATGGAGATGCAAGCTCTCCTTCCAAGGCAATAATTGCAAAGGAGCAGTATGAAGAATACTACAAGACACATGAGCAGTTCATCACAGCTCTGAGCGGCGATTTAATATCAAAGACATTTCTTTTTATCGGCTTCAGCTTCACCGATCCAAACTTAGACTATGTTTTAAGCAGGCTTCGTACCAGCAGCAACAAACAACATTACTGCTTCATGAAACGTGAAAGTCGACTTAGCAATGACTGCGACGAAACATTTAAATATAAAACCCGAAAACAAGAACTTAAAATAAACGACCTGAAAAGATATAAAATTCAGACGGTACTCGTAGACGAATACGAAACCATAACAGAGATACTTAAGGAGATAGAAATACGTTTCAGAAAGAAAACTATATTCATATCAGGAAGTGCCGAGGAATATGGCGACTGGCAAAGATCTGAAGCGCAATCTTTTATTCACGAACTAAGCAAAAAGCTCATCATCAGTAATTTACGAATTGTAAATGGTTTTGGATGGGGAGTCGGGAGCGCAGTAATAAACGGTGCGCTTGAGGCAATCTACTCTGCCCCTGAAAAATTCTCAGAAGACCAATTGATTGTTAGGCCTTTCCCACAATTTGAGACTAACAACAAAAATCTCGCCGACCTATGGGAAGATTATCGCCAAAGAATGATCGCGCTGTCGGGGATCGCACTCTTCATTTTCGGAAATAAAAAAAGTGATAACGGCACTATCATTCCAGCAAATGGCGTAATGCGAGAGTTTGAGATTGCGATTGGTAATGGCGTCATCCCGATCCCTATCGGAGCAACAGGATATATGGCAAAAATCATAACTTCACAACTGGAAGAAAATCCGACTAAATATTTCGGAACAAACACTTGGATTTATCCGTTAATAAAGGAACTAAACGACGAAAAACTTACACAACATGAAATAATCAAAAAAACCATTAACATCATCCAACGCCTAGGAAAATAAAATGGCCAAGACGAAAGTTTTTTATAGTTTCCACTTTGACAATGACGTAATGAGAACCCAACTAGTGCGTAACATTGGCGCATTAGAAAGCAATCAGCCTGTAGAAGCCAACGATTGGGAGACTGTTAAAAAGAAAGGAGACAAAGCTATTGAAGATTGGATCGATAGCAAAATGAAAGACTGTGACTGCGTGGTTGTTCTAGTGGGTGAAAAAACTTCTGAACGGCCTTGGGTCAAGCATGAGATCAAAAAAGCATGGAATGACAAAAAAGGTTTGCTCGCGATACATGTAAACGATCTCAAGGACCCTAACGACGGAGTTGGTAAAAAAGGAAAAAACCCTCTCGATCACTTTACATACAAACGGAATGGCGTATCCAAAACACCTCCTTGTATCACCCCAAAAGCTTCAGATGCTTATAACGATATTAAAAATAACATAGAAAGTTGGATTTCAGATGCAATCAAGATCAGTAAAGGCTGAATCATAGGTGACAACGCGGGAATAGGGGTTAGACCACGTTTTCAGTTAAATAACGAAAACCATGGTCTGACCCCGTTTTTTTTGTGACCACGTTTTTTACGTTTTTACACGTGAACTTTTATGGATGTTAATTTTGAACTTAGAGTCAATGAACGATGGGATTGAAGATTTTATTGGATTCTACGATGAGAAAGGCTTTTGGGTTGAGGAATTGATTGATTTTGATGACCAAGTCGAGCGTAAAAAACTTAGAGGTATAATTCCGGAACCCGTCATCTGGCATCACACGGGAAAATTCTCTGCGGCTGTATGCATTGATGGAATGATGCTCCTTCGAATGACAGAACTTGCCAAAACAAGACCGCCAATGAGTGATCCAGACCAAATAAATCAGGCCGTTCAATGGTGGGACGAGCATATGGATTATGCAAATGTAATGCAGTTATTTATAGAGTCAGAGTCTATAAAATGCCTGGACTCCGGTGAAATTTCTTTTTCCGCAGTTTCAATTGCAAACACTTGTCGAGTAGGGTTCTGGGGAGGCATACCTGTACGAAAAAGCCATTCAAATAATATATCTCTAATGGCAGCAAGATGTACATCTCTAGTAATGGATGGGGCACACGTGACCCATCACGACATTGGAACATGGTCGAACTTTACCAAAGTTAAAAAAACCACCATAAGCGCTGCCCTACAACAATTTGAGAAAGCCGTTGATGATCCTGTATTGATTAAACGTCTTGCGTTCATCGCTAGGGCCAAATCTGCATACCAAAATCACGATTTTAGAGGTTCATTTACAATGCTTTGGTTTGTGATCGAGTCTGTAGCTAAAGAGCTATGGCTACTAAAAGTAAAAGGTAAAAAAGCCAAAAAACCTACAATATATGAAATCCTGATTGACCTAGAAAAGGACAGTATCATTAGCTCTGCTCAATACGGAGCTATAGATGATCTCCGAGATCGTGTACGAAATGTGCTGATGCACCAGCCCGTCACAGCCGTCTGCCTGCCTGATGATTGCTTTAAGGCTGCTGATTCAGCGATGCAGTTGCTGAGAAACAAGATAACAACACCGGATATTACTCTTAAATGGAATTTCGGAGTCCAGTTTTGATTATCTAGAGTGCCCTCTACAACGACCTCCATCCACTAGGATCAAGACTAATTCGGGGACAGGACATGGTTCCTGGCTCAAATAAATATATAGACGCTAAATCAATCGTGGTCTATCCCTGTTTTTTCCGTACTTATGGCCCAAGCAAGGCTGTACAAGGTGGCGAGTAGTTTATAGACTGGCAGCGTGAAACTGACGGTGATATTTGAGCCGTTCATCCTAAAAATCATTTATAACTTTATTTCTCATAGGAGTGTAGCGTATGAAGACTAAGCTTTTTATCTCGTACGCTTGGACATCGGGCGCTCACCGTGAATGGGTTAGGCTATTAGCAACTCAATTACGATTGCTCGGTTATACGGTGCAGATTGATAGTGCCGTGGAATACGGAGCTAGCTTAAGCGGTTTCATGCGAGAAGTTACGGAAGCTGATCGGGTACTGCTGATTATCGACGAGAATTATGTTGAACGTGCAGACCAACATCCCGGGTCAGGAGTCGGTATCGAAAACCAGTGGATCAGGAGCGTATTTGAAGAACAACCGGTCTCTTGGCTTTCAGTTCTTTTCGTGAATAACCCTCGGTTTAGTTTGCCTGCCTGGTTAATTGATCGGGGACCCAAGGGGTTCAACTTCAACTCAAAGCCGGACCTGAATAACTTCCCTGGGATTGAACAGATGGACGATCTCTGGCGATGGATAGAGGGGTTGCCAGCCGACAAAGCGCATGCGCTCTCGGCAGCAGTGTTACTTGAACGTATGGCGCGGATTGAGCGAATCGATGCGATGCGCGATCCAGCAAACTATGCAAACCCGGCACTGAAAGACCGGATCACTTTTCCCTACAAAGACCACAAACACTACACATTGGGTCACGGGGAGTACGAGTTCAAAGTAGAGTTCAGCGATCGAGGTAGTGATGGGGTCTACGTATACATCGATAGTGACCTCAAGGCTGTCGGACTGGTCACGACTTCCGATTTCGATCCGCGCACCGTTGAGACTTTTTTGAGACAAGGGCGATTCGTAGAGCCAGTCGTGGGACAAAGCGTTGTAATGATGAATTTAATAGGGGCTTTGTGCATCATGAAGATCGAAGGAGTGCAGCTTGAGGTCAATGCTGCGGTACACGTTCCCTCAGCGGTAACTTTCAGCTATGAAATCCTAACGGGGCGATAAGCGGTATCACCTCGTCGGCGACCTACTCATGACGCGAGTCGACGCAGCCATCTGCTCCATGCCTATCTGGTTCCGTTTCGGGCCGCTTGCTGCCGCTGCCCCCGAGAGCCGGGCCCCAACCATGCATGCGCGAGAGACTGCCCCATATGGGAGGCATGGTGATTTTTTTCGATCCAGGTTTGTCTTTCCTCGCGTCTGTGACCGACCGGGCGGATGCTTGAGGATAGTTTTCGGGATACACGACCGAACCTTTAAAAAGGAAACCATTATTATTCATGTTGTTATGGTAATTTTCGACTCCTGGTGCCGCACCATACAAAACAAAGCCCTCGCAGCGATGCGAGGGCTTTGTTGTTTCCAGGGTCAAACAATCCTCTCCCGATGCCTTCAGCACCTTGCTGGACCCGGTATCGCCGCGCTTCAGCCCCCTCACCCTTCTTCGCAAGTCCCACAAGCACAATGTCCTTCGTGTTTAATGCACATCGCCAGCACGACTCCGGCAGGTGTTTTGCGCTAGTGTTTCCTGCGGACTCGGACGTTCTTCACGTGCACGGCCTTTGAACCAGGTGCAACCGCTCATGACCCATGCAACGCCCTCCATCAAACTCAGCACGCTTCAGCAAATAGCGCCCTACCTGAGCATGCGCGGGGTGTCGCCGCTGGAGTTCTTCCGGCGTTACGGGATTTCCCCGCAGGTTTTTCAATACCCGGATGCCTGGGTGCCGCGAGCGACCTGTTTTCACATCGCCAATGAAATGGCCGCGGTCGCACAGGACCCCTTCGCGGGTGCAACGGTGGGGCACTTGATCGAAGTACGCTCACTCGGCGCCTGGGGCGGGTTGATCCTGGGTTCGACCAACCTTGCCCAGGCGTGCGCAGTGGCGGCGATCCATACGGACTTACTGCATCAAGGAAGTGACGTAAGAATCGTTACCGAAGGCCGTACGACGAAGCTGATCCAGCAATTCACCGGGCAGCACGGGGCTGATCCGAAACAGGTCATTCTCGGCACTCTGGCGCTGCTGAGGAAAGTGCCGCTCATGTCCGGCGAGCCTTGCGCCATACGGGTGCATCTGCAAAACCCGCGGGAGCGAGGAGATGAGGCGCTGGAGGAGTACCTGGGGCCGAATCTGCACATGAACGCGAAGCACAACATGATCGAATTCGACCGTGAGCTGCTCGACACCCCTCTGCAACCTGCCCGGGATGACGCCTGGAAAGTCACCGAGGCCTTGAAGTCGACCGCGCAAGCCGCCGGTGTGCTGATCGAACGGATCGCGGATCAGGATCGATCCAAACTTACCGCTATTTCAAGAAACATCGGCTTGTCTTCCCGAACGCTACAGCGGCGCCTCAAGTACTGCGGCATCGACTTCGAAGACCTGCGTGACGAGACCCGTCGCAGCGAAGCACTGCAATTGATTGCCAGCGGCAAATACACCGCGACCGAGATTGCCTACATGGTGGGCTACAGTGATCAGGCGCACTTTACCCGAGCCTTCAAGCGCTGGACCGGAAGTTCGCCGTCGCGCTACCGCTCGCTCTTGAAAGATGATCGTTAACCTCTTCGCCTGACCCTCCCGCCCCACTATCGGGCGCCTTCAAATAACCCACTTCGCGGTACTTGCCTGTTGTGCTTTTGGCACCAAATGGCAAGTTTCAAGCAGGGTGTTCTTATAAAGTCTGAAAAGGTAATGCCCACTTAAAAGAGCTAGAGGTTTACATGCCCGATTCATCCACGGCCTGCATCGTCGCCCTGACGCTGGCCACTTTTGCCAGTGCACACGCTCAGTCATCCGCTGATGCGCCGGTGCGGGTAAATGTCGATAACTTTGCTCGCGCCGAGTCCGACCTCTACATGGGCAAGAGTGTGAAGAGTGGAGGCTTGGGGCGGTTTGTTCACAGCCGCGAAGCGGTTGCCATCGACGCTCAGGATGTCATCCGCATGAACAGGGACACGCTTTACTCGTCAGCGGTGTTCGATCTCGATGCCGGCCCGGTGACTGTCACCTTGCCTGAAGCCGGTGAGAGGTTCATGTCGATGCAAGTGGTCAACGAAGATCACTACGTGCCGGCAGTCATTTATGGGCCCGGTCCCCATACGCTGGCGAAAGAGGACATCGGCACACGCTATGTATTTGTCGCTATCCGCCTGTTCTTCGACCCCACGAATCGCAAAGACCTCGAGCAGGTGCATGCGCTGCAGGACGCCATCCAGGTCAGTCAGGCCAGGCACGGGGAGTTCGTGGTTCCGAAGTGGGATCAGGCGAGCCAGAAAAAAGTGCGTGATGCCCTGGCTGTTCTGGGTTCGACCCTTCCCGACTACAACCAGTCCTTTGGCCCGAAAGGCAGGGTCGATCCGGTGCGCCACCTGATCGGAACCGCAACGGGCTGGGGCGGCAACCCGAGCAGGGACGCCATCTACCTCGGAGCAGTATTGCCGCACAACGATGGAAAAACCGTCTACCGGCTCAAGGTTGAACAGGTACCGGTCAAGAGTTTCTGGTCTGTGAGTGTTTACAACGCCGACGGGTACTTTCAGAAAAACCCCTATGACGCCTATTCGCTGAACAACCTCACTGCCAAGAAAAGTGCCGATGGTTCAATTGTCATCCAGTTCGGGGGGTGCGAGGCCAAGGTCGTCAATTGCCTGGTTACGACACCCGGCTGGAACTACACCGTCAGGCTCTATCGACCGAGTAACGAAATACTCAGTGGCCAATGGCGTTTTCCAACGCCCGAGCCCGTCGATTTGTAAATTCGAGTATTCGAGCAAGTGCAAGTTTGTCGAAACGACGGACTCCTGCCATCGGTACTTGTAAACGCACTGGAGCGATCCATGAGGCCAGCGCTTGCGCCGGGGGTTTACCGGCCTGCACTCGCCTCGGATACCAGCACCTGCAAGTTGAATAGTGGTGATCAACTCAGCAATGGCTCTGCACTACAGAGTTCACCCCCAAGGAAATGAACAATGACACTCAAGGATCATTCACATTCTTTCAGGTCTCCCGTGGTGTTCTCCCTAAGTGCAGCCCTTGCATTGATGCTAGTGCCGCCTGCCCAGGCTGCCCCGGCCGATTCAGGCGGCACGCCATCGGTGACGGTAGGCGGTGGCTTGGCTGTTGGCCCGTTGTACCAGGGCGCTTCCCACTACGCCGCCTTCCCGTCACTGAAGCTCAAGGCGGTCATGCCGACCCAGGACTGGGGCACCTTTACCGCAGCCTTTCCGGAAGGGCTGCGGTGGGATCTGCCGGGGCTGGCGCCTTTCGGCGTGGCCCTGCTGGTGGGTTATGACCCGGGGCGCAAGGAACGCATTCACACCCTGGACGGCCGTGATGACTACCTGCGGGGCATGGGCAACCTGGACAGCACCGCCCTGGTGGGGGCGGAAGCGTACTGGATCCTGCCCGCCGGCCGCTTGTTCGTACGCGGCCTGCAATCGAGCCAGAGGCGCAATTACGGTGGCGAAAGCCTGGGCCGTACGACGTACCTGGAAGCCGGGGTCGCCACCACCTACCCGCTGTCTTCGACCTTGACCCTGGACTCGACGCTGTACGGCACCTGGAGCAACGAGAACGACATGATGGCCCGCTTCGGCGTCACCGCCCAGCAAGCCGCACGCACCCGGTTCGATGAATACCACCCCGGTGGCGGGATGCGCGACGTGTCCTTGAAACTGGGCCTGACCTGGCAATGGCAGCCACAGCTGGCGCTGGAAGGTGGCATCAAGACCTACGCCCTGGTCTCCGACGCCCGTGACAGCCCGCTGACGGGGGAAAAGGTCGGTGCCGGAGCCTATCTGGACGCCTTGTACCGGTTCTGATCAGCCGTGGTCATGGATAGAAAAGAGAACGCACGATGAAAAAAATACCTGAACCCTTCGCGGTGACACTGTCCCTGGCCGGCCTGCTCTGGTCGGCATGGGCGCTGGCCGAGGACGCCGCCACGAAGGTCACCGACCCGCACTTCAAGCTGGCGCCAGGCTACCTTGAACCGGCTGACGTGCCTGTACGCCTGGCCTTGCTCGGAGCCCCGCCAAAACCAGGCTCCGCGGCCCTCGCGCGGGATGAAGAAGCACGGCGTGCGGCGCTGGCGCTGCGTGGCTCGAGCCGGGAGAAACTCGCGGCAACCGATGCAGAACTGTCATTCCCCGGCCCGGCGAAAACCTTCTCTTGCGCGCTGGGCACGCAGATCAGCGAAAAGAGCACCCCCCATCTATACACCTTGATGCAGCGCACCCTGACGGATGCGGGGGGCTCCACCTACGCCGGAAAGAATGCCTACAACCGTACACGCCCCTTCGTGGTGCACGACGAAGGCACGTGCCGCAAGGACATGGAGCCACTGCTGCGCACGGATGGCTCCTGGCCCTCCGGCCACTCCGCCGCGGGTTGGGCCTGGGGCCTGGTCCTGGCCGAGATCAGCCCGGCCCGCGCCACCGAACTGATGACCCGTGGCCTGGCATACGGCCAGAGCCGGGTCATCTGCGACGCCCACTGGCAGAGCGACGTGGACGCTGGCCGCATCATGGGGGCCGCGACGGTGGCCAGCCTGCATGGCAATCCGGCATTCCTCGCCGACCTGGCGGCCGCGAAGGAGGAGGTCAAGGCCGCGCAGCAGGCCGGCCTGAAGCCTGCCGAGGACTGCGCAGCCGAAGGCGTGGCTCTTGGGCTGACCCAGCACTGATCGGAGAAACAGCATGATCCACCGTGACCATCCGCACTCACCGTTGCGGCACCGGCGTACCCGCCTGGCGCTGCTGCTGGGCGCCTTGACGACCGCCGAAACCAGCCTGCCGCCCGTGGCCATGGCGGCAGACGACGATGGCTGGCGGTTCAACGGCGGCCCGTACGTGTGGGGCGCCGGGATCCGCGGGCACGTAGGCCACCGCAGCACAGGGACCCAGTTCATCAAGTCCGACTTCTCGGACATCGCGCGCAGTGTCGACATGTCGGTGATGCTGATGGGCGAAGCGCGGCGCGGCCCCTACAGCGTGCTCGCCGACCTGATGTACATCGACACCGACACCCGCAACCGGCTGCCAGCCGGAGCGCTGGCGTCCAAGCTTGAGGTGCAGAGCAAGACCGCCTCGGGTTTCCTGGGGGGCGGCTACCAGGTGCTGGGGGATGACGATCATCGCCTGGACATCGCCGGCGGCGTGCGCGTCTGGTACAGCAGCACCAGCATCACCCTGCACGGTGGGCCGGCCGGAGGCCTGTCGGGCTCGGACAAGGCCACCTGGGCCGACGCGATGGCGGGGTTGCGCGGGCACTACGCCGTGAACGAGCGGTTCTGGCTCTCCGCCTGGGGCATGGCGGGCGCCGGGCAGTCCCGGGAAGACTGGGACCTGGCCGCACTGGCGGGCTGGGAGTTCCTGCCGGGCTTTTCGGCGGTGGCCGGCTACCGGGCCATGGGGGTCGATTATCGCCATGACGGGTTTGTCTACGACATCGTCCAGAAGGGCCCGCTGCTGGGTATCAGTGGGCGCTTCTGAGCCTTGTATCGCAAGGCTCCCCCCAGGCATGCGCTTCATGCTCCAATAGCCGCCGATTCCAGCTGCACGCAGGCCGCCCATGAAGCCCATCGCCGTATCGATCCTGACCCTGTTGCTCCACTCCCTGCTATTCAGCGCCCCGGCCCTGGCCGGTGATGCCGAAGCCGGCGCCAAGCTGTTCAAGCGCCTGTGCAGCGGCTGCCATAACATCGGGCCTTCGGTACGCAGTTCCTTCGGGCCGCAGCTCAATGGCATCATCGACCGCCCCGCCGGCAGCGCCGCGGACTACCAGTACTCGACGGCCATGAAGTCCTCGGGCATTGTCTGGAGCCGGGACAAGCTCATCCAGTACCTGGAAGACCCCAAGGCCGTGGTGCCCGGTACCCGGATGATTTTCTGGGGGCTGAGCGATGAGGAAAAAATCGATAATCTGCTGGCCTATCTGCAGACGTTCCAGACCCCCTGACCCGTTTTCGACAAGGATGTGTTGATGAAGCTCCCTTTGCTCTCGCTGGCGGCCATGAGCCTCGCCCTGGGCGCGCTGACGCCCGATCTGCAGGCCGCCGGCTTCGACTGCGCCAAGGCCTCGACCCAAGTGGAAAAGACTGTCTGCGCCACGCCGACGCTGTCCGCCAAGGACGAGGAGATGACCCGCCGCTACCAGGCGCTGAAGCACTTGCAGGTGTTCCGCCTGCTGCAAGGCCATTGGTTGAAGAACACCCGCAATACCTGCCCCGACACCGATTGCCTGGAGTCGGTCTACCGGGCCCAGGTGAAAATGCTCACGTCGCTGCCGATTCCTCCCGAGCCCGCCCCGAACGCACTGCGCCCACTGGCTCCCGGCGAGGCGTACCTGGTCTATGACCCGGACGACTGGCAGAACTTCACCCTGGCCACCTTCAACAGTACCCTGCCCCAGGGCGACCAGCAGATCGTCGATGCCCAGGTGATAGCCGGGGTGCTGCATGTGGTGCTGTTTGTCGGGCGCTATCAGCAGGGCAAGCCGGTGTATGTCGGCACCCTGTATGAGTACGCCGATGACCAGCCGGGGCTGCATCCCATCGCCCAGGACATCGCCTTCGCCGGCTGGGCCAATCCCGGGGCCAACGACCAGGGGCCGCGCTATGCCGGGATAGTCGATGGCCAGTTCTACTACCGCGGGCAGCTGGCGGGCCAGTTGCAGCAAAGCATGGTCTACCGCCTGGGTTCGCGCAGCGCGCCCGCCAGCACCCAGCAGGTGTTCCAGGTTGGCTCCAACACCTTCATGCACGCCCGGGCGCGGGTGGAGCAGGACCTCAATCGCGACAGCAGCCAGCTGTCCCTGAACTATGACCGCGCCAACGCGGGCAGCCATTCGGAGAACATCACCGAGCAGAAACAGCCCGATGCCGGATGGGCCATCGTCAACCCGACCTGGAGCACCACGCGCCCGGTGCTGTACTTCGATAACCAAGGGCCCCGGGCCTGTATCTGGCGGGTCGATATGCGGGGCAAGGAGTTGTCGAAGATAGTCACCGATCACGACGCAATGTCGGCCCGGCCGGTGGATATCCATGGCCGTGAAGCGGTGGTCTACCTGCAGGGCAACCAGCTGAAGTTCGCCATCAATCCGGACGACTGACGAACAGCGTTCGCGGATAAAAAAAGGCTCGCGATCCGGCGAGCCTTTTTTATTGCATCAACCACGCTGCATTCAAGGCAGCTTGATCTTGTACTCGGCCAGCTTGGCCTGGTGCTGCGGCTCGACGTACTTCTGGTTCACCAGCTTGGCGAACTGGGCAAAGTCGGCGCGGGCGTCGTCGGTCTGGCCCAGTTTGTCGTAGGCCAGGCCGCGGTGGTAGAAGGCCCAGGCATAGTCGGGCTGCTTCAACAGGCCGGTGCTGTAGGCTTCCGCGGCCTCGCGATAGCGACCCAGGTCGTACAGCGTCTGGCCCAGGTGGTAGTAGGTCGGCATGTTGAAACCGCTGCCCTTGCCCGCCTCGCCCAGGTTGTTGTCAAGGTTGGACTGCACCAGCTCCAGGGCCTTTTGCGGGTTGCCCGCTTCGCGATACAGACGGCTCAGGTCCAGCACCGCCCGAGCATCGGGCTTGGGGCCCAGCTCGATGGATTTTTCCTTGGCGGCGATGGCTTCCGGGTAACGCTTGAAGCTGGCGTAGGCATCGGATTTGAGCCAGTACACCAGGCTCTGCATGGGCTGGCTCAGCTGGTTCTTCTCAAGGCACAGGTCGGCCTCTTGCAGCACCACGTCGAATTTTTCGGCCTTGGAAGCCTGGCCCACCATGCGGCAATGGGCGTAGTTGATCTGGTCCTGGCTCTGCAGGCTGGCGCAGCCAGTCACAGCAAGGGCACACACAAGCAGGAGCGACCCGCGTACAGACAATGAAGGCATGTTTTTCAATCCAGCAGATGGGCGTTGAGGTCTGGGCGATACACCTGCAGCAACGGCGCGGTGACCGTACCCTGCAAGCTGCAGAAGATCGTGGTGCGTCCGGCAATCGGTGCGTGGGTGGTACCGATGTCGATGCTCAGGATGCGTTCGACATAACCGAACGGCGTAGCCACGCCACCGCCCGCCAGGCCTTCGGTGCGCCACTGGTCGATGGGGTCGCCGACCCGGCGGATCTCCACCCGGCTCATGGCGCTGCGGTCTGCCTTCAGGCGGCTGTTGTCCACCAGCAGCGGCTTGAGCGCCGCGGCCACGTCCTTGGGCTGGCCCTCGGCGACAAAGCCCCAGAACAGCAGGTTGCCCACCGACTTCAGCGACTGGGCTTCGTTGTAGTAGCCCACCAGGCGCACGCCATTGACCAGCAGCGGCTGTTCGAAGGCCTGGTAGCGCCCGCCCTCCTGCAAAGGGTTCATGACCTTGGGCGCGCTTACCGCACCGTACCGGGCCAGGCTCAAGGTGCCGGTCGGCAGTCGGGCGGTATTCAGGTTCTGGAAGAACTGCGCATCGCAGCGGGAGAAGTCGCTCAGCAACTGCTCGGGCGCAGTCGCTTGCTGGCCGTGGGCGATGCTGGCGACGCTCAGCAGGCACAGGCCGGATAGCAGGGTACGGAACATCGAAATCATCCGTGACGAGACAGGGGGGTGGACTGTAACAAGATTGATATGCGCCAACCACTCGCTGAAAATCCCGGCGCCCCGCGACTTGGCCATTCATGCCCTAGCTTTCCCTGCCCCAAGGACCCCCTATCAAATGGAACTCTCGGAACGACTGCTGAATATCCTCAAAAACAACCCCAGCTGGATCGGGCGGGTGTATGAGTCATTCATCATTTCCGCGATCAAGGAATTCGAGCGCAACAATCCGCCGGCCCATAGCCCCGACTTTGATCCAAAGACCAACCAGCGGCCTTACGGATACCGGCACAACAAGCTGTTCGACCCGGCCAGTGAAGACAATGGCGAAACCGATGTGGCGGATATCTATTTTGGCTACCCACAACCGCTGCTGGATGCGTGCAAGATCACCACAGATCCGTTGGTAGAGGACCAGAGCTGGTTCTGCCGGACAACCTGGAACGGCTGGGCAGTGGAGGTCAAAACCAAGCGCGTCGACAAAACAGATAGGCCGCTGCATCACCTGGCCTTTGCCGGGGAACTGAACACCGCACTGCCCGTGGCGCGCAAGACAGCCTGGATGCAGACCCGCAACGGCGAGGAATTGATCAGCAACCAGCTCAAGCGCCGCTGGGCAGACCTGTACGTCTACATCCTCTACCAACTCGATGACGGGCTTCCCGACTTCACGGGCGCCACCGGCACTTACATCCTGGTGATCCCGACGCTCCTCTTGAATGAAGCCTTGAGAGACACAAGTGAAGACGCAGAAACCATACAGCTGAACAAACTCATGAAGATTCTGGACCTTCATCACCTGCGCTACTTCACCCACCTGACGCAAAACATTCCGGGAAAAATGCTCCAGCTCGCCAGTGAACAGTGGCAAGCAATGTTTGCCTACAAGCGTGAAGGCGACGCCTTGAAACGACAGTGGTACGAAAACACCTACCTGCCCTCGCAGGCAAAACCCCAGAAACAATAACCCGGACATGAAAAAGCCCCAAACCAGTCGGGGCTTTTCGTGTGGCAACCACCTGGTATCAGGGGGTGATCAGGCGTTCATCAGAACACGTTGATCGGGTAGTCGACGAACACACGCAGTTCGTTGCCACCTTTGTTGTACTCATACGACTTCTGCGACACACGCAGAACCGAGCTGCGCACTTTGACGCTCAGGTCCTTGGCCGGGCCGCTCTGCACTACGTACTTGAGCTGGTTGAAGATTTCTCGCTCGCTGCCACCAGTGCTGTTGACGGTGGTGATGTTGTCGCCACGCACGTAGGCCACGTTGTAGGTCAGGCCCGGTACGCCGAAGGCGCCGAAGTCCAGACCGTAGCCCAGTTGCCAGCTGCGTTCGTCTTCGGCGTTGAAGTCGGACCAGTAGGAGTTGGCCAGGTAGATGGTGTTGCCGCCATCACCCACATAGCCGGACTTCTGATAACCGCCATAGGCGTAGCCCAAGTGGCTGTCGCCGGTGCTGCGCTGATGGGCGACGGTGAACGAGTGCGGGCCAGTGGCGAAGGTCGCCGCCAGGCTCCAGATCTTGTTGTCCTGGCCGCCGGCGTTGAGGTCCTTGGCGAAGGATTTGTCCAGCTTGGTGCGGTAACCGTTGAAGTCCAGGGTCAGGGACTGGTCGGTGGCCAGTGGGAACACGTAGTTGAGGTTCACGTATTGTTTCTTCAGCACGTCTTCGACGTCGGATGCGTACAGCGCGCCCTTGAACTGTTCGGTGAACTGGTAGCTACCGCCCAATACGTTGATCGACTTCAGGCCACCACTGTCACGGCCTTCGGCGCTCTTGCGCGATTCGGCGGTGAAGTGACCGGCGTTCAGCTCCAGGCCCTTGATCTCCTTGGAGGTGATCAGGGTACCGGTGTAGCTTTCCGGCAGCAGGCGCGAGTTGTCGTAGTTCAGCACCGGCAGGGCCGGCATCTGGTCACCGTAGGTCAGCACAGTGTTGGAGAAACGGAACTTGACTGCAGCACCGGCCTTGGCCAGGTCGTCTGCAGCGCTACCGCTGTCACCCTGCTTGAAGAAGTCGATGCCGCCGGCACCGCTGCGACCCTTGCCGCCGTCCAGGCGCAGTGCGTACAGGCCGAAGGCGTCAACGCCCACGCCCACGGTGCCTTGGGTAAAACCGGAAGAAAAGGTGCCGATGGCAGCCTGGCCCCACTCGGCCTTGTCCTTGTTACGGTCTTTATAGTCACGGTTGATGTAGGCGTTGCGCAGCAGCACTTTCAGGCTGCTGTCTTCAACAAAACCCTTGGCGTCGGCCTGGCCGTCGGCCATGGCCTGTGTAGCGCTCAAAATCCCCAGTGCAATCAAGCAGATCCGCTGTTTAAACATTTTATTTTCCTTATTACGGTTTGGTGACGCGCTGTGAGCTCCGCGGCTATGGCGATTGAACGCTCTTCTACCGTTGAAACAAAAAAGCCCGACCGCGGGTGAGCACGGTGGGCCTTTTATTATTCTGAAATATGGCTCCTGGCCACAGGCGTTGGGGCGAATCCTATCTGCGCCTTTAACAACGTGTCAATTTCGTGAATCGTCTTTGAATAGCTGAAAATATTCTAAGAACTGCGGGCTAGAGCATTGCCAGCTGCACACTGTGACTGTCCACGAATTGTTCGAAGTGGGTGACCTTGCCATCTTTAAGTGTCCACAAGTGAGCCACCCGTACATCGATCGGTTTGCCCGAGGCCTTGTAGACGCCCTGGTAATTGCCATAGGCGAACACCTTGTCGCCCTGGGCCACATAGTTCTCGACCTTGAAGGTGAAGTCCTGCCATTCCGAGCCCAGGCGCTTGAAGACGTGCTCCAGCACCGCCTCGAATCCTACATAGGTGCCGGCATAGGGAAAGCCTGCCGCCTCGGTCCAGCGGGCATCGGGGGCCAGGGCCGCTGCGGTGTTGCGCGCATTTTCCTGGGAGTTGGCACCTTCGTAGGTG
Source organism: Pseudomonas sp. GW822-FHT06D10 (assembly GCF_058799535.1). Lineage (NCBI taxonomy): Bacteria > Pseudomonadati > Pseudomonadota > Gammaproteobacteria > Pseudomonadales > Pseudomonadaceae > Pseudomonas > Pseudomonas sp. GW822-FHT06D10. Next base: position 233,654 of record NZ_JBXALN010000005.1, on the reverse strand, counting down.
CTCTTGATCAACGCTAGGTTATCCATGGGTGACTCCACGCAGGTCAGGTGAGTTCAGGGTGTGCAACCGTCCAGGCCACAGGCCTGGACCACGCCATCGTGAGGGCCGCTATCGGCGCCCAGGGAGGTCTTCAGCCAGTCGGCGAAGGCCTCGGGTTTGCCCAGCCAGGGGCTGATGTCGAGCAACTGGTAACGACCATCGCGCTCCAGCACCAGGGTCGGGAAGCCTTGCCCGCCGACCTTGGCCAACAGGGCCCGGCTGGCCTTTATATGGTTGTCCAGTTCATGGGCCCCCGCCTGGTCGAAGGCCGCCTCGAAGGCGGCCGGGGCAAACCCCTGGGCCTGCGCCAGCTCCAGCAGCACCTGCCGGTCGGCGATCCTGCGCCCTTCCAGATAATGCGCCGTCTGCAACCGGCCCAGAAATTCCAGGCCCCGCCCTTCCATAGCCTGGGCCGCCAGTACGGCAGCAATCGGCGGCGCCGAGTCGAAGGTGGCCGTCTCATCCCGCAGCAGGCCCTCGAAATAGGCCTGGCCAAAAGGCTGCCCGGTGTACTCGGCGATCCGCCGGTCATGGGGCATGACGTAATCGCGTAGTTGCGGCGAGACCGGCTGGCGGTTGCGCCCGGTCATCATGCCGCCGGCATGGGCCACCACCGGCACCACCGCCTGGGCGGCCTGCACCAGCGGCTTGGCACCGTAGCACCAGCCGCACAGGGGATCATAAATATAGTGAAGGGTGGCCAAGGACATATCTGGGCTCCAGCAAGGTCTTGAAAATTCGATGTCACGCAGACTAGGCCGCGCGCGCCAAGGGAAAAACCTCGAATTGGCTTTTAGTCTGTTGCTGTAACCGGTCGAATCCGTCTGTTTAGCTTCAGTATGCGAACCGATACCCGAAAGATACATTCAGAAACAAATAGCCTGGGGAACTTATTAGGGAATATTTAACATCTGTTAATGACAAGCATTACCATTCGCACCCTCGAATTTCCCCTTCTCGGATGCGTTTCAGATGCCTGCCCATTTCCGCCTCATGCCCCTGTCCCTGGGTCTTTGCACCCTGCTGGCCAGCGGTTTTGCCTGCGCTGCCAGCACTACCCTGCCGATGACCTCCATCAGTGCCGAGGCCGAAGCCGACCCCGATGACCCTCGCGTCAAGGAAGTCAGCACTGCAACCCGTACCTCGACCCCGGCGCGCTACGTGCCCCAGGCCATCGACACAATCAAGACCGCCAACGTGCTGGACTACGGCGTCAACGACCTGGGCAGCGCCCTGAGTGGCATTCCCAACGTCAGCAGCGGCTCGGACACGCGCTTCGACAGCCTGCGGATCCGCGGCTTCGATGCCAGTAACGACTTCTACCTGGACGGCATTCGCGACGACAGCCAATACGTGCGCGACCTGCACAACATCGAGCGCATCGAAGTGCTCAAGGGCCCGGCAGCAGTGCTCTACGGCCGTGGCAGCCAGGGCGGGATCATCAACCGGGTGAGCAAGCTGCCGGAATTCGGCCGCCGCTCCAGCGTCGAAGTCCAGGGCGGCAGCCAGGACCTGCGCAGCCTGTATGCCGATCTCAGCGCCGACCCGACAGAGAACATCAGCCTGCGCCTGAACCTGGGCAACGAGGACCGAAACAGTTTCCGCAAAGGCGTCAGCGGCAACCGCCAATTGTTCGCCCCGTCCATGAGCTGGCAACTGACCCCGGACCTGAACTGGCTGGTGCAGTATGAATACAGCCGCTACAACCGCACCCCGGACCGCGGCATCCCCGGGGTCAATGGACGCCCGGCGGACGTCAGCCGCGACACCACCTACGGCGATCACCGCGACTACATCGACGACAAGTCCCAGTCCCTGCGCTCCAAGCTGAGCTACGAGCTCAGCGAGAACTGGCAACTGCGCCACACCCTGGGGGTATTCAAGCTCGACAGCGACTTCGACAACACCTACCAGACCGGCTACAACGCCACGACCGGCAAGGTCCAACGCCAACGCTGGCAGCAGGACCTGAAGACCCGCAACGTCTACAACAACACCGAACTGGAGGGCCGTTTCGACACCTTCGGCCTGGAACATCGCCTGCTCACCGGCCTGGAGCTCGGCAGCCAGCGCCGCGACCCGGTCCTCTACAACGTCGCCACTTCCGGGCCGGGCAGCCAGGCGGTGCCCGCCGTCGACCTGTACAACCCCAACCCGTACCAGAGCCACACCGGCCGCATGCAGGTCTCCAGCAACAACCACACCGAGGTCGAAAGCCGAGCCCTCTATGTGCAGGACCAACTGCGCCTGAACGATCAATGGCAATTGCTCGCCGGCCTGCGCTACGACAACTTCGATGTGCAGACCAGCAACCGCAAGAACGGGCTCTCCGAAAGCCGCGAGAGCCATAGCGTCAGCCCGCGCCTGGGGGTGGTCTGGACGCCGCTGGAGCACCACTCGTTCTATGCCTCGTGGAGCAAGTCGTTCTCACCGGTGGGCGGCGGCCTGATCGGCATCACCCCGAACGCCGCCGGTAACGGCAACGACCTGAGCCCTGAGCTCACCCGGCAGAAGGAAGTCGGAGTCAAGAGCGACTGGCTGGGCGAACGCCTGAGCACCACCCTGGCGGTGTATGAGCTGGAGCTCTACAACCGTCGCACCTCCGATCCGCAGGACCGCAGCATCACCCTGCTCACCGGGCTGCAACGCTCCCGCGGCATCGAGCTGACGGGCACCGGCAAGATCGTCGGCAACTGGTACCTGCGCGGCGGCATCGGCCTGCAGGACGCCGTGGTGGTCAAGGACAACAACGGCTTCGAAGACAAGCGCGTGAACAACGTCGCCAAGCGCAATGGCAGCCTGTTCATCACCTGGAAGCCGGAACTGGGCTGGTACGCCGAGACCGGCCTGACCCTGGTCGGCGACCGCTTCGCCGATAGCAGCAACACCGTGGCGCTGCCCGGTTATGGCCGCTGGGACGCCCTGGCCGGTTACCGGCACAAGGACTGGGACGTACGCGCTGCGCTGAACAATATCGCCGACCGCGAGTACTACAGTTCCGCCACCAGCGCCTTCCAGATCCAGCCGGGCGACCCTCGCAGCCTGGTGGTCACCGGCAACTACCGCTTCTGACGCCCGGATGCCCGGCATCTGAATGCCAGGCAAAAAAAAAGCGCTGCCATCCCGGCAGCGCTTCGCACAATCCCTTGTTTGTCTATCCTTTCACCACATCCCACAACGCCTGCAGTTCCGCCTCGCTGAGCAATCCAGCGGGGTAACGCTCAATGATGATCCGGCGCGGATCAGGTTCCCTGATCTGACGCGTTCCATTGGACTTCAACCACTGGGCCAGCACCTGCAGCGACTCGTTATTCATTGCCAAGGGATGGGACGCCCGCTCGCTGACCATGTTCATTCCAGCGCTCTCCTGGTATCTGAGCGGCCTAACTTATCCAAGCTTTATGACAGAACAACACCGTTCTCCATGTCTCAGAATCACCCCAGGAGAGATACAAGAGCTATGCCAATGTGCCACCCGTGCCGATATACGGCCATGAAAAAGCCCGCGGCCTGTCTAGGCTGCGGGCTGGCTGGCGAAGCTCAGGCCATGGGCCGGGCCGGCACCGGCAAACAACCGGCATCGGCTGTTACAACGGCACTCAAATCCGCTGTGGCGCGGGCTGTTGCTGGGTAAGGCAGTGGATATTGCCGCCCCCCAGTAACAGTTCACGGCCCGGCACCATCACCACTTCGTGCTCGGGAAACAGCTGCTGCAGGATGGCCTTGGCCTGGGCGTCCATCGGGTCGTCAAAGCTGGGCGCGATGATCCCGCCATTGACGATCAGGAAGTTCACGTAGGAACCCGCCAGGCGCACCGAAGGGTTGCGCTCCTGGCTGCCCTCTACCGCGTCGACCCCGGCGCATTCCTCTTCGGTGGCGTACAAGGGGCCGGGAATCGGCATCTTGTGCACCTTGAAGGTGCGGCCCTTGGCGTCACGGGTGTTTTCCAGCACCTGCAGGGCGGCCTGGCAACGCGGGTAGTTCGGGTCCTGGGGGTCGTCGGTCCAGGCCAGCAGCACTTCGCCCGGGCGCACATAGCAGCAGAAGTTATCCACATGGCCGTCGGTTTCGTCGTTGTACAGGCCGTCCGGCAGCCAGACGATCTGCTCCACCGCTAGATGCTCGCGCAGTACCGCCTCGATCTCTTCGCGGGACAGGTGCGGGTTGCGGTTGTGGTTGAGCAGGCATTCCTCGGTGGTGATCAGGGTGCCTTCGCCATCGACGTGGATCGAGCCACCTTCGAGCACGAAGCCCTCGGTGCGGTACTCCTGGCAACGTTCGATTTCCAGCACCTTGCTGGCGACCTGCTCGTCACGATTCCAAGGCGAATACAGGCCGCCTTCGAAGCCGCCCCAGGCGTTGAAACCCCAGTGCACGCCGCGCACTTCGCCGCTGGCGTTGATGACGAAAGTCGGGCCGGTGTCGCGGACCCAGGCGTCGTCGCTGGACATTTCCACCACACGGATATTGGGCACGTCCAGGCGTGCCCGGGCGTTTTCATACTGGGCCGCGGACACCGCCACTGTCACCGGTTCAAAGCGCGCGATGGCCTTGGCCACCGCGGCATGGGCGGCCTGCGCCGGCTTGCCGCCCAGGCGCCAGTTGTCCGGGCGCTCGGGCCAGATCATCCAGGCCTGGGTCTGGGTCGCCCATTCGGCGGGCATGTAGAAACCGTCGGCGCGCGGCGTGCTGTGCAAAGTGCTCATAGTGTTCAGGACTCCAGGGAACCGTCGAGGGTTTTCAGCGCGCCATAGAGGTTCGGACGACGGTCACGGAAACTGCCCCAGGCGCTGCGGATGTGCTCGAGCTCGTCGAGGTCGAAGCTGTGCACAAGGATACCTTCTTCAGTTTGGTTGAGCTCCTGAACCTTCTCGCCGAACTGATTGGCGATGAAGGACGAGCCGTAGAAGGTGATGTCGTAGCCGTCCTGCTCTTCGTTGCCGATGCGGTTGCTGGCGATCAGCGGCATCAGGTTGGCCCCGGCATGGCCCTGCTGCACCCGCTGCCAGTGGTCGCGGGAGGAAATTGTCTGGTCGTGGGGCTCGCTGCCGATGGCGGTGGGGTAGAAGAGAATTTCCGCGCCTTGCAGGGCCATGCTGCGGGCGCACTCGGGGAACCACTGGTCCCAGCAGATGCCCACGCCGATCTTCGCGTAGCGGGTGTTCCATACCTTGAAGCCGGTATCGCCCGGGTTGAAGTAGTACTTTTCGTGGTAGCCGGGGCCATCCGGGATGTGGCTTTTCCGATAAATCCCGAGGTTGCTGCCATCGGCATCGATGATCGCGATGCTGTTGAAACGCGCCCGCCCGGCCAGCTCGTAGAAGCTGATGGGCAGCACCACTTGCAGCTCCCTGGCGACTTTCTGGAAGTGCGCGATGGCGGCGTTGCTGTCCACCGTGGTGGCCAGTTGCAGGTAATCCGGGTTGGGCTTCTGGCAGAAGTAAGGCGCCTCGAACAGTTCCTGGATCAGGATGATCTGCGCCCCCTTGGCCGCGGCTTCGCGCACCAGTTTCTCGGCGGTTTCGAGGTTGGCCTCAAGGTCCCAGGAACAGGCCATCTGGGTAGCGGCGACGGTAACGGTACGGCTCATGGATCAACTCCTGGGCAAGGCGAAGCGGTCGATGACAACGGACACAAGGCACCGGGCACGGCGAGGCCGGGCCTGGATATGGCCACTTTATATCCGATAAATATCGACTTTGAAAGCTGAAAAATCATTATTCACGATAAATTACCGACAAAAAGCCGATAACAATCGAACTATCAAGAAACGTATTCGCCGGCAAGCCGGCTCCTGCCAAGCGTTGCAGGAGCCGGCCGGCGAATGGAGGTCAACGCAAAGCAGAGCCCTGCGCCTACAGCTCTTCGCTCAACACCTTGGCCAGCATGTCGACGAAGAAATCCACGCTCTGGCGAGTCGTGACCATCGGCGGCTTGATCTTGAGGATGTTCAGGTGATCGCCGGTAGGTTGCATGAAAATCCCCAGCTCGCGCAGGCGTTCGCACAGCAGGGTGGTTTCCTCGGTGGCCGGTTCCAGGGTGGCGTGATCGCGGATCAGTTCCAGCCCCAGGTAGAAACCGGAACCATGCACCGCTCCCACCAGCGGGTGGTTTTCCTTGAGCGCCTCCAGCCGCTGCCGGAAGTGTTCACCGACCACCTGGGCGTTTTCCCAGAGTTTCTCTTCCTGCATCACGTCCAGCACCGCAATGCCGATGCGGCAACTGACCGGGCTGCCGCCGGACGAGGAGAAGAAATAGCCTTCGGCCTCCAGCGCTTCGGCGATTTCCCGCCGGGTGATCACCGCACCCAAGGGCTGGCCGTTGCCCATGCCCTTGGCCATGGTGATGATGTCCGGGGTCACGCCCTGCTCCTCGAAGCCCCAGAAGAACTGGCCCATGCGCCCGTAGCCGACCTGGATCTCGTCGGCGATGCACACCCCGCCCCGGGCCCGCACCCGCTCGTAGACCTGCTGCAGGTAGCCCGGTGGCAGCGAAATCCCTCCGGCGTTGCCATACACGGGTTCGCAGATGAAACCGGCCAGTTGGCGCTGCTGCTCATCCAGCTTGTGCAGTTGCTGGTCGACGCTGCGCAGGTAGTGCGGGGTGCTGTCCTGGCCGCGGAACTCGCCGCGATAGGTGTTGGGCGCGGTCACCGGGTGCACCCACTCCGGACGGCTGGTGAGCGCCTGGGGGTTGTCGGCGATGGAGGTGGACACTGCGTCAGCCGCCACCGACCAGCCGTGGTAGGCCTCCAGCACACTGAGCATGTCGCGCCCGCCGCTGTAGGCCCAGGCCAGGCGGATCGCCAGGTCATTGGCCTCGGTGCCGCTGTTGACCAGGAACACCCGATCCATGGAATCCGGTGCCAGGGCCAGCAGGCGCTCGGAGAACTCGGCGATCGCCGCATAGTGGAAACGCGAGTTGGTGTTGAGCAGCGACCATTGCCGCGCCGCTTCAGCGGCCATGCGCGGGTGACCGTGGCCCAGCACCGCGACATTGTTGAGCATGTCCAGGTAGGAACGCCCCTGCATGTCGATCAAGTGGTTGCGCCAGCCGCGCTCGATCCGCGGCGGATCGAGGTAATAGTGCTTCTGCGAGCGGGCAAAACTGGCGTCACGACGCTCCAGCAGGGTTTGCGGATCCAGTTCCGGTTCGGCATCGCAGGCCAGCCCCAGCAGCGCCGCCGGCGAGGGGCAAAGGGCTTGCCAGGCCGGGGCTCGGGACGGTGTACAAAACAGCGGCGGATCCAGTTCGGCAGCGCGACACAGCTGCACCTTGAGCCGACCATCCGCCGCCACGGCGCCCAGCACCTGGCCCTTGACCAGCGCCGCTCCCGGGTGCAGCGAAGGCTCGACGCCCCACAGGTGCACACTCAGGGTCGGGCCATCGAGGTGCAACAGGCCTTGCTCGCCGCGGTGCAGGACCCCGGCGAACGGCGCTTCCACAGCGGTGCCTGGCGGCACTTGCAGTTGTACATGCAAGGGGCAGGTCGAGGGTTCCTCGGCGCTATCGGGACGGGTCTGCGACAGGCGGTACTGTCCATAGCGGCTGGCCGCCAGGCCATGGGCGGCGCCGGCTTCGGCCAACAGGCGATCGTCGATCCCCGGCTGCTCCCAATTGCCCGCCTCGAAGTGCGGGCTGAGCACGCCCAGGTCGATCAGGGCGAATTCGCGCCCCACCAGGCTCGGCAACAGCGGGGCGAACCCCTCACCGCCGATGGCAGGCAGTGCGTGCCCGACAGCGGTGAGAATCGCCGCCTCCATGAACTCGAACGACACCGAGTTGGCGACCTGGAAAATCTCCCACTCGTGGCTCAGGTTGGCACGGCTGTAGGCATTGCCCGGGTCGATGCTGACCTGCTGCTCGCCACTGAGCACCAGCACCGCCGCCCGGGCCACGATCAGAGGCCAGAGCGCCAGCAGCTCCGCCCGTTGCAACGGGTTGACCTGATGGTAGGCCTGGATCGCCGGGAGGATGCGCAGCGGGTCGCCCTCGGCGTGATGCAGCAGCGCCGCGCAGGTCACCGACAGGTCGGTGATGCGCCAGGTGCGGATCAGGTCGCCGAAATCGATCACCCCCTGCACCTGCCAATGCCGTGCTTCATCCCGCTGCCAGACCACGTTGTCATCGGTGATGTCCATATGGATGGCCTGCACCGGCAGTTGCTCCAGCAGCGGATGCAAGCGGCGCTCGGCGCGTTGCGCGGCACTGGCGATCACCGCTCGTTGCTGCGGGTCGGCAATGACCGGCAGCAGATGCCCGATCAATGCCTGGGCATGCCGGGCGTCCCATTGCAGGGTGCGCTCCAGGCCCGGATGCTCGAAATCCGCCAGGGCCAGGTCCATCTGCCCGCACAGCCGGCCCAGGCCCGCCACCAGCTCACCGCCCAGGTGCGGCAGCTGGGTCAGGGAGCGGCCTTCTATATAGTCCAGCAGGCGCACGTGCAGCGCTTGCCCGGCGATCTCCAGGGACAGCAGGTCTGCGCCGTTTGTCGCCGGGATGACCCTGGGCACTCGCAGCTCCGGGTGCTGTTGCAGATGCTTGAGGCCGGCGTGCTGCGCCTGCAACTCCAGGACCGAGTAGTCGCCGCGGCAGATCTTCAGGACAAACCGCCCCTGGGGGCTGTCGACGCGATAGTTGAGGTCTTGCTGGCTGCCCAGCGAGTGCAGGGTACCGTGCAGGCCGTAGTGGCTTTCCAGCAACTCCAGCGCTTGCTGCGCTAAGACTTGCGGGCTGGGCAGACTGGCACGGTGGATCAAGGTGGCGAGCAACATACAACGACCCCTGGAATTGTTATAGGGCGCTTATATCGCCACTGCCTAGAGCGATACGCAACCCCTCGGGCCATCGCGAGGGTGCAAAGCCACGTCCGTCGCGGGGGCTGGGGGCGCCAGCTGGGACAAATTCGACTGGTGGTGCCTATTGCGCCTCGGGGGCTGTACCGACAAGCTATGCTGCATTCGCTCAGGTTATTGATCGTTTTCTAAGGATACAGGCCCCCCAACATGCGCATTCTCGTTACCGGCGGAGCCGGTTTTATCGGCTCGGCCCTGGTCCGCCATCTGCTTCAGCACACGGAACACGAAGTGCTGAACCTGGACAAACTGACCTACGCAGGCAACCTGGAATCGCTGCACAGCATCGCCAGCAACAGCCGCTATGAGTTCGTCAAGGCCGATATCGTCGACCAGGCCACCGTCAGCGCCGTGCTGGCGCGCTTCCAGCCACACGCGATCATGCACCTGGCTGCCGAGTCCCATGTCGACCGCTCCATCGACGGGCCGTCCGACTTCATCCAGACCAATATCGTCGGCACCTACAGCCTGCTGGAAGCGACCCGCGCCTACTGGCACACATTGCCCGAGGCGGAAAAAGCCGCTTTCCGTTTCCACCATATTTCCACCGATGAAGTCTATGGCGACCTGCATGGCGTCGATGACCTGTTCACCGAAACCACGCCCTACGCCCCCAGTTCGCCCTACTCCGCCAGCAAGGCCGCATCCGACCACCTGGTCCGTGCCTGGCAGCGTACCTATGGGCTGCCGGTGCTGATCACCAACTGCTCCAACAACTACGGCCCGTTCCACTTCCCCGAAAAGCTGATTCCGCTGGTGATCCTCAACGCCCTGGCAGGCAAGCCGCTGCCGGTGTACGGCAACGGCCTGCAGGTGCGCGACTGGCTGTATGTCGAGGATCACGCCCGGGCCCTGTTCAAGGTGATGACCGAAGGCGCGGTCGGCGAGACCTACAACATCGGCGGCCACAACGAACAGAAAAACATCGACGTGGTACGCGGCATCTGCAGCCTGCTGGAAGAGCTGGCCCCGCAGAAACCCCAGGGTGTGGCTCACTACGCCGACCTCATCACCTTCGTCCAGGACCGCCCCGGCCACGACCTGCGCTACGCCATCGACGCCGGCAAGATCGAGCGCGAGCTGGGCTGGGTTCCGGAAGAAACCTTCACCAGTGGCCTGCGCAAGACCGTGCAGTGGTACCTGGAAAACCTCGAGTGGTGCCGCCGGGTACAAGACGGCAGCTACCAGGGCGAACGCCTGGGTTCCACCGACATCAAGGATCTGATTGCATGATCAAAGGCATTGTTCTGGCGGGCGGCTCCGGCACCCGTCTGCACCCCATCACCCTCGGTGTGTCCAAGCAACTGCTGCCAATCTACGACAAGCCGATGATCTACTACCCGATCTCGGTACTGATGCTGGCCGGCATCCAGGACATCCTGATCATCTCCACCCCCCAGGACCTGCCGCAATACCGCAACCTGCTGGGTGACGGCAGCCAGTTCGGCGTGCGTTTTTGCTATGCCGAACAGCCTTCGCCGGATGGCCTGGCCCAGGCCTTCCTGATTGGCGAGGAGTTCATCGGCAATGACCCGGTGTGCCTGATCCTGGGCGACAACATCTTCCACGGCCAGTACTTCGGCGAACAGCTGCGCGACGCCGCCAAGCGCACCAGCGGCGCCACGGTGTTCGGCTACTGGGTCAAGGACCCGGAGCGTTTCGGGGTCATCGACTTCGACAGCGAGGGCCGTGCCCTGTCCATCGAAGAAAAGCCCAAGAAGCCGAAGTCCAGCTACGCGGTCACCGGCCTGTACTTCTACGACAACGACGTGGTGCAGATCGCCAAGGCGGTCAAGCCTTCGCCCCGAGGCGAACTGGAGATCACCGACGTCAACAACGCCTACCTCAAGCGTGGCGACCTGCACGTGGAGCGTTTTGGCCGGGGCTTTGCCTGGCTCGACACCGGCACCCACGACAGCCTGCTGGAGGCCTCGCAGTACGTGCAGACCATCGAGCATCGCCAGGGCCTGAAAGTCGCCTGCCTGGAAGAGATCGCCTATGAGAACCGCTGGATCAGCCGCGAGCACCTGCTGGAGCGCGCCGCTTATTTCGGCAAGACCGGCTATGGCCAGTACCTGTTCACTCTGGCGGGGGAAGCGCAATGAAGGTCATCCCCACCGACCTGCCCGGCGTACTGATCATCGAGCCCAAGGTCTTTGGCGACGAGCGTGGCTTCTTCTACGAAAGCTTCAATGCCAAGGCCTTTGCCGAGGCCACCGGCATCGACGCGCAATTCGTCCAGGACAACCATTCCCGCTCGCAGAAAGGCGTGCTGCGTGGCCTGCACTATCAGTTGCAGAACACCCAGGGGAAGCTGGTGCGAGTGACCCAGGGCGAGGTGCTCGACATTGCGGTGGATATCCGCCGCAGCTCCCCCCACTTCGGCCAATGGGTAGCGGTACGGCTTTGCGCACAGAATCATCGCCAGCTCTGGGTGCCCGAAGGGTTTGCCCATGGTTTCGTGGTGCTCAGTGATTTCGCCGAGTTCCTCTACAAGACCACGGACTACTACACCCCGTCCGCCGAGCGCTGCATCCGCTGGGACGACCCGACCCTGGCCATCGACTGGGAGCTCGACGAGCCCCCGCAACTGTCCGCCAAGGATCAGGCCGGCGCCCTTCTGACCGAGGCTGATCTGTTCCCATGAACGCTCCTCTGAAAATCCTTATCAGCGGCCAGCACGGCCAGGTCTCCCGGGAGCTGCAGCAGCGCCTCGGCGACCTGGGCGAGCTGGTGGTCCTGGGTCGTGAGCAACTGGACCTGAGCCACCCGGAGCAGATCCGCCAGCAAGTGCGCGCCATTCGCCCGGACCTGATCATCAATGCCGCCGCCCACACCGCCGTCGACCAGGCCCAGAGTGAGCCGGAGCTGGCTTTTGCGATCAACGCCACAGCCCCCGGGATCTTCGCCCAGGAAGCCTTCGAGCTGGGTGTGCCGCTGATTCACTACTCCACCGACTACGTGTTCGATGGCAGCAAGGAAACGCCCTATGTTGAGGACGACGAGCCCAACCCGCTGAGTGTCTACGGCGAGAGCAAGCTGGCTGGCGAACGGGCGATCCGGCTGGTCCAGGGCCAGCATTTGATCCTGCGCACCAGTTGGGTCTATTCCAGCCATGGCAAGAACTTCCTGCTGACCATGCAGCGCCTGCTGCAGGAAAAACCCGAGCTGCGGGTGGTGGCCGACCAGATCGGCGCGCCCACCTGGGCCGGCACCATCGCCACCAGCACCCGGGCGCTGATCGAGCGCTGGCGAGCCGGGCAGCCCGGCGCCTGGGGCACCTACCACCTCACCGCCCACGGCGAGACTTCCTGGTTCGGCTTTGCCCAGGCCATCGGCGAGCAGTTGCTGGCCATGGACAAACCCTGCGCCGTCCTTGAAGCCATCCCTTCCAGCGCTTACCCGACACCGGCGCCGCGGCCGTTGAACTCACGCCTGGACTGCAGCCGCCTGGCACGGGAGTGGGGCGTGGTCCAGCCGGACTGGCACACCGCATTGCGCGAGTGTCTTGCCGAGCAGGGCTAGGCATAATGCGCCTGTATCCACAGGCGCCTTTTCCATGACCCCACCCCTTCCCCGTCGCCCTCGCTGGCGCAGCCTGGCCTTGCTGGCACTGTGCCTGGCGCCGTTGCTGTGGCCGCTGGAGCATCTGGCGGAGCGCTACTACCGCAACGAGCTGACCAGCCAGAACCGCCAGACCCTCGACCTGTACGTGGCCAACCTGCTGGGCACTCTGCACCGCTACGAAGTGCTGCCGCAGATCCTCGGCGACCTGCCGGCACTGCGCGCGGTACTCGGCGCCCCGGACGATGGCGTGACCCAGGGCAACGCCAACCGCCTGCTGAAGAACATCAGTGCCCAGACCGGCGCCGAGGTGATGTACCTGATGGACACCAGCGGCAAGACCCTGGCGGCCTCCAACTGGGACAAGCACGACAGCTTCGTCGGCCGCAATTTCGCCTTCCGCCCCTATTTCAGTGAGGCCATGGCCGGGCGCCTGGGGCGCTTCTTCGGCCTGGGCACCACCTCGGCCAAGCGCGGTTACTTCTTTGCTGCCGCGGTGCGCGATGGCGAGCGGATCCTTGGCGTGCTGGTGGTCAAGGTCGACCTGGACCACACCGAAAGCCTGTGGGGCAAGACCCCGGAACAGTTGCTGATGACCGACCACAATGGCGTGGTGATCCTCACCTCGCGCCCGGAATGGCGCTTTCGCGCGACCCGGCCGCTGAGCGACGAGGAACGCCAGGCGATCGTCGCCATCCAGCCCTATCCGACTCGCGACCCAAGGCCGCTGAACCTCAACCCCAATGCCTGGCTGACCCAGACCCAGCAGATCGACGAAACCCGCTGGGCCGTGAGCATCCTCGCACCGCGCACTCTGATCGACCGGCCGGTGCGCACGGTAGTGGCCGTGGGCGCCGCCGCGCTGCTGGTGCTGATGCTATTGCTCGGCCTGATGATGCAGCGCCGCCGCCACTACCTGGAGCGGATCGCCTTCGAAGCCAAGGCGCGGCGCGAGCTGGAGATGCGTGTGGCCGAGCGCACCAGCGACCTGGAAAGCCTCAACCGGCGCCTGAAGCAGGAAGTGCTGGAGCGCGAAACCGCCCAGCAGGAACTGGTGCGGGCCCAGGACAACCTGGTCCAGGCCGGCAAGCTCTCGGCTCTGGGCACCATGTCCGCGAGCATCAGCCACGAACTCAACCAGCCCCTGGCGGCCATCCGCAGTTACGCGGAAAACGCCGAAGTGCTGCTGGACCACCAACGCACCGATGACGCCCGGGGCAACCTCAAGCTGATCAGCGAACTGACCGGGCGCATGGCCTCGATCATCGCCCACTTGCGGGCCTTCGCCCGGCGCGATCACCACGCCCCGGAAAGCGTGGCCCTGCAACCGGCCCTGGACGATGCCCTGGCTCTGCTGGCCAAGCGCCGCCGGGCCATGGAAGTGGAGCTGATCCGCGACCTGCCGGCCGCCACCCTGTGGGTCGAAGCCGGGGAAACCCGCCTGCGCCAGGTGCTTGGCAATCTGCTGGCCAACGCCCTGGATGCCCTGACCGAAAAAGGCCCCCCGCGCAAACTCTGGCTGAGTGCCGAATCCACCGCCACCGGCGTCAACCTGTACATTCGCGACAACGGTCCGGGCTTCTGCATGGAAGCGCTGGGTCGCGCCGGAGAGCCGTTCTACACCACCAAGACCCGTACTCAGGGCCTGGGCCTGGGGCTGGCCATCTGCGACACCCTGATGCGTGCCTTCGGTGGTGAACTGTCATTCGCCAACCACCGCGAAGGCGGGGCCCTGATCACCCTGCGCCTGCGGGCCGGGGCCCCCGGGGTCAGCCTGCAGCCTTCCGAGGACCGCGGGGTATGAAGCAGAGCGGCAACCCGATATCAACCCTGTCCGGCCCGGCGCTCCCGGCCCCGACACGATCTGGAAAGTGAGCGATGAGCCATCCCGAGAGCCTCGATCCTCAGTTGCAAGTGGTGCTGATCGACGACGATCCCCACCTGCGCCAGGCCCTGAGCCAGACCCTGGACCTGGCGGGGCTCAAGGTGCTGTCCCTGGCCGAAGCCCAGGGCCTGGCGCCGCGCCTGGAGCGGGATTGGCCGGGGGTGGTGGTCAGCGACATCCGCATGCCCGGCATGGACGGCCTGGAGCTGCTCAACCAGCTGCATGCCCAGGACCCGGAACTGCCGGTGCTGCTGATCACCGGCCACGGCGACGTGCCCCTGGCCGTGCAGGCCATGCGTGCCGGCGCCTATGACTTTCTGGAAAAGCCCTTCGCCAGCGATGCCCTGCTGGACAGTGTGCGCCGCGCCCTGGACTGGCGGCGCCTGGTGCTGGACAACCGCAGCCTGCGCCTGGCCCTCAGCGACCGTCAGGAACTCAGTGCACGGCTGGTAGGTCAGTCGGCGCCGATGCTACGCCTGCGCCAGCAGATCGGCGCCCTGGCGGCGACCCGGGCCGATGTGCTGATCCTCGGCGAGACCGGCGCCGGCAAGGAAGTGGTGGCCCGTGCCCTGCACGATCTCTCCGGACGGCGCAACGGGCCGTTCGTGGCGATCAACGCCGGGGCCCTGGCGGAGTCGGTGGTGGAAAGCGAGCTGTTCGGCCACGAGCCGGGGGCCTTCACCGGCGCGCAGAAACGCCGCATCGGCAAGTTCGAATTTGCCAACGGCGGCACCCTGTTCCTCGATGAGATCGAAAGCATGAGCCTGGATGTCCAGGTCAAGCTGCTGCGCCTGCTGCAGGAGCGGGTGGTGGAACGCCTGGGGGGCAATCAATTGATCCCGCTGGATATCCGCATCATCGCCGCTACCAAGGAAGACCTGCGCCAGGCCGCGGACCAGGGACGCTTTCGCGCCGACCTCTACTACCGCCTGAACGTCGCGCCGCTACGCATTCCGCCGCTACGCGAGCGTGGCGAAGACGTGCTGATGCTGTTCCAGCACTTCGCCGACGAAGCCAGCACCCGCCACGGCCTGCCCCCCCAGGAACTGCAACCCGGACACCGTGCCTTGCTGCTGCGCCACAGCTGGCCGGGCAACGTGCGCGAGCTGCAAAACGCCGCCGAACGCTTCGCCCTGGGCCTGGAACTGGCCCTGGACAACAACGAGCCGGGTACTCCCGCGGCTGCGGCCCCGAGCCTGATCGAAGGTGGCTTGAGCGAGCAGGTGGAGCATTTCGAAAAGACCCTGATCGCCGCTGAAATGGCCCAGCCCCACAGCTCCATGCGCAGCCTCGCCGAAGCCCTGGGGATTCCGCGCAAGACCCTGCACGACAAGCTGCGCAAGCACGGTTTGAACTTCGCCGACGGCGGCGCCAACCAGCCCGGCGACGAATCGGAATGAAGCGTTCCGTTATTCCCTTGACCCCTGAGGCCCCGGCATGAATCGCGACAGTCGATACCTGGAATCCATCCTCCACCACGACATCCCCCTGACACGGGACATGGGTCTGCAGGTGCTCGACTGGCAGGGGCAAGAGTTGCGCCTGCACTTGCCCCTGGAGGCCAACGTCAACCACAAGAGCACCATGTTCGGCGGCAGCCTGTACTGCGGTGCGGTGCTCGCCGGCTGGGGCTGGCTGCACCTGCGGCTCAAGGAACAGGGCATCGATGACGGGCATATCGTCATCCAGGAAGGCCAGATCAGTTACCCGCTGCCGGTGACCGGCGACGCCGTGGCGATCTGCGCCGCACCGGATGACAAGGTCTGGAACAAATTCCTCGCCATGTATCAGCGCTACGGCCGTGCCCGGCTGACCTTGCACACCCGGGTCGTCAATGCCGGCAGCGCAGAAGACGCCGTGCGTTTTACCGGCCAGTACGTCCTGCACCGCTAACCCGTTTGCGACCCGGCTCAAATCTGTAGGAGCTGGCTTGCCAGCGAAGAGGCCGGAAATGCTTGCACAGGGCCCAAGGGCCCCTTCGCCGGCAAGCCGGCTCCTGCACAAGGGTGGCAGAGGCAAGTCGCCGCGAGGTGATCAGGAGCGAGCCAGTTCCAGCAACTTGGCGCGCCAGGGCGCCTTGGCCGGCAGGGCCAGGAAGAAGCCGTTGAGCAACGACTCCCGAGGTGGATAGCAGAACGGCGCACCGCTGAGATCCAGCACCTCGCCGCCCGCGCCTTCGAGCACGCCCTGGGCCGCCGCGGTGTCCCACTGCGAGGTGGGCGCCAGGCGCGGATAGCAGTCCGCCGCGCCTTCGGCCAGCAGGCAGAACTTCAGCGAACTGCCGATATTGGCCAGTTGCAATTCACCCAGGGCGGCGCTCAAACCACTGAGCAGACGTTCCTGCTCCGGGCTCGAATGCCGGCGGCTGGCCACCACGGTAAACGCCTCGCCGGCCCCCGGTTGCTCACGCACCTGGATCGCCTGCGGTGCCTGCCCGCGATCCACGCGCCAGGCCCCAAGGCCTGCGCCTCCCAGGTAGCAGCGGCCACTGGTGGGCATCGACACCACGCCGAACACCACCCGCCCCTGCTCGATCAGGGCGATATTGACGGTGAATTCTTCACTGCCGGAAATGAATTCCTTGGTGCCGTCCAGCGGGTCCACCAGCCACCAGCGCTGCCAACTGGCGCGGGTGGCCTGGGGAATGTCCGCATCCTCTTCGGACAGCACCGGGATGCTCGGGTCCAGGGCCGTGAGGCCGGCCACGATCAGGTGATGGGCGGCCAGGTCGGCGGCGGTCACCGGCGACTCGTCGGCCTTGTGATTGACCGCCACATCGGCGCGCCAGAACGGCAGGATCGCTTCACCGGCACGCAGGGCCAGCTCGGCAACCGGCGCCAGCAAGGGATGGGGAAAATTCATTGACGTCTCGCTCATGCTTGAAAGACCCCGCGCTGGCTCAGCAGGTCGCGGGTCAGGTACAGCGCAGCCAGAGCCCGGCCTTCGCTGAACTGAGGGTTCTGCGCCAGGCTCGCCAGTTCGCGCAGGTTGACCTTGTCGACCCGCATCGGCTCCGGCTCGTCGCCTTCCAGGCGCTCTTCATACAGATCGGTGGCCAGCACTACCTGGATCTTCTGGCTCATGTAGCCCGGGGACAGCGACAGCTCGGTCAGGTGCTCCAGTTGCCGCGCGCCAAACCCGGCCTCTTCCTTGAGCTCGCGCTCGGCCGCTGCCAGCACATCCTCCCCCGGCTCGATCAGGCCCTTGGGCAACGACAGCTCGTAGGCGTCGGTGCCGCCGCAGTATTCCTCCACCAACACTGCATGCTCGGCGTCGAGCATTGCCACGATCATCACCGCGCCATAGCCGGCGCCCTTGCCCACCAGGCGCTCATAGGTACGTTCGACGCCATTGGAAAACCGCAACTGCACCTCTTCGACACAGAACAGACGACTGGTGGCGACGATCTCGCGGGCGAGTACGGTGGGTTTCTGGCGCATAGCGGGCTCCTTGGCGATAGCGGGTTACTATACAGCCTGTTTTAAAGTGACTGGGTTGCAGATTGCCGGTGCACGGCACCACGGCGGAACCTATTGTTTACTGCGTGTGACCGCCCTCTTCGAGGCGGCTCCTTTCTATCCGTTCTAGTGACCGGGCCTCCCTGCCCCACTGGCCTTGTCGACCCCGCCGGTCGGCTGTTTTCTTACCACTGGAGAAGTGTTCGATGGCCCTACTGCCCTGGCACCAGATCGATACCGTCCTGCTGGACATGGACGGAACCTTGCTGGACCTGCACTACGACAACCATTTCTGGATGGAACACCTGCCCCAGCGCTACGCCGAGCTGCACGGGGTCAGCCGGGCCATGGCCGAGCTGGAACTGCAGCCCCTGTTCGAACGCAACGCCGGCCAGTTGCAGTGGTATTGCCTGGACTTCTGGAGCGCCGAACTGCAACTGCCGGTGCGCGAGTTGAAGCTGGAAACCGCGCACCTGATCGCCCTGCGTCCGGACGCAGACACCTTTCTTGCAGCCATCAAGCAAGCCGGCAAGCGGGTGATCCTGATCACCAACGCCCATCGCGACTCCCTGTCATTGAAGCTGGAACGGATCGAACTGGCGCCATACTTCGAACGCCTGATCAGTTCACACGACTACGGTTTCCCCAAGGAAAGCCCACAGTTCTGGGACGCCTTGCAGGCCGATATCCGGTTCGACCCGGCCCGCAGCCTGTTCATCGACGACACCCTGCCCATCCTGCGCAGTGCGCGGGACTTTGGTGTGGCGCAGTTGCTGGCGGTGAGCCAGCCGGACAGCCGCAGAGGGCCGAAAGACACCGCGGAGTTCGCGGCGGTGGGGGATTACCGGGCGTTGATCGAAGGCTTGTGAAGCCCTTCGCGGGCAAGCTCGCTCCTACAGAACCCCGTGGGAGCGGGCTTGCCCGCGAAGAGAACCGATCATTCGGGAATACGCAGCACCTGGCCCGGGTAGATCTTGTCCGGGTGGGACAGCAGCGGCTTGTTGGCCTCGAAGATCTTGTTGTACTTGTTGGCATCGCCGTACTGCACCTTGGCGATGGCGCTCAGGGTGTCGCCTTTCTTCACGGTGACGAATACCGCAGAAACCACCGCCGGACCGGTCACGGTGATCTGGTCCTCGACACTGCCGACGCCGGAAATGTTGCCCAGGGCCAGCAGGATCTTCTCCTTCTCTTCCTGGCTCGCCACTTCACCGCTGACAATCACCTTGTCACCTTCCACCGTGGCATGAACATTGGGATTGCCCAGGCCAACCTTTTCGATGTGCTCCTTGAGTTGCTCACTGGCATTGGCGTTACCCGGGGTCAACAGGTCGATCAGTTTCTCACCGGCTTCCTTCACAAAGCTGAAAATGCTCATGTCGCACACTCCTTGGTTGATAGATCCAGACGCGAAAGACTAGACCAGCCTGGCCGGATGAGGTTCCCGGGCGACCAGTGACCCAAGGTCACAGGCCCGCGGTAGAATCCCGGCCTTTTGCCGCTCCGGAGCGAAGATGGACCTCAAGCAGCTGAAATTCCTCATCGCCCTCGACGAAACCCGGCATTTCGGCCAAGCCGCCGCGCGCTGCCACATCACCCAGCCGACCCTCTCCATGCGCCTGCGCAGCCTGGAAGAAGAGCTCGACTTGCCGCTGGTCAAGCGCGGCCAGCGTTTCGAAGGCTTCACCGCACCCGGCGAGCGGGTGCTGGCGTGGGCCCGCACCGTGCTCACCGCCCATGACGGGCTACTGGCCGAGGCCGCCGCCTGCCGCGGCAACCTGGTGGGCACCCTGCGCGTAGGGGTGGTGCCGCTGTCGAGTTTCAATCCCCAGCCACTGCTGCAGCGCCTGCATGCCGAGCACCCGAACCTGCGCTTCGAACTCTCGTCCCTGAGCTCGGAACAGATCCTCGAACAGTTGGCCAGCAATCGCCTGGACCTCGGGGTTTCCTACCTGGAGCGCCTGGACAGCGAGAATTTCGACTCCCTGCCCCTGGAACCGACCCACATGGGCCTGCTCTACGACCACCGGCACTTCAGCTTCGGCGAGCAGCCCCTGAGCTGGGAGGCGCTGATCGAACTGCCCCTGGGCCTGCTCACCAGCGGCATGCACTTTCGCCAGTCCATCGACCACAACTTCCACATCCGCGGCCTGCAACCGCAACCGGTGCTGCAGACCGACGCCGTCCATCAGCTGGTGCAGATGGTCCATGGCGGCCTGTGCTGCGCCGTGATGCCTCTGGACAGCGGCCTGGAAACCCTCACCGAGCACCTGCGCCTGCAACCCATCTCCGATGCCCAGACCCTGGCCCGCCTGGGCCTGATCATGCGCCGCAGCGCGCCGCGCTCGGCCCTGGCGCAAGCCTGCTTCGCCCTCTACCAGCAATCCTTCGGCGATTCTTGATCGACGCCATCTATCAATAGATCAGTACTAGCAATTAGACGCGACAGATTGCCGCGCTTAGTCTTGGGAGCCGTTACGCCGCTGGTCACCCCGGCGCGGCGCCAGCCCCGGCGAAACGGGCACCCGCACTCGCTGCCAGCCAGCCCCACAGCATCCCTCGAACGCCAGTACGCGAAGGCATTTGCCCGGCCAGACGTTGGCCGCGCGAGCAGCGTCTCAACCTTGTCCACCTGCCGCCGAGCGTGCGCTGCGGGTCAGCAGCCTGCGATGGAGAGTCGCCCGTGAGTACACATAACCAAGCCGATCAGAAACCCGTAGCCCGCTACAAGCCCTACAAGGGACCCGCCGGTGGCTGGGGCGCCCTGATCAGCGTGGCCCAGGCCTGGCTGACCAGCGACAACGCGCTGAAGAACATCCGCATGATGCTCAAGACCAACCAGAACGGCGGCTTCGACTGCCCGGGCTGCGCCTGGGGCGACTCGCCGGAAAGCGGCATGGTCAAGTTCTGCGAGAACGGCGCCAAGGCGGTCAACTGGGAAGCCACCAAGCGTCGGGTGGACGCGGCGTTCTTCGCCAAGCACAGCGTCACTTCGCTGCTGGAGCAGAGCGACTACTGGCTGGAATACCAGGGCCGGCTGACCGAGCCGATGAGCTACAACGCCGAGACCGACCGCTACCAGCCCATCAGTTGGGAAAATGCCTTCAGCCTGATCGCCAGGCACCTGCACAACCTGCCCAGCCCGGACATGGCCGAGTTCTACACCTCGGGCCGGGCCAGCAACGAAGCGGCCTACCTGTACCAACTGTTCGTGCGCGCCTATGGCACCAACAACTTCCCCGACTGCTCGAACATGTGCCACGAGGCCAGCGGCGTGGCCCTGGCGCAGAGCGTCGGGGTCGGCAAAGGCACGGTGACCTTCGACGACTTCGAACACGCGGACGCCATCTTCGTCTGGGGCCAGAACCCCGGCACCAACCACCCACGCATGCTCGAACCGCTGCGTGAAGCAGTGAAGCGTGGCGCCCAGGTGGTGTGCATCAACCCGCTCAAGGAGCGCGGCCTGGAACGCTTCCAGCACCCGCAAAGCCCGATCGAGATGCTCACCAACGGCAACCGCCCGACCAATACCGCCTACTTCCGCCCGGCCCTGGGCGGCGACATGGCGCTGCTGCGGGGCATGGCCAAGTTCCTCCTGCAGTGGGAGCGCGATGCGCAGAAAGCCGGCGCGGCGTCGGTGTTCGACCACGACTTCCTCAACGCCCACACCGCCAACGTGCTCGACTACCTGGGCACCATCGACGACACCCCGTGGGAGCAGATCGTCGAGCAGTCCGGCCTGGCCCTGGTGGAGATCGAGCAAGCGGCGCGCATGTATGCCAAGGGCAAGAACGTCATCATGTGCTGGGCCATGGGCATCACCCAGCACCGCCACTCGGTGCCGACCATCCAGGAAATCGCCAACCTGATGCTGCTACGCGGCAACATCGGCAAGCCCGGCGCCGGGCTGTGCCCGGTGCGTGGCCACAGCAACGTGCAGGGCGACCGCACCATGGGCATCAACGAACGCCCGCCAGTGGCCTTCCTCGACTCCCTGGAGCGGCGCTTCCAGTTCAAGGTCCCCCGGGACAACGGCCACAACGTGGTCGAGGCGATCCACGCCATGCTCGAAGGCCGCTCCAAGGTATTCATCGGCCTGGGGGGCAACTTCGCCCAGGCTACCCCGGACAGCCCGCGCACCTTCCAGGCCCTGAGCAACTGCGACCTCACCGTGCAGATCAGCACCAAGCTCAACCGCAGCCACCTGGCCCACGGCAAGGACGCACTGATCCTGCCGTGCCTGGGACGTACCGATATCGACCAGCAGGCGGGCGGCCCGCAAGCGGTGACCGTGGAAGACTCCTTCAGCATGGTCCACGCCTCCAACGGCCAGTTGCAGCCGCTGTCGTCGCAGATGCGCTCCGAGCCGTGGATCCTCGCCGGTATCGCCGCTGCAACCCTGGGCAGCCGGCCGGTGGACTGGAACTGGCTGGCGGCCGACTACGGACGCATCCGCGACCTGATCGCCGACACCATTCCCGGCTTCAAGGACTTCAACGAACGGCTCAAGCATCCTGGCGGTTTCTACCTGGGCAACAGTGCCGGCGCCCGCCAGTGGAACACCCCGTCGGGGCGCGCCAACTTCCGCGCCAACTCGTTGCCCAAGGACCTGATCCACGAGCGCACCCGGGCCACCGGCCAACTGCCGGACCTGATCCTGCAATCGATGCGTTCCCACGACCAGTACAACACCACCATCTATGGGCTGGACGACCGCTACCGCGGGGTCAAGGGCCAGCGCGACGTATTGTTCGCCAACGAGGCGGACATCATCCGCCTGGGCTTCAAGCCGGGGCAAAAGGCCGATATCGTCTCGCTCTGGGACGACGGCCGCGAGCGCCGGGTCAAGGGCTTCACCCTGCTGGCCTTCGATATTCCGGCCGGCCAGGCCGCGGCCTACTACCCGGAAGTGAACCCCCTGGTGCCGCTGGAAAGCACCGGCGACGGCAGTCACACCCCGACTTCCAAGTTCATCGCCATTCGCCTGGAAGCGGCCAGCGACAGCGGCCTGATCATGGCTCGCTCGGCCTGACTCCTGGCATGAGGGTCTCTTCGCTGGCAAGCCAGCCCCTACGGTTAGCGCGTGAACCGTAGGAGCCGGCCTGCCGGCGACAGCCGCTGCGCAGCCTTGAACCGCAGGCACAAAAAAGGCCGCTTTTGTATCAAAGCGGCCGTTCCGAAGTAGTTAAAGACCTGCAAAAATCACTTAAGTTCCGCATTAAAAACAATAAGTTACGAGATTGTGTACAATTCGTGCTATTCGTCGGATTTCGTTTGTAAGCCCCTCGATACAGCCTCAGGATCGCGCCGTCATCCCTTTGAGGCTCCTCTATGAAGTTCTCCTCGATTCTCTTGTTGTCCCTTGGCCTGGTCAGCGGCGTCGCCTCTGCCGGTGGCACCACTGAAGCAGGTGTGGGCGGCGCATTGGGCGGGGTTCTAGGCTCGGTGGTCGGTCAGCAGATCGGCGGCAATACCGGTTCCGCCATCGGTGCGGCCCTGGGCGGCGCCGGCGGTAGCGCAGTGGGTGCGGACAAACGCAGCCGTGGCCAGGCAGCCATTGGCGGCGCCCTGGGCGCAGCCGGCGGCAACGTGGTGGGCCGCAGCATGGGCGGTAACACCGGCAGCCTGATCGGCGCAGCGGCAGGCGGTGGCGCCGGCGGCGCGCTGGGCAACTACATGGGCAATGAAAGTGCCCGGGAAGATCGCGACTACCGGGGCCGCGACGACCGCCGCTACTACCGCGACGGCCACCGTGGCCGTGGCCATGCCTACGGGCATCGCAAGCACCGCCACTACCGCGACTGATCCCCTGTAGCCGCTGCCGCAGGCTGCGAACGAGGCCGCAGGACTCGCCAGAGCAGGCGCTGCGGTGTGTCAGGCGGCTCGTGGAGACAGGTTAGCGTCTCCTGCGCAGCCGATCGCAGCCTACGGCAGCGGCTACAGATTCCAGATTCCAGATTCCAGATTCCAGATTCCAGATCGACTATCGACGTTCACGCCACCAGCAGCTGTTCCAGCGCCGCCCGCAATGCGGGCGGAATCGGCACCGGCTGGTTCGATGCCCGATCCACGAACACATGGACAAAACGCCCCGCCGCACAGGCATCCGCCTCTCCCGCCTTGAACACCGCTAGCTCGTACTGCACTGAACTGTTGCCCAGCTTGCCGACCCGCAAACCGATCTCGATGCGTTCGGGAAAGGCGATGGATGCAAAGTAATCGCAGGCCGAGCTGACCACGAACCCCACCACCTCGCCGTCATGGATATCCAGCCCACCCCGTTCGATCAGGTAGGTGTTCACCGCCGTGTCGAAGAAGCTGTAGTAGGTGACATTGTTCACGTGGCCGTAGACATCGTTGTCATGCCAGCGGGTGATGATCGGCTGGAAATGGCGATAGTCGCCGCGTTGCAGCATAGGCTCGGACATCAGGGCTCTCTCCCATCGATTGAAGGCCGGGCGATCGGTTGATCGCCCGGCATTTCACCCCAGGCAGCTAAGCCTGGGCAAACCCTTTTCCGGCCGCGGCCAGTTCCTCGATCAACTGCGCCGGGCGCCAATGCGCCCCGTGTTCGGCTTGCAGGTGCAGCAAACGCTGGCGGATCTGCTCCAGCCCCTGGGCATCCGCCCAGCTCATCGGCCCACCCTGCTCCTTGGGAAAACCGTAGCCATTGAGATAGACCCGGTCGATGTCGGCGGCCGACTGGGCGATGCCCTCCTGGAGAATCTTCGCCCCTTCGTTGACCAGCGCCAGCAGGCAGCGCTCGAGGATCTCCTCGGGGCCGATGTCCCGGCGCCGGTAACCCAGCTCCTCGCTGACCTGCAGCACCAGCGCATCCACCTGCAGGTCATGCTCGGCCTGGCGGCTGCCGGGTTCGTAGTGGTAGTAGCCGTCGCCACTCTTCTGGCCGAAACGACCCGACTCGCACAACCGGTTGTCGATCTGCACCTCGGGCACATCCTGGCCCACACCGTCCAGTTGCCGGGCGCGCCAGCCCAGGTCGATGCCCACCACGTCATACATGCGGAACGGGCCCATGGCGAAACCGAACCCCTGCAAGGCGCCATCCACCTGATAGGGAAACGCCCCTTCCAGCAGCATCTTGCGCGCCTCGAGCACGTAGGTGTTGAGCATGCGATTGCCGATGAAGCCGAAGCAGTTGCCCGCCACGACACTGACCTTGCCCATGCGCTGCCCCAGGGCCAG
Organism: Pseudomonas sp. GW822-FHT06D10; assembly: GCF_058799535.1. Lineage (NCBI taxonomy): Bacteria > Pseudomonadati > Pseudomonadota > Gammaproteobacteria > Pseudomonadales > Pseudomonadaceae > Pseudomonas > Pseudomonas sp. GW822-FHT06D10. The sequence goes on along the minus strand of NZ_JBXALN010000005.1, from coordinate 208,647 downwards.
GGCAGCGTCGAGCACCGCAGGAGCGGTATTGGCCGCGCGCACCACCTCCAGCAGTTTCATGATGTGGGCCGGGCTGAAGAAATGCAGGCCCAGCACCTGTGGCGCCCGCTGGGTGACTGCGGCAATCGCGTCGATATCCAGGGCCGAGGTGTTGCTGGCAAGGATCGCCTCGGGCTTGAGGGTCGCGTCCAGCTGGCGAAAGATCTGCTGCTTGAGTTCGAGGTTTTCGTAGACCGCCTCGATCACCAGGTCCACGTCGGCGAGCTGTGGATAATCCGCCGCCGGCTTGATCCGCGCCACCCGCGCATCGGCCTCGGCCTGATCGATACGCCCCTGGCGCACGTTGTGGGCATAGGTGTCCGCCACCGCCGCCAGGGCCTGCTGGAGCATCTGCGGGTTGTTGTCCAGCCACAGTACCGGCAGGCCGGCATTGGCCAGGCACATGACAATGCCACGGCCCATGGTGCCGGCACCGATCACGGCGGCGCGCTGAATATCGAAAGCTGTCTGGCTCATGTTGGCTCTCTTGTGGGCGATCCAAAGACAGTCCCCACCATAGTCAGGCCCTCATCATTTTTGAAATTTATTCCTGTGATGAGCAGCATTCAGCAGATGGATTTTCAGCCTGGCAAATGGGCCTCGCACCACGCCCGCACCGCGGCATAAGGGTAATCTTCCAGTGCCGCGAACCCGGGGATGCTCCGAGCCTTGAGCCGGGTGAACAACGGCACGCTGATACCACAGAGAAAACGGGTCAGGCGTTCCGCCCCGGGTACATCGCCGGTGTGCTGCTGGTGCCTGTGGATAAAGTGGCCACACAGCCCGTCGAAACTCTTATACACAAGCGCGGGCAGAACCGGCGGCTCCGGCAGCCGCGCCACCTGGCCATGGCACACCGAACAATGCCCGCAACGCTGGGGTGCCTGCCGGTCGCCGAAATACTCCGCCAGGCGGTAACCCAGGCACTGCTCGGTGGCGAACAGGTCGAGCATGGCGTGGATCCGCGCAATTTCACTGCCCTCGTGGCGGGTGAAATAACCGTGCAGGTCGGCACTCAGTGCCGCCAGGTCAAAGTCCGTCTGCAACAGGCTGTAGACCTCGGTCATCTGCTTGCTTTCCAGCTCTACCCAGCCTTTTTCCTGGAAGTAGTCCAGGGCCTTGACCACCCGGTTGCGCGGCGCCTGGTACTGCTCGTAGAGCGCGTCGAAATTCACCGTGGCCCAGGTCCTGGCGCGGCTTGAAGTGTTGATCACGGCCTCGACGAAGTCCCTCCGCTCGCCTTCGAAACGCGCCAGCAGGGCCTCGGTTTCCAGCAGCAGTTTGAAGCGGTATTCCGCGAAATAGGCATAGCGCGGCGCGATCAGGCCCCGCAGTTCCAACTGCACCAGCAAGGTCTTGAGTGGCAGCTGGCGAATGTTGCTCTGGTCCGCCAGGGGGCCGAGCAGGAACTCCCATTGCCCGTCCGCCGCCGATGCCTGCAACTCCTCCAGCACACAACGGATGCCACTCAATTCCGGGGTGTCGCCGTAGACGAAGTTTTCCAGCACATTGAGGCTGTCGCGGTTGGCCAGCACCAGGCAATCCGAAGGCTGGCCGTCGCGCCCGGCACGACCGATTTCCTGGCTGTAGTTCTCGATGGACTTGGGCAGATCGAAGTGCACCACGTTGCGGATGTCGCTCTTGTCGATGCCCATGCCGAAGGCGATGGTGGCGACGATGCAGTGGCTGCGGCCCTCCATGAAACGACGCTGGATCGACTCGCGCTGCTCGTGGGGCAGGCCGGCGTGGTAGGCCTCGGCGGCGATGCCTTGCTGGCTCAGGTGCTCGGCGATCTGCTCGGCGGTTTTCTGCAGGGTCACGTAGACAATGCTCGGCTGCCCGGCCCGGTCGCTCATCCACTGCACCAGCCGCCCACACTTGTCGGCGCCCGGTACCGGCTCCACCAGCAGGTTGAGGTTGGGCCGGTAGAAACCGGTGGTTACTACGTCCTGCTGCGCGATGGCGAACTTGGCCTGCATGTCGGCGATCACTTTGGGGGTCGCCGTGGCCGTCAGTAGCAGGGCCTGGGGGATGTTGAACTGGCGCTGGTAGTCCGGCAGTTTCAGGTAGTCGGGGCGGAAGTTGTGGCCCCACTCGGAAATGCAGTGCGCCTCGTCCACCACCAGCAGGGAAATCGGCACCTGCTGCAGAAAATTGCGAAAGCGTTCATTCTTCAGCCGCTCCACCGAGATCATCAGGATCTTCAGCTCCCCGGAACGAGCCCGGGCCATGACCTCATTGGCTTCATCCCGGCCCTGGGCCGAGTCGATGCTGGCAGCGGCAATGCCGTGGCGCTGGAGGAAGGCCAACTGGTCCTGCATCAGCGCCAGCAGTGGCGAGACCACCAGGGTCAGGTGCGGCAGCAGCAGGGCCGGCAACTGGTAGCACAGGGACTTGCCCGAGCCGGTGGGAAAGATCGCTGCCGCCGAGCGCCCGGCGAGCACCGCGCTGACCGCGGCCTCCTGGCCCGGACGAAACTGTGGATAACCGAAGACCTGTTCCAGGGTGCTGTGCATAAGGGTCACTCCTTGGACCGCTGACCTGTCTTGAAGACTAGCGGGGCAGGTCGGCGGGGCCAGAAAAGGTCGAAGGAAAAGCGCTACCGGATGATACCGGGCACAAGAAGCTTCATCGGCAAGCCAGCCCCAGCGCAGGAGCCGGCTTGCCGCTAAAGGAGGCCACCGCTAGCGCAAGGTCCGGCAATCCAGCCACTGCACGCCGTTGTGCTGATTGGCCTTGAGCAAGGCCGGCACCGCCTGGGCGGCCTTGGCATGGGTGTCATGGAACAGAATGATGCCCCGGCGCCAGAGCAGCATCAGTGTCTGCACCCGCTGCGCGGCCGCCTCGGCGCCGACCTTCTTGCTCCAGTCCTGGGAGTCGATGTTCCACAGCATCACCTGCACCCCCTGGGCCTTGAAGAACCCGGCGCTGTCACTGCGACGCTGCCCGTAGGGCGGCCGGAACAGCGGCAGGTACTCATCGGTCAACGTGCGGTTGGCCAAGTTGGCGCTGCGAATCACCGAGCTTTGCCATTCGCTCCAGGAGGAGTGGGACTTGTGCTCCCAGCCATGTACGCCCACACACTGGCCGTCGTACAACTCGCGCATTTTCCCTGCCGAAGACGGGCTCAGGCGCGCCTGAAACGAGTCCCCCAGGACAAAGAAAAGGCTATGCAGATCGTAGGCCCGCAGCACCTCGACCAACTGATCCGTAGGCCCGTCGCTCAGGCTCGGCCCGTCATCGAAGGTCAGCAGAAACTGCCGGTCTGCCAGTTCGTCGCCCAGGCGCTCTGTCGGGTCCATGCGCTGGATCTCACTGCTGACGGCGGGAAACAAGGCGGCCAGGCGCAGCTGTTCATTGAGGTACTGCTGATGAAACTGCCCACTGGCCTCACCCCAGGCGCCGTAGGCCGCCTTGCTGGCGCCGGTGAAACTGGCCGCCAGTTGCCGCAGCTCCCCAAGGTTGCGTACCTGCAGACAGAAAGGCTGGCCGTCGCAGTCCTGGCTGGCCTGCCGGTAGTTGCCCAGCAATTGGTCCCAAAAACGCTGGCGCAGTCGATCCACCGACTTGCGGTCAAGCTGCCGCACTCCAAGCCGCTGCTTGAGGGCCGTGTCATCCAAGGCCTCGGTGGCCAGCAGGGCTTTGCTGAACATCAGAATCTCGGCCCGCGAGGCGGTATCGAAATCTGCGGCTCTGGTCAGCGGATTCGGCCAGCCACTGCGGTCGATGGTGGCGAACACCAGCGGCCCGGCCGCCTGGGCCACCCCTGTGGTCAGACACAGCGCCAGCAACCAGGGGAAAACACGAATTCGCATACCAACCTCCATAAATGCACAACGCGCCACTGCCGGCGCGTTGTGGAGATAACTTCTGCCTGTGTGATCAGCGGTTCTGCAACCGCTCTATCGCCTTGTCGTACACCGGGTTGGCCTTCTGCTCCCGGGCCTTGCGGTAGTGCTCCAGCGCCGTGACCAATTGCCCGGCATCTTCGTAGATGCGCCCCATGTCGTAGTAGGCGCTGGCGCGTATGGTGGGCGCCGATGGGCCACTGGCCAGGGCGATTGCCTGGCGATCGGCGGCCACGGCCTCGTCGGGGCGGCTGTTCTTGCGGTTGGACAGCGCAAGGTTGCTGTAGGCCTGGGCAAAGCCTGGATCCAGCTCGATGGCTTCGCGATAGTAGATACCCGCACTGCCGAAGTCGCCCTTGCGGTAGGAAGCCTCGCCTTTCTGGTTGAGGCTCTTGGCATCCACCGGCCCCTCGTCCCTGGCCAGCACTTCATCGATGGGCTTGCCATTGGCCAGTAGCAGCGGATCGAGGTTGCTCATCCGCGACTCCACTTCCTCGTTGCCTTGCAGCACCCGATCGATGTCCTGCAGTTGGCCATTGGCCGTCAGGCGAAACACTACCCAGAGGTTGCCCTGGCGGTTCTGTGGCACCCGGTAGCTGCGCATCAGCGTCGGGCCCTTATAGACAAAGACCTGCGCCTGGCTGCGGCCCAGGCGCAAGGATTCGGGGTTATTGCCGTTGGTAAAGTCGTGCACGGCATACACGTAGGCATCGCCCGGCACAGGCTGTTCGATGGTGAGGGTCTCCGGCCCGCGGCTGTCGGTGCTATCCACATTCATCCGCGCCCCCGGCCCGGTGCCGGTGGCGTAATACAGCAACCGGTGGGGATAGCTCAAATGCGCATCCAGGTCTTCCCCCGGTGCACTCCAGCTCAACACCACGCGCAGGCTTTGCGGATCCTTGAGCACCGGGCTCATGGCGTAGCTCAGCCCCTGGCACGGGCACTTGGCCCGCAGGTCGGTATAACCGAGCTTGCGGATCAGCAGTTCACTGCCCGGCGAATCGGCGGCCTCCAGCGTCACTCGCCCCTGGGCATCGGTCCGCCCGGAAGCCTGCCCCAACTGCACTTCGGCATCGGCCAGCACCGCGTCCTTGACCACCGCATCCAGCACCTGGAGCGACAACGACTGAGCCTGCACCGGACTCATCAGCATCCCTAGCCAAAGCAACGCCGCCAGGCGGAAAAAAGCCATAACAAGATCCCTGTAGATAACGATGGCCGGACCTCTGTCCCGCCCCACCCATCAGCGGCGAACCATACACAGTTTTGCCCGCCAATGCTCGGCCTGGAGCCGTAAATACAGCGCAAAACGGCAGTCTTGCCTACCCGGAGCAACGCCCCCCGTCCCGACCTCCGAGCACTTGCAAGCCAAACCCCAACTCGCCTTACACTGCAGCTCCTGGAAACCGCAAGTGAACCCCGACCATGCAACTGGCCCCCGGCTTTCCCGACGACGCCATCATGCGCCAGCTCATGCAACTGCTGCATGAGGAAATAGGCCTGCCCGAGCGCAAGACTCTTCGCCTGAACACCGCGATCAATTTCGACCTGGGTTGCGACGGCGCCGACGCCCGGCATTTACTCAACGCTCTGGAAGAACAGTTCGATATCGATTTTGTCGATTTCGACAGCTATCGCTACTTCCAGCCCGAAGGCTACGATGTGTCCCTCAAACGGCGCGCCAAGGGTCGGGGAGACAAGCTCCCGCTGACTATCGGCATGCTGTACCGGGCGCTCAAGGAGCAACGCTGGGATACTCAGGAGCTGGAAGGCCTCTAAGGTCCACGGCAGTACATAAGGAAATGCCGTGGACGTACTGATGGGCTTGCTCGCCGCCCTGCTCTGGGGCGGCACCGATTTTCTCGTGGGGCTCAACGTGCGCGCCGTGGGCGTGAAACGTGCGGTGTTCTTCAGCCAGAGCCTGGGGTTCACCCTGATGAGCCTGCTGCTGGCGATCTTTCCCGCCTTCCTGCTCAAGGCCATGGCCGCGCCCCTGGAGGTCTGGCTGATGGGCGTGCTCGCCGCGGCCTTCACCGTCTCCGGCGCCCTGGCCCTGGGCAAGGCCTTCGCCCTGGGCAAAGCCTCCATCGTCGCCCCATTGGTGACCTCCTACGGTGTGGTCACCACCTTGCTGTCCTGGGCCAGTGGCGAGCAGATCAGCCTGCTGCAACTCATGTGCATTCTGTTGTGCGTTATCGGCGTGATCCTCTCCAGCCTGCACTCGGACTCCAAGCTGCCCCACAGCACCGCCGCCGGCCGCTCGATCTTCTTCGCCCTGCTCTCGGCCTTCCTCTATGGCACCAGCTTCTGGCTGCAGGGCCGCTACACCCTGCCGCAACTGGGGCCGATCAGCATGCTCTGGCTGGGTTACGCGGTGGGCAGCGGCGTGATGCTGCTGATGGTGCTGAAAGTCGCGGACGGGCTGAAGATTCCGCCACTGAAGAACTGCGGCCTGCTGGCCTCCACCAGCCTGATGAACCTGGGCGCCTTCTTTGCCTTTTCCTGGGGTGCCATGAGCGGCTCGGTGTCGGTGGTGACGGTGATCAGCACCCTGTCCGGCGGCATCGCCGCGGTGCTGGGCTATGTGTTCTTCAAGGAGCGACTGACGGCGGTGCAAGTGACGGGCGTGGTGCTGGTGTTGCTGGGGGCGCTGGTGTTGCACTTGAAGACGTGAGGGTGTCTGGCTGGCCCAGGGGATGCCGCGCATCCCATCGCAGCCTGCGCCAGCGGCTACAGCTGCGCACAAAAAAGCCGCCCCGAGGGGCGGCTTTTTCATTGCAGGTCGAGGCTTAAAGCTTTGGACCGGCTGCCTTGATCGCGTCGCTCACGTCGAACTTCTTGAAGTTCTCGATGAACAGGCCGGCCAGGGCCTTGGCGGCTTCGTCGTAGGCGGCTTTGTCAGCCCAGGTGTTGCGTGGGTTGAGCAGGCCGGTCTCGACGCCCGGTACGGCTTTTGGCACGTCCAGGTTGACGATGTCCAGGTGCTCGGTCTCGGCACCGATCAGCGCGCCGCTCTGGATCGCTGCAATCACGCCACGGGTGGTGGGGATGTTGAAGCGTTTGCCCACGCCGTAGCCACCGCCGGTCCAGCCGGTGTTGACCAGGTAGACCTTGGAGCCGAAACCGCGGATGCGCTTGATCAGCAGCTCGGCGTATTCGCCCGCCGGACGCGGGAAGAACGGTGCGCCGAAGCAGGTGGAGAAGGTCGACTTGATGCCCGAGCCCGAACCCATTTCAGTCGAGCCCACCAGAGCGGTGTAGCCGGACAGGAAGTGGTAGGCGGCTTGTTCTTCGCTGAGGATCGACACCGGTGGCAGTACGCCGGTCAGGTCGCAGGTCAGGAAGATCACGGCGTTAGGCTCGCCACCGAGGTTCTTCGGTGCGCGTTTTTCGATCAGCTCGCGCGGGTAGGCGGCGCGGCTGTTCTGGGTCAGGCTGTCGTCGGCGTAGTCGGCTTTCTTGGTGACCGGGTCGATCACCACGTTTTCCAGAACGGCACCGTGCTGGATGGCTTTCCAGATCACCGGCTCGTTCTTTTCCGACAGGTCGATGCACTTGGCATAGCAACCGCCTTCGATGTTGAACACCACGCCCACGCCCCAACCGTGTTCGTCGTCACCGATCAGGTAACGGCTTTCGTCGGCAGACAGGGTGGTCTTGCCGGTGCCCGACAGACCGAAGAACAGGGTCACGTCGCCTTCTTCGCCCATGTTGGCGGCGCAGTGCATCGGCAGTACGTCGGCAGCCGGCAGCAGGAAGTTCTGCACGGAGAACAGGGCTTTCTTCATTTCACCGGCGTAGCGCATGCCGGCGATCAGCACTTTCTTGGCCGCGAAGTTGAGGATCACGGTGCCATCGGAGTTGGTGCCGTCGCGCTCTGGCTCGCAGACGAAGTTCGGCGCGTTGAGGATCTGCCACTCATCCTTGCCACCGGCGTTGTACTGCTCGGGGTTGATGAACAGGCAGCGGCCGAACAGGTTGTGCCAGGCGGTCTCGGTGGTCATTTTCACCGGCAGGTAGTGCGCCGGATCGGAACCTACATGCACATGGGAAACAAAACGCTCGCGCTCGCCCAGGTAGGCTTCAACGCGGTCCCACAGGGCGTCGAACTTGGCCGCCGGGAACTTGCGGTTGATCGGGCCCCAGGCGATAGCGTCCTGGGTGCTGGGCTCTTCTACGATGAAACGATCCACTGGCGAACGGCCGGTACGATGACCGGTGCGAACCACCAGAGCGCCGGTATCGGCAAGCTCGCCCTCACCGCGGTTCAGGGCTTCTTTGACCAGATCATCCACACTCAGATCGGTGTACACGGCGTTATTGGCTTGCGTCATGAGGTTCCCCGTCGGCCATTGGCCGAGTGCTCCAAACGTTTTGTAGTAGAAACTCGCGCACTACTACCGCGAAAAAAGTGCGCCGGATTATGCCAGAAAAGCCCCAAAATAGTAGGGCCCTCCCGTCAGCACGGCGTAATTCCGGCGTTTGCCAGGTGATTTACCTGCGCTGAATCGTTTTAGTGACGAGTATCTGACGGCGTGTCCACGCCCGCCCCCGCGAACAATTGCGCGATATCAGCGGCATCGAACAGGTAGCGTTCGTTGCAGAACTGGCAATCGATCTCGATGCTGCCGCCATGTTCGACCACCAGTTGCTGGGCATCTTCCAGACCCAGGCTGACCAGCGCATTGCCCGAGCGTTCCCGCGAGCAACTGCAGCGAAAACGCAGCGGCTGCACGTCGAACAGGCGCACGGCTTCTTCGTGGTACAGGCGGTGGAGCACGGTTTCGTTGTCCAGGCTCAGCAGCTCATCGGCGGTCAGGGTGCTGGCCAGAGCAGTGAGGTGCTGCCAGCTGGCGTCACGCTCTTCCTGATCACGCAGGCGGTCGGCAGGCAGTTGTTGCAGAAGCAGGCCACGGGCGCTGCGGCCGTCGGCATAGAGCCAGAAACGGGTGCCGGTCTGTTGCGACATGACGAAGTAGTTGGTGAAGCATTCCGCCAGGTTGGTGCCGTCCAGGTCGACGATGCCCTGGTAGCGCTGGCCATTGGTCGGGTCCACGGTCAGGGCCAGGACGCCGTTGGGCATCAGGTCGGCGAGGGTGGCATCAGGGGCGATCTGCTCCGCGTCGTAACGGGCCAGGCCACGGATCTCGCGCTCGCTGGAGCACTCGATCATCAGCAGCGGCACCGGGCCTTCGGAGCGGGCCTGGAGAATCAGCAAGCCATCGAATTTCAGGGTGCCGACCAGCAACGATGCCGCCGCCATCAGTTCGCCAAGCAGCTGTGCAACCGGCTCGGGATAGGGGTGTTTGGCGAGGACTTCCGCGTAACTGCGCTCCAGCGCCACCAGCTCGCCGCGGGTGTCGCTCTCATCGAAGATGAAGCGTTGAGTGAAGTCGGTATCCGGCAAATCAGTCATAGGTCTGGGTATCTGAATGATGACAAAAAGGTGACAAGCACCGAAAATTGCGGCTTTGCACCATGAGGGTGCAGTTTTGCGGTGATTGGAGATATTTTATGAACAATCCGGGTTTGTTCCAAGCAAGGTGGAACCTCGGCAAGCTGGTTCTGTGCAATTTACTCCCTTTGGCCCTGCTGGGTTTCTGGTTGTGGCCCACCGGGCAGGCGCTCTGCACGGTCTTCGACGAATGGCTGTTCCACCACCTCAACGCCCCTCTGGCAAGCAACTCGACCTGGCTGCATATCTGGGCCGTGGCCAGCCTGCGGCCGTTCGATATCGTGGTGGGGCTGATCATGCTCGGCCTGCTGATTCGCGGTGACTGGGTGTTCAAGGCGGTGGACGTGCGCCGGGCCTTCTTCGGCTTTCTATCGATCCTGATTCTGATGGTGGTGATTCGCGCGCTGTTTTCCAAGCTGGTGGCCGTCATGAACTGGCAGCACAACAGCCCGTCCATGGTGCTGGAAGGCGCCGTGCACATGAGCGACTACTTCCCGGGCTGGGAAAAGACCTGGGAACTCAAGGACCGCTCCAGCCAGAGCTTCCCGGGCGACCACGCTTCGGTGCTGCTGATCTGGGGCCTGTTCATGGGAATCTTCAGCCGCAGCATCGGCCAGTTCCTGATCGTCTGGGGCCTGACCCTGCTGTTCATGATGCCGCGCCTGGTGGCAGGCGCCCACTGGGGCCAGGACGACTACATCGGCGGTGTGCTGCTGGCGGTGCTGGCCCTGGGCTGGGGCTACTACACCCCGTACGCGGCGCGGATGTCGAACTTCCTGCTGCGCCTGACCCATCCGCTGTTCAACCTGTTGAGCCGGATGCCCGTGCTCTCGCGCATGAGCGTGGTGCGCGCCAGCAGCCTGCTGCGCTAAGCAGCCCCGTAGGAGCCGGCTTGCCGGCTCCTACGGTTTCATTCGTGGTTGCTGCCGTGGAACTTGAACAGGTCCCGGCGCTGTTTCTTGCTCGGTTTACCGTCGGTGCTCACTCCTAGGGCACCAGCCTTGCGCTGGGCCGCAGCGGCTTCGCGCTTGGCGATGCTGGCCTCGGTTTCCGCGTACAGAGCCTGTGCTTCAGGAGCGCCACGGCGGACGATGGAAAGGGCCTGGACCACCACGGTACGTTCGTCGAAACCGGCGCGAATCTGGTATTCATCGCCTACCCGCGGCTCCTTGCCCGGTTTGCAGCGCTCGCCCCGGTGATGCACCTTGCCGCTTTCAATCGCTGTCTTGGCCAGGGCACGAGTCTTGTAGAAGCGCGCTGCCCACAGCCATTTATCCAGACGAACCTTGTCCTCTTCTTCCTGCTTGTGCGCCACTGGAATTCCCCTCGCTGAAAAATGTCGCAACTTTACCGCCTGCAAGCGGGCTCTCATAAACCCTGTCGCTCACCTAAAATAACCCAGGTTGCGCCCTGATACGCGAGGAGTCCCCGTGACTGACTTCCCCACTTCCCTGACCTCGCCCGGCAACCGTTGCGAAGGTTGCCAGCAAAGCCAGCCACTGGGCTTCGATTTTTCCTTCGCCTACCAGCCCATAGTCGATCTGCGGGACCACTCGGTCTTCGCCCATGAAGCCCTGGTGCGCGGGGTCAATGGCGAAGGGGCGGGAACGGTGCTGGGCCAGGTCAATGACAGCAATCGCTACCGTTTCGACCAGCGCTGCCGGACCCAGGCAATCACCCTCGCCGCCCAGTTGGGGATGCAAAGCCACCTGTCGATCAACTTCATGCCCAACGCCGTGTACCGGCCGGAACTGTGCATCCGCAGCACCCTGGAGGCGGCCCGGGCCCAGCGTTTTCCCCTGGACCGGCTGATTTTCGAAACCCTGGAAAGCCAGCACGTAGATAACTATCGCCATTTGACCAATATTCTGCGTGAATACCGCGAATTCGGCTTCAAGACCGCCATCGACGACTTCGGCTCGGGGTACTCGGGGCTGAACCTGCTGGCGGATTTCCAACCCGACCTGATCAAGCTCGACATGGCGCTGGTACGCGATGTGGACCAGGATCGCGTACGCCAGGCGATCATCCGCGCGATTGTCACAATGTGTGCGGAGTTGGGGGTTACAGTCATCGCCGAAGGTATTGAAAGCGCCGGTGAACGGGACTTTCTCAGCGACTGTGGAATTTATCTGATGCAGGGCTACTGGTTCGCCAAACCTGCATTCAAAGCCCTGGCCGAGGTTCCGGCCGCGGCCTGGAACAGCTAATTGCGGATTTTCCTTATTGAAGACTTTTGACCATTTGACCGTTGTCGGTCTGCGCGAGTGGGTGGCGCTCCCGGATCTGGGAGTGGCCGGCCTGCGCGCCAAGATCGACACCGGGGCCAGCACCTCCAGCCTGCATGCCACCGAGATCGAGCCCTTCGAGCGCGACGGTGAGCAGTGGGTGCGCTTCAATGCCCACCTGGGCAGTGTGGTGCAGTTGCGTCACCGGCGCTGCGAAGCACCGCTGGTGGCGATGAAAACCATTAAAAGCTCCAACGGCCAGGCCCAGGTGCGCTACGTGATCAGCACCACCCTGGCCCTGGGCGATCGGGTGTGGCGGGTGGAGTTCACCCTCGCCTGCCGCAAGGCCATGCGCTATCGCCTGCTGCTGGGTTCCAAGGCTCTGATCGACGGCCAACTGGTGGTCAATCCGGGCATCAAGTACGTACAAGACAAACCGGTGTTCCCGGTATCCACTACCTCTGCCACAGGTGTTGCATGAAGATCGCTGTGCTGTCGCGTAACCCGCGTCTGTATTCCACTCGTCGTCTGGTCGAGGCCGGCACCGAGCGTGGCCATGAAATGGTAGTGGTCGATACCCTGCGGGCCTACATGAACATCGCCAGTCACAAGCCGCAGATCCACTACCGCGGCAAGCCCCTGGAAGGCTTCGATGCGGTGATCCCGCGGATCGGTGCCTCGGTGACCTTCTATGGCTGCGCGGTGCTGCGCCAGTTCGAAATGATGGGGGTGTTCCCCCTCAACGAATCGGTGGCCATCGCCCGCTCCCGGGACAAGCTGCGCTCGCTGCAGTTGCTGTCGCGGCGTGGCATCGGCCTGCCGGTGACCGGCTTCGCCCATTCCCCGGACGACATTCCCGACCTGATCGAGATGGTCAACGGCGCGCCATTGGTGATCAAGGTGCTGGAAGGCACCCAGGGCATCGGCGTGGTGCTGTGTGAAACCGCCACGGCGGCGGAATCGGTGATCGAGGCCTTCATGGGCCTGAAGCAGAACATCATGGTCCAGGAGTACATCAAGGAGGCCGGCGGCGCCGACATTCGCTGCTTCGTGGTGGGGGACAAGGTGATCGCGGCAATGAAACGCCAGGCCAAGCCGGGGGAGTTTCGCTCCAACCTGCATCGCGGCGGCAGCGCCAGCCTGATCAAGATCACCCCGGAAGAACGCATGACCGCGCTGCGGGCGGCCAAGGTCATGGGCCTGAGCGTGGCAGGGGTGGATATCCTGCGTTCCAATCACGGGCCGCTGGTGATGGAAGTCAATTCCTCGCCGGGCCTGGAAGGCATCGAGACCACCACTGGCAAGAACGTGGCGGGAATCATCATCGAGCACATCGAGAAGAACGGCGGGCCGAACATGACTCGGACCAAGGGCAAGGGCTAGGGCTAGGGATCGCGTTGCCGGCCTTGCGCTGGCAAGCCAGCTCCTACGGGCTATGTGCTGCCTGCAGGAGCGAAGCCCCGATCAATCCGCATCACGGGGCAGCAGCAAGCCCAGCGGCAGGCGCACCCGCGCTTCCAGGCCGCCATCGGGGCGGTTGCGCAGTTCGACATTGCCACCATGCATGGCGGCAATCCGCTTGACGATGGCCAGCCCCAGCCCGGTGCCCTTGCCGCCGCGGGCACGGTCGCCACGGGTGAAGGGGTTGAAGATCGCTTCCAGTTCCGAAGGATCGATCCCCGCGCCACGGTCCATCACGCTGAGCACCACATAGGGCGCATTGGTGTCACCGGACACATAGGCCGCCACTTCCACTTCCGTACCCGCATGATTCAGGGCGTTACCGATCAGGTTGTTGAGCAGGCGCTTCATCGACACCCGGCGCAACGGGAACGGCTGGATCGGCTCCAGGCGCAGGTGCACCCGTTCTTCGTTCTGGTTGTAGGGCGCCGCCACTTCCTGCACCAGATCGCCCAGGTCCACCTCTTCCACCGACTCGTCGCGCCCATCGCGAATGAAGGCCAGGAACTGGTCGAGAATGGCGTCCATGTCCTCGATATCCCGCACCATGTCGTCGGTCAGGTCAGTGTGATCGCCCATCAATTCCAGGGACAGGCGCAGCCGGGTCAACGGCGTGCGCAGGTCGTGGGACACCCCGGCCAGCATCAACTCCCGTTCTCGCCCTGCCTGTTCCACGTCCTCGGCCATCTGGTTGAACGCGCGGTAGACCTCGGTCATTTCGCTGGGCGTATCGCTGATGGGCAGGCGCACGCTGCGTCCCTGGCCCAGTTGCCGGGCGGCATACACCAGGCGCTTGAGGGGCTGGTTGAGCTGGCTGACGAAGATCCAGGCCGAGGCGGTGGACAAGAGGCCAATGGCCAGGAACCAGCCCAGCACGCTCCAGATCTTCTGCCCCCGCAGCGGATGGGGGTACAGCGGCACCTTGAGCCAGCCGTCCCCCAGGCTCGGCGCCCGCACCCAGAGCGCCGGCGGCGCATGCATGCGCAGGCGCACTTCGGTGTCGGCGCCCAGTTCGGCCTGCATCTGCCGCTGGTAGATCTCGCTGTAGGGCCAATGCTGCTCGCCGGCCGGTACGCCGCTGCCCACCACCTTGATCAGGCCGGCAGCCTCGGCGATCTGGTCACGGTTGGATTCATCGGCGGCCCAGTAGGCGCGCAGGGTCAGGGCCACGCCGTGGCTGTACTGCCGGTCCACCAGCACGTCCTCGTTCATCAACAGATAAACCAGGGTCAATGCCTTGGAAAACAGCACCACGATCAGCACCAGCCACAGGGTGCGGGAGAAGAAACTCTGGGGGAACCACAGCGGGGTTTTCATAACAGCCACTACACACTTTGCAGGAGCGACTCGCGCTCGCACCGTTGCGGAATGCGAACGCCCGGGTCGTTACCGGCCCGGGCGTTGGCTCCTACAAATCAATGATCACTTGGTCGCGGTGCCATCCGGCACAAAGACATAACCCACGCCCCAGACGGTCTGGATGTAGCGCGGCTTGGAAGGATCGGGCTCGATCATCCGACGCAGGCGGGAGATCTGCACGTCAATGGAGCGCTCCAGGGCGTCCCATTCACGACCACGGGCCAGGTTCATCAACTTGTCCCGGGTCAGCGGCTGGCGGGCGTTCATCACCAGCGCCTTGAGCACCGCGAATTCACCGGTGGTGAGCATGTGCACTTCATTGCCGCGCTTGAGCTCGCGGGTGGCCAGGGACAACTCGTAGTCGCCGAAGGTCACGCTTTCGTCTTCGCTGCCCGGCGCACCCGGCACCGGGGCGGACTGGCGACGCAATACGGCCTTGACCCGCGCCATCAGCTCGTCGGGGTTGAACGGCTTGGCCAGGTAATCGTCGGCGCCCAGTTCCAGGCCCTTGATGCGGCTCAGCTCGTCGCCCTTGGCGGTGAGCATGATGATCGGAATCTGGTTGTTCGCGCTGCGCAGGCGGCGGCATGCGGTCAAGCCGTCTTCGCCGGGCAGCATCAGGTCGAGTACCACCAGGTTGAACACTTCGCGACCCAGCAGGCGGTCCATTTGCTCGGTGTTCGGTACTGCGCGGGCACGGTAGCCCTTGCTGACGAAGAAACGCTCCAGCAGGCTGCTCAGCCCCGGGTCGTCGTCAACAATAAGAATTTTTTCGCCTTCAGCAGTTTGTACAGTGCTGCTCATTGGATGCTCCTCTAATCTCGGTGCGCATTATGGCGTAGCTGCCGTTATACGCACCGAGTGCATTGTTAGCAGATTTTTCCTCTATCGCCAGCAAACCCGCTGTCGGCCTGAGGCTGGCGATCACCCCGCAACGGCTAACGCTGGGTATAATGCGCCGCCTTTTGTGTTGGGCAATATCTGATCAGTACGCCTGCGGCCGGTTTATTTTTTTACCCGGGCCGGCAGTATTTTTTCGATTTCACGGGTCAACAGGCAGCCTTTTGATCCAGGTGGCGGCGCGTGCCAGGCCGCTCAACCAGACTCGCCGGGCCTTATTTTCGTGCCCGCGGGCCTGCTTTCACAATTTGTCAGGTGGTTTTATGGACAGCATCAACAGCCGCATTGCCGAGGAACTCGGCGTACGCCCACAACAGGTCGAAGCGGCCGTCGCTCTATTGGATGAAGGCTCCACCGTGCCCTTCATCGCCCGCTACCGGAAAGAAGTCACCGGCAGCCTCGATGACACCCAGCTGCGCCATCTGGAAGAGCGCCTGCGCTACCTGCGAGAACTCGACGAACGGCGGATCAGCATCCTGGCCAGCATCGAAGAGCAAGGCAAGCTGACCCCGGAGCTGGCGCGCGACATCAAGCTGGCCGACACCAAGACCCGCCTCGAAGACCTTTACCTGCCTTATAAGCAGAAGCGCCGCACCAAAGGCCAGATCGCCCTGGAAGCCGGCCTCGGCGAACTGGCCGACGGCCTGTTCAACGACCCGAACCTGGCTCCGGAAACCGAAGCCGCACGCTTCGTCGACGCCGAAAAAGGCGTGGCCGACGTCAAGGCCGCCCTGGAAGGCGCCAAGTACATCCTGATGGAGCGCTTCGCCGAAGACGCCAGCCTGCTGGAAAAGCTGCGCAATTTCCTCAAGCAGGAAGCGACCATCAGCGCCCGCGTGATCGCCGGCAAGGAAGAGGAAGGCGCCAAGTTCCGCGACTACTTCGAACACGATGAACCACTCAAAAGCATGCCGTCGCACCGCGCCCTGGCAATTTTCCGTGGCCGCAACGAAGGCATTCTCAGCTCCGCGCTGAAAGTCGGTGACGAGCTGCCGGGCACCATGCACCCGTGCGAAGGCATGATCGGCCAGCAATTCGGCATCCAGAACCAGAACCGCCCGGCCGACAAATGGCTCGGCGAAGTGGTGCGCTGGACCTGGAAGGTCAAGCTCTACACCCACCTGGAAACCGACCTGCTGGGCGAGCTGCGCGATGGCGCGGAAACCGAGGCGATCAACGTCTTCGCCCACAACCTGCACGACCTGCTGCTGGCCGCTCCGGCCGGCCCGCGCGCCACCCTGGGCCTGGACCCGGGCCTGCGCACCGGCTGCAAGGTGGCGGTGGTGGATGCCACCGGCAAGCTGCTGGACCACGCCACCGTCTACCCCCATGTGCCGCACAACAAGTGGGACCAGACCCTGGGCATTCTGGCTGCCCTGTGCGCCAAGCACTCGGTGGACCTGATCGCTATCGGCAACGGCACCGCCAGCCGGGAAACCGACAAGCTGGCGGCCGAGCTGATCAAGAAATACCCGGCCATGAAGATGACCAAGGTCATGGTCTCCGAAGCCGGTGCATCGGTGTACTCGGCCTCGGAGCTGGCGGCCAAGGAATTCCCGGACCTGGACGTATCGATCCGTGGCGCGGTGTCCATCGCCCGCCGCCTGCAGGATCCACTGGCCGAGCTGGTGAAGATCGATCCCAAGTCCATCGGTGTCGGCCAGTACCAGCACGATGTCTCGCAACTGAAACTGGCCCGTGGCCTGGACGCGGTGGTGGAAGACTGCGTGAACGCCGTGGGCGTCGACGTCAACACCGCCTCCGTGGCCCTGCTGGCGCGGATCTCCGGCCTCAACGCGACCCTGGCGCAGAACATCGTCAGCCACCGCGACGAACACGGTGCCTTCAAGACCCGCGCCGCGCTGAAAAAAGTCGCCCGCCTGGGTGAAAAGACCTTCGAACAGGCCGCCGGCTTCCTGCGTGTGATGAACGGCGACAACCCGCTGGACGCTTCCGCAGTGCACCCGGAAGCCTACCCGCTGGTACAACGCATCGCTGCCGACACCGGCCGCGACATCCGCTCGCTGATCGGCGACAGCGGCTTCCTCAAGCGCCTGGACCCGAAAAAGTTCACCGACGAAACCTTCGGCCTGCCCACCGTCACCGACATCCTCCAGGAACTGGACAAGCCCGGCCGCGACCCGCGCCCCGAGTTCAAGACCGCCGAGTTCCAGGACGGTGTCGAAGACCTCAAGGACCTGCAACTGGGGATGATCCTCGAAGGCGTGGTGACCAACGTCACCAATTTCGGGGCCTTCGTCGACATCGGCGTGCACCAGGACGGCCTGGTGCACATTTCGGCGCTGTCGGAGAAGTTCATCAAGGACCCACGCGAAGCGGTGAAGGCCGGTGACGTGGTGAAAGTGAAGGTCATGGAAGTCGATATCCCGCGCAAACGCGTCGGCCTGTCGATGCGCATGGGCGACACCCCGGGCGAGAAGATCGACGGTGCCCGTGGCTCCCGCCCCGGCTCGGCGCCACGCTCCTCCCAGAGCAATGCACCGCGCAAGGAGAGCGCCGCGCCCGCCCCGAGCAACAACGCCATGGCCTCGCTGTTCGCCAACGCCAAGCAGTTGAAGAAACGCTGATGCAGATCCCTGCCGGCCTGACCGAAAGCGCCTTCAGCCAATTGCTCGGCTGCCGTCTGCAACGCCTGGAAACCGGCGAAGCGGACGTCGCCCTGGAGCTGACCCCGCAACTGCGCAATCGCGGGCAGAAGCTGCACGGCGGGGCGATCTTCAGCCTGGTGGACATTGCCATGGGGCTGGCCTGCTCCAGCACCCACGGCTTCGACCAGCAGAGCGCCACCATCGAGTGCAAGATCAACTACATCCGCGCCGTGGCCGAGGGCGAGGTGCTGTGCCGGGCCAAGGTGATCCACCCCGGCCGCCGCACCCTGGTGGTGGAAGCGGATGTGATCCAGGGCGACAAACTGGTCGCAAAAGCACAAGGCACCTTCGCGGTCCTATAGCTCCCTGTCATGTATTTGGGTTAATTTCGGCGCTGCAAAAGCGGCGTCGGAGTTTTCTGCCCGCGCTAAAGCCAGATTCAGGGATGAAGGATTGGCGTTTTCAGGCGAGTCGGCTTGACTCAAAAACCAGGCGAAAACGCCAGTTTTAACTTCACCCTTGTAGACCGTCCTGCCCACCCCCATATTGGGGCGACTGACGCGTGAAGGAATCCAACTTGAGCGAACTTCTCAACCGCCGCCTGGCTCTGCTCGGCGAGCGCGCTAACCTCTCTCTGCTCGAGCAGTGCCTGCACGGTATCGAACGTGAATGCCTGCGTGTCACCGGCGAAGGCCGCCTGGCACAGACCCCGCACCCGGAAGAACTGGGTTCCGCGCTGACCAACGAACAGATCACCACGGACTACTCCGAGTCGCTGCTGGAGTTCATCACCCCGGCCCTCAAGGACCCGGCGGACACCCTGGCCAGCCTCGACAAGATTCATCGCTTCGCCTACAGCAAGCTCGGCAACGAGTACCTGTGGAGTCCATCGATGCCGTGCCCGTTGCCGGCCGAGGAAGATATCCCCATCGCCTACTACGGCACCTCCAACATCGGTCAGCTCAAGTACGTGTACCGCAAGGGCCTGGCCCTGCGCTACGGCAAGACCATGCAGTGCATTGCCGGGATCCACTACAACTTTTCCCTGCCGGAACAGCTATGGCCGCTGCTCAAGCAGGCCGAGGGCTTTGTCGGCACCGACCGTGACTACCAGTCCTCGGCCTATATCGCGCTGATCCGCAATTTCCGTCGCTACAGCTGGCTGCTGATGTACCTGTTCGGTGCCTCGCCGGCCCTGGACGCGGGTTTCCTGCGCGGCCGCTCGCACCAGCTGGAACAGTTGGACGCCGAGACCCTGTACCTGCCCTACGCCACCAGCCTGCGCATGAGCGACCTGGGCTACCAGAGCAAGGCCCAGGCCGGCCTGACCCCTTGCTACAACGACCTGAACAGCTACACCGACAGCCTGCGCAAGGCCGTGGCCACGCCCTACGCGCCCTATGTGGAAGTCGGCACCCACAAGGATGGCGAATGGGTGCAACTGAACACCAACATCCTGCAGATCGAAAACGAGTACTACTCCAACATCCGCCCCAAGCGCGTGACCTACACCGGCGAGCGGCCGATCCAGGCGCTGATGGCCCGGGGTATCCAGTACGTCGAAGTACGCTGCCTGGACATCAACCCGTTCCTGCCACTGGGCATCGACATCCAGGAAGCCCGCTTCCTCGACGCCTTCCTGCTGTATTGCGCACTCAACGACAGCCCGCTGTTCGAGAACAACGAGTGCGGCAATGCCACCTCGAACTTCCTCGCCGTGGTCAAGGAAGGCCGGCGCCCGGGCCTGCAGCTGCAACGCCAGGGCCAGCCGGTGGAAATGAAGGAGTGGGCCGCCCAACTGCTGGAGCAGATCGCCCCTCTGGCCGCCCTGCTCGACCAGAGCCATGGCAGCGACGTGCACAGCAAGGCCCTGGACGCCCAATTGGCCAAGGTCAAGGATTCGTCCCTGACCCCTTCGGCCCAGGTGCTGGCGGCCATGAGCGAGCACAAGGAGAGCTTCACCCAGTTCTCCCTGCGCCAGAGCCAGGCCCATGCCGAGTACTTCCGCAGCCAGGCCCTGAGCAAGGAAGAGCAAGCCGCGTTCGAAGAAGCGGCGCGCAAATCCCTGGAACAGCAGACCGAGCTTGAACAGAACGAGGTGGGTGATTTCGACGTGTTCGTCGGTGCCTACCAGGCCAGCATCCTGGCCATCAGCAACTGACGCTTCGCCGGCCGGCCGGCTCCTACACCCCTCCCGTAGGAGCCGGCTGGCCGGCGAACAACACGCTGCCTATTCCCCTCATAAGCTAATGCAAATAAGTTATTTATTTCTGCATTCTTAGATCATTTAGTCTCCTCCCACGCCGATCACCGGCCGCCTATGAGGAGCCTCCCATGAAACTGCATTTCCCCCTTCGCCTCCTGGCGGCCGCGTCCCTGGCCGCAGCGAGTTTCTTCGCCCAGGCGGCCGACGTCACCGTCGCCTACCAGACCACCGTCGACCCGGCCAAAGTGGCCCAGGCCGACGGCAGCTATGAAAAAGCCACCCAGGCCAAGATCAACTGGCGCAAATTCGATAACGGCGCCGACGTCATCGCCGCCATCGCTTCCGGCGATGTGCAGATCGGCTACCTGGGCTCCAGCCCGCTGACCGCCGCCATCACCCGCAAGGTGCCGGTGCAGACCTTCCTCATCGCCACCCAGATCGGCGCCGCCGAAGCCCTGGTGGCCCGGGACGGTTCCGGGATCAACAGCCCTCAGGATCTGGTCGGCAAGAAAGTCGCCGTGCCCTTCGTTTCCACCGGCCACTACAGCCTGCTGGCAGCCCTGAAGCACTGGAACATCGACCCCTCGAAAGTGCAGATCCTCAACCTCGCGCCACCGGCGATCATCGCCGCCTGGAAGCGCGGCGATATCGATGCCACCTACGTCTGGGACCCGGCCCTGGGCGTGGCCAAGGAAAACGGCAAGGTGCTGATCACCTCCGGTGAACTGGCCAAGTTCGGCGCGCCGACCTTCGATGCCTGGATCGTGCGCAAGGATTTTGCCGAGAAGCATCCGGAAATCGTCACGGCCTTCGCCAAGGTGACCCTGGATGCCTACGCCCAGTACCGCAAGGACCCGCAAGCCTGGCTGGCCAACCAGGGCAACGTCGACAAGCTGGTGAAACTCTCCGGGGCCAAGGCCAGCGATATCCCGCTGCTGCAGGGCAACGTCTACCCGCTGGCCGCCGACCAGGTGGTCAGCCTCGGTGCGCCGACCACCAAGGCCATCACCGACACCGCCGCGTTCCTCAAGGAGCAAGGCAAGGTGGAGGCAGTGCTGCCGGACTACGCCCCCTACGTCAGCGCCAAGTTCATCCCTGAATAACCCGCGTCAGGACAGGAGATAGCCGTCATGGCCTTGCTACAACTGGAGCGCATCAGCGCACAGTACCCCGGCGCCGCCGAACCGGTGCTGGCGGATATTTCCCTGACCCTGGGGCCACAGCAACTGCTGGTCGCCCTGGGCCCTTCCGGCAGCGGCAAGACCTCGCTGCTGAACCTTATTGCCGGCTTCGTCGAACCCAGCGCCGGGCGCATCCAGCTCGATGGCGTACCGGTGCAGGGCCCCAGCGCCGAACGCGGCGTGGTGTTCCAGGACGATGCCCTGCTGCCCTGGCAGGACGTGCTGGGCAACGTCGCCTTCGGCCTGGAGCTGGCCGGCGTGGCCCGCGACAAGCGCGAAGCCCGGGCTCGGGAAATGCTTGCCCTGGTGGACCTGGCCGGCTTCGACAAGCGCCGCATCTGGCAGCTCTCCGGTGGCCAGAAGCAGCGTGTAGGCCTGGCCCGCGCCCTGGCGGCCGACCCGCGGGTGCTGCTGATGGACGAACCCTTCGGTGCCCTGGATGCCTTCACTCGCGAGCAGATGCAGGAGCTGCTGCTGCAAGTCTGGCGGCGCACTGCCAAGCCGGTGTTCCTGATTACCCACGACATCGAGGAAGCGGTGTTCCTGGCCACCGACCTGATTCTCCTGGCGCCCAACCCGGGGCAGATCGTCGAACGCCTGAACCTGGACTTCGGCCAGCGCTACGCCGCCGGCGAGTCGGCGCGGGCGATCAAGTCCGACCCGCGGTTCATCGAAACCCGCGAACACGTGCTGGCCCGGGTGTTCTCCCAGCGCAGCGCCACCCAGCAGCAGGAGCGGCCATGAGCAGCTACGAGATTCCCGCCACCGCCACCGGCGAGGCCAACCCCAAAGCGCCACAAATCGCGCGCCGCAGCCTGAGCACCCGCTGGATCAGCGTGCTGACCCTGGTGGTCCTGCTGGCCTTGTGGTGGGCCGTCACCGCCACCGGCCTGATCGAGCCGCTGTTCCTGCCGCCCCCTTCTGCGGTGCTGCAAAAGGGCTGGTTGCTGGTCACCAGCGGCTACATGGATTCCACCCTATGGCAGCACCTGGCGGCGAGCCTGCAACGCATCGGCCTGGCCCTGGGCTTTGCCGTGCTGACGGCGATTCCGGTGGGCATCGCCATCGGCGCCAACCGCATCGCCCGTGGCGTGCTCGACCCTTTGATCGAGTTCTACCGGCCGATTCCGCCCCTGGCCTACCTGCCGCTGATCGTCATCTGGTGCGGCATTGGCGAGCTGTCCAAGGTGCTGCTGATCTACCTTGCGATCTTCGCCCCGATCGCCATCGCCACCGCCACCGGCGTGCGCACCGTGGACCCGGCGAAGCTGCGCGCCGCCCAGTCCCTGGGGGCTACCCGGGCCCAGCTGATTCGCCATGTGATCCTGCCCAGCGCCTTGCCGGACATCCTCACCGGCGTGCGCATCGGCCTGGGCGTGGGCTGGTCGACCCTGGTGGCGGCAGAGCTGATTGCCGCCACCAGCGGCCTGGGTTTCATGGTGCAGTCCGCCGCGCAATTCCTGGTCACCGATGTGGTGGTGCTGGGGATCCTGGTGATTGCCCTGATCGCCTTCGCCATGGAAATGGGCCTGCGCGCCCTGCAGCGCAAGCTGGTGCCCTGGCATGGCCAGAGCCACTGACTGGCGCCTGCCTTGCGTCGATTGCCCCGGTTGTCTGTAGCCGCTGCCGAGCCCCCGCGAGGCTGCGACCGAGCGCGCAGCGCTCGCAGCGATCGACCAGGACGACCGCGCTGCAAGGATTTGCGTCTGCTGCGCAGCCGTTCGCAGCCTCGCCAAGGCTCGGCAGCGGCTACAAGAGCCGTGCATGCCAGCGATTTCAAGATTGATGCAGATAAACCGAATCCGACCACGCCGACGTCCGGCGCCGTACAAGAGAACGACCATGAGCCTGACCATCACTCCTCTAAGCTCCGCCCTCGGCGCCCAGATCGGCGGCATCGATATCAGCCAGCCCTTGAGCATCGAACATCGTGACGCCATCGAGCAGGCGCTGCTCAAGCACCAGGTGCTGTTCTTTCGCAACCAGCCGGTCACCCCGCAGCAGCAGGCGCGTTTCGCCGCCTGCTTCGGCGACCTGCACATCCACCCGATCTACCCCAATGTGCCGGAGCAGCCGGAGGTATTGATCCTCGATACCGCCGAGACCGACGTGCGCGACAACGCCATCTGGCACACCGACGTAACCTTTCTGCCGACCCCGGCCCTGGGCGCGGTGCTCAGCGCCAAGCTGCTGCCGGAGTTCGGCGGCGATACCCTGTGGGCCAGCGGCATTGCCGCCTACGAGGCGCTGTCGGAGCCAATGAAGAATCTGCTGCTGGGCCTGACCGCGACCCACGACTTCACCAAGTCCTTCCCTCTGGAGCGCTTCGGCAACACCCCCGAGGACCTGGCGCGCTGGGAAGAAACCCGGCGCAAGAACCCGCCGCTGTCGCACCCGGTGATCCGCACGCACCCGGTGAGCGGGCGCAAGTCGCTGTTCGTCAACGACGGCTTCACCACCCGGATCAACGAGCTGTCGGAAAGCGAAAGCGCAGCCATCCTGCAACTGCTGTTCGCCCACGCCACCCGCCCGGAATTCACCATTCGCTGGCGCTGGCAGGAGAACGACATTGCCTTCTGGGACAACCGCGTGACCCAGCACTATGCGGTGGACGACTACCGTCCACAGCGCCGGGTGATGCAGCGCGCGACCATTCTTGGGGATGTGCCGTTCTTGCGCTGAAACGCGGGGATGCAGCAAACCCCGGCCGCGCTGCATGAGCGGGGCCGGGGCCACTGGCTATTTGACGCCGGCGGGGGCTTTCTTCTTGCGATTGCCGATATGGATCGCCTGGCCATTCACGGCCAGCGCGGCTTCATGCAGGGCTTCGGACAGGGTCGGATGGGAGAACACCATCATCCCCAGGTCCTCGGCGCTGGTGCCGAACTCCATGCCGATGGCCCCTTCCTGAACCAGCTCCGCCGCGCCCGGCCCGATCACATGCACGCCCAGCACGCGGTCGGTGCCTGCATCGGCAATCACCTTGACCAGCCCGGCGGTGTCGTTGGCCGCCATGGCCCGGCTGCTGGCAGCGAACGGGAAGGTGCCGATGTTCAACTCGACACCCTCGGCCTTGAGGGCCTGCTCGGTCTGGCCGACCCAGGCGATTTCCGGGTGGGTGTAGATTACCGAGGGGATCAGGTCGTAGTTCAACGGGTGCCGATGCCCGGCAATCCCCTCGGCCACCATCACCCCCTCTTCAGAAGCCTTGTGCGCCAGCATCGGGCCGCGTACCACGTCGCCAATGGCGAACACCCCGGGGACGCTGGTGCAGCACTGGCCATCGACGTGGATAAAACCGCGTTCGTCCAGGTGCACGCCGCTGTCGGCGGCCAGCAGATCGGTGGTCAGCGGGCGGCGACCGACGGCGACGATCAGCCGGTCGAACACCTGCTGCTTGTCCTCGCCGGCCTCACTGAGGCTGACCTTGACGCTGTCGCCCTGCACTTCGCAGGCCGTCACCCGGGCGCCCAGGCGGATATCCAGGCCCTGCTTGCCGAGGATCTTCTGCGCCTCCTTGGCGATCTGCGCATCCACCGCCGGGAGGAAGCTGTCGAGGGCTTCCAGCACTGTGACTTGAGCCCCCAGGCGTGCCCAGACCGACCCCAGTTCCAGGCCGATGACGCCGGCACCGATCACCCCGAGGCGCTTGGGCACCTGGGTGAATTCCAGGGCGCCGGTGGAGTCCACTATCACCTCGCCGGCCAGGGGCGCCGCGGGAATGTCGATCGGCCGCGAGCCGGGAGCCAGGATGATATTGCCGGCGCTGATGCGTTGCGTGCTGCCATCGGCGGCGGTGACTTCCACTTCCTTGTTGGCCAGCAGCTTGCCGTGACCTTCCAGCAGCGCCACGCCATTGGCCTTGAACAGCGAGGCAATGCCGCCGTTGAAATTGCGCACCACGTTGTCCTTGCGCGCCAGCATGGCCGGCACATCCATCTGCGGATTGCTGATGGCGATGCCGTGCACTTCGAATCCGTTGCGCGCTTCGTAGTAGTGGTGGGAACTGTCCAGCAGTGCCTTGGAGGGAATGCAGCCAACGTTCAGGCACGTCCCGCCCAGGGCGGTCTTGCCATCCTTGCCCTTGTAGCGCTCGATGCAGACTGTCTTGAGCCCCAGTTGCGCGGCCCGGATGGCGGCGACATAGCCGCCGGGACCCGCACCAATAACGATCACATCGTAACTTTCACTCATAGGTTGCCGTCCTTTGCACAGACAAACTCGACCACGGCCTCCATGGTCGCGCTGTCCTTGAGAATTTTCAGATGGCCCAACCCGCGAGTCTGCAAGACCCGCCGGTGTCGCAAGCCTTCGGCGAAGGATTGCAGGTCATCTGCCGGGACTTCCTGATCCTGCTGGTCATGCACCAGCAGCACCGGGACCTCCACCTGGCGCCCATAACGGCTGACCGCCAGGCTGGCCATGTCCTTCTGATAGCGTTGCTCAACCAGAAGTTGCATGCGTTGCCTGACGTCATCGTTGATCCACAAAAATGCGCCAAAGCGCCGGACCACGTTTTCGATATCGGCCGGCGCGGCCACCAGGACCGCCCGCTGGAAACCCTTGCCGACCGGAGTGCTCAAGGCATACCCGGCGGCAGCGCCGCCCAGGGAGTGACCAATCACGGTGTCGAAGGGCCCCAGTTGCTTTTGCACCTGGTCGAGCATGCTGACGAAGGTCGGCAGCGAGGCCTGCCGACCGCCGCTGCCGCCATGGCCGATGCAGTCGAAGGAGAGGACCTCGCAGCCCTCCTCCAGCAACAGCGGGATCAGGTACTGCCACTGGGTGCTGGCGCCACTCCAACCGTGCACCAGCACCACCCGGCGCCGGACCTGCGGTGGAGTCCAGCGAAAGCAGCGCAGGCGCCCCTGGTCGGTTTCCAGGTCCTGCACCGTGGCGCTGGGCAAGGTCTGCGGAAAATGCTGGCGCAGCCGTTGTGGCGTCGTGAACATCTTCAGCGCCCGTGCTGCAGCGCGCTGGGGAAAAAGCCGCGACTCAATCCAGAAGCTGCAGCGAAGCAGCCCCAGAACCCCGTTGTAAATGCCCTTGAAGAGCATCTTCCTGAAGCTGTTGCGCCGGCCCCTGGCAGGTGCCGGCCTTGGCTCTTGGGTCGCCATCTTCCTTCCTCATCGACTACAGAATTCAAGCGCTGGGCTACAGCTTCACCATGTTGAAGTCCAACTTGCTCACGCCGCATTCCGGGCAGGTCCAATCCTCGGCAATGTCGTCCCAGGCGGTGCCCGGAGGCACCCCCGAATCCGGATCGCCAAGGCGTTGATCGTAGATCCAGCCACAGATCAGGCACATCCACAGGCCGGACTCGGCCACAGCGTTTTCAGCGTAGGTGCTCATGGGTGGTCAACCATCATCAAAGGGTTATGCGTTGTTCTCATGCGCTGGCCTGAGCCACTTCGGCCACCTTGACGTTCTCCACGAGGAACTGCGCCACCTGCTCCAGTACCGCGGCATCGGAGAGGATCCGCACATGCCCGAGCCCGGACACCGGCTCCAGCTTGGCCCATGGCATCAGCGTGGTGATCTGCTGCGCTTCGCAGAACGGCACGATCGGGTCGTTGAGGTCATGCAGCACCAGGGTTGGCAGTTGCAGGGCGTTGCCCAGCGCCGGGATATCCCAGTGCTCCACCGGCACGCCGTTACGTTTCCACAGTTCCCGGTGCATGGCCTGGACCACCGCCGGCTTGAGCTTCAGGTAGCCGTTGGCCCAGCGCTGGATCACCACCGGCAGGTTGGCCGGCGAGCCCAGCAGGCACAAGGCCTTGATCCGATGAGTCTCGGCCAGTTCGGCCAGGGCTCCGGTGGCGGCGATCCCGCCCAGGGAATGGGCAACGATACCCACCACGTCACCGAGGGCGACAATCGCCGCTTTCACCGCGTCCTTGAACTCGGTCATGGTGCTCAGCGAGCCCGGCGAGATGCCGTGGGCCGGCGCATCGAAGGTCGCGACCTTGAAGCCCTGGCGCTGCAGGACCCGGGTGAAGGAATACAGGCTGCGGCTGTCCGCACCCCAGCCATGGACCAGCAGGATGGTCTGGTTGCCCGTGCCCCACTGATAGCCGTGGGGAACGCCGGGGATACCCTTGATATGGAAACGCTGGGCGCCCAGGGGGCTCATTTCCTTGTCCGGCTGCTTGATGTATTCCCGGGTGTAGCCGAACAGGTCGGTGGCCTTGGCCCCGGCGGTCTCCAGCGACACCGATCCCAGCACGCCCATGTAGCTGCGCAGCATCTGCTGCTTCATGGTCAACGGGCCGTTGGCGGCCCGGGCTCCGGGGGTGCTCGGGTCACCGGCCGCCTGGGCTGGTTGGTCGAAGGACTCATAGAAACCGTTCACCGGATCGTACAGGTGGCAGCTACGCGCCACGTGCCACACGTCCTGCACGGTCATGGGCTTTTCCCGGACCATGCCGGGGAAGGCCGTCTTCAACGCGGCCTGGGCTTCGGGCAGGTTGTAGTGGGGAATGATCGGCGCCACATGGTGCGCGGTGTGCACCGAAATGTAGTGGGTCAGGAACAGCAGCCACTTGGGGTACATGTAGTCGGTGGTCAGCAGCAGGCGGCTGCTGTTGAAGCTCCAGTGTTCCTTGGTGAGGAACGGGGTCTCGTCGCTGATGTGGTGCATCATGGTGGTCAGGCTGAACCAGGCATGGGTCGCCAGCCACGGGGCGATGAAGTACAGGAACAGACCGGTGAAGCCGGTGAAGTAGACCAGGGTCGGCAGGTAGATCAGCGCAGCCACCACCATGAACAGGATCGAGCGACGCACTTCGTTGCGCGCTTCGAGCTTGTGGAACATCGACGGACGGAAGCCCGAGTGACGCTGGTAGTTGACCGTGCCCAGCCAGAACAGCCAGGTGCGGGTGCTGCTGTAGACCAGCTTGTCCCACCAGGGCATGGCGTCATATTGCACGCGCAGCACCGGGCGCCAGTCGACGTCCATTTCCAGGTTGTTGGTGTTGGCGTGGTGCATGTTGTGCATGTGGCGCCAGCCGTGGAACGGGTACAGCAACGGCAGCAGCGCGATGTGCCCGAGGATGTGGTTGAAGCTGCGGTTGCGCGAGAACGAGTTGTGCCCGCAATCGTGAGCGACACAGAACAGGCCCCAGCCGCCCAGGCCCGCCACCAGCCACAGCGGCAGGTAGAACATCCAGTGCACGTGGGCGACCGCCACGATGGCACCGATGTAGAGCATGTAGCTGACGACGAAGCTGAGCATCCCGCGCCATACCCGCGGCTGATACAGGTGCTTGGGGATTGCGTCGGTCAGACGCAGGCCCTCGATCTCCTGAGAGCGTCGGAGCAGGTCATTGAATTTATCGTTTTTTTGCGAGGGCATCTGTGCAATGGCCATGGCCAAGCTCCTGCGAAGTCAAACTTCGGATGTGGTCAGTTCATTGGCCAGGTATTTGGACAGGTCATCGATGCTGGAGTATTCGAACAGCAGGGCCGGCGACAGGCGCTGCTCCATGAACTTCTCCAGGTCACCCGCCACCTTCACCGCTACCAGCGAATCGAGGCCGTAGGACTCGAAGCTGCGGGCGGTATCGACCTGGGAAGGATCGATCTTCAAGAGCGCGCCCATCTTCTGCACCAGCCAATGCTTGATGCTGTCCTCGTTGAGTTCGACCGCCGCCTGTTTTTTCTCTGAGAAGCTCAGAGTGCTCAGCAAATTGGAGATGAAATTGGACATAGGATCTTCCTTGATGAGTGAGGTGGTTAATACGATCAGCCGATTGGGCGTTTCAGGACGAGGCCTGGCGCTTGCGGACTTTGTCGATCATTGCCTGGGACGGGGAACGCAGGTCTGAGACCAGTCTCAGCTTGCCCATTAACGCCAGTGTCCAGCCCGACAGGTCGGGCTCCCACCAGTGCACGCCATGCCGGTACCAGGCAGGGAATGCGTGGTGATTGTTTTGCAGCCCCTCGCCAAAGGTGAGGAAGGCCACGATCCAGTTGTTGGTGCTCTGGTCGTGGGTCACGAACGGGCGAGCGCCGTAGCGGTGGCAGATGGAGCCCACACACCAGGCCGCCTGGTTGGCGACGAAGATCCGCGCCAGGCCGCCGAAGATCAGGCCGCTCCAGGCACCGGACCAGCTCTGGCTGACCAGCCCGCCGATCACCCCTGGCAGGATTACCCCCAGGGCCACCCAGAACAGGTAGGTCTGGTTGTAGAAGAACAGCCGGCGGTCGCGCAGGATGTCCGGGGCGAAGAAGTTCCAGCTCGACATGTCCGGGGCCAGCATCCACGGCATGTGCGCATGCCACAGCCCCTTGGCCCGTTGCCAGCGGCTCTGGCCCATGAGGTTGGGGGAATGCGGGTCACCGTGCTGGTCACTGTAGGTGTGGTGCCGGCGATGGGTGGTGACCCAGAACAGGATCGGCCCCTGGGCCGCCATGCAACCGGCGATCAGCATCAGGCTGCTCATCAGCCGCGAGGTCTTGAACGCACGATGGGCCAGGTAACGGTGGTAGCCCATGGAAACCCCGAACATCTGCACCGCGTAGAACACCGCGAAGAGGATGAAATCCAGGGCATGGACCTGGCCGGTGAACCATAGCCGGATTGCCTCGAAAGTCCCGAACAGGGGCACCAGCATGACTGCCAGCGCGATCCGCGCCTTGGTCCTGGCCGCACTCGGGCTCAGCTGGGCAACCCCGCCGACCTCTGGTGTCGCTGTGTTGGTGAGTATCTCGTCCATGAATTGCTTCCTGTGAGGTAGGGACCGGCAATCAGCTTTCTGAAGGTTCTGCAGCCACGGTCGGGCCGGGCCGTTTGACATCCCAGGCCAGGCCGCAGAGGGCGAGCAGCTCGATGAACAGGCCGCCAATATCCAACTGCCAGGGTTTCAGGCCGGCATGGGCCAGCGCCGGGAAGGCGTGGTGGTTGTTGTGCCAGCCGCCCCCTACCGTCGGAATCGCCAGCCAGAACACGTTGCGGCTGGTGTCCCGGGTCTTGTGGTCGCGGCCGCCAACCCGGTGGGCAAAGGAGTTGATGCACCAGGTGGCGTGGTCCACCAGGAAGATCCGCACGAAGCCGCCCCACAGCAGGCCGCTGAGCGCGCCCTCCCAGCTGCGGGTTATCAGCCCGCATGCCAGGCTGGGCAGCAGCAGGCCGAGGATGATCCACAGGTAGTAGCGCTGGTTGATCTGCATGATCAGTCGATCGCGCAGCAGGTCCGGCACGAACTGGCTCCAGTTCTGCTTGCGCAGGCTGAACAGCCAGCCCAGGTGAGCGTGCCACCAGCCCTGGATATTGCCGATAAAACCCGCCTTGAGCGGGCGCGGCGAATGCGGGTCGCCTTCCTTGTCGGTGAAGGCGTGGTGCTGGCGATGGGTCGCCGCCCAGAACAGGATCGGGCCCTGCGCCGCCATCGAACCGGCGATGCCGAAGAATGCGGTGATCACCGGGCCGGCCTTGAACGCATGGTGGGAAAAGAACCGGTGCATGCCCACTTCCACTCCCAGGGCGGTCAGCAGGTACATGCTGGCCAGCGCGCCGATTTCCAGCCAGCCGATGCCCTGATGCCAGGCCAGCACCAGGGCCACCACGGTGCCCACTGCCGGAGTTGCGACCGTCAGCCAGGCCAATTGCCGCTCGCGCTGGCCGGTGCGGTCGATATGAGGATTCATGGCCGTCATGACAGGGCATCCGTTGCAGTTTTAAGGGTAGGTGCCGCAGCCGCGCGACTGGCGCCATAGCGCGCCAGCGTGTCGTTGAGCAGGGCCTTGCGGGTGGCCTGGCGCTGGACCTTGCCACTGGTGGTCAGTGGAATGCCGCCCATGGGCGCCAGGTGGATGCGCGCCGGGGCCACGCCGAACTGGCTGACCAGCGCACTGGTGATCACCTGGCGCAGCTGTTCCTGCTGGGCTTCATCGAGTTTCTCGCTGCGCTTGACCTCGGCCACGATCGCCAGTTGTTCCTGCTGGCCGTTATCGATGCCCACCGCCACGCAGCCGTTGCTGCGGATGCGCGGGTCGGCGCTTTCCACCGCCAGCTCCAGGTCCTGGGGATACAGGTTGCGCCCGGCAATGATGATCAGGTCCTTGAGGCGCCCGGTGACGAACAGCTCATCGCGGTGCAGCGCGCCAAGATCGCCGGTGCGCATGAAACGCCCATGGATGCCCGGCAGGCTGGCGCGAAACACCTGCTGGCTCAGCGCTTCCTTGCCCCAGTAGCCGGCGCCCACGTTGTCGCCCTGGACCCAGATCTCGCCGATCTGGCCGTCGGCCACCGGTTGCAGGCTGACAGGGTCGACAATCGCCACGCGCAGGCCCGGAGCGACCCTGCCGCTACTGACCAGCGGCAGGGCCCGGGCATCCTCGGCATCGACGATGGCCAGGGTGCCACTGGCGAGTTGGTCCCGATCCACCTGGGTATTGAACGCCGGCTCATCGTGGCGCTTGCCCGAGACCAGTACGGTGGCCTCGGCCAACCCGTAGCAGGGGCCCAGGGCCGCCGGGTTGAAACCGGCGGCGGCAAAACGTTCGGAGAAGCGTGCCAGGGTGCTCTGGCGCACCGGCTCGGCCCCGCAATAGATAGCCTTGAGCTTGCTCAGGTCGAGCTCTGCCAGTTCCTCGTCGGTGATGTTTTCGACACACAGGTCGAAGGCGAAGTTGGGCGCGATGGTGACGTCGGCGCCGTACCTGGACACCGCATCCAGCCAGCGCAGCGGCCGCTGGACAAAGTGCCCGGGGCTGATGAGCACGGTAGGGAAGGCATCGAAGATCGGCTGCAGGATTCCGCCCATCAGGCCCATGTCGTGATAGGGCGGCAGCCAGCTGCAACCCACGCGATTCCTGGCCGGGCCCATCCACTGGCTGGCACTGCGGCAATTACTGTAGAGGTTGTCGTGGGTCAGCATCACGCCCTTGGGCGCCGAGGTGGAGCCCGAGGTGTATTGCAGCAGGGCCAGTTGGCCGTGGGCGAGCGCCTGCCCGCGCCAGGATGAATCCGCCTCGGCCAACTGCTCCGGGTCAACCCACTGGGGCACGGGCAAATCACCCTGGAGCAGAGCGTTGACC
The DNA here is from genome assembly GCF_058799535.1 of Pseudomonas sp. GW822-FHT06D10. Lineage (NCBI taxonomy): Bacteria > Pseudomonadati > Pseudomonadota > Gammaproteobacteria > Pseudomonadales > Pseudomonadaceae > Pseudomonas > Pseudomonas sp. GW822-FHT06D10. The sequence continues at coordinate 176,321 of NZ_JBXALN010000005.1, read as the reverse complement.
CGCTCCTGGGACCGCATGAAGCGCGAGCTGGTGAGCACCAGTTGCGGATGGGCATCAGCGCAGATCAGTGCCAGCCGCTCCAGCCCCCGGGTCCCCACTGGGGGAAAGGCCGGGATCGCCACGGCACCGGCCAGCAGCAGGCCGAACAGTGAAACGATGTAGTCGATACCGGTCTCGAACAGCATCAGCACCCGTTTTTCACGGGGCTCGAAGATCTGCAGCGCGGCGGCCAATCGTTGACTACGCTTCCACAGTTCGGCGTAGCTGATCGACGCCTCCTCCCGCTCGCCATCGAGCAGATGGATGAAGGCAATGGCATCGGGTTGCCGCCATGCGCGATAGGCCAGTACTTCGGTAACCGAACTTAAACATTCGATGCCCGGGACTTCGGCCAACGGCAGATCATCAACTGCTACATGCGCTGAGATGGCTGGATTGACATCATTGAGATAATCACGAGGCACGGCGTAGTTCATTCAAAATCCTTTTTAAATGGAGAGCCATATATTGACCTGAAGGTCGTTTATTATTTTCAGCACTAAGGAACCGAACAAACGCCCCTAAGAAGGGGAGCTCTTACTAGGCAGTAGACAAAGATGTCATTTTATTGACAGAGCAACGCATTCACTTGATGAATGCATATTTTTTTATGTCCCACAGGGAATAGCGTGGGCAGGAAAGTGAAATCTGGATGCGTTGAGAAGTCTGCCACCAGCTTGTATATTTTGCTAATGCACAAATGGACACTTACAGGGAGAAAATGGACATGGATGTGCTCACGCTTATTGCGCTGGAAGGTGCCATGGGATCGAGTGTCGCGATCACCCTGGATGTGCTGCGAACAGCTAACCAGGTCGCCGAAGTCATGGGCCGGCCAACCATCACCTGGAAGATTATCGGCAGCAGCGAATCGGTTCGCATGCGCAACGGCATGCGTCTGGATGCCCAGCCACTGGACAAGGTCCAGGCCATCGAAGGCAGCATGCTGGTGATCCCGGGACTGGGGCTGGAGAACACCCAGGAGCTGGATTTCTTTGGCTGTCGCCGGGAAAAAAGGCTGCCTGGGCTCAGCCTGTCCAGCGAACTGATCACCCGGCTCGGGCACGCCGATATCCGCAAGCTCAGCCAGCTGGTGCATGACCATCACCGCCGCGGGCAACAGACGGCGGCGTCCTGTTCAGCAGTTTTCGTCCTGGGTGAGGCGGGGGTTCTGGAGGGGCATACGGTCACCACTCATTGGCAACTGTATGAAACTTTCAAAGAGCGTTATCCCGAAGCGATACTCGACACAAAACGCATGCTTATTCATGACGGAAATATGATTACAGCAGGCGCAGGCATGTCGCAAATGGATCTAATGCTCTACATATTGCGTAATAAGATGGGCAATCAGATTGCTGAATTGACCATGCGTTATCTGTTGATAGATGGTCGACCGGCGCAATATCACTACATGGCCCTGTCCAACTTGCAAACGGAAAACCGTGAAGTTTTGTTAATGGAGAAGTTCATCGAGGATTGCCTGCCCAACGTTCCGCCACTGAGCACCATTGCCGAACATTTGCGTATAACCGAGAAGACCTTATCCCGCAGAATTCGTAGCGCCACGGGAAAGCCGCCCATGGCCTTCATTCAGAAAGTTCGCCTGCAACATGTTCAAAGCCTATTGGAAACCACCAATATGAGCATTGAAGAAGTTGCCTTCAAAGTAGGCTATGCCGATTCCACCGCTCTACGCCGCCTGATGTGGAAAAACATGGGCTGCACCCCCAGCCAGTTGCGCAAGACCCGCTCCGGGCCGCCGATCATCTAGGCCCCGGCTGCTTATCACTTCTCCTCCTCGGCTGCGCCTGGCGCGGCCGGGGGCACCTTGCACAACGGCACCAGCAACAACGCCACCACGAACATCATCGCCATCAGGCGGAACACATCGCCAAAGGCCAGGGTCAGCGCTTCACGCCCCACCAGGCGGCCGAGAATGCCCTGAGCCATCAGGAAAGCGTGGCTGGCATCCGGTGTATCGGCGGCAATCTTCAGCGCCAGTTGGCCCATGAGTTCCTGGGCGGCGACAGCCTTGCTCCCCAGCGACTCGGACAGGCGCAGGACCTGAGTCCGGGCATCGTCCTGCAGCCAGGTGTTGACCGTAGCAATACCAATGGCGCCGCCCAGGTTGCGCATCAGGTTGAACAGCCCGGAGGCCTGGCGCAGTTCAACCCCCTGGAACGAGCTCAAGGCCATGTTCACGCTCGGCACGATGCACAGCATCAGGAACAGCCCACGCGCCACCTGCGGCACCAGCAACTCATCGAACCCCCAGTTGGAGGTGACCCGGGAAGTCAGCCACAGGCTCAGCGCCAGGCCGAGGAAGCCCACCGAGATGATCAGGCGCCGATCAACTTTTTCCGAGGCCCGGGCTGCAATAATCGTACTGACCAACTGCCCGATGCCCACGACAAAAACCGTGGTGCCGATTTCCAGGCTATCGAAGCCACGCACCCGGCCAAGAAACACCGGCACCAGGTAGGTCGACGAATAAAGGCCAAAACCGATCACCAGGTTCAACAGGCAGGCAATGGAAAAGGTGCGGTCGCGAAACGGCACCAGGGACACGATCGGGTTGTTCGAATACAACGAGCGCTCGATAAACAAACCAAAGGACACAAGGGACACCCAGGCCGCGATGACGATCCCGGTATCGCTGAACCAGTCCTTGCGCGGCCCCTCCTCCAGCACGTATTCAAAACACCCCAGGGCCAGCGCCATGGCGACGAAATGCAGCCAGTCGATACGCCGCAGCATGGACAGGTCCGGGCGATCCACATCGATCAGCAACGCCGCGCCGATGCAGATCACCAGCCCCGGCAGCACGTTGATGAAGAAGATCCAGCGCCAGTCCAGGTAGAAGGTCACCAGGCCGCCCACCGTGGGGCCCAGGGTCGGTGCCAGCACCGCGGTCATGCCAAGGATTGCCGGGACCATCGCCCGCTGCTTGCCTTCGAACAACACGAACCCCACGGCGAATACCGTGGGCACCATCGCCCCGCCGGCAAAGCCTTGCAGGGCCCGCAGCACGATCATCGACTCGATGTTCCAGGCCATGCCGCAACCCACGCTGAACAGGGTAAAGAACGCCGCGCTGGCAGCGAACAGCCAGCGGGTGGAAATCGCCTGGGCGAGAAACGCCGAGAAGGGAATCATGATCAGTTCGGCAATCAGATAGGCGGTCTGCACCCAGCTCACTTCATCAGGGCCGGCACTGAGCCCGGCCTGCACGTCGTTGAGCGAGGCCGCCACGATCTGGATGTCGATCAGTGCCATGAACATGCCGAAAGCCATGATCGTGAAGACCAGAAACTTGCGCTTGGTGGACTGTTGGCCGGGCTGGGCACCCGCTTCGGAGAGGTCAGTTACGCTTGTCGTCACGGTAGGTACTTCCCTGTAGTATTGCGACCGACATGTGAATATTATGATCGTAATTCAAAACAGCATGGAGCTTCAACATGGAGCAGAGCACCCAGACTCAGAACGCCATCCTGCAAGCCGCCCAAGAGTCCGAGAAGCCGCGCAAGCGTTCCAAGCGCCCGCTGATCGCCGGCGCTATCGCCCTGACATTGGTAGCAGTCGGGGTTGGCTGGGTGCTGATGGCGCCGTCGACACAGGCCACGGACGATGCCTACATCGCCGCCGATGCGACCTCCGTCGCGCCGCGGGTCCATGGCCTGGTGACAGAGGTGCTGGTCAAGGATCACCAGAACGTCACCGCCGGGCAGCCCCTGGTGCGCATCAACAGCGAAGAGTTCGACAGCCGGGTATCCCTGGCCGAAGGCGATCTGGCGGACAACCAGGCCCAGGTCGCCCTGGCCGAGGCCGCGCTGACCATCCAGGACGCCGAGCAGCGCCTGGCCAGTGCCCGCGTGCAGGCGGCGCGCACCTCGATCCGCACCAACCAGGCCGAATCCAAGCGTGCCGGTGCGGAGCGCAATCGCTTCGATACCCTGGTCACCACCGGCGCCGTGGCGCGCAATGAAGTGGAGAAATACAGCACCCAGGCCATCTCCGCCGAACAAGGCCTGGCCTATGCCCAGGCCATGTTGCAAGTGGCGGAGAACGACCTTGCGGTCACCACCGCGCAACGGCAACGCCTGCAAGCGCAATTGCAGATGGCCAAGGCCAAGGTGGTAACCGCCAAGGCGCGGCTGGAACTGGCCCAGCAGGACCTGCGCCACACCACCATCTATGCACCGATGGACGGCACCGTTGGCAATCGGCAGATTCAGGTCGGCGATTACGTGCAACCGGGTTCGCGCCTGCTGACCCTGGTGCCGCTGCATGACCTCTATGTCCTGGCCAACTTCAAGGAGACCCAGACCCAGCACATGTACCCGGGGCAATCGACGCAGATCAAGATCGATGCCCTGCCGGGCGTCAGCATCACCGGCACCGTGGAAAGCCTGGCTCCGGGTTCAGGCTCGACCTTTGCCCTGCTGCCCTTCGAACCGGGCACCGGCAACTTCACCAAGATCGTCCAGCGGGTGCCGGTGCGCATTCGCTTCGACGCCAACCAGTCCGGCCTCGAACGCCTGCGGCCGGGCCTGTCGGTGACCGCCAAGGTCGACCTCGATGCCCCCCAGGACCGCACCGTGGCCGGCAATCCGTCTTCCTTGAAAGTCAGCAGCACGACCAGGTAACGACGCCTGCCGCCCCGCTCCAGGCGGCAAAGCCAACAGCCCCCGGCAGATCGCTCTGCCGGGGGCTGTTTTATCGGTGCAGGGGCAGACTTACCTCACTCTGCCGTCGAAGGTTTTTCCCACAGGTTGATGCGCCCTTCTTTGGCGAAATGATCGATTTCAGCCAGTTCCTCGACACTGAAGCTCAAGTTCTGCAACGCCCCGACGTTCTCGATGATCTGCTCCGGCCGGCTGGCGCCGATCAGCGCCGAGGTCACCCGCGGGTCGCGCAGGGTCCAGGCCAGGGCCAGTTGCGCCAGGCTCTGGCCGCGGTTCTTGGCGATCTCATTGAGCGCGCGGACATGGGCGATATTGGCCTCCGACAAGTGCGAAGCCTGCAACGAGCCGCCCCCCGGACGATTGACCCGCGCATCCTCGGGAATGCCATTGAGGTACTTGTCGGTAAGCAGGCCCTGGGCCAGCGGCGTAAAGGCGATGACCCCGGCGCCGAGTTCCTCGGTGGTGTCCAGCAGGTCCTTCTCGACCCAGCGGTTGAGCATGTTGTAGGCCGGTTGATGGATCAGCAGCGGCACCTTCCACTCCTTGAGCAACGCGGCGATTTCCCGAGTCTTGGCCCCCGAATAGGAAGAAATACCGATATACAGCGCCTTGCCCTGCTGCACGGCGGTGGCCAGGGCGCTGGCGGTTTCCTCCAGCGGCGTATCCGGGTCGAAGCGGTGGGAATAGAAGATATCCACATAGTCCAGGCCCAGGCGCTGCAGGCTCTGGTCGAGGCTGGCCAGCACGTACTTGCGCGAACCGCCGCCCTGGCCGTAAGGCCCGGGCCACATGTCCCAACCGGCCTTGCTGGAGATGATCAATTCATCGCGATAGGCCTTGAAGTCTTCCCGCAGCAGGCGGCCGAAGTTGATTTCGGCGCTGCCGTAGGGCGGGCCGTAGTTGTTGGCCAGGTCGAAGTGGTTGATCCCCAGGTCGAAGGCGGTGCGCAGCAAGGCACGCTGGGTGTCGATCGGCGTACTGTCGCCAAAGTTGTGCCACAGCCCCAGGGACAGCGCCGGCAGTACCAGGCCACTGCGGCCGACACGGCGATAGGGGATGGAGTCGTAGCGGTTTTCAGCAGCTATGTAAGTCATCGAATCCTCTCTGAGTCAGGTCTTTCCAAAACGACTAACGTCGATCAAAGCGCCCCACGGTAGGAGCCGGCTTGCCGGCCAAAGGCCCGCAAGCCTTGGCCACCACGAGCGCTTTCGCTGGCAAGCCGGCCCCTGCGCCAGCCGCGTTGTCACACAAACTGATTTTTCGGTCGCGCCAACCCCAGGTTTTCCCGCAGGGTTCGGCCCTCGTATTCAGTTCTGAACAGCCCGCGCCGCTGCAGTTCCGGAATCACCCCGCCGGCAAAGTCCCGTAGCCCACCAGGGAGATGCGGCACCAGCACATTGAAACCATCGGCCGCGCCCTCCTCGAACCAGGCTTGCAGTTCGTCGGCTATCTGCCCGGGCGTACCGATCAGGCTGTAGTGCCCACGGCCACCGGCAATCCTGCGCCCCAGCTGGGCCAGGGTCAGGTTGTCCTTGCCGGCCAGCTCGGTGAGCAATTGCTGGCGGCTCTGCTGGCCGCTCTCGGTCAGTGGCAGCGCCGGCAACGGTGCATCCAGCGGGTAGCCGGACAAGTCGAAGTTGCCCAGCATCCTCCCCAACAGGGCCACGCCCACCTCGGGCTCCACCAGGTCCTGGAAGGCTTCGAACTTTTCCCGGGCCTGACTTTCGCTGTCCCCCACCACCACGAATACCCCAGGCATGATTTTCAGGGATTGCGTACTACGATCGTACTGCTTCAGGCGTCCTTTCAGGTCGGCATAGAAGGCCTGCGCGGCGGCCATGGAAGGCTGGGCGGTGAATACCACTTCGGCGGTCTGGGCCGCCAGCTCACGACCGCTCTCGGAAGAACCGGCCTGGACGATCACCGGGTATCCCTGGGGTGGGCGCGCCACATTCAGTGGCCCTTTGACCTGGAAGAATTCACCGCGATAGTCCAGTAAATGCTGCTTGTCTGGGTCGAAATACTCGCCACTGGCCTTGTCGCGGACAAAGGCGTCGTCCTCCCAGCTGTCCCAGAGCCCGGTGACCACCCGATGGAACTCCCGGGCCCTGCGATAACGTTCCGCGTGCCCAAAATGTTCCTCCCGACCGAAATTCCGCGCTTCGGCGGCATTGTCGGAAGTCACCAGGTTCCACCCCGCCCGACCACCTGAAAGATGGTCCAGCGACGCGAATTTACGTGCTACGTGGTACGGTACGTTATAGCTCGTAGTGCTAGTGGCAATTAGCCCTATCCGCTCGGTCACGGCCGCCAGGGCCGCCAGTAACGTCAAGGGTTCGAAGTAATCGGAGCGGGCCATGCGGCTGGCGATGGGGCCGGTAGGGGCTGCCAGGCTGTCGGCGACGAACAGTGCATCGAAGCGCGCGGCTTCGGCGATCTGCGCCAGTTCTTTATAGACGGCAAAATCCAGCCCTGCCTGGGCCGGAACATCCGGATGACGCCAGGCGGCAACGTGGTGACCGGTGGCCATGAGAAAGGCGCCGAGCTTGAGCTGGCGAGTGGAACGGGACATGGATCACTCCTTGTTTCATGCTGCAAAAAGGGCACCGCCAAAGCCCGCTGTAGGAGCTGGCTTGCCAGCGAAAGCGCCCTCGGGACATGCTCCCAGCTCGCCGACCCATTCGCCGGCAAGCCGGCTCCTACAACGGCAGGGCATCAGAAATCCTTGCGCAACTGCACGCCGAAATAACGTTCGTCATCCCGGGGCACGGCGCGGTAGATGTAGTTGCCGCCACTGGCCAGCAGGGGCGAATAGGACTTGTCGGCAAGGTTCTTGCCCAGCAATGCCACGCGCCAGCCATCGTTGTAGTCGGCCAGGGCAATGCTGGCGTTCCAGATGCCGTAGGCGCCCTGCCGGGTGTCGAGGTTCTGGCTGATGTCGTACTGCACTTCGCTTTGCCAGCTGTAGTCAGTGCCCAACTCGATATCCAGGCCGTTATCCAGGGGAATGCTGTAGTCGGCGCGCACGTAGCTTTTCCAGTCCGGGCTGAAAGGCAACGGCTTGCCGTTGACATTGCACGAAGCCGCCGCGCCCGCCGGGCAAGCGAATTCGTCGATGCGCGCCCGGGTGTAGGCCAGGGCCCCGGAGAACTTCAGTTGCTGGGTGGCCTGCAGGGCGTAATCCAGTTCCACGCCCTCGCTGCTGACGCTCCCGGCATTGATCAGGCGGGTCACTACCTGCCCGGCCACGGTGTCGAAGAAGTTGGCCTGGTAGTTGTCGTATTCGCTGTGGAACACCGCGAGGTTGGTGGTCAGCCGGTTGTTCCAGCTGCTGGCCTTGATCCCCACCTCCCAGGTGTTGGAGGTTTCGGGTTTCAGTGCTTGGGTGTCCCGCGGCTGCATGTTGAAGAACACGTTGTAGGCCGGGCCCTTGTAGCCCCGGGAATAGGTCAGGTAGCTGGTGACCGTGGCGCTGAGGTCATATTGCAGGCCCAGGCGCCCGGACCAGCCATCCTCGTCCACCGAGCCGGAACTCTGGGTGCCCGGCTGGATACCGCTGACCGTGGTCGCCGAAGTCGAGACCCGGCGGTGATCGTACTTCAGGTCATCGTGGGTCCAGCGCAGGCCGGCGATGCCACGAAAGTCCTCGGTGAAATTCAGGGTGCTCTCGCCAAATACCGCGTAGCTGTCGTTGGTGGTGCTGTAGTCGGCAATGCCCCGGTTGGCGCCGGTGGTCGTGGTCAGGGTGCGCTGGTAGGTTTCTTCATCCTTGCCGTGCATGTAGAACAGGCCGCCGACGTACTCCAGGAACCGCCCCTTGGGCGATGCCAGGCGCAGCTCCTGCGAGTACTGGTTGTAGTCCAGGTCCCCCTTGTCGGCGGTCCCGGGGAACGCCGCAGTGACCGTGCCAAGACGGTCGCCGTCCTGGTACTGGGTATTGCTCCAGCCGCGCCAGGCGGTGATCGAGGTCAGGGTGTAGTCGCCCAGGCTCCAGTCCAGCTGGCCGGAAAGGCCCTTGTTGATATCGTCCACATGGGTACGGGTGTCGGTGTTGATGTCCCGGTTGTCGCTGCTGGCGCGCACGGGGTTCAGGGCATTGGCGAAGGCGGGTGTCAGGGCCTTGCTCACCACCCCGTTGGGGGCGTCATCATGGGATTGCATGTAGTCCGCCGCGAAGGTCAACTTGAGGTCCTCGCTGGGGGTGAACTCCAGCTTGCCGCGCACGCCCTTGCGGTTGTAGCCGTTGACCTCCTGGCCGTTGTGGCGGTTATCCACATTGCCGTCGTAACCGCCGAACAAGGTGGTGAACGAGCCCTTGAGGGTGTCGGGAATCAGGCTGCCGCCAATGCCGAAACGGGTGCGGCTTTCATTGCCGCTGTAGTAGGCCTGGTCGATGTAGCCATGAGTCTCGGCCGTAGGCGCCTTGGTGATGACATTCAGCACCCCGGCCGAGGCGTTCTTGCCGAACAGGGTGCCCTGGGGCCCGCGCAGGACTTCGATCCGTTCCAGATCCAGCAGGTCCAGGGTGGCCTGGCCGGGGCGGCCGTAGACCACGCCGTCGATCACCGTCGCCACCGTGGGCTCCACCCCCGGTGAGGTAGAAATGGTGCCCACGCCACGGATGAACAGCGAGGTGTCCTTGTTCGAGGCACCCGTGCGGAAGTTCAGCGATGGCACCTGCTGCACGATGCTTGCAACGCCGTTGCGGTTATCCCGCTCCAGCTGCTCGCCCTCCACCACCGAGACCGCCACCGGGACTTTCTGCAGCGATTCCTCGCGGCGGGTGGCGGTGACGGTCACCGACTTCAGGGTCGGTTCCTGATCCTGTGCGCTGGCGCCGCTGCCAGCGGCATAAGCCGCCGGCAGCGGCAAGGCGGCCAGCCCCGCCAGCAACCAGCCCAGATGGGGTCGCAATGGCGTGGCACCACGGATCGACTGCGTGAGACTGTGCTGTTCCCCAAGAAAGTTCTGCATGCTGCACCTGCTGAAAAATGCCCCGAACCGCTGCCGATCTGTGCCGGCAGCGCCTGAAAACTGTCTTGGGCATTCGCTCGAGCGAGTAGCAGACATGGCGCTTTGTTAGCGCTAACATCGCCAGTATCGACAGGCTCCTGATAGAGCGTCCAATACTGAAAAATTACTTTTATATGCCTTTTTGTTCAGCCAAAGGAATGCGCTCATGAGCTCTGACCAAGCGCCTGGCCGCAAGCGCCGCGGCGCCGGCCGCGTAACCCTGAACACCGTGGCGCGCCAGGCCGAGGTGTCGGCGATCACCGTTTCGCGCTATTTCAACCAGCCCGATAGTGTTTCCCCCGAGCGCCGTGAACGCATCGCCGCGGTGGTCGCCGAACTCGGCTATGTACCGAACCTGGTGGCCGGCGGGCTGGCCTCGGCCCGCGGGCGGATTGTCGCCATGGTCATCCCGAACATTTCCGGGCCGATTTTCGCCCAGACCATCCAGGGTTTCAGCGACACCCTCAGCCGCCATGGCTACCAACTGCTGCTGGCTTCCAGCTACTTCGACGCAAGGCAGGAGGAGAGCGCGGTAAGGGCCTTTCTCGGCTGGTCGCCGGCAGCCCTGGTACTGACCAGCCACTTCCATAGCCCGGGCACGGAAAAGATGCTCGCCGACACCGAGATCCCGGTGATCGAAACCTGGGACTACCAGCCCCAGCGCCAACCGCTGCAGATCGGCTTTTCGCACTTTCAGGTAGGGGTCACGGCCGCTCGCCACCTGCACGCCAAAGGCTACCGGCGCATCGCCTTCGTGCAGAACAGCGCCCCGGGAGACTTCAGTGCCCTGGAGCGGCGCGCCGGCTATCTGGCAACGCTGGCCGAGTTGGGGCTGGCGCCCCGGGTGTTTGCCCCGGATGCCGACCGCGCGCCCTTCGAGGCCGGCAAACAGGCCATGGAAGCGCTGATGGGCAGCCCGGAACGCCCCGACGCGATCATCTTCGCCAACGACAACCTGGCGGCCGGCGGCCTGCTGGCGGGGCAACGAGCCGGGCTGAAGATCCCCGAGGAATGTGCGGTGCTGGGTTTTGGCGACTACCCCTTTGCGCAGATGCTGCTGCCCAGCCTGAGCACCATCCAGCCACCGGCGCTTCAGATCGGCGTACTGGCCGCGACCCGGGTGCTGGAGAGCCTGGGAGTGCTGCCAGTGGAAGGCACGGTGCAACGCCTGAACCTGCTGCAATGCCGGCTGATCGAGCGCGAAAGCAGTTGAGCCCACCGCCCCTCAGGCAGAGAGCTCGCGCAGCGCCCCATACGCCACCGGCGTAGTCGGGGTTGTCCAGGTGATCCAATGGGTTGATCAATACGCTGGCGGCCCATAGCCCCACCCTGCAGGAGACGGCGTGCCAGCGGGGGCGTCAATGCGCCTCGGTAAACACCTGCGCCAGCCAGTCGACAAACACCCGCACCCGCGGCGACATGTGCCGGCTATGGGGGTAGACCACCGACACCGGCATTGCCGGGGGCGGCGTGTGACAGAGAATCTCGCGCATCGATCCCTGCTCGATCTGCCGCGCCACGTGATAACGCGGACACTGGATGATCCCCAGCCCCGCCAGGGCCGAGGCGCCGTAGATCTGCGCACCGAACACCGACAAGGCGCCATCGATGGCCACTTCGCGCACCTGCCCCTCGACCAGGAACTCGAAGGGGAACGAGCGGGTGGCGGTACGCGAAACGTAGTTCACCGCCCGATGCGCGCCGAGTTCGTCCAGGCTCTGCGGTTCGCCGTATCGCGCCAGGTAGGCGGGGCTGGCGCAGGTCACCTGCTGCAGGTTCGCCACCCGCCGGGCAATCAGCGAGGAGCCTTCCAGGTTGCCGGCACGCAGCACGCAGTCCACGCCCTCGGCGACCAGGTCGACAAAGTGGTCGGCCTCGCTGATGGCCAGTTCGATCTGTGGATAACGTTGCATGAACTCCCCCAGCCGCGGGATCACGAAGTGCTTGGCCAGGGTGCCGTGCATGTCCACCCGCAAGCGCCCATGGGGCTCCACAGTGCGAAACGCCAGTTCAGCCTCTTCCAGCTCCGCCAGCAGTTGCACGCAACGGGGGTAATAGGCCTGGCCATCCAGAGTCGGGCGTACCCGGCGGGTGCTGCGCTCCAGCAGCCGGGTACCGAGCCAGGCCTCGAACTGGTTGAGGGTGTGGGTCAGGGTCGCCCGGGGCAGGTTCAGGTCATCGGCGGCTAGAGTGAAGCTGCTGCGTTCGTAGATCCTTACGAACACTTTCATCCCTTTGACTTGGTCCACAGGTGGCTCCAGAAGCTCGATTGTTGGCGAATATTGAACAGTCAAGGCAACTCTGGCGCATTTATCCAGCACGGTAAATCCGTGAACCTGTTGCCCAGACAAGCCGTTCAACCTCCGAGAAGGACTGACCCCCATGACCGCTCAAGCCGCAAAAGTCGCCATTGTCACTGGAGCCTCCCGAGGCATAGGCGCAGTGATCGCCCGCCAGTTGGCCAAGGAGGGTTACGCCGTGGCGATCAACTACGCCAGCAGCAGCGAGGAAGCTTCCCGGCTGGTGGTGGAATTGCGCCAGGCCGGGCACCGGGCCATAGCGGTCAAGGCCGACGTGGCCAGCGCCAGCGATGTGCGCCGGCTGTTCGAAGAGACCGAGACCCAACTGGGCAAGGTCGATGTGCTGATCAACAACGCCGGCATCCTCAAGGTGCTGCCCCTGGCCGAGCACAGCGACGAGCTCTACGAGCAGACCTTCGCCATCAACACTCGCGGTACCTTCAACACCCTGCGCGAAGCCGCCGGGCGCCTGAATGACGGCGGCCGTATCGTCAATTTCTCCAGCAGCACCGTCGGCCTCAACCTGCCGGGCTACGCGGTGTACATCGCCAGCAAGGCGGCGGTGGAATCCCTGACCCAGGTGTTTGCCAAGGAGCTGCGCGGGCGCCAGATCACGGTCAATGCCGTGGCGCCGGGGCCGGTGGCCACCGAACTGTTCCTCAAGGACAAGACTGCCGAGCAGGTGGCCAGCTTCGCCAGGATGCCACCCCTGGAACGCCTGGGGCAGCCGGAGGATATCGCCAGCATCATCAGCTTCCTGGCGAGCCCGGCGGCGGCCTGGGTCAACGGGCAGATCCTGCGGGCCAATGGCGGGCTGGTTTGACGCCTATGCTCGATACATGCGCCGGCACACCGGCTCCCGGGGAGTACCCATCATGCACACCACCATCATCATCACCTTTGGCCTGATCCTGCTGGCACTGGTGCTGTTTATCGGCGAGCGGCTGGGTTTCAGCCGCCAGACCCTGGGCTATGGCTTCTCGGGGCTGTGGCTGGCGTTGACGGTCATCAACGGTGCGGTGGGCATGGTCACCGCCCACCAGCCCCTGCGTTCGGAGCTGGCGGTCGGCAGCCTGGTGTTTGCCGTGCCGGTGCTGGCCCTGGTGTTCTACCTGTTGCTCACCAAGGCCTGAGCGAACGGCTCAGCGCACCAGATGCAGGAACTGCATATGGCGTTCGTACTGGTCGAGGATGTCGTTGATGATCTGTTCCTTGGTGTAGCCCATCAGGTCGTAATCCTGACTGCCCTCGGCCAGATGCACCTCGGCCCGGTAGTAACGGCGGTTGCGCAGCTCTTTGGGCCCCATGCCGCCACGGGCGAAGGACGGGGTGAAGTAACCGCGCATCTGCACCTGGTAGATGAACGGGTGCTGGTCGCCATGGCCGATTTCCAGGCTCACGCTGTCGTTGGCCGGGTCGGGCTGGGTCACCACGTTCAAGCCCTTCTCGACGAACACCGCGGTCACCTCTTCGATGGCCGGGCGCACTGTCTGGTCGAGGAAGCGATACACCTCATCCCGTGACGGGAAATGCACCGCCTGGCTCAGGCGCTGGCGCCAGCCACCCTTGCCCCGCCGCGAAGGCGCAACCGGCGCCAGGGAATGCAACTGGGCGATGCGCCGCTGGGACTCCAGGTAGAACGCCTTGTGCAGCCCCCACATCATCAACAGCAGGATCAGCGAGAACGGCAGCGAGGTCAGCACCACCGCCGACTTCAGCGAGTCGATGCTGCCGGCGAACAACAGCGCGCTGGTAACCAGCGCCGTCATCGCGCCCCAGAACACCCGCAGCCATTTCGGCCCGTCCTCATCGGCGTTGCCGCCCTTGGCCGACAGGGTCGAGAGCACCACGGTGCCGGAATCCGCCGAGGTGACGAAGAACACGAAGCTGATGAACACCGTGACCGCAATCACGGTCTTGCTCCAGGGGTAGGTTTCCAGCAGCAGGTAGAGGGTCATCGACGGGTTGTCGATAGCCGACATGCCCAGGGCGCTCATACCGTGGTTGAGCACCTGGTCGATGGCGCTGTTACCGAAGATCGACATCCACGCCAGGGTAAAGCCCAGGGGAATCAGCAGTACGCCGAACACGAACTCGCGGATGGTCCGGCCCCGGGAAATCCGCGCGATGAACAGGCCCACGAACGGCGACCATGCAATCCACCAGGCCCAGTAGAACACCGTCCAGCCGCCCAGCCAGTCGCTGGGCTTGTTGTAGGCGTAGACGTCGAAGCTCTTGGTGGGCAAGGCGCCCAGGTAGTCGCCCAGGTTCTGGATCAGGGTGTTGAGCAGGTGCTGGGTGGGCCCGGCGAACAGCACGAACAGCAGCAGCGCCACCGCCAGCAGCATGTTGATGTCGGACATCACCCGCACGCCCTTGTCGACCCCGGACACCGCGACAATGATCGCCGCGCCCATCATCAGGGTGATCAGGCCAACCTGGATCCACTGGGTGTGGGCGATGCCGAACAGGTAGTCGAGGCCGGAGTTCAGGTGCAGTACGCCAAAGCCCATGTCGGCGCCCAGGCCGAACACCGTGGCGATGATGCCGAAGCCATCCACCGCGTAGCCGATAGGGCCGTTGATGCGCTTGCCGATCAGCGGGTACAGCGCCGAACGCAGGGCCAGCGGCAGGTTGTGCCGATAGGCGAAGTACGCCAGGGCCATGCCGACGAAGGCGAACACGCCCCACCCGTGCAGGCCCCAGTGCAGGAACAGCAGCTGCATGCCCTGGCGCGCCGCCTCGGCGGTGCCGGCCTCGCCCTGGGGCGGTTGCAGCATGTGGGTCAGGGGCTCGGAAACGCAGAAGAAGAACAGCGTGATGCTGATCCCGGCGGCGAACAGCATGCCGGCCCAGGACAGGTAACTGAACTCGGGTTCGTCGTGGTCGGCACCGAGCTTGATCTTGCCGTAGCCGGACAAGGCGGTGACCACCACGAAGACCAGGTACAGGGTCATCGCCAGCATGTAGTACCAGCCGACCGTATTGGCCGCCCAGTTTTGCGCCGCCAGCAGCCAGGCGCCGGCCTGTTCCGGCATGGAAATGACCACCACGCCGAAGATCAGGATAAAGCTCGCGGCGAAGTAGAACACCGGAGGGTTCATGCGAATCAGAGCATTCGCGGAGGTGGATGGTGCACTCATGAACGGTGCACCTCGAAGGGATGAAACATGGCTGAAATAGACGGACTCAGCAAAGGCAAGCCTCCTGTTGTGAGCGGGCAGCGAACCACCGGTTTAACTTGAACAAGCGTTCAAGTTAAACATGGATAGGGGGCTCAGGACTAATCGCAGGGCTCAGCGGTACCTTTTGTACGCTAGCTCAGGGAAGGGTATGACGTATGGCGGACGCAATCGTTCAGCAGAAAAAGCCCCTTGCCGGGCCGGCCTCTCTCCCGTAGGAGCCAGCTTGCCGGCGAAGAGGCCCGCAAGCCCTGCATCGCCCTCAGGGACGCCTTCGCTGGCAAGCCAGCGCCTACACAAGCCAGCGCCTACTTCTGCGAGCCATCGTCGTGCTGCAGGTTGGCCTGGGTCAGGTTGCAGCCGGCCGGCACGCTGCGGGTCAGCCAGACGTTGCCGCCAATGGTCGAGCCCTTGCCGATGGTGATGCGCCCCAGGATGGTCGCGCCGGCGTAGATCACCACATCGTCCTCGACGATCGGGTGGCGCGGGTGGCCCTTCTGCAACTGGCCGTCCTCGTCCGCCGGGAAGCGCTTGGCGCCCAGGGTCACCGCCTGATAGATGCGCACCCGCTCGCCGATGATCGCGGTCTCGCCGATCACCACGCCGGTACCGTGGTCGATGAAGAAGCTGCGACCGATCTGCGCACCCGGGTGGATGTCGATGCCGGTGGCCGAGTGGGCGATTTCCGAGCTGATCCGCGCCAGCAGCGGCAGGCCGGCGCGATACAGATGGTGCGCCAGGCGGTGGTGGATCACCGCCAGGATGCCGGGGTAGCACAGCAGCACCTCATCCACGCTGCGGGCCGCAGGGTCGCCGTGATAGGCCGCCAGCACATCGGTGTCCAGCAGCACCCGCAGGCCGGGCAGGGCCAGGGCGAAATCCTGGATCAGGCGGATCGCCCGGGCGTTGACTTCGGCATCGGCCTCGCCGCTCTGCCGGGCCACATAGCGCAGCTCCAGGCGCGCCTGGGCCAGCAAGGCGTTGAGCGCCGCGTCCAGGGTGTGGCCCACGTAGAAATCCTCGCTCTCTTCGCGCAGGTCCACCGGCCCCAGGCGCATGGGAAACAGGGCACCGCACAGGGCCTCGAGGATTTCCGCCATGGCCGCCCGCGACGGCAGCTCACGCCCGCCCTGCTCGCCGCTGACCCGACCGTTGCGGGTACGCCACTGGTCACGGGCATCACGCAGTTGGCCAACGATGGTCTGCAATTGCCAATGGCTGGAACGCTCGCTCACGATAAGACTCCTTACTCGGGCGGCCGGACAATCGGGCCGCGCAAACGGCGATCACTTTACGCCCGGCGACGGCGGCGCTTAAGAACTAATTGTCTGGCTCCAAGCACTTTTTCGCATAAGCGATTGGCGGTTGCCCGGGCAAAAAGGGCTGCCTATAGTCCTTGCACCTTCCCTGTTCCGTGCGGCCCCATGATCAAACAACAGCTCGCCCGCTTTAATCGTCTCGACCTGCTCAGGTCTACCACCGCCCTGGAAAAACTCGAACGCCTGTCGGCCTGGATCGGTCGCGATGTCTACGTCAAGCGTGACGACAGCACACCCCTGGCCATGGGCGGCAACAAGCTGCGCAAGCTCGAATACCTGGCCGCCGATGCCCTGGCCCAGGGCGCCGACACCCTGATCACCGCCGGTGCCATCCAGTCCAACCATGTGCGCCAGACCGCAGCCCTGGCTGCCAAGTTGGGGCTGGGCTGCGTGGCCCTGCTGGAAAACCCCACCGGCACCCAAGACCCCAACTACCTGGGCAATGGCAACCGCCTGCTGCTGGACCTGTTCGACACCAAGGTGGAGCTGGTGGAAAACCTCGACCAGGCCGACGAGCAACTGCACGCCCTGGCCGCGCGCCTGCGCAGCAACGGCAAGAAACCCTATCTGGTGCCCATCGGCGGCTCCAACGCCCTGGGGGCCCTGGGCTACGTGCGCGCCGGCCTGGAGCTGGCGCAGCAGATCGAAGACAGCGGCCTGGAGTTTGCCGCCGTGGTCCTGGCCTCCGGCAGCGCCGGCACCCACAGCGGCCTGGCCCTGGCCTTGAGCGAAGTGCTGCCGCAACTGCCGGTGATCGGGGTCACCGTGTCGCGCAGCGAAGAAGACCAGCGGCCCAAGGTCCAGGGCCTGGCCGAGCGTACCGCCGAGTTGCTGGGAGTGAAGCTGCCCGACGCTTTCAACGTGCAGTTGTGGGACGAGTACTTCGCCCCGCGCTACGGTGAACCCAATGCCGGGACGCTGGCGGCGGTCAAGCTGCTGGCCAGCCAGGAAGGCCTGTTGCTGGACCCGGTATACACCGGCAAGGCCATGGCCGGTCTGCTGGACGGGGTCGGCCGCCAGCGCTTCGACGATGGCCCGCTGATTTTCCTGCACACCGGCGGCGCCCCGGCCCTGTTCGCCTACGCCGGCGCCTTCTCGTAGCAGCGCAAGCCTTGCATCGCCCTCGACGCCGCCTTCGCTGGCAAGCCAGCTCCTGCGGAAGGATGGTGCGAGGAGAACCAAACAAAAAGGAATAACAAAGTAAATTTATATTATTTTTAAACCTATAAATGCCGTCTTATAGTCGCGCCGCAGGCCCAATTGCCACGAGACGCGCCACGCGCATTTAAGGCAGGATAAAGCACAGTTCGCGCCTCACCGATTGACCTGCAACTCCACCCGCATCGTGCATAAGAAAACACACAGGGGCTTGTCATGAATTTTTCCGTACTGCGTCGCAATCTGCTGATTGGCACACTGGGCCTGGCCTTGGGTGCCGGACTGATGGGGCAAGCGGTTGCCGGCGAGCAACTGCAGAAAATCAAGGATGCCGGAGTCATCAACGTCGGCCTGGAAGGCACCTACCCACCGTTCAGCTATGTGGACGAAAACGGCAAGCTGACCGGCTTCGAGGTGGAATTCTCCGAAGCCCTGGCGAACAAGCTCGGGGTCAAGGTCAAGCTGCAGCCGACCAAGTGGGACGGCATTCTCGCCGCCCTGGAGTCCAAGCGCCTGGACGCCGTGGTGAACCAGGTGACCATCTCTGAAGAGCGCAAGAAAAAGTACGATTTCTCCATCCCCTATACCGTCTCCGGCATCCAGGCCCTGACCCAGAAGAAGGACGAAGGCAAGTTCAAGACCGCCGCCGACCTGGGTGGGCACAAGGTCGGCGTGGGCCTGGGCACCAACTACGAGCAGTGGCTCAAGGACAACGTGCCCACCGCCATCATCAAGACCTACGACGACGATCCGACCAAGTACCAGGACCTGCGCGTAGGCCGTATCGAAGCCATCCTGGTGGACCGCCTGGCGGCCTTCGAGCTGATCAAGAAAACCAAGGACACCCTGGTGGTATCCGGCGAACCCTTCTCCCGCCAGGAAGCCGGCGTGGCCCTGCGCAAGGGCGAACCTGAGCTGCTGGCGGCGGTGAACAAGGCCATCGAGGAACTGCGGGCGGACGGCACGTTGAAAAAACTCTCGGAAAAATACTTCAACGCTGACGTCACCCAATAATGGAAGCAGGCCTGCAACTGGCGCTGGAATCAGCGCCATTTCTTCTCAAAGGCGCGTACCACACGGTCATCCTCAGCCTCGGCGGCATGTTCTTCGGGCTGCTGCTGGGCTTTGGCCTGGCCTTGATGCGCCTGTCGCGCCTGGCCCTGGTGAGCTGGATCGCCCGCATCTACGTGTCGTTCTTTCGCGGCACGCCGCTCTTGGTGCAGCTCTTCGTGATCTATTACGGCCTGCCGCAACTGGGGCTGGAACTGGACCCGCTGCCCGCGGCACTGATCGGTTTCTCCCTGAACATGGCGGCCTATGCCTGTGAAATCCTCAGGGCTGCCATCGGCTCCATCGAACGTGGCCAATGGGAAGCCGCCGCCAGCATCGGCATGACCCGCGCGCAGACCCTGCGCCGGGCGATCCTGCCCCAAGCCATGCGCACGGCCCTGCCGCCGCTGGGCAACAGCTTCATTTCCCTGGTCAAGGACACGGCCCTGGCCGCCACCATCCAGGTGCCTGAACTGTTCCGCCAGGCGCAGCTGATCACCGCCCGCACCTTCGAAATCTTCACCATGTATCTTGCCGCCGCCCTGATCTACTGGATTCTCGCCAGCGTGCTCGCGCACCTGCAGAACCGGCTTGAAGAGCGGGTCAATCGGCACGACCAGGAGTCCTGAAGCCATGATCGTGGTGGAAAAACTGACCAAGCAGTTCAAGGGCCAGACGGTGCTCAATGGCATCGACCTGGAGGTCAAGGAAGGCGAAGTGGTCGCCATCATCGGCCCCAGCGGCTCGGGCAAGACCACCTTCCTGCGCTGCCTGAATTTTCTCGAAGAACCCACTAGCGGCCGCATCCGCATCGGTGACATCAGCATCGACAGCACCATCCCCCTGAGCCATCAGCAGGGCCGGATCCGCCAGTTGCGCCAGCAAGTGGGCTTCGTGTTCCAGAACTTCAACCTGTTCCCCCACCGCACCGCCCTGGAGAACGTCATCGAAGGCCCGCTGGTAGTGAAGAAGACCCCGCGGGAGCAAGCCGTCGCCCTGGGTCGCGCGCTGCTGGCCAAGGTCGGGCTGGCAGGCAAGGAAGATGCCTACCCCAGGCGCCTGTCCGGCGGCCAGCAACAGCGGGTAGCGATTGCCCGGGCCCTGGCCATGGAACCGCGGGTGATCCTGTTCGACGAACCCACCTCGGCCCTGGACCCGGAGCTGGTGGGCGAAGTACTGGCCACCATCCGCAGCCTGGCCGAAGAGAAACGCACCATGGTCATCGTCACCCACGAGATGGGCTTTGCCCGGGACGTGGCCAACCGGGTGATCTTCTTCGACAAGGGGGTGATCGTCGAACAGGGCGAAGCCAAGGCGCTGTTCGCCAACCCCCAGCACGAACGCACCCGACAGTTTCTCAGCAAGTTCCTCGGCGCAAGCCACGCCCCCTTGTAGGAGCCGGCTTGCCGGCGAAAGGGCCCTCAAGCCTTGCACCACCCTCAAGGACGCCTTCGCTGGCAAGCCAGCTCCTACAGCAGATCACGCCCCCTCCCCCGTAGGAGACGGCTTGCCGGCGAAGAGGCCCTCGAGCCTTGCACCGCCCTCACGGGCGCCTTCGCTGGCAAGCCAGCTCCTACAGCAGATCACGCCCCCTCCCCCGTAGGAGCCGGCTTGCCGGCGAAAGGGCCCTCGAGCCTTGCACCACCCTCGCGGACGCCTTCGCTGGCAAGCCAGCTCCTACAGCAGATACGTGTAGATACGGGGTGGTTTTGGGGGACGTTCGTCGCTAAAACCACAGCCGTGGAAGCACGCTAAGGCCTTGATCCATAACGCCTGCGGGCTTCGATTCAACCCTTCTATTCATATTCCTAAAAGTTAGTTTATTTAATTTTTATACGCGCATAGGGTATATGCACCGGACCACCGGACATTCTTGATTCTGATTTCGCCGCATGACGCGGCCTATCCAAAAGATGTGAGGTAGGTATGGTCCGGAACACAATCACCCCAGTGCAGATCGCCAGGGCATTGCGTGCAGCCAAGGAGTGGCACTGATGTCCAGTCTGATCGAAGCCCAGGTCCAGAGTGACCTGGATATCGCTCCCCTTTTGCTGCCCGCTCGGGTTCTGCGCAACGACGCCGAAGCCCTTCAGGCTGCCCATGAACTGGCCGACGCGGCCCGCCAGCAGGCCGCCCAGCGCGACCGCCAGCGCAAGCTGCCCTGGGCGCAGATCGAACAATTCACCCGCAGCGGCCTGGGCAGTATTTCCCTGCCCCGGGCCTACGGCGGGCCACAGGTTTCCTTCGTCACCCTGGCCGAAGTCTTCGCCATCATTTCCGCGGCCGACCCGGCCCTGGGGCAGATCCCGCAGAACCAGTTCGGCATCCTCGGTCTGATTCTCGGCTGCGGCACCGAGCGGCAGAAGAAACAGCTGCTGCAGAGCGTCCTGGAAGGCTGGCGCATCGGCAATGCCGGCCCGGAACGCGGCACCAAGAACACCCTGGAACTCAAGGCACGGATCACCGCCGACGCCGACGGCCACGTGATCAATGGCCAGAAGTTCTACTCCACCGGCGCCCTGTTCGCCCACTGGGTGGCGGTCAAGGCACTCAACGAGGAAGGCCGCCAGGTGCTGGCCTTCGTCCGTCGTGGCACCCCGGGGCTGCGCATCGTCGACGACTGGTCGGGCTTCGGCCAGCGCACCACCGCCAGCGGCACCATCCTGCTCAACGATGTGCGGGTGGACGCCGAGCTGGTGCTGGACAACTGGCGGATCAATGAAACACCGAATATCCAGGGCGCGGTATCCCAGCTGATCCAGGCCGCCATTGACGCCGGCATCGCCCGGGAAGCCGTGGCCGACGCCATCCGTTTCGTTCGTGAACGAGCACGCCCGTGGATCGATGCCAACGTCGAGCGGGCCAGCGATGACCTGTATGTGATCGCCGACATCGGCAAGCTGCAGATCGAACTGCACGCCGCCGAAGCCCTGCTGCGCAAGGCCGGGCAGGTGCTGGACCAGGTCAGCGCGGCGCCGATCACTGCCGAGTCCGCGGCCCGCGCCTCCATCGCCGTGGCCGAAGCCAAGGTGCTGACCACCGAGATCTCGCTGCTGGCCAGTGAAAAGCTCTTCGAGCTGGCTGGCAGCCGCGCCACCCTCGCCGAATTCAACCTCGACCGTCACTGGCGCAACGCCCGGGTACACACCCTGCACGACCCGGTGCGCTGGAAGTACCACGCCGTGGGCACCTATCACCTGAACGGCACCTTGCCTGCCCGGCACTCCTGGATTTAACCGCCCAGAACGCTTTTGACCAGATCTCTGGAGAAACACATGTCTCTTTCCCAACACGTCGCGGTCATTACCAGCGATGAGCAAGCCCTGATTGTCGCCAGCGACCTGGCGGAAGATTTCAAGCGCGACAGCGCCCTGCGCGACCGCGAGCGGCGCCTGCCGCACCCCGAGCTGGAAGCCTTTTCCCGCTCCGGCCTGTGGGGCATCAGCGTGCCCAAGGAATACGGCGGCGCCGGGGTTTCCAACGTCACCCTGGCCAAGGTCATCGCGCTGATCGCCGAGGCCGACGCCTCCCTGGGGCAGATCCCGCAGAACCATTTCTACGCCCTGGAAGTGCTGCGGGTGAATGGCAGCGAGCCGCAGAAGCAGCGGCTGTATGCCGAAGTCCTGGCCGGCCGGCGTTTCGGCAACGCCCTGGCCGAGCTGGGCACCAAGACCGCCCACGACCGCACCACCCGCCTGAGCCGCGACAGCAACGGCCCGGGCTACCGCATCGACGGGCGCAAGTTCTACGCCACCGGCGCCCTCTACGCCCAGCGCATCCCCACCTCGGTGGTGGATGAACACGGCGTGCAGCAACTGGCCTTCGTCCCCGCCGACGCCCAGGGCCTGGACGTGATCGACGACTGGAGCGGCTTCGGCCAGCGCACCACCGGCAGCGGCTCGGTGCAATTCGACAACGTGTGGGTGGACGAGGCCGACGTGGTGCCGTTCCAGAGCGCCTTCGAGCGCCCGACCCCAGTCGGGCCGCTGGCGCAGATTCTTCACGCCGCCATCGACACCGGCATCGCCCGCGCCGCCTATGAAGACGCCCTGCGCTTTGTGCGCACCAAGACCCGGCCGTGGATCGACTCCGGCAACGACAAGGCCACCGACGACCCGCTGACCATCAAGAGCTTCGGCCACCTGAGCATCCGCCTGCACGCCACCGAGGCCCTGCTGGAGCGCGCCGGGGAATTCCTCGACCGGGCCCAGGCCGACACCAACGCCGACACCGTGGCCGCCGCGTCCATCGCCGTGGCCGAGGTCCGCGCCCTGAGCACGGAAATCTCCCTGGCCGCCGGCAGCACCCTGTTCGAACTGGCGGGCAGCCAGGCGACTCTGGCCGAGCACGGCCTGGACCGCCACTGGCGCAATGCCCGGGTACACACCCTGCACGACCCGGTGCGCTGGAAGTACCACGCGGTGGGCAACTACTACCTGAACCAGCAGAACCCGCCGCTGCGGGGGACTATCTGATGGCCGCGCCACAAACCACCAAGAAGAAGATCCTGCTCAACGCCTTCAACATGAACTGCGTCGGGCACATCAACCACGGCCTGTGGACCCACCCGCGGGACAACTCGACCCAGTACAAGACCCTCGAGTACTGGACCGAGCTGGCCCAGTTGCTGGAGCGCGGGCTGTTCGACGGGCTGTTCATCGCCGACATCGTCGGGGTCTACGACGTCTACCAGAACTCGGTGGACGTGCCCCTCAAGGAGTCG
Source organism: Pseudomonas sp. GW822-FHT06D10 (assembly GCF_058799535.1). NCBI lineage: Bacteria > Pseudomonadati > Pseudomonadota > Gammaproteobacteria > Pseudomonadales > Pseudomonadaceae > Pseudomonas > Pseudomonas sp. GW822-FHT06D10. The sequence continues at coordinate 152,849 of NZ_JBXALN010000005.1, read as the reverse complement.
ATCCAGCTGCCAGTGAACGACCCGCTGCTGCTGGTCTCGGCCATGGCCGCGGTTACCAAGAACCTGGGGTTCGGCCTCACCGCCAACCTCACCTACGAGGCGCCCTACCTGTTCGCCCGGCGCCTTTCCACCCTCGACCACCTGAGCCGTGGCCGGGTCGGCTGGAACATCGTCACCGGCTACCTGGACAGCGCCGCCCAGGCCATGGGGCTCAAGGAGCAGATCGAGCACGACCGCCGCTACGACCAGGCCGACGAGTACCTGGAGGTGCTGTACAAACTCTGGGAAGGCAGTTGGGAGGACGACGCGGTCCTCAACGACCGCGAGCAACGCATCTACGCCCAGCCGGGCAAGGTGCACAAGGTCGAGCACCAGGGCGAGTTCTACCAGGTCAGTGGTTACCACCTGTGCGAACCGTCGCCGCAACGCACCCCGGTGCTGTTCCAGGCCGGCAGCTCGGACCGCGGCCTGCTGTTCGCCGGGCGCCACGCCGAGTGCGTGTTCATCAGCGGGCAGAACAAGGCCGCGACCAAGGCCCAGGTGGACAAGGTCCGCGCCAGCGCCGTGGCCGCCGGGCGAAACCCCGGAGACATCAAGGTGTTCATGGGCCTCAACGTGATCGTCGGCGAGACCGAGGAACTGGCCTGGAAGAAGCACGCCGAATACCGCAGCCATGCCAGCGCCGAAGCCGGGGTGGCGCATTTTTCCGCGTCCACCGGGATCGATTTTTCCCAGTACGAGATCGACGAGCCGATCCAGTACGTGAAGAGCAATGCCATCCAGTCGGCCACCAAGAACCTGCAGAACAACGACTGGACCCGACGCAAGCTGCTGGACCAGCACGCCCTGGGCGGCCGCTACTTCACCGTGGTCGGCTCGCCGCAGCAGGTGGCCGACGACCTGGAATCCTGGATCGCCGAAACCGGCCTGGACGGCTTCAACCTGACCCGCATCGTCACCCCGGAAAGCTACGTCGACTTCATCGACCTGGTCATCCCCGAACTGCAGCGCCGCGGCTCCTACAAGACCGCCTACGACGACGGCACCCTGCGGGAAAAGCTCTTCCGCCAGGGCCGCAAGCTGCCCGAACAACACACCGGCGCGGCCTACCGCCGCTAAATGCTTCGCCGGCAAGCCGGCTCCTGCACACCTCACTGTAAGCGCTGGCTAGCTGGCGAAGAGGCCCGCAACCACACCCCATTCCCTGGCCCCGACTCGGACCCTGACCCCTATGAAAACCAAACGCCTGCGCCACCCGCTCAAAGCCCTGGCCCTCGCCCTCGGCCTGTTCAGCAGCGCCGTCTTCGCCGCCGACGCGCCGCTCAAGGTCGGCACCACCGCCGCCTTCGCCATTCCCCTGGAGGCCGCCGTGGAAGAGGCCGGCAAGCAGGGCCTGAAAGTCGAGCTGGTGGAGTTCACCGACTGGATCGCGCCCAACGTCAGCCTGGCCGCCGGCGATATCGACGTGAACTACTTCCAGCACATCCCGTTCCTGGAAAACGCCAAGGCCGCCGCCGGTTTCGACCTGGTGCCCTTCGCCCCGGGCATCATCAACAACGTCGGCCTGTACTCGAAGAAATACAAAAGCTTCGCTGAACTGCCACAAGGCGCCAGCGTGGCCATCGCCAACGACCCGATCAACAGCGGGCGCGGCCTGCAACTGCTGGCCAAGGCCGGGCTGATCACCCTCAAGCCGGGCGTGGGCTACAAGGCCACCGAAGAAGACATCGTCAGCAACCCGAAGAAGATCAAGATCCTCCAGGTCGAAGCCGTGCAGCTGGTGCGCGCCTATGACGACGCTGACCTGGTCCAGGGCTACCCGGCCTACATCCGCCTGGCCAAGACCTTCGATGCCGGCTCGGCGCTGCTGTTCGACGGCCTGGACCACAAGGAATACGTGATCCAGTTCGTGATCCAGCCCAAGAGCAAGAACGACCCGCGGCTGATCAAGTTCGTCGATATCTACCAGCACTCGCCTGCCGTTCGCGCCGCTCTGGACAAAGCCCACGGCAAGCTCTACCAAGCCGGTTGGGAAGGTTGAGATGAGTGTCGCGACGCTACAGCGCAAGCTGCCGGAAGCCGCGCCCCGGCGCGCCGGGCAGACCGAGCTGCACCCCGAACTGAATCGCGCCCAGGTGCGCTTTATCGGCCTGGGCAAGACCTACCAGGGCCAGCAGGGTCCGGTGCAGGCCTTGCACGATATCGACCTGTCGATCCAGCGCGGCGAGGTGTTCGGCATCATCGGCCGCAGCGGCGCCGGCAAGTCGTCGCTGATCCGCACCATCAACCGCCTGGAGCAGCCCAGCAGCGGCCGGGTGCTGATCGACCAGGTGGACATCGGCGACTTCGACGAAGACCGCCTGGTGGCCCTGCGCCGGCGCATCGGCATGATCTTCCAGCACTTCAACCTGATGTCGGCCAAGACCGTGTGGCACAACGTCGAGCTGCCGCTGAAGGTGGCCGGGGTACCCAAGGCCGAGCGCCAGCGCAAGGTGCGCGAGCTGCTGGAGCTGGTGGGCCTCAAGGACAAGCACCGGGCCTACCCCGCGCAGTTGTCCGGCGGCCAGAAGCAGCGGGTGGGGATCGCCCGGGCCCTGGTCCACGATCCCGAGATCCTGCTGTGCGACGAGGCCACTTCGGCCCTGGACCCGGAAACCACCCAGTCGATCCTCGGCCTGCTGAAAGAGATCAACCAGCGCCTGGGCCTGACCATCATCCTGATCACCCACGAGATGGCGGTGATCCGCGATATCTGCGACCGGGTGGTGGTACTGGAGCACGGGCGCATCGTCGAGCAGGGGCCGGTCTGGGAAGTCTTCGGCAACCCGCAGCACGAGGTCAGCAAGACCCTGCTGGCGCCCCTGCAGCACGGCCTGCCGGAAGAACTTCAGAACCGTCTGCAAAGCCATCCGACGTCTTCCGATGCGGCGCTGGTGCTGAGCCTGCGCTTCACCGGCAGCAGCCATGAGGAACCGGACCTGGCGGCGCTGTTCGGCGCCCTGGGCGGCCGCGTACGCCTGCTGCAAGGCGGCGTGGAACGCATCCAGGGCCACGCCCTGGGGCAATTGCTGCTGGCGGTCCAGGGCTCGTCCCTGGGGGCGGCGGAACTGCGCCAGCGCGCCGGGCAATGGGCACAACAGGTGGAGGTACTGGGCTATGTGGTTTGATCGCTTGTTGCAGGGCATTCTCGACACCCTGCTGATGGTCGGCGTGTCCTCGCTGATTGCCCTGCTGGCGGGGATTCCCCTGGCGGTGATCCTGGTCACCAGCGGCAAGGGCGGGATCTACGAGGCGCCGAACCTGAACCGGGCGCTGGGGGCCTTTGTGAACCTGTTCCGCTCGATCCCGTTCCTGATCCTGATGGTGGCGCTGATCCCCTTTACCCGGATGATCGTCGGCACCACCTACGGCGTGTGGGCCGCCGTGGTGCCGCTGACCATCGCCGCCACGCCGTTCTTTGCGCGGATCGCCGAAGTCAGCCTGCGTGAGGTCGACCACGGCCTGATCGAGGCCGCCCAGGCCATGGGTTGCCGACGCTGGCATATCGTCTGGCACGTGCTGCTGCCCGAGGCGCTGCCGGGCATCGTCGGCGGTTTTACCATCACCCTGGTGACCATGATCAACTCCTCGGCCATGGCCGGGGCGATTGGCGCGGGCGGCCTGGGGGACATTGCCTACCGCTACGGTTATCAGCGGTTCGACAGCCAGATCATGCTCACGGTGATCGTGCTGCTGGTGATCCTGGTAGCGGCGATCCAGCTGGGTGGCGACCGCCTGGCGCGGGTGCTGAACAAGCGTTGAGGGCTGTGGTGTAGGTTCGGACGCCTTCGCGAGCAAGCTCGCTCCTACCAAGGACCGTGATCATCCCGTAGGAGCGAGCTCGCTCGCGAAAAGGCCGCCAGGCCGTCATTGGCGGTATATTGGCCGCCTCCTCTCTAGCCACGCAGCCCGCCATGAAACTCGCCCCCGACGATCTCGACAGCATCACCGCCACCACCCTCGGCCACTACAACCAGGTGGCCGAAGGTTTTCGCGAAGGCACCCGCGACCACGATGTGAGCCAGAACATCGACGCGCTGCTGCGGCACATTCAGGGCCCGGCGCCATTCACCGTGCTGGATTTTGGCTGCGGCCCCGGCCGCGACCTGCAGGCCTTTACCCGCCTGGGCCATGTCGCCGTCGGCCTCGACGGCTGCGAGCGCTTCGCCCAGATGGCCCGGGAAGACAGCGGCTGCGAGGTGTGGCAGCAGGACTTCCTCAAGCTCGACCTGCCGGCTGAACGCTTCGACGGGATCTTCGCCAACGCGGTGCTGTTCCACATTCCCCGCCAGGAACTGCCGCGGGTGCTCAAGCAACTGCATGCCAGCCTCAAGGACGGCGGCGTACTGTTCAGCTCCAATCCCCGGGGTGACAACCAGGAAGGCTGGAACGGCCCGCGCTATGGTGCCTACCACGACCTGGCGGCCTGGCAGGCGTTGCTGACGGATGCCGGGTTCGTCGAGCTGGAACACTACTACCGCCCCGCCGGCCTGCCTCGGGAACAGCAACCGTGGCTGGCCAGCGTCTGGCGCAAGGCCTGATCCCCCTGCGAGGAGCCGGCTCGCCAGCTCCTACGAGGCCGTGGGGGGCCTACGCCCTCTGCAACGCCGCATACCCCGTAGGAGCCGGCTTGCCGGCGAAGGCGATTTCAGATCAGGCGCCTGTCTCTCGGGCCTCTTCGCTGGCAAGCCAGCTCCTACGGAAATAGCCAGCGCCTACGAGGCCGTGGGCCGGGTGCGCTCGGTGTCCTTGCTCGGTTCCTTGATCTTGTACCAGGCCACGTACAGCGCCGGGAGGAACAGCAAGGTGAGCAAGGTGGCAACGATGATGCCGCCGATCATGGCGTAGGCCATCGGCCCCCAGAACACTTCCCGGGCAATCGGGATCATCCCCAGGCTGGCCGCCGCCGCGGTCAGCAGGATCGGCCGCCGTCGATGGTGGGTGGCTTCCAGCACCGCGTCCCAGGGGTGATAGCCCTCACGCTCGTATTCGTCGATCTGGGTCACCAGGATCACCGAGTTGCGGATGATGATGCCGATCAGCGCCAGGATCCCGAGGATCGCCACAAAGCCCATGGGCGTGCCCGTGGGCACCAGGGCCAGGACCACGCCGATCAGCCCCAGGGGCGCCACGCTGGCCACCAGGAACAGCTTCTGCACGCTGTGCAGCTGGATCATCAGGAAGGTCGCCATGAGGAACAGCATCAGCGGCACCACCTTGGCGATCGGCCCCTGGGCCTTGCCGCTTTCCTCCACGGTGCCGCCGGTGGCCACCGAATAGCCGGCGGGCAGTTGCGCGGCGAAATGGTCGATGTCCGGCTTCAGTTGCTTGACCAGGTCGGTGGGCTGGATCGCATCGCGCACCGCGGCCTTGATGGTGATGGTCGGCTTGCGGTCGCGACGCCACACCAGCGGCTGCTCCAGCTCGTAGCGCACGCTGGCGAACGCCAGCAGCGGGATCGAAGTGCCGTTGGGGGTGACGATCTGCAGGTTCTGCAGGGTTTCCGGGGAGCCGCGCTCGTTGTCGTCGGCGCGACCGACCACGTTGATCAGGTAGATGTCGTCATGCACCTGGGTCACGGTGGAGCCGCTGACGATGCTGTTCATCAACTGCGCCACGTCTTCGGAGGACAGCCCCAGTTGCCGCGCCTTGTCCTGGGCGATGTCGATGCGCAGCACTTTGCCGGGCTCGTTCCAGTCATAGATGATCTCGCCGATGTGCGGGTTCTTGTCCAGCTCGGTGGCCAGTTCGATGGCGTGCTTGCGCACCTGGTCGATGTCCTTGCCACTGACCCGGTATTGAATCGGCCGCCCCACCGGCGGGCCCATTTCCAGGGCCTGCACATAGCTGCCGATGCCGACGAAATCTTCCCGCAGGCGTTTCTGCAAGCGCTGGGTCAGGGCCGTGCGCTGCTCCAGGCCCTTGCTGACGATCACCAGCTGGGCGTAGTAGGGGTTCTGCAGTTGCTGGTCCAGGGGCAGGTAGAAACGGATCGCGCCCTCGCCGATATAAGTGCTCCAGCGCTCGATGTCCGGGTCGTCCTTGAGGGTGGCCTCCAGGCGGTCCACGGCCTGGCGGGTCTCGTTGATCGAAGCGTTCTGCGGCAGGTTGAGGTCAACGAGGATCTCCGGCCGGTCCGATGACGGGAAGAACTGGTTCTGCACGAAACGCATGCAGAACACCGAAGCCACGAACAGCAGCACGGTGATGCCGATGGCCCACCAGCGGTTGCGCATGGCCCACAGCAGGCCACCGTTGAAGGCGCGTCCGATACGCCCCGGCTCATCGGAATGGGGTTTGACGTTGGTGCTGAGGATGTGGATGCCGATCACCGGGGCAAACAGCACCGCGACTATCCACGACACCAGCATGGCCACCGCGATAACCGCGAACAGGGTAAAGGTGTACTCACCGGCAGAACTGGCGTTGAGGCCGATGGGCACGAAGCCGGCCACGGTCACCAGGGTCCCGGTGAGCATGGGAAAGGCGGTGGAGGTGTAGGCGAAGGTCGCTGCCTGCTCCTTGCTCTCGCCCTTCTCCAGCCGCGTGACCATCATTTCCACGGTGATCATCGCGTCATCCACCAGCAGCCCCAGGGCGATGATCAGCGCCCCCAGGGAGATCCGCTGCATGGTGATGCCGCTGTACTCCATGAACACGAAGACCATGGCCAGCACCAGCGGAATCGAGCAGGCCACCACCAGCCCGGCGCGGACCCCGAGGCTGATGAAACTCACCACCAGCACGATGATCACCGCCTCGAACAGGGCACTGGTGAAACCGCCCACTGCCTCTTCCACCACCTCGGCCTGGTCGGAAACCTTGTGCACCCCGACGCCCACCGGCAGGTCGGCGGTGAGCTGGTCCATGCGGGCGTGCAAGGCCTTGCCGAAGTCCTGGATGTTGCCGCCCTTCTTCATGGCGATCGCCAGGCCGATGGCCGGCTTGCCATTGAAGCGGAACAGCGGCGTGGAAGGGTCGACATAGCCGCGGCTGATCTCGGCGATGTCCGCCAGCCGGTAGAAGCGGTCGTTGAGCCGCAGGTTGACCGTGGCCAGGTCCTTCTCCGAGGCGAACTGCCCGGACGTGCGCACCGAGATGCGCTCCGGCCCTGCCTCGATCACCCCGGCCGGGGTCACCGCGTTCTGCGATTGCAGGCTCTGCAGGACCTGGCGCTGGTCGATGCCCAGGGCCGCCAGCTTGCGGGTGGAGAAGTTCAGGTAGATGACTTCGTCCTGCTCGCCGACCATCTCCACCTTGCCCAGGTTCGGCACTTCGCGGATCTGCGCCCGTACCTGCTCCACGTAGTCGCGCAGCTGGCGCATGCTCAGGCCATCGGCGGTGAAGGCGTAGATCGAGCCGAACACATCGCCGAACTCATCGTTGAACCCCGGGCCCTGCAGGCCCTGGGGAAAGTCGCCGCGGATGTCGTTGATCTTCTTGCGCACCTGGTACCAGATCTCGGGAATGTCCTTGGCACTGGTGGTGTCGCGCAGGTAGACGAAAACCGTCGATTCGCCGGGGCGGGTGTAGCTTTTCACGTAGTCCAGCGAGTCCAGCTCTTCGAGTTTCTTCTCGATGCGGTCGGTGACCTGCTTCAGGGTTTCTTCCTGGGTCGCGCCGGGCCAGCGGGTCTGGATGACCATGGTCTTGATGGTGAAGGAGGGGTCTTCCTCGCGCCCCAAATTCATGTAGGAAAACACGCCCATCAGCAGCGCGACGAACATCAGGTACCAGACGAAGGACTGATGCTTGATCGCCCACTCGGACAGGTTGAAGCTCCCTTTGCTGTCGGGCGTCATTGTGCGCGGTCCTCATCGATTTTGACTTTCTGCCCCGGCTTGAGGCTGTTGACCCCGGCACTGACCACCCGCTCGCCGGGCTTGACGCCCTGGCTGATCAACGCCGAAGCGCTGTCGCGGCTGAGCACCGTGACCTCGCGCGGAGCCACCGTCTGGCTCTGGGGGTCGACGACCCAGATCCGGGTCTGGCCCTGCACCTCTTGCAGGGCGGTCAGCGGCACCTCGGTGCGCGGCTCGATGGCCGAGCTCAGGGTCACGCTGATGGCGGTGCCCAGGCGAAAGGCCTCGGGCGTGTCCTTGAGGGTCAGGCGGGCGCGGCGGGTACGGGTTGCACTCTGGGCCTGGGGTTCGATCTCACGCACCGTGGCGGTGGTGCTGATGCTCGGATCCAGCTGTGCCGCGACCTTGAATTCCACACCGGCCGGCAACTGGTCCACCAGGCTGGCCGGCAGGTCGATCACCGCTTCCTTGATCTCCGGCCGGGCCAGGGTCACCACTTGCTGGCCGGCGGTCACCACCTGCCCGGCCTCGGCGTTCCAGGCGGTGATCACGCCGCCGTGATCGCTGCGCAGTTCGCTGTAGTTGAGCTGGTCCCGGGCCTGGCGCACCGAGGCCTTGGCCTGGTCCAGGGAGGCACCGGTGGTCTTCAGGTCGGTCTGGGCGATGTCCAGTTGCGCCTGGGCGCCCACGCCGCGATCGAACAGTTCCTGCTGGCGCCGGGCATTGGCCTGGGCGTTGATCCACTGCGCCTCGACCTTGGCCAGGTCGCCCTGGGCGGCCCGCAGCTGGTTCTGCTGGTCGGTGGGGTCCAGAGTGGCCAGCAAGTCCCCGGGGCCCACTTCGGCACCGACATCGACATTGCGGTTGGCAATGCGCCCCGGCACCCGGAAGCCCAGGTTGGTCTCGTAGCGGGCCTGGATGGTGCCGGCAAAACGCCCCAGGCTTTCCTCGGCCTGGGGCGCCACCCGGAACGACAGCACCGGGCGCACCGGCTCCGGCGCCGGCTCTTCCCTGGAGCAGCCCAGCAACAAGGCACTGGCACACAACAACGGCAGCAGGCGCTTCATGGCTGTGCTCCCTGGTCGCTCGTTTGCGAGGCGATCTCCACGAACATCCCCGGGTGCAGCAACTGCCCACCCGCCACCACCACTTTCTCGCCGCCCTTGAGGCCGTCGCTGATGATCACCTTGCCGGTGAGGTAGCGCCCGACCTTCACCGTGTGCAGGGCCGTCTTGCCGTCCTCGCCCACCAGCCACACGGCAGGCTCGCTGAGATTCTTGGTCAGGGCCGACCAGGGCAGCACCACACTGGCCTTGCCATGGGCCCGGGCGGTGGCGCTGACCACCGAGCCCAGGTCCATGCCCGCCGGCAACGAATCGAGCACCACCTTGACCTGCACCGTGCCGCTCTGGGCCGAGACCACCGGCGTCACCTCGCGCACCTTGCCGGTGGTGGTCACCTTGGGGTTGTCCAGCAGGCTGATGTGAATGGTTTCCTGGCCCGGTGGCTGCATCAGCAGCGACTCGTAGACGTTGAACACCGCATCGCGCTCGCCATCCCGGGCCAGGCTGAAGATCGGCACCGTGGCCTGCACCACCTGGCCGACCTCGGCCTGGCGCGCGGTGATCACCCCAGGAGCCTCGGCCACCAGCTCGGTGTAGCTCAGTTGCTCGCGGGCGTTGGCCAGTTGCGCCTGGGCCGCGCTCAGGGCGCTCTGGCTGCTGCGCAGGGCAGCCTGGGCCGAATCGTATTCACTCTGGCTGGTGTAGCCCTTGGGCAAGAGCTTCTGCTGGCGGACAAACGCCGCGCCGGCCTGCTTGACCCGGGCCTGCTCGGCGAACACCGAGGCCGCGGCAGAATCGACATTGGTCTGCAGGTCCTTGGGATCGAGCTTGGCCAGCACCTGTTGCGCGGTAACCCGATCGCCGACATCGACCATGCGCTGGATGATCTTGCCGCCGACGCGGAACGACAGTTCGGTCTGCACCCGGGCCTGAACGTCACCGGTCAGGGTCACCGAAGGGGCGAAGTCACTGCTCTGCACCTCCAGGATGCGCACCCGCGGGCGCTCCTTTTCCCCGGGCTTTTCCGCCCCGCAGCCGCCAAGCAGCAGCAACAGGGTCAATCCCACTATCCACTTCGAATTGAACGCAGCCATGCAGGCTCCTTTTGCGTGATGCTGTCTCGCCAGTGACGTTACGACTGTGAGCTTAGAACAGGGTTCAACCGCTGCACGCCAGTCTCATCAGAGAGGGTTTCGGTGGCGCGGAGCTTGCTCCCGCTGGCCGGCCGGCGCCCCGGGGCGCAGCAGCCGCAACGGCCCTCGACGCGCTCTATCCTGGCAAGCACAACGTCGGTTTCGAGGGCCGCCGCAAGCAAGCTGCGGCTCCACAAATCAGGCACACTGCGCACCACGCAACAGGAGACCCGGCATGCTCAAGACCCTGGCGGTGGCCAACTACCGCTCCATCAACAAACTGGTGATCCCCCTGGGTCGGCTGAACCTGGTCACCGGCGCCAACGGCAGCGGCAAGTCCAACCTGTACCGCGCCCTGCGCCTGCTGGCGGAGACCGCCCAGGGCGGCGTGGTCAACGCCCTGGCCAAGGAAGGCGGGCTGGAATCGACGTATTGGGCCGGGCCGGAACAGATCAGCCGACGCATGAGCCAGGGCGAGGTGCCGATCCAGGGCGGGCCGCGCAAGGCCGCCAGACGCCTGCAACTGGGCTTTGCCGGTGAGGACTTCGGGTACGCGATCAGCCTGGGGCTGCCGGATTCCAGCGGCCATTTCATGTTGCCCGGGCACAGCTCGCCGATTCCCTCGCGCTTCACTCTCGATCCGTGGATCAAGCGCGAGAGCATCTGGGGCGGGCCCCTGTACCGCTCGGCCAGTGCCCTGGTGGACCGCCAGGGCCCGATGATACGAGCCCGTGCGGGCCGCCAATGGGAGGTGCTGGCGCAGCACACGAGCAGCGGCGACAGCCTGTTCGACCGGGTGGGCAACCTGAGTTCATCGCCCGAGGTCCTGCATCTGCGCGAGCAGATCCGTGGCTGGCGTTTTTATGATCACTTGCGCACCGACAGCCAGGCACCCGCGCGCCGACCACAACTGGGCACCCGCACCCCGGTGCTGCACCACGATGGCCGGGACCTGGCCGCCGCGTTGCAGACCATCATCGAAGTGGGCGATCAGCAGGCATTGCACGAAACCATCAGCGATGCCTTCCCGGAGTCGCGGCTGGAGATCGATGCCGTTCCGGGGGGGCTGTTCGGGGTGCAGTTCTATCAGGAAGGCCTGTTGCGACCGTTGTCGGCCGCGGAACTGTCCGACGGCACCTTGCGCTACCTGTTGCTGGTAGCGGCCCTGCTGACCCCACGACCACCGACCCTGATGGTGCTCAACGAACCGGAGACCAGCCTGCACCCGGACCTGTTGCCGGCCCTGGCGCGCCTGATCATTCGCGCCTCGCAGCAGTGCCAGGTGTGGGTGGTGTCCCACGCCCGGCGGCTGATCGCAGCCTTGCAGCAAGACCCCGAATGCAACTGCATCGTGCTGGAGAAACAACTGGGCCAGACCGGCATCGTCGGCCAGCGCATGCTGGACGAACCGGCGTGGAACTGGCCTGACTGACCCCTCCCCGCCGGCCCCGACTGCCATGCCCCCCGTAGGAGCCAGCTTGCTGGCGAAGAGGCCCTCAAGCCCTGCACCGTCCTCACGGACGCCTTCGCTGGCAAGCCAGCTCCTACAAATACACCCTCTGTAGGAGCCAGCTTGCTGGCGAAGAGGCCCTCGAGCCCTGCACCGTCCTCGCGGACGCCTTCGCTGGCAAGCCAGCTCCTACAGGTCGGGCAGGATCAGCCCTGCCACTTGCCGCCTTCGACAATCACGCTTTCGGGCTTGGTGTCGTCGCTCAGTTCCTTGCGCACGTACTGGTCATACAGCTTGAGCAGGTACTTCTCCTCGCCCAGTTTGGCCAGTTCGGCATTCACCCAGTCCCGCAGTTCGATGTTGCCTTTCTTCACCGCTGGTGCAATCGGCGCCTGTTCGCCCAGGGTCTGCGGCAATACGCGGTAGCCCGGGTTCTGCTTGGACCAGCTGAACAGGATCAGGTTGTCCTGGGCATAGGCGTCACCACGACCGTTGGCCAGGGCCTGCAGGGATTCAGTGTTCTTCTCGAACTTGAGCAGCTTCCAGTCCGGGTGGTTCTGGGTCAGCCAGATGTCCGCGGTGGTGCCGGTGGTGACGATGGTGGTGCGGCTCGCCAGGTCATCCAGGCTCTTCACTTCACTGCCTTCAGGCACCAGGGCCTGGACCGCCACCTTGAGGTTGGGGTTGGTGAACTCCACTGCTTCCTTGCGCTCCGGGGTCACGGTCATGTTGGCCAGGATCAGGTCGACCTTGTCGCTCTGCAGGAAGGGAATGCGGCTGGCCGGTTCCACGGCGACGAATTCAACCTTGTTCTCGTCCCCCAACAGGTCCTTGGCGAATTGCCGGCCGATGTCGGTATCGAAGCCCACGTAGCGCCCGGTTTCATCGACGAAACCGAACGGCGGCTTGTCGGTGAATACACCGACGATCAGCTTGTCCCGGGCCTTGATCTTGTCCAGGTAGCCGGCCGCCGGCGCGGCGCTGGCGGCCGTGGCCGCAGGCTTGGGTGCATCATTGGATTTATCGCAGCCGGCCAGCAGGGCCAGACCGAACAGCGGCAGTAACAACAGCGAAGACTTGGCAGTTTTCATAAGAGCTCCAGTTCCTTTTTAGGGGCTTTCTTGGGCAGTGCTTCAACGAAGGAGAACTTCTCCAGGAACTGCTGCGCGCGTGCGCTCTGCGGGTTCGTGAAGAAAGCCTCGGGGGTGTTCTGTTCCACGATGCGCCCGCCGTCCATGAACACGACACGGTCGGCCACGGCCCGGGCGAAGGCCATTTCATGGGTGACGATCAACAGGGTCATGCCGTCGCGGGCCAGGCCCTGGATCACTTGCAGCACTTCCTTGACCATCTCCGGGTCCAGCGCCGCGGTGACCTCGTCGAACAGCATCACCTGGGGGTTCATGCACAACGAACGGACGATGGCGATGCGTTGCTGCTGGCCGCCGGAAAGCTGCCGGGGAAAGGCCTCGCGCTTGTCCAGCAGGCCCACTCGTTCCAGCAGCGCCTCGGCCTGGGCCCGGGCTTCCCGGGGCTCGCGCTTCTGCACCTTGAGCGGCCCCAGGAGGATGTTGTCCAGCACGTTCATGTGGGGAAACAGGTGATAGCTCTGGAACACCATGCCGATCTGCTGGCGCACCTGGCGCCAGTCGGTGGCGGGGCTCAGCAGTTCGCGCCCGGCAAAACGCAGGTGGCCGCTGTGGGCGGTTTCCAGGCCGTTGAGGCAGCGCAACAGGGTGCTCTTGCCGCAGCCGCTGGGGCCGAGGATGACGATCACCTCACCCGCCGCCACGCAGAGGTCCACTTCCTTTAGCACCTGCTGCGGGCCGAAGAACTTGTTGAAACCCTGGAACTCGATCAATGCGCTCATGCTTGCGTCCAGCGCCGTTCCAGCACGCGGGAGGCGGCTGACAACGGGTAGCAGATAAAGAAGAAAAACAGAAACAGCACGCCGTATATCAGTACCGACTCGTAGGTGCGCTCGATGATCTGCTGGCCGACCTTGATCACGTCCACCACGCCGATCAGCACTGCCAGGGAGCTGGTCTTGATGATCCGCGTGTAGACGTTGATGGTCGGTGGCGTCATGCGTTTCAGCGCCTGGGGCAGCAACACGTAGCCGTACAACTGGGCACCGGAAAGGCCGATGGACAGCCCTGCCTCACGCTGGCCCCGGGGCAGGGACTGCAGCGCCCCGCGCACCACCTCGCCGACCTCGCTGGCGCCCCACAGCGACAGCACCAGCACCGCGCAGGTAAAGCTGGGAATGCTGATGCCGAAGAAGATCGGAAAACCGAAGAACAGCAGGTACAGCCAGACCAGCACCGGAATGGCCCGGAACAGCTCCAGGTAGATCCGCAGCGGCACGTCCAGCACCTTGCGCTGCAGGCTGCGCAGCACGCCATAGAGCACGCCGCCCAGGGTGCTGAAGGCAATGCTCAGCAAGGAAATCGACAAGGTCTGCGCAGCGCCCCTGGCCAGTTGCGGCAGGGACACCAGCAACAGCTCAAGACCCGAACTGGCCATGCTGCAACCTCCTTTCCAGACGGCTGAGCAACAGCGACAGGGGCAGGAACAACAGCACGCAGATCAGCGTCAGCACCGCGAGCATTTCGTAGGTCTTGTAGTACAGGGCGATGTAGCTCTTGGTGGTGTAGAGAATTTCCGGCACCGCCACCGCCGAGACCACGGTGGTTTCCTTGAGCAGGAAAATGAAATTGGCGAACAGCGATGGCAGGCTGAGGATCCCGGCCTGGGGCAGGATCACGTAGCGCAGCAACTGCCACTGCGACAGGCCGATGGAGCGCCCCGACTCCAGCTGCGCCTGGGGCACGGCTTCCACGCCGGCCCGCAGCACCTCGGTGAGGTAGGCGCCGCCAAGAAAAGTCATGGTGATGATCGCCGCGGTGAAGCCGGAGACCTTGATCCCCAGGGCCGGCAAGGCGAAGTAGACGAAGAACAGTTGGATCAGCAGCGGTGTATTGCGCGCCAGTTCCACGTACAGGCCGATCAGCCGGTGCAGGTAAGGGGTGCGAAATACCAGGAGCGTGGCGTTGATCAGGGCCACCAGCAGGGAAGTGCCGATGGCGATCAGGCCGACCTGCAGGGTTACCCCAACGGCTTTGAGAAAGGCCGGCAGGGTGCTGAGGATAAAGGCGTAGTCGAGGGTCATTGAAAGTCCTGGACGCCGCTGGGATACAGCGGCGGTGGTGCAGTCCATGGGGCGATGGGTAACCGCCCGGCTGCCGCGACTTTATAGCTATAAAAAGCAGAATTTAAATACCGTTAAGGCATATTGATATCACCCAAAAACCTAACCCGCGGATTTGCCGGGCTGGCGCAGGGCTACTACCTTTTCTACCGGGTCGAACGGAGCTTTCGCGCCCATCCCCCCACTGGACGCTGCACCTCTCAAGGACGACCACCATGGCCGATGCAAAGACCCCGCAACCCCTGGACCCCCATGAACTGATGAAATGGCTGGCGGCCCTGCGCCGGGCCACCCAGCCCACTGCCAAAAACGCCCCTGTGTAGGTGCCGGCTCCTACGGTTTTTTCGGGCGCAATAAAAAACGCCGACGCTGCGCTAGCCGTCGGCGTTTAAACCTTGAAGGGGTTTGTCGCGTCAGTAGCCTAGTTCATCAGAACGCCGGCAGTACTGCGCCGCTGTATTTTTTCTCGATGAAGGCTTTGACTTCCGGGCTGGTCAGGGCCTTGGCCAACTTCTGGATGGCCGGGCTGTCCTTGTTGTCCGGGCGAGCCACCAGGTAGTTCACGTAAGGCGAATCGGAACCTTCGATGATCAGCGCATCCTTCGCCGGGTTCAGGCCGGCTTCCAGGGCGTAGTTGGTGTTGATCATGTCCAGGTCAACCTGGTCCAGGACCCGCGGCAGCATGGCCGACTCAAGTTCCTTGAACTTGAAGTTGTGCGGGTTCTTGGCGATGTCCTTGGGCGTGGCCACGGCGTTCTTCGGGTCCTTGAGCTCGATCAGGCCGGCCTTCTGCAGCAGGATCAGGGCGCGGCCACTGTTGCTGCCTTCGTTGGGGATGGCGATGGTTGCGCCATCTTTCAGCTCGGCCAGGGTCTTGACCTTCTTCGAGTAACCGCCGAAAGGTTCGACGTGCACGCCGATCACGGTTTCCAGGTGGGTGCCTTTGCCTTCGTTGAAGCTTTTCAGGTAGGGCAGGGTCTGGAAGTAGTTGGCGTCCAGGCGCTTCTGGTCGACCTGCACGTTGGGCTGCACGTAGTCGGTGAAGACCTTGATTTCCAGGTCCACGCCTTCCTTGGCCAGGGTCGGCTTGATCAGCTCGAGGATCTCGGCGTGGGGCACCGGGGTCGCGGCGACCACCAGCTTCTCGCCAGCCTGGGCGATACCTGCGCTCAGGGCTGCCGCCAGTGCGGTGAACAACAGAACTTTTTTCATGCAAGGTCCTTAGGTGTCGAGGTCGACGACGGCTTCAAATAGGGAACTGATTGAGGTGCCAGTGAAGTGCCACTGCTGGCGTGAGGCGGACAATACCGAGATTTTTTATTCCCGAACAATATCTTTTATTCACGTTCATATTCCATTTTGTTCATACAGCCTCCCGGCGCTCTAGCCTGCGATTTCCCACCTGCCAGGCCAGCCTTGCCGGCGAAGAGGCCCTGAGGCCTTGCATCACCCTAACGAACGCCTTCGCTGGCAAGCCAGCTCCTACGGGTCGGATCTGAAGTCGTCTTGGTAGGAGCCGGCTTGCCGGCGAAGAGGCCCTCCGGCCCTACGTCGCCCTAGCGGAGGCCTTCGCTGGCAAGCCAGCTCCTACGGTGGCCGGGGTTTCAGGTCAGGGCGGTGCGTTGCAGCAACTGGTGCAGCGCCTGGCGCTCGACAGCGGATCCGATCTCGGCGATCTGCTGCAACAACTGCTGGATCTGCTCCAGCGGCGAGGGCGTCGGCGGCAGGTTGAGGTGCTCGGGCAGTATCTCCTCGCCGCTGCTGACCAGCAGCGCAAAGTGGATGACGTTCTCCAGCTCCCGGGTGTTGCCCGGCCAGCTGTGGCGATTCAGGGCCTGCTGCGCGGCTTCGCTGATCAGCGGCACCGGCAGGTCCAGGCGCTGGCTGTAGATGCCGAGGAAGTATTCGGCCAGGGACTCGATGTCTCCCACCCGTTCCCGCAGCGCCGGCAGCTCCAGCTGGCCCTCGCTGAGGTAGCGATACAGGCGCTCGTGAAACTTGCCCGCCGCCACCGCCTGGGCCAGGTCGATGCTGGTGGCCGCCACCAGGCGCACGTCCACCGGGCTCGGTTGCTGGGCGCCGACCCGGGTCACTTCGTGGTTCTCCAGGGCGGCCAGCAGCTTGGTCTGGATCGGCAGCGGCAGGTCGCCGATTTCATCCAGGTACAGAGTCCCGCCGTTGGCCGAGCCGAACCAGCCGGCGCGGCTGCTGGCCGAACCGCTGAAACTGCCGGCGGCATAACCGAACAGTTCGGCGTCGGCGTAGGTCGGGCTGATGGCGCCGCAGTTCACCGAGACGAACAGGCCACTGCGATCGCTGGCACGGTGGATGTGCCGGGCCAGCAGCTCCTTGCCGGTGCCGGTTTCACCACGGATCAGTACCGAGACCGAACGCGGCGCCAGTTGCTCCAGCTCTTCGCGCAACTGCCGCGAGCGCGGGTCGACGAACACCAGCGCCTTGGCGCGGATGCTCAGGGGGCTTTTCTCGGCATCGGGGAAGGTCAGCAACGGCTGACCGAATGGGGTATGGGCACTCATGGCAGGCTCCCGCCCCAGACCGCCGGGGGACGGGGCGTTTAAACGAAAAAAGGACGATCAGGCACGACGCAGGGCGTGTTGTTCCATGCGGTTCTGCAAGCGGTACAGATAAGCGAAACCCTGCTCCCAGCGATGGTGGCCGGACTTGACGTTGATATGGCCGGCGCCAGCCAGGATCCCGGCTTCGGCGCCCCAGTCACGGGCCAGCTCCAGGGCCCGCGGCGCGCTCACGGCACTGTCGTTATCCGAGCTGACCACTTGGCTGGGGAATGGCAGCAGGTGCCGGGGGATCGGCGCGAAATTGCGCAGCGCCGGGGCACAGGCCGGGCGCTCGACGTCCGCCGGGGCCACCAGCAACGCACCGCACACCTGGCGCAGGGCCGCTACGGGCGCGCGCGCGGCCCAATGAGCCACGGTAATGCAACCCAGGCTGTGGGCAATCAGGATCACCGGAGTGTCGTCGGCGGCAATGGCCTCGGCCAGGGCCGCCACCCAATCTTCGCGGCGCGGCGTCAGCCAGTCGGCCTGCTCCACCCGCGCGCTGTTGGGCAGGCTGTTCTGCCAGTGGGTTTGCCAATGATCTTCTGGCGATCCTTGCCAGCCCGGCACAATCAAGTAGCGAATGGATTCGTTGCGCATGGGGAACTCTCCTGCTGCGTGTCTGTTCCCGGACGAGTATAGGGAGGGGATTTATATTCGTTAAGGAATAAGAAGCTATTTATTAATACCTTAAACGAATATAAAACTTCCCCCCCGGCCTCCGTAGGAGCCGGCTTGCCGGCGAAGGGGCCCGCAAGCCTTGCACCGCGCTCAAGGACGCCTTCGCTGGCAAGCCAGCGCCTACGGCTGGCGCGATTCCGGTGGGGGCCTTGCGGGGGCTTTTTCGCCAGGCAAAAAAAAGGCCGCACCCTGCCAAGGAGACGGCCTGAAAAGTCGTGGCGTTGTTGCTCGGTCTCAGCGCGCGGTAATCACCGACAGTTTGGTGATGCCCGCACGCTCGATGGACGCCATGGCCCGGGCCACTTCGCCGTAGTTGACGCCATCGTCGGCCTGCAGCTGGACCCGCACTTGCGGGTCCTTGGCCTTGGCCGCTTGCAAGTTGGTTTCCAGCAGGTCCGGCTGGATCTCGTCCTTGTTGATAAAGAGTTTGCCGGCACCGTCGATGCTCACCACCAGCGGGTCTTTCTGCTCCACCGGGGCCACGGCCTCGGTCTTGGGCAGGTTGATCGGAATGGCGTTGGTCAGCAGCGGTGCGGTGACGATGAACACCACCAGCAGCACCAGCATCACGTCCACCAGCGGTGTGACGTTGATCTCGCTCAGCACTTCATCGCTGTCTTGGGTGGAAAAGGCCATGTCAGGACGCCTCCTTCACTTTTTGCGGGCTGCCCTGGGCCGCGGCCTTGTGCACGCTCGGGTGGATCAGCACGCGGAAGGAGTTCTTCTGCGCCAGGCTGTAGAAGTCGTGGGCGAAGTCGTCCAGGTCCGCGGCCGTGAGCTTCAGGCGCCGCAGGAAGTAGTTGTAGACCAGCACCGCCGGCACTGCGACGGCGATCCCCACCCCCGTCGCCACCAGGGCTGCGCCAATGGGACCGGCCACGGTTTCCAGGCTCGCCGAACCAGCAGCGCTGATGCCTTTCAAGGCTTCCATGATCCCCCACACGGTGCCGAACAGGCCGATGAAGGGCGAGGTGCTGCCGATACTGGCAACCACCGCCAGGCCGGTTTCCAGGGAACGACGCTCACGCACGATCTGCTGGCGCAGGGCACGTTCGAGACGGTCCTGGTGGTTGATTGCCTGGCTCAGGTCCGCGGCGTGGGGCGCTTCGCCAACCTGGATCGCCGCATAGCCGGCCTGGGCCACCCGGGCCGCCGCGCCGGGCTGGGTTTCACTCAACGAGGCAGCGGAGTCGAGGCTGGACGCTGCCCAGAACTGATTGTGGAACTTGCGATCCTGGGACTTGAGGCGGGCGAACTGCACGCCCTTGACCAGGGCCAGGCCCCAAGTGGCGACGGAGAAGACCACCAACAGCCAGATCACCGCGCTTTCGATGGATTCCAGTGGAGATGCCAGTAACGTCATGATGTGTTCCCTCTGTGTAAGCGTTTAGCGCGTGTTGGTTGATCGGCCTTGTGGCTCAATGAATCTTGAAATCTATGGGTACGCTGACCCAGCCGTCCTGGGCCACGTCGCCCTGCTTGGCCGGGACGAAACTCCAGCGCTTGACCGCGGCCAGGGCGGCGTCATCGAGTTGCTGGCGACCACTGCTCTTCTGGATCTGGATCTCGCCCGGCTTGCCGCTGGCCAGTACATGCACCCGCAGCAGCACCGTGCCTTCCCAACCGCGACGCTGGGCCAGCGACGGATATTCCGGCGCCGGGTTCTTCAAGTACGCGGCATTCGCCGAAGCCGGGGTCACGGGCGCCGGGGCCGGTGGCGCGGGCGGAGCCGGAGCGGCTACCGGGGCCGCGGGCTGTGGCGGCGCCGGAGTCTGCTGCACCGGTTTGGGCGCAGGTTTCGGCTCGGGCTTGGGCACCGGCTTGGGTTTGGGTTTGGGCACCGGCTTGGGCGGTGGCGGCTTCACGGCCAGCTCGTCCTCCACCGGAGGTGGCGGCTCCACCACCGGCTGTACCGGCTGTGGCGGTGGGGGCTCGACCACCGGCGGCGCCGGACGCGAGAACTCGATGGTCATGGGCGGGATTTCCGGCGGCACGATCGGCAGCACCGGGGTCGGCTTCTGGCTCAGCCAGTAGATCACTGCCGCGTGCAGTACCAGGGCCGCGGCGCCGAGGATGATGGCCTCACGGCGACGCAATATCCCCTTGGGCGTGCGTTGCAGACGCAATTGGCCCAGCGGCAAGCGGTGAGGCCGGCCGAGGTCGACCAACTCGCCGCTCGGTGCCTGGCGCCACAGCACCTCGTGTGCACTGGCGGCGGTCTGGACATTGCCCATGGATTCACTCCCTACGATCTTTTGAAAAACCCGGCACCGGCGTTTGAACTGCCCCCACGCAACGGTGCCGCGGGGTCAATGATCAGTGCCCCGTGCTTATCTCTTAAAGTAATCTTTCAAGTTATAGATAGATCGAAATCGAATACATGATTTCGCGAAAAAGCCCCAGGCCCCGTGGTTCAAGGGCTGCAGCCAAGAGGGAAAAACACCATGCCTTGCGGGCATCGAAAATATTCCCGCAAAGCATCGAAACAAGACGCTTGGCGGGGGATGGAACAGCTCTCCAAGCAGCAGCGCCCCCTCAAGATCAGCCCTTGCGCTGCTTGAACAATCTTGTGAAGGGGCATTCCAGGGCCGCTGGGGCACTGTGCTGCCGGCATGAGGCGACGAGATCCCGGCGGCCGCCTGTTATCGAACGCGCGACGGCTAGACGAAGCTGTTCCGCAACTTGCCCCCCGGATGATCGGCCTGCACAGCCCTGGTGCAGACGAACCTGGCCAACCAGCAGACAGTCATCGCCTGGCCACTTGCGGCTTGACGCTTGCCACTGCCCGCAACTGTTCCTGTAGCTCCTTGCCGGCCCGGCTCAAGCCACTGCCGGCGTACAACGCCAGGCGCACGCCCTGGATGTCCGGCAAACCGCTGTCGGCGTCGAGCACGCGATGCCCCTTGCCCAGCACCCGCACCGGCAACAGGCTGATGCCCAGGCCCGCCGCCACCGCCGAACAGACGCTGGCCAGGCTGGCGCTGGAATAGGCGATGCGCCACGGCCAGCCTCCGACCTCCAGGTGATGGAGCATTTCCTGGCGGTACAGGCCGCCCACCGGGAACGCCACCAAAGGCAGCGGATCGCGGCCAAAGGCGGGCTGGCGAACGCTATCGACCCAGCACAGCGGCTCGGGCCAGGAGTCCACGCAGTCATCGCTGTGGCCCATCTGCTTGACCAGCAGCAGGTCGAACTCACCCCGCCGGTACTGGCGCAACAGCTCCGGGCCCAGGCCGCTGCTGACCTCCAGGCGCACTGCCGGGTAATCCAGGCCAAAGCGCGAGAGCATGGGCATCAGGCGCTCGGCGGCGAAATCTTCCGGCACCCCGAGGCGCAGGACTTCTTCGCCGCGCTGGTTGACCAGCATATCGCTGGCCTCTTCATGCAGCGCCAGGATGCGCCGGGCGTAGGCCAGCAGCCGCTCGCCCTCCACCGTGGCCACCACCCGGCGCTGGTCACGGTCCAGCAACTGGCAGCCCAGGCTCTCTTCCAGGCGCCGCACCTGCTGGCTCACAGTGGACTGGGTGAGGTGCAGGCGCTCGGCGGCGCGGGTGAAGTTCTGACTGTCGGCGACCGCGACAAAACTGCGTAACAACACCGGATCCAACATGTTGACCTACCATCCTGACTGCCACTGGTTGGCATGATTATATTTAATTTCAGAATACCCAGGGCCGTCACCATACTTCCCTTTCATCAGCCGGAACGGGAGGTTCTCATGCAACTCAAGCGTTTTCTCAAACGCGGCCTGATCGCCGCCGGCCTGTTCACTGCGGGGGTGGTCATGGCCAGCGATGGCGCGTTGCTGGAAGCGGTACGCAAGGGGCAACTGCAACAGGTGCAACAGTTGCTTGAGCAAGGCGCGGCGCTCGATGGCCGTGGCCTGGACGGCAGCAGCCCGCTACTGGTGGCCACCCGGGACAACCGCATCGACATCGCCCGGGCGCTGATCGAGGCCGGGGCCGACGTCAACCGCAAGAACCTGATCCAGGACAGCCCCTACCTGCTGGCCGGCGCCAGCGGTCACAACGAAATCCTCAAGCTGACCCTGGCCCACGGCGCCGACCTCAAGAGCACCAACCGCTACGGCGGCACCGCGCTGATCCCGGCCTGCGAACGCGGCCACGTGGAAACCGTGCGCCTGCTGATCGAGGCCGGCGTCGAGCTGGACCACGTCAACCACCTGGGCTGGACCTGCCTGATGGAAGCCATAGTGCTGTCCGACGGCGGCCCGGCGCACCAACAGATCGTCGCCCAACTGATTGCCGCCGGCGCCGACCTGAACCTGCCGGACCGCGCCGGCCTCAGCCCGTTGCAACAGGCCGAGCGCCGTGGCCAGGGCGCCATCGCCAAGCTGCTGCGCGATGCCGGCGCTGCCTGAGCCCGCCCCTCTTTTGAAGGAACCTTGCATGCACGACGATCAACACTACCTGCAACAGGCCGTGGCACTGGCCCGGCGCAATGTCGAACAGGGCGGCCGCCCGTTCGGCGCATTGCTGGTGCGCAACGGCCGGGTACTGGCCGAGGCGGTGAATGAAATCCACCTCAGCCAGGACCCCACCGCCCACGCCGAGATGCTGGCCATCCGCGCCGCCAGCAGGCAATTGGGCCCGCGCCTGGATGATTGCGTGATCTACGCCAGCGGCCAGCCCTGCCCCATGTGCCTGGCCGCCATGTACCTGTGCGGCGTGTCCCGCGCGGTATTCGCTGCCAGCAATGAGCAAGCTGAGCCGTTCGGCCTTTCCACCGCGGCCATCTACCAACAACTGAGCAAACCCCTGCAAGCCCAGCGCCTGCCGGTGCTGCACCTGCCCCAGGCAGCGATGAGCGCCCTCTACCAGGATTGGCAGGAGCGTCATGCAGCGAACTGAATCCACCTTCCGGCGCTGGGCCGGCTGGGCCCTGCTGGTGTGCCTGGGGCTGAACCTGCGGCCCATCCTCAGCTCGGTCAGCCCGCTGCTCAACGAGATCCGCGGCGCCACCGGCATGAGCTTCCAGAGCAGCGCCTGGCTCACCAGCCTGCCGGTGATCTGCATGGGCCTGGTGGCCTTGCTCGGTGTACGCATCGAAGCCCGCCTGGGCGAGCGCCGGGGCGTTTCCCTGGGCTTGCTGCTGGTGCTGCTGGCCTGCCTGGTGCGGCTGTTCTTCGGCCAGGCCGCGGCCTTGCTCGCCACCGCCCTGCTCGGCGGCGCCGGGGTGGCCTTGATCCAGGCCCTGGTGCCGGCGTTGATCAAGCGCCAGTTCCAGCAGCGCGTAGCCCTGGCCATGGGCGTCTACTCGGCCTCGCTGATGGGCGGTGGCGGCATTGCCGCCCTGCTCAGCCCGCAGGTGGCCAGCCACTTCGCCAACTGGCAGGCGGGGCTTGGCGTCTGGCTGCTACCGGCGATGGCGGCGCTGCTGCTCTGGGCCTGCCTGCCCCTGGGGGCCGGCCGCCGCAACGGCAGCCCGGCTCCCCTGGCCGGGCTCTGGAACAACCGCCGCGCCTGGCTGCTGGCGTTGTATTTCGGCCTGGTGAACTGCGGCTACATGAGCATGGTGGCCTGGCTGCCGGCCTACTACCTGCAGATGGGCTGGAGCGCCAGCCAGAGCGGTTCGCTGCTGGCCTTCATGACCATTTTCCAAGTCAGCGCCGCCCTGCTGATGCCGGCCCTGGCCCAGCGCAGCAGCGACCGCCGCCCGCTGCTGGGCATCAGCCTCGCGGCCCAGGCCGCGGGTTTTCTCGGGCTGGTGCTGTGGCCCTTGCAGAGCCCGCACCTGTGGGTGGCGCTGATCGGCTTCGGCCTCGGAGCGTGCTTTGCCCTGAGCCTGATCCTCACCCTGGATCACCGGCGCGCCCCTCGGGAAGCCGGGCAACTGGCGGCTTTTGTCCAGGGCGTGGGCTTTCTGATCAACGCCGTCTCGCCATGGCTCAGTGGCTGGCTGCGGCAAGTCACCGGCAGCTTTGTCAGCGCCTGGTGGGTGCTGATCGTGGGTGTCCTGGCGATGCTGCTCCTGACCCGGATCTTCAGCCCCGCCAGCTATCAGGCCCGGGCCCAGCTCGATACCGCGCCCCAACCGGCCTGACACCGGCCCTCCAACCCACCGCCTGCCAGCACGG
This sequence comes from Pseudomonas sp. GW822-FHT06D10, assembly GCF_058799535.1. Taxonomy (NCBI): domain Bacteria; kingdom Pseudomonadati; phylum Pseudomonadota; class Gammaproteobacteria; order Pseudomonadales; family Pseudomonadaceae; genus Pseudomonas; species Pseudomonas sp. GW822-FHT06D10. Next base: position 128,796 of record NZ_JBXALN010000005.1, on the reverse strand, counting down.
CAGGCGGCGTTCTTCATGTCGCCACAGCACCACTATCCTTCTCGAACGGCTAAGATCGGCCGCCAACGCCACCCGCGACAACGGGCACACACTCAACTCAGGACACAGGAATAGCGATGGACGCCGCAACGATCGGCCGCTGGGTAAGCAGCCTGGGGCTCAGCCATGAAGAACTGATCGCCCGGGGAGAACGCATCGAGACCCCGACGGACAAGATCTACGACGAATTCGATTGGCTGACCGTGATCGTCGAGCCCGGCCTGATGCTGGACTTCTGGGAAGACAGCCTGGCCCTGGAAAAGGTATTGATCGAACTCATGCCCCTTGAACAGGGGCGCTCATTCTACAGGGGCGAGCTGCCCGCCCCGTTCTCGCGCAGCATGACCCACGCCGATATTCGCGAGCTGCTGGGTACGCCCCTGCGATCGGGGGAGCGCAGGCCATCAGCAGATGGGCAATACACGCTCAACGCCTGGGAGAGCTACCGCCTGCCGGAGCACCTGCATCCCGGTGCGCGGGTTGGGTTCGTCTATAGCGCCGACCGGCAGATCAAGGTCCTGTCGTTCGACTTGCTGGAGCCGCAGCGCGACTGATTCGGCCACACAGAGTGGCTCGTGGAAACTCGCGGCGATCCGCCAGGCATCAGAGGACCGGCGCGAGATCGCCAAGCAAGGCCCTGCGGTCCTTTTCGCAGCCTCGCAGGCTCGGCAGCGGCGACAGGGTACGTGGCGGCCGGTAGGCCGCCGCCACGCACGGTCCGGCGACAAAGGCATTAGCCAAAGGTTTTCATAAAGGGCTCGGCACAGTGCCGGATCGCGGCGACGACATTCGGGGCCCGTTCGGCCCATTCGGCCGATCGGTTCAACACCCGCTCCAGTGCTGCCAGCTGCCCGCGAATGACCTCTTGCGGACGAGCCACATCACAGACCTTGGCAAACTCCAGCAACCCCTGCCGCGAAGCAAACAGGGACTTGTTGCCCAGCAGATCCAGGGCCAGCACGTCCTGCGGGATGTAGGCCGTGGTGTTGACGATGTCGTAGGCCGGCGCCAACCGCGCATCGCGCTGGCCAGGATCGGAATACAACAGCCCGAAGTTTTTCAGGTGGGCATCGCCATTCCCCACAATGCAGCTCAGGCTGACCATGGCAAACAACTGCGCCAGTGAACCTGGCACCTGCTCAGGCGGGCAAAACAGGCGGACGGCCTTGGCAATGGCCGAATAGCTCTTGCTGTATTTCTGCTCCGCCCCCAGTCCCATCAACGCCGCCATGTCTTCAAACCCCAGGCAACCGAGCTGCTCGTCCCGATCGAAGCGGCGCATGACGAACAGTTTGGCGTTATCGGAGAGGTAGAACTCGGGCACCGCGATCCCCGCCTCCCTGGCCACCGACATGCAAAGGAACTCGTTGATTGCCAACCCCGGAAACTCATCCCGGCCGCTCTTGATGATCAGTTCGCAGGTGTTCGAGGTAAAGCGCCGCGCTCCAGCATCAGGCCGCTCGGGCACCATGACCTTGGGTTGCACGCCAGATATCCCGGCACGCAGGATGTAGCGGTCCACCAGGTCGGCAAAAATATCCTCGGCGCCATCCCACGCGAGGATTTCTTCCAGTTTTTCCCCGGGAAACTGCTGTCGCTGCAACAGCCCATCGACTTCGGGCGAGCTCACCGCGACCCGCCCGATCGGCGCACTGCTGCCGGACAGCGCCAGCAGCAACATCGGGTCGACCTTCACCACCTTGGCCAGGCGGTTGCGCAATTGTTCCAGCACATAGCCTTCGGGCAGGTTCATCTGGAAGATCGGGTGCAACTCCCGATAACGGTAGTCATCCAGACGCACAGGCATCAACAGGCTGATCGCCGCCTGCACCCGGGCATCATCCTGATAGCGAAACAGATAATCACCAGCGCCACGGTGGATTTTTCCGCTCTCACCGGCCGGGGTTGATACCTGCAGCACCGTGGCCATCAGTCGAACACTCTCTGGATCTCGTCCAATGTCGGCATGGCAGCCGGCACCAGGGTGAGTTCACAATCCAGGGCTCCCAGCACCCGCGCATAGGCCGCCATGCCCACCGACAAATCGCCCCGCTCGATGGCGATGACCTTCTGCCGGGTCACGCCGGCCAAGGCGGCCAGGCCGGCTTGGGTCAGGCCACGATGCAGGCGGCGCTGGCGAACCTGCTCGCCAAGGCGCGCGGTGATAAGAAAGTAGTCCATGTTCTATATACGTAACAAAATTTAAGGTATGTAACGTATACCTAACATAGCAGAAAATCAAAGCACCACTGCGCGCCGGGACGCCGGCCGCACGCACGGGAACAAGCTACCTCGCCACAGCATGATTCCCGGCTTGGAGTCGTGACGATTATTGAAAATAAATTATTGTAATTCGATAATTTTTTATCAATAATTTGCCACCCCCAAAGTTTTGCAAGGAATAACGCATGAACTCCCAAATCAACGGCTCGGCCCAGTACCGCTTACGACGGGTCGGCCTGCTGGCCGCGATCCTGGCCTGGGTCATGGGCGTGGTGGAGCTGGGCGGCAATGCCGGGCTCTGGATCTACAGCAAGGACCAGGTCCTGGGCGCCCTGCTCAGCGTATTTGCCGAACACTCGCCGCGCCTGCTGGAAGCCGACTTCAAGCTCTCGTCGCTGAGCTTCGCCCTGCTGGTGATCCTCGACTTCCTGCCACTGCTGCTGTCGAGCTTCGCCCTGTACCTGACCGGCGTGTTCTTCCTGCGCCTGTCCCGTGGCGAAACCTGGAGCGATCGCAACATCCGCATCCTCTGGCGCGTGGGCATGCTGTGGATAGTCGCCCCGGCCACGTTCCCGATGATGGAAACCCTGCAAGGCCTGGCCCTGTCCATCGACCTGCCGCCCGGCCAGCGCATCCTGCAGATTTCCGCGGGCTTCTCGTCCTACGCGGCCTACGAGGTGGTCAAAGGAATCTTGCTCTGCTCGTTTTCCATTATCATGCGCGACGCCAAAGTCCTCAGTGATGAGCACAGTCACTACATATAGAACAATGAGATGACCATTATCGTTCGGCTTGACGTTGTCATGGCTAAAAACAAGATTCGCTCGAAAGAGTTGGCCGCCATCCTGGGCATTACCGAGGCCAATCTGTCGTTGCTGAAAAATGGCAAGGTCAAGGGGATGAAAATCGAGACCCTGGACAAACTCTGCGCCGCACTCGACTGCCAGCCCGGCGACCTGCTGGAATATCAGGCCACCGAGCCCGCGTGACACCCCCGCGTTTGTTTGATCCGAGTCCCGATCGTTAAAGCCTTACCACTCCTCACGTTGCACATTGGCTTATTCATGACTCGCTACCTGCTCTGCCCGCTGCTTTTGCTCGCCTGTCTTTTGACCGGCTGCGCCAACAAACTCGAAGTGGCGATTGCCGCCACTCCGGCCCCGGACTACTACTTCGACCCTCAGGCCCCGGTGCTGGTAAGCATCAACGGAGCCAACGATGCCCACGGCCTCAACGCCAGCTACTACCTGCGCGACATGGTCGCCGCCCTGCATGGCATGGGTTTCAAGCAGGTCTACACCGATACGTCGCTGCCCAAGAACCATCCGCCGTTCCGAATGAACTTCACCCTCGACGTGGGCAGTGAAAAGGTCAGCTACCGCTACACCGCCACCGACTACGGCCAGGTGCCCAGCAGCACCAAGACGGTGTGCAAGCAGAGCACCCATAAAGACAAGAATCTGGTGTGCAACAGCACCCCGACCACCACCTGGGGCCCGGTGGGTTCCTCGGAGCGCACCGGCTACACCACCCTCAGTACCTTCAACATCAAGGCCAAGGACGAGCAGAGCCGGCGCACGGTATTCCTGCTGCGGGCCTCGTCCTATAACGAGGACTGCCAGGACGCCAAGGTCGAGGATTTCCTGGTGCAGGAAAGCCTGGACAACCTCGACTTCCGCAACCGGGTGCAGCGCAAATACACCGTCACCCTGCCCGAAGGCCATAGCTGCAAATAAGCGCCTACCCCGCACCGGGCGACACGCCTACAATCGCCCCTCGACGCTCGCCCGATCCTCCATCGGGCGGGCGCGGTCCCTCAACGACAAGGCGCATGTCGAGCATGACCCTGGATTGGAATGCCTGGGAAATAGAACCCGGATCTATCGTGGACGAACAGCTGATCGCCCAGGTGCAGCATCGCCTCGGCGTCGAGTTTCCGTCGCTGTACCTGGAGCTGGTGCAGTACGCCGAGGCCGCCACGCCGGGGATCGGCGGCTTCGCCTATGACGGCGGCTACACCTGCATCAGCGAGTTCTTCGAATTCGGCCTGAGCAGCCAGCCCTGGACCCTGCTCTGGTACGCCAGCCCTGGCCGTGTGCCGGGGCTCGCCGCAGGCTGCCTGCCGATTGCCCGGGATGCCGGCGGCCTGCTGATCTGCCTGGACTTCAACAGCCCGGCCGTAGCGGTGGAAATCTTTGACCCCGAGAGCGCCAGCCGTTACCCGGTGGCCGCCGATTTCAAGGCCTTTGTCGAGCTGTGGCAGCCATGAACACACCGCGCAAATGGATAGTCGTGCCCACCAGCAAAGAGGCCCAGCAACGCCTGGACCTGGACCAGTGCCTGCCAGGAGACCTGGAGGAACTGGCGCTGTCCCCGGAGCAGTGGGCAACCCTGTCCCACAGCGACCTGCTGCCCAGCTTGAACCGTGCCCTGGGCACTCTGATCGACGACTACGAAGACGCTTCGATCCAGGGCCAGGCCGCCCTGGCCACGGCCCTGTCGATCCTGACCCGGGCCGCTACGGCGCAAGACGAACTGCTCCCCAAGCTGATCGCCTTGAATCGACTGGCCCTGGAACGCGACACCGGCCTGTTTTTCTACTTCTGAGGCCATCCCCAGGGCTGCTCCCGCACCTGATTTGTGGCGAGGCCGCCCGCCCCCGGGAACCTGCTCAAATCCCCGCCTGTTTGAGCCCCGAGTCCGGCACGCTCACTGCCGTTTCCGAACGCGGCGTGCCCTGGGGCACCCAGTCGTAACTCACCGGCAGAGCCCGGTACACCCAGTTGCTGATGGCCTCGCTGCCCGGCGCCTTGCCCAGATAGGGGCTGACGTATTCCCAGACGATTTCACCTGCGGCCGTCACCTGGAAGAAGCGCCCGTTCATGCCTTCATCGATCAGGGTGTTGCCGTTGGGCAGGCGCCGCGCACTGCTGATGAACGAGCTGTAGAAAGCCCAGCCCGGCTGCCGGGAACTGGCGGCGCTGTACTGCCAGACGATCTGGTTCTTGATCGGGTCGATCTCCAGCACCCGAGAGCCGGCGATCAACCCCAGGGGCACCGAGGGGTAACCGGCGGTGCCCTGGTTGTCGAACACCAGCAGATGCCCGGCCCCCGGCAAGCCGGCGGGAATGATGTGGGCATCATGCTGGCCGACGAACTGGTCCACCGGGCGCGGCACCTTGGCGGCGGTCTTCGGGTTGATCGGCGACAGGTTCGGCCCCAGGCGCCAGACCACCTTGCCGCTGTGCTTGTCGAGGATGGCGATGAAGTTGGCGTTGCGCGAGTCGATCAGCAGGTTGTCCGGGGCGAAGCGTTTATCACCGGCGTCGAACCACTGGTTGGGGCCCACCACGCTGAGGTTGTTGATGTGCAGGTAGTCCGGGTTGTCGGTGCCGTACACCAGCTTCAGTTGCGCCGGGGTAAAGCCGAATTCCTTGAGGTGTTCGGAGGCCAGCCACTGCCATTTGACCTGGCCCTCGGGGCTGACTTCATAGATCGCGTCGTCGATCACCTGGGGCACCTTGAACCCCGCCACCTTGTGCACCTTGTTGGCCAGCACCAGGGTGTTGCCGTTGCTCAGCCGGCGCTGGTCATGATGCTGCTGGGCCGCACCGCCCGGGGCCTGGTCGCCCCACTGCCAGACCAGCTTGCCGTTCCAGTCCAGCTCGCCGACGCTCTGGTTGCCCAGGCCGTTGCCCGCCGAACCCAGGGGCCCGGGCTCCTTGTCCTTGAGCTGCAACAGCACCCGGCCACGCTCGCCGCCCACCAGCTGCGGGTCGATGATGGCCGAGGGGAAACCGGCCTGGGGCCAGTTCTTCACTTCGTTGCCGTTCATGTCGATCAGGTGGGTCTGCTTATCGGCACCACTGAAGATCACGTACTGGTTATAGGCCCTGGCCGGGTCGTAGCGAGTGACGCCGGTGGGGTAGACGCTGGGCGCGGCCTGCACCGCCGAGGCCAGCAGGGCGGTGGACAGCAGCAGGGGCAAAGCGGTGGTGAGGCGCAACATGACAAGCACTCCTGTTCAAGTCGAAAGGCGCCGGAGAACCCGGCGCAAGGTGCGAAAAGCCGGGTATCAGAAGTCGTAGCGACCGGTCACGCCCAAGGTCCGCGGGGTGCCCAGCAGGCCTTCGTAACCGCCGTTGCCGCCGGTCCAGAGGGTGGTGTAGTAGGTCTTGTCGAAGGCGTTCTTCAGCCACAGCGAAACGTCCCACTGGCCCTGCTCGTAGTTGCCGCGCAAGCCGGTGGACAGGTTGACCACGGCGTAGCTGGGGATCTGCCCGTACTCGGAATCCTCCACGGTGCCCACCGCCTTGGAACGGAACGCATAGCTGGCGGTGACGTACTCTTCCAGGCCGTTGTCCAGGTTCCACTTGTATTCGCCGTTGGCGTTGCCGATCCATTTCGAGGCGCCCACTACCTGGTGGCCGCTGAGATCGCACGAGGCCGGGGCACCGGGGCGCAGGCTGACTTCCGGCGGGCACGGCGCATCCTTGTAGGAGAGGTAGCGCACGTCGTTGTAGGAACCGTTGAGGTTCAGGGTCAGGCCACGGATCGGCACCAGGGTGCTTTCCACTTCCACCCCGCGCGAGCGCACCGAACCGGCGTTGGTCAGGTACTGCACGCGGTTGACGTCGTCGTAGGCGTTGGTCTGGTAGCCGTTGACCTGGGTCCAGAACAGGTTGGCGTTGAGTTGCAGGCGGCGGTCCCACAGGGTGCTCTTGAAACCCAGCTCGGCGTTGTTGGCGCGCTCGGTGCCGATCAGCAGCGAATCGGCCCCGGCGGTAGGCGCCGACCCCACCGTCAGGTTGACCCCACCGGACTTCTCGCCGTGGGACAGGGTGGCGTAGCCCAGCAGGTCGTCGGTGATGCGGTAGCTGAGGTTGAGCAGGCCAGAGGGGCTGGTGCTGTACTGATTGAGGTCGCCGGAGTCATAGGCTCCGGTGCGCCCGCGCCGCGCGTTGGCGGCGGCGCCGGCCACCGCCGCGCCACCCAGCGGGGCGTTGCGGCTGACCCAGGCGCTTTTCTCCTCGTAGGTGCCGCGCAGGCCGGCGGTGAAATCCAGGCGCTCGGTGAGGTGCCAGGTGCCCTGGGCGAACAGGGCGAAACTGTTGGTCTGGATATGCCCGTTGCCGATGCTGGTGACGTTGCTCAGGGCGCCGGCCGGGGTGCCATTCCAGATGTCCGCCTTGGGCCCGTAATAGGCGAAGGATTTGTTGTCCAGGTCGGAGCCGAAGTAGTAGGCACCCAGCACGTAGTCGAAGAAGCCGCCGGTGGGCGAGGCCAGGCGAAATTCCTGGGACCACTGCTTGTCTTGCACTGAAACCCCGGCGTTGTAGCTGGCCGGAACGTTGAGGCCATCGTCGTTGCGCGGGGTGAAATTCCACCAGCGGTAGGAGCTGACCGAGGTCAGGGTGAAGTCGCTGGGCAGGGTCCAGTTGGCCTCAAGCGAAGTGCCGCCCTGGAACACCGTCACGTGCTGGTCGTTGTCCAGGTTGACCTTGCGGTGCGAACCATTGACCAGGGTCGCGCCGGCCGCCGCCGCGCGCGACTCGTAGACATTGGTGCCGTTGATGGTCGGCCCGGTGCTGTACAGCACTCGGGTGCCGGCGCTGGAATCCTCTTCGTTGTAGTCGCCGATCCAGCGCAGGTTGAAGCTGTCATTGGGCTTGTACAGCAACTGCCCGCGAAAGCCCTGGCGTGAGCCGCCATTGAGGTCGTGGCCGTCGAATTCGTTCTTGATGTCGCCGTCGCTGCGGGTGCGGTAGGCGGAAAAACGCCCCGCCAGCTCATCGGTCAGCGGCCCGGAAATCGTGCCCTTGGTCTGGAAGTAACCATCCTCGCCGAGGGAGGTTTCGATGCTGCGCTCCGGGGTGAAGCTCGGCGCCCGGGTGCTGATGTTGATCACCCCGGCGGTGGTGTTCTTGCCGAACAGGGTGCCCTGGGGGCCGCGCAGCACTTCCAGCTGCTCGATGTCCATCAGGTCGAACACCGCCATCCCCGGCCTTCCGAGGTAGACGTTGTCGATGTACAGCCCGACGCTGCCTTCCAGGCCGTCGCTGGCCGGGTTGTTGCCCAGGCCACGGATCGACACGCTGGACTGGCGCGCATGCATGTAGGCGACGTTGACGCTGGGCACCAGTTGCTGCAGATCCTGGATGCGGTACACCCGCTGGCTCTCCAGGGCCTGGCCGCTGACCACGCTCATGGGGGTGGGCACGCTCTGGGAGCTTTCCTCGCGTCGACGGGCAGTGACGGTCACCGTCTGCAGCTGGCCATCATCGGCCTTGGCCTTGTTGGCACTGCTCTTGGCCGGGGTGGCTTGCGGCGCCGGGGCCTCTTCGGCCCAGGTCGGTGTCCAACTGGCACTGCCGGCCAGCAACAGCGCCAGGGGCAGGCGCTTGAGCCGCCGGGGCGAGAGGGGTGAAGCGAGGGACAACGGGCTCATGGGCGGCTCCTGGTCAGAAAATATACAGCCTTGTATATTCCTTAAAGTTATTTATTTATGTTTTTACAAAGATTTACTGCATAAGAGATTGCCTTTATAAGGAGTCGACCTAATGCATAGCCAATGCATTTCCCCGATATTTTTTATGTGAAAAATGCATATCGACCTGCGCCAGCTCCGCCACTTCATCGCCCTCGCCGAACAGCGCAGCTTTGTCGCGGCCGCAGCGGCGGTGAACCTCTCGCAATCGGCCTTCAGCCGCAGCATCCAGGCCCTGGAACACAGCGTCGGCTGCCAACTGGTGGATCGCGGGCGCAAGGACCTGGCGCCGACCAAGCAGGGCCAGTTGCTGCTGGAGCACGCGCGCCGGCTGGTCAGCGGCGCCCAGCAGATGGCCAACGAGATCAGCCAGTTCAATGGCCTGGAAGCGGGAGAGTTGCGCTTCGGCTGTGGCCCGGCGCCAGCCGCAGGGCTGATCCCCCGGGCCATCGGCAGCTTTATCGGGCGTTATCCCAAGGCCCGGGTGCAGTTCCAGGTGGATGACTGGCAAAGCCTGAGCAAGCGCCTGCTCAGCGAAGAGTTCGAATTCTTCGTTGCCGACACCCGGCACTTCGAGGCCGATCCGGACTACCTGACCCAGCGCCTGCGCCCGCGCAAATGGCATTTCTGCTGCCGCGCCGGACACCCCCTGGCCCAGCGCGAAAGTGTCAGCGCCAGCGAACTGATGAGCTACCCACTGGCGGTGACCATCCGCCCGCCCAACCTGCGCAAGGTCATTGTCGACCTGAGCGGCAAGCCGGACTTCACGCCCAATGTGGAATGCGAAAACAGCTACAGCCTGCTGGGGGTGGTCATGCGCTCGGACGCCATCGGCATCGTCGGTTCCTACAGCGACGCGTTGCACAACGCCAAGGGCGAGTTGGTGTGCCTGAAGATCGACGGCCTGGCCGACGACCTGGAAGAGCTCTACACCCGCTACGGCATCGTCAGCCGTGCCGGCTATCGCCTGTCGCCTTTGGCCGCGGCGATGATCGACGAGATCAAGCGCATCGACGAACAGGACGAGGACGTGTGCAGCCTGGACAACTTGGCGGTCTGAGCCACCTGCATGCTCTCACCGTAGGAGCCGGCTTGTCTGCGAAGAGGCCCTTGAGCCTTGCAGCGCTCTCAGGGACGCCTTCGCTGGCAAGCCAGCTCCTACAAGACCCCGCCGTCCGCACACGACGTGGGGGGCCGGCCGGCATTGCATGAAACGCATCGAAACTATTCGGCAAATGCGCTTGCCGGAAGCCCCCGCCGGAGGCGAAAAACCTCGCCTGTCTTCCCCTCGGTGAACCCCATGTCCAATACCCATCCGCCCGTGCGCAACGTGCTCTACATCATGTGCGACCAGCTGCGCCGGGATTACCTCTCGTGCTACGGCCACCCGCACCTGCATACCCCGAACATCGACCGCCTGGCCAACGCCGGGGTGCGCTTCCGCCGCGCCTACACCCAGGGCACCATCTGCGGCCCGTCGCGCATGTCGGCCTACACCGGGCGCTACGTCAGCAGCCACCAGGTGGCCTGGAACGCCGTGCCCCTGCCCCTCGAAGAACTGACCCTGGGGGACTACCTGCGGCCCCACGGCATCCGCACCGCGCTGGTGGGCAAGACCCACGCCACGCCCAACCTCGACGCCCTGCAACGCCTGGCCATCGACCCCGAAAGTGCCCAGGCCGAGGTGCTCAACGAAGTCGGCTTCGAGCCCTATTTCCGCCATGACGGCATCTACCCCGACGACCCGGTATTCGACGACAAGCGCGAGTCGGCGCCCTACACACACTACCTGCGCGACCTCGGCTACCAAGGGCGCAACCCCTGGCACGACTGGGCCAACGCCGGGGCCGGCGAGCAGGGGCAAATCCGCAGCGGCTGGAAAATGCGCAACGCCCACCTGCCGGCCCGGGTCGCGCAAGAGCACTCGGAAACCGTCTACACCACCGACCGCGCCATCGACTTCATCAGCGAACAAGGCGAGCAGCCCTGGTGCCTGCACCTGTCCTACATCAAGCCGCACTGGCCCTATATCGCGCCTGCCCCGTACCACGCACTGTATGGCCCCGAGCAGGTGATCCCGGCGGTGCGCGCCGCGCCAGGGCAGCTCAGCGATCACCCGGTCTACGCCGCCTTCCGCCAGCATGAAGAGAGCCTGAATTTTTCCCGGGACGAAGTGCGCCTGAACGTGGTGCCCACCTACATGGGCCTGATCAAGCAGGTGGATGACCAGCTCGGCCGGCTGTTTGACTTCCTGCAGAGCAACGGCCGCTGGGACGACACCCTGATCGTCTTCACCAGCGACCACGGCGACTTCCTTGGCGACCACTACCTGGGGGAAAAGGAATTTCTGCTGGAACCGGCGGTGGGCGTGCCGTTGATCGTCCGCGACCCGCGCACGGCGGCAGACAGCAGCCGCGGCACCGTGGACGAACGCCTGGTGGAAACCATCGACGCCCTGCCGACCTTTCTCGAGGCCCTGGGCCTGCCGGGGGCCGAGCATCGCCTGGAAGGCCGCTCGCTGATCCCCCTGCTGCACGGCGCCGAACCGGCCTGGCGCCGCTACGCCATCAGCGAATACGACTACGCCTTCCAGGCCCCTGCGCGAGAGCGCCTGGGCCAGCCCATCGACCGCTGCCGCATGACCATGGTGCGCAGCGAGCGCTGGAAGTACCTGGCCTACGATGGCTTGCGCCCGCAGTTGTTCGACCTGCACAACGACCCCCAGGAGTTGCACGACCTGGGGGCCGACCCGGCCTATGCCGCGGTGCGCGAAGAACACCTGGGGTATGTGCTGGAATGGCTGCGCGGCCTGAAACGCCGTACCACCATCAGCCATCAAGAAATCGACCTGCGCGGCCAGCGTTTTCGCTACGGCGAGCCGGAAAGCGAAAAGCTGGTACAGATCGGCGTGTGGTAACCCCCACCCGTACCTGCACCTTCCCCCGTAGGAGCCGGCTTGCCGGCGAAGAGGCCCTTGGACCTTGCAGCGCTATCGAAGGCGCCTTCGCTGGCAAGCCAGCTTACGGGGATGGGGCAGCGGTCAGAGCCCCTTGATGGTCTGGCTGCGCTGGCCGTGGACGCCCACCGGAACGTCGCCCTTGAGGGTCACGCGGCGCACGATGCGGTCCTGGGTGCCGTAGTCGTCCACGGCATAGTGCTGGGTCGAGCGGTTGTCCCAGATCGCCACGTCCCCTGCGCTCCAGCGCCAGCGCACGGTGTTTTCCAGACGGGTGACGTGGCTTTGCAGCAAACCGAACAGATGCGCCGAGTCCGCCTGGGAATAGCCCTTGATGCGCTTCACGAAGTGCCCCAGCACCAGGCTCTTTTCACCGCTCTCGGGGTGCACGCGAACGATCGGGTGCTCGGTCTCGAACACCGTGGAGGTGAACACCTTGCGGTAACGCTCCAGCTTCTCCGCCGAAACGTCCGGCTTGGCCCCGGCGTAGTCGTATTCATTGCTGTGCACCGCCCAGAGCTTGTCCGCCAGCTCCCGCAGTTCCGCCGACAGTTCGTTGTAGGCCGTGGCGGTGTTGGCCCAGACGGTGTCGCCACCGGAGGCCGGGGCCACCACCGAGCGCAGGATCGAGGCCTTGGGGTAGGCGTCGACGAAGGTCACGTCGGTGTGCCAGGAGTTGGCCCGCTGGCCCTCGGCGCCATCCAGTTCCAGCAGGTAGCGGGTGCCGTCGCGTACCGGCACGGTGGGGTGGGCCACCGGTTCGCCCAGCAGGTGCGAGAAGGCTTCCTGGCTCTGGTCGTCGAGGTGGGTCTGGCCACGGAAGAAAATCACCTTGTACTGCACCAGCGCTTGCTGGATCGCTTCCACGGTGGCGGCGTCGAGATCGCCGGACAGTTGCACGCCACGGATCTCGGCGCCGATACGGCCGGCCACCGGGTGAATATCAAGGGCATGAACAGCAGGTTGAACGGCTAAGGCGGCATTGCTCATCAGGTACACCCTCATCGGACTGCTTACGGTGGAACCGCCGCGAAACAACGCTCTATCTATATTCAATTTAGATCTAATAGATAACTACATGCTTCGTTGACGGAATAAGAGCTTGCATTTAAAACCTCATTCCTCACTCGTCGCAAATGCCTTCGAGCTATTTTTCGGATGCCGGGAAAGCATATGGATCTTCGCCAATTGCGTTACTTCATCGCCCTCAATGAACACCGCAGTTTTGTCCGCGCCGCCGACGCCATGGGCATCACCCAGCCGGCCTTCAGCCGCAGTATCCAGGGCCTGGAACAGGAGTTCGGCTGCGTGCTGGTGGACCGCGGCAACAAGGATCTGCGCCCCACCCCGGAAGGCCAGGTGGTGCTGCAGCACGCCTTGAGCCTGGTGCAGGGCGCGGCCTTGCTCAGCAGCGAAGTGACCCAGATGACCAAGCTCGACGCCGGCGAAGTGCGCTTCGGCTGCGGCCCGGCCCCGGCGGTGAAACTGGTGCCCGATGCGGTGGCGCAATTCACCAGTGCCCACCCGAAGGTGCGCACCTGCTTTGCCGTGGACAACTGGGAAAAACTCAGCCGCAGCCTGAACCGCGAAGAGATCGAATTCTTTATCGCCGACATCCGCCATTTCGAGGCCGACCCGAACTACCAGACCCAGCCCCTGACGCCCAAGCGCGGGGTGTTCTTCTGCCGCCCCGGGCACCCGCTGCTGGCCAAGGAGAGCCTGTCCACCAACGACATGTTCGACTACCCCCTGGCCACCACCCTGATCCCCCCGGGGATCCGCAAGCTGCTGGCCAACCTCAGCGGGCGCATCGATTTTTCCCCGACCATCGAGACCGAGCACTTTCCGGCGCTGGTGAAGATCGTCCGCCAGTCCAATGCCATCGGTGTGGGCACCGCCGAGGCCTTTGCCGAAGACATCGCCCAGGGTTCGCTGGCGCTGCTGCACTGGCGCAACCTGCCGCAGAACATCGACAGCCTGAATGCCCGTTGCGGCATCGTCAGCCGCAGCGGTTTTCGCCTGTCGCCGGCGGCGCGCAAGATGATCGAAGTGCTGGTGGCGGTCGACCAGCAAACCCACAGCATCGCCGTCTGACCCTGTAGCCGCTGCCGAAGGCTGCGAACGACGACACAGTCGGCGCAAGACGGCACCCGGTTCCTCCAGGTAGACCGCGTTGCCGGCCCTGGCGGCCCCTACGGTACCGAACGCAGCCTGCGGCAGCGGCTACAGGGGTTCAGGAAGGGGTTTACAGGCCGGCAGCGGCCAACTGCGGGGCGACCCAGGCATCCACCTTGAACGGCTTGCGAATCAAGCGTTCCTTGGCCGCCAGGTCTACCGAATCCTGCAGTTTGCCGAGGAACACCGGGTCCAGGGTCGAGGGGAAGATCTCGCTCAGGCGCTGGTCCTTGAGGTCATCCTGCAAGATCACCGGCGGGTAGCTGGCCAGCCCCGAAACCAGCTGGATGTAGGCTTCCTTGTTGCTGTCCTGGGTCAGCCACTCTACGGCCTGCTGCTGGGCCTTGAGCAGTTTTGCCACGGCCTCGGGATGTTCGTCGACAAACTTGCCGGCGCCCACCAGCACGCTCTGCACGCTGCCGGCGCCGCCCAGGTCCTTGGTGCTCAGGGGCAGTTCGGCCAGGCCTTTGCTGCGCAGGGCCGAGAGCCCGGTGCTGCCCCAGGAGGCGTCGATCTGCTTGGCCGCCAATGCAGCTACCGCCGCGTTGAAGTCAAGGTTGACCACCTTCAGGTCCTTCTCGCTCAGGCCCCGGCTGGCCAGGGCCGCGTCGAACGACAGCTGGGTGGCGGTGCCACGGAACACTGCCACGCGCTTGCCCTTGAGGTCTTCCAGGGTCTTGATCCCGGAACCCGGCACCACCCCCAGATAGTGCTTGACCCCACGGGCCGAGGCGCTGAGCAGGCGGGTATCCAGGCCGTTGGACTTGCCGATGATGGCGGCCAGGTCCCCCAGGTACGCCAGGTCCACCTGGCCGTTGGCGAAGGCCTCGTTGATCACCGGGCCTGCGCCCTTGAAGAAATTCCACTGGATCTTGATGCCCTGGTCGGCGAAGGCCTTTTCAAAGATCTGTTGCTGGCGCAGCACATCCACCACCCCACCGCCGCTGTGCTGGGTGCCGGCACTGAGGTCGGGCACGGCAATGCGGATTTCCTTGAGTTCGTCGGCCTGGGCCAGCAGCGGCAGGCAGCCCAGGAGCCCCGCCAGGGCCGGGGCGGCGAACAGGCTGATGACGCGTTTGAAGGGAAGGTTCATGGGTGCGGCTCCTGGTGGCAAAGGCTGAGAGGAGCAAAAGGTAGGCACGGAATCGCTCAACATTTAAATACTATAAATTCACATTTTAATAACCATATCGAATAAATCAGCTGCCACGGGCGTCCCCGGGGATATGCATGAAATGCATGAAAAATATTCTTCAAATGCATTGGATGCGTGTCGGCGAGAAGCCTTAAATGGCCTTTCTTATCTCTTAATAGAATCGATAAGAATTTTAATAGATCACAAATGCATAACACGTAGAAGCCGCCTTGCCAGCGAAGAGGCCCTCAAACGCTGATTCGCCGACAAGCCAGCCCCTACGGCATCGACCCACGCCATGCAGTACCCGACGACGGAGGTCATCCATGGCCCGTGTTTCCCTGCTCAGCCTGCCCCTGGCGGCGCCGTCCGACGGACGCCCGGGCTGGCCCCTGATCAGCCAGCGGCTGCTGCCCTGGCTGTTGCCCATCAGCCTGTTCGCCCTGTGGTGGCTGGCCAGCCGCAATCAATGGATGAGCGAACAGATCCTGCCGGCCCCGGCCCTGGTCTGGAGCAGTGCCCTGGAGCTGGCCCATGGCGAGCTGTGGAGCCATCTGGCGATCAGCCTGCAACGGCTGTTCTGGGGCCTGCTGGCGGGTATCGCCGCCGGCGCCCTGCTGGGGGGTGCCCTGGGCTTCAGCCGACGCCTGGAGCGCCTGGTGTTTCCCACCTTCGGCGCCCTGTCGCAGATCCCCACCCTGGCCTGGATCCCGTTGTTCATGGTGTTTTTCGGCATCGGCGAGGTGCTCAAGCTGGTGGTACTGATCAAGGCGGTGGTGGTGCCCGTGACCCTGCACACCCTGGTGGGCGTGCGCGATGCCCAGCCCCGGCTGCGGGAAGCCGCCGCGGTGCTGCGCCTGCCGCCGGCGCTGCTGGTGCGCCGCCTGGTGCTACCCGCTGCGCTGCCGGCATTCATGGCCGGGGTGCGCCTGGCGCTGGCCACCGGCTGGACCTCGCTGCTGGCAGTGGAACTGCTGGCCTCCAGCGAAGGCATCGGCTACCTGATGGTCTGGGCACGCCAGCTGTTCATGCTGGACATCGTCTTCGTGTGCATCCTGGTGATCGGCCTGCTGGGGGTGTGCATGGACCGCGGCATCGGCTGGCTCGATCGCCGGCTGGTGCACTGGCCGCACCCGGCCACCGCCGAATTCCGTCGCGGCCCGCGCTACCAGGGCTGGCAGCGCCTGCAACCCTGGCTGCTGCCCCTGGCGCTGCTGGCCCTGTGGCAAGTGGCGAGCGACCAGCAGTGGGTCGACCCGAACATCCTGCCCAGCCCCCTGGCGGTACTCGCCACCACCGGCAACGGCCTGCTCGATGGCAGCCTGCTGGGAGGCATGGGCCTGAGCCTGGGCCGCACCCTCGGCGGCCTGCTGCTGGGCGGCGGCCTGGGCTTTGCCTTTGGCCTGCTGCTGGGCCTGTCGCGGTTCAGTGAACGCCTGCTGGGCCCGACCCTGGCCGCCATCCGCCAGATCGCCATCTTCGCCTGGGTGCCGCTGCTCACCGCCTGGTTCGGCCTGGGGGAACTGGCCAAGTGGGTGTTCGTCGCCCTGGCCGCGTTCTTCCCGCTGTTCATCGCCACCCAGCGCAGCGTCGCCCAGCTCTCGCCGCAACTGGCGGAAGCCGCCCAGGTACTGCGCCTGAACCTCTGGCAACGGCTGCGCCGGCTGGTGCTGCCCGGCGCCGCGCCGGGGATTTTCGCCGGCCTGCGCATCAGCCTGATCTACGCCTGGCTGGGCACCATCGGCGCGGAATACTTCATGCCGTCCAACGGCGGCATCGGCAGCCAGATGATCAGCGCCCAGCAACTGCTACGCATGGACCTGATCATGGCCGGCATGCTCCTGGTAGGCCTTACCGGGGCCCTGCTCAACCTGATCGGGCAACAACTCGAACTTCGCGCCACCCGCTGGAGACACGCATGAACGCACCCCTGGTCAGTTTCACTCACGTGGGCAAGACCTTCGCCGTCGCCGGTGGCGAGGTGGAGGCGATCCGCGAATTCAACCTGGACATCGCCGAAGGCGAGTTCGTCGCCATCGTCGGTTCCAGCGGTTGCGGCAAGTCCACCCTGCTGCGCCTGCTGATCGGCCTGGACACCGAGTTTCGTGGCCAGATCCGGGTCGACGGCAAGGCCGTCAGCGGCATCGGCGGCGAGCGCGGCATCGTGTTCCAGGAACACCGCCTGTTCCCCTGGCTGACGGTGGCCGAGAACATCGGCCTGGGGCTGGTCAACGAGCCCCTGAGCGCCGCCGAGCGCCAGCAGCGGGTCGGCGAATTCATCGAACTGGTGGGCCTCAAGGATTTCACCCGGGCCTATCCCCACCAACTGTCCGGCGGCATGGCGCAACGAGTGGCCATTGCCCGGGGGCTGGTAGCCAGCCCGCGGATCCTGCTGCTGGACGAACCCTTCGGCGCCCTCGACGCCCTGACCCGCCAACAGATGCAGGACGAACTGCTGGCGATCCGCGAGCGGGCCAAGATCACCACGGTGCTGGTGACCCACGATGTCGAGGAAGCGATTTTCCTCGCCGACCGGGTGGTGGTCATGGAACCGCGCCCGGGGCGGATCAAGCGCGTGGTCGAGGTGGCCCTGCCCCACCCGCGCCAGCGCAGCAGTTTCGACTTCCACCAACTGCGTGAGGAGCTGCTTCACGAACTGACCCGCGACGAGCTCTACCAGGCGCCTTCGCCGGTACAGATCCGCGACCTGCCCCTGACCTTCATTGCTTGCTGAACAGGAGTGACTCGATGCCGCAACGTCCCAACTTCCTGGTGATCCTGGCCGACGACCTGGGCTTCTCCGACCTCGGCGCCTTCGGCGGCGAGATCGCCACGCCGAACCTCGACGCCCTGGCCGCAGGTGGCCTGCGCCTGACCGATTTCCATACCGCCCCCACCTGCTCGCCGACCCGCTCCATGCTGCTCACCGGCACCGACCACCACATTGCCGGGATCGGCACCATGGCCGAAGCCCTGACCCCCGAGCTGATCGGCAAGCCGGGCTACGAGGGTTACCTCAACGACCGCGTGGTGGCCCTGCCGGAACTGCTGCGCGAGGCCGGCTACCAGACCCTGATGAGCGGCAAATGGCACCTGGGGCTGACTGCCGAACGCGCGCCCCATGCCCGAGGCTTCGAGCGCTCGTTCTCGCTGTTGCCGGGGGCGGCCAACCACTACGGCTTCGAGCCGACCTACGACGAGCACACCCCCGGGCTGCTCAAATCCACGCCGGCGCTGTACATCGAGGACGACCGCTTCATCGATGAACTGCCAGCGGATTTCTATTCCTCCGATGCCTTTGGCGACAAGCTCTTGCAGTACCTGAAAGAGCGCGACCAGAGCCGGCCGTTCTTCGCCTACCTGCCGTTCTCGGCGCCCCATTGGCCGCTGCAGGCTCCGGAGGAAATCGTCGCCAAGTACCGGGGCCGCTATGACGCCGGCCCCGAAGTGCTGCGCCGCGAGCGCCTGGAAAAACTCCAGGCCCTGGGCCTGGTTGACCCGCAGGTCGAGCCCCATCCGCTGATCAACCTCAACGCCGAATGGGACGCCCTCAGCGACGAACAGCGCCAGGTGTCGGCACGGGCCATGGAGGTGTATGCGGCGATGGTCGAGCGCATGGACTGGAACATCGGCCGGGTGGTGGACTACCTGCGCCAGCAGGGCCAGCTGGACAACACCCTGATCCTGTTCATGTCCGACAACGGTGCCGAGGGCGCGCTGCTGGAAGCCTTCCCCAAGTTCGGCCCGGAGCTTTTGACCTACCTCAACCAGCACTACGACAACCGCCTGGAGAACATCGGCCGGGCCAACTCCTACGTCTGGTACGGCCCGGCCTGGGCCCAGGCGGCCACTGCGCCATCGCGGCTGTTCAAGGCCTTCACCACCCAGGGCGGAATTCGCGTGCCGGCGCTGCTGCACTACCCGCAACTGCCGCTCAAGGGGCAGATCAGCCACGGCTTCGGCACGGTGATGGACATTACTCCGACCCTGCTCGACCTGGCCGGCGTGCGCCACCCGGGCAAGCGCTGGCGCGGGCGCGATGTGGCGCCGCTGCGGGGCAAGTCCTGGCTGGGCTTTCTCTCCGGCGAAACCGCCCGGGTACATGATGAACAAACGGTAACCGGCTGGGAGCTGTTCGGCCGCCGGGCAATTCGCCAGGGCCAGTGGAAGGCGGTGTACATCCCCGGCCCCGTGGGCCCGGCGACGTGGCAGCTGTACGACCTGGGCCAGGACCCGGGGGAGATTCACGACCTGGCCCACAGCCAGCCGGAAAAACTGCGCACCCTGCTGGAAGAATGGCAGCGCTACGTGGATGAAACCGGAGTGATCCTCAGCGAATCACCGTTCCAGCCCGATTGACCCGGGGGGAGCTGGCAATCGGACCATGTAGGAGCTGGCTTGCCAGCGAAAAGCGTCCCCCGGGCTGCGCCAGGCGCTGGCCTCAGCCTCGGGTGATGCGGCAAGCCGGGGTATTCGGCAGTTCCTTGACCACGATGTAATGCCCAGCCCGGTTTTTCTCGACCCGCAACGGCGAAGCGGCCAAGTAGCTGCCGCGCAGGCTCTGGTCGACAAAACAGATGGCGATGCCCTGCTTCCCCTGCTCCATCACTCTGACGCTGTAGACCCAGCTTTGCTCTTCGTCCACCGCGCTGTAGGTGCCCTCGGCGCCTGCGGCCTTCTCGTAGATCCGATAGGGCGTCTGGCCCAGCGTGGTGCCGTCCGGGTAATGCCGCGGCCGCAAGGAATTGCGAAAACCGTTCACTTCCAGATGCTTCAAGATACTCAGCGCCAGTGCCTCGTCACTGCCCTGCGCCACCGAGTCGGCCAGCGACACGCTGCCCACACTCATCAAGGCAACGGCGATCAATCGCCTTACCGCACTGCTCATACTGTCTCCCTGTCGTTGCCTCTTCGCGGATTCCGGGCGTTTCCCGGCACCGCGTGACCTTGGCTTAACGTTATCGGTCCTTGGATATTTAACCAGAAAGACAGTCCGCCCCCTCAAGCCCGGGCGTTATGCGCCGGTTGCATCGCTTCGCGCTCCTGCCGGGTAAAGCGGTTGGCCCGGGCAAAGGTGCCGAAATCGTTGAAGCGCACGCCCATCTCGGCCATCACTTTATGCGCCACCGATGCCGTCATCTGGCGGATGTAGAACGGCTCCCTGACCACGAAATGGTGGATGCCGTGGGTGCTGCCGAAGTTGCAGCAGAAGGCCTGCAACGGCCACATCCACCAGGGGTTGAGTACCTGGGTCTGCTGGATCACGTTGCCCGGCTCGATGTCGCCGTAGTAGTGCATGTTGGAACTGACAAAGTGCAGGCAGAAGGTGCGCAGCACGTTGGGGCCGATGATCACCACCACGGCGATATCGACGTAGTGCATCAGCGACGCGGTGTCTTGCGACCACTGGATCGGGCTGCCCAGCAGGGCGGCCACGCCGTTGGCCCCATGAAAGCCCAGGAACACATACCAGGCGCCCCAATGCAGCAATGCCAGCGGCGCGTACACCGCCAGGGTACGAACCAGGATGCCCAGCTTGCGCCTGGCCCCCGGCGCCCGTAGCAGGCGGATGAAGGCCGCCATCATGTTGTCCCCCACCATCAGCAGGCGGGCGATGCCCCAGGGCTCGCCGTTGGTAATGGCGCGCTCCTCGATGTCGCTCTCGCTGCCGGACACCTTGTGATGATTCAGGTGCAGGTGGCGGCGCACCCAGGGGTTGATGGTGCTCGGCCGCGCCAGCCACACCAGCCCCAGCATCAGGTTGTGGGGCAGGCGCTGCTTGCGAAAGTACATGCTGTGGATCAGGTCGTGTTCCAGCTCGTGGGTCAGGGAGGCGAAAAAGGCATTGAGCAGCAGGCACGCCCACCAGGCCAGGTGACCCGTGACATAGAGCAGCGCTGACCCCAGCATCCCCGACAGAGCGAACGCAAGGATCCCCGCGCCCAGCGCGTCCTGGTGCCGCAGCAAGGGAAAACGCCGGCGCAGTTCATCGCCCCGGGCCAGGACCACCAGGCGTACATGCGCCGCCCGCTGTTGCGCGTTCATCCGCTCGGGGCTTGCAGAAATACCCTGCATGATTCCATCCTCTGGTCAGTGATGTGTGCATCCTGCCCCGAGCCCCGGCTCCGGGCGCTAGCCGTAAACGCCAACCTGTTGACCGGACGCGCCAATCGCATGACCGAAGCCACTTCCCTTGCCAGCTGGACCCGCGCCTTGCGCAAGCAACTGGACGCTCTGGACCTCGACAGCGCCGCACTGTGCCGCGAAGCCGGGCTCGACCCGCAATTGATGGACGACCCCAACGCCCGCTACCCGCTGTCGGCCACCACCCGCCTGTGGCATCTCGCCGTGCAGGCCAGCGGCGACCCGGCCATCGGCCTGCGGGTGTCGCGCTTTGTCAGCCCCACCACCTTCCATGCCCTGGGCTACGCCCTGGTGGCCAGCGGCAGCCTGCGGGAAGTGTTCGAACGCATCGTGCGTTATCACCAGGTGGTCAGCGACGCCCTGGAACTGGCCCTGACCCGGGAAGCGGACCGCTACCGGTTCTTCCTCAAGGTGCCGGAAGGCTCGCCGCAACCGGCCTTCGAAGCCATCGACGCCTTTGCCGCGATCTACGTGCGCACCTGCCGCAACCGCCTGGGCCGTGACTACGCGCCGCTGGCCGTGCAATTGCGGCGCCCGGCCCCGGCGGACCCGAGCCAGTGGCACAAGGTATTCCGCTGCCCGGTGCAATTCGCCGCCGTGGACGACTGCCTGGAGTTCGGCCTGCACGATTTCGACAGCCACCTGGACGACGCCAACCCGGAGCTGGCCGAGCACAACGAAGCGGTGCTCAAGCGCACCCTCCTGCAACTGCGGCCCCTGACCTGGGAGCGCAAGGTACGCGGGGTGATCGAAGCCCAATTGCCCGAAGGCGAACCTTCGGCCGAGCGAGTGGCCCAGGCCCTGCACCTGAGCCTGCGCAGCCTGCAACGGCACCTGGCGGATGAAGGCACGCGCTTTGACACCCTGCTCAACGAATGCCGGGAAAACCTCGCCCTGCTGCACCTGCGGGACCTGGAATGCTCCCTGAGCGAGATCAGCTACCTGCTGGGGTTTGCCGATGCCAGCAGCTTCAGCCGGGCATTCAAGCGCTGGACCGGGATGACCCCGGGGCAGTTTCGCGACGGCCTGCGCTAAGCCCCAGCAGCCTTGTAGCCGCTGCTGAGCCTGCGAAGCTGCGAACGACCGCAACGCGGGCGCAAATACTGCAGGCCGCTGAAGGCCTGGCGGCCTTGTCGCAGCCTCGCAGGCTCGGTAGCGGCTACAGGAGGGGGAAGCCCAGTTCGAATACCGTGGCCTGCTCATCGCTCGTGACCCGCACCTGGCCGCCATGCAGCAGCATGATCGAGTGCACGATGGCCAGCCCCAGACCCCCGGAGTCCCCCGGCTCGGCTCGGGACGGGTCGACCCGGTAGAAACGGTCGAACAGCCGGGGCAGGTGCTCGGGGGCGATCGCCGGGCCCTGGTTGTGCACCTGCAACCAGCACCAGCCCGCTTCGTCGTGGCGCCGCAGGCGGATCAGCGACCCTGCATCGGCATGACGCACGGCATTGGCCAGAAGGTTGCCCAGGGCCCGTTGCAGCAATTGCTGGTCAGCCCGCAGCTCGCCGGAAAAACCGTTCTCCAGGCGCAACTGGCGGTCGTCGGCCAGGGCTTCGAAGTAGTCGCACAGTTGCGCCCCGACACCGGCCAGTGACAGTGCCTGCAGGTCCAGCACCGCATCGGCCTGCTCGGCCCGGGCCAGGAACAGCAGGTTCTCGGCCATGCGTCCCAGGCGCTCGAACTCTTCCATGTTGGAGGCCAGCACTTCCTGGTACTCCGCCGCACTGCGCGGCTGGTTCAAGGCCAGGCCATTGCTGCCCAGGAGGTTGTGCAACGGCGTGCGGATCTCGTGGGCCAGGTCGGCGGAAAATTGCGACAGGCGCTCAAAACTCTCTTCCAGGCGCGCCAGCATGGCGTTCAGGGCCTGCACCGGCTCGTGGAATTCCGCCGGGATGCCGTTGGTGTGCAGGCGCCGGTCGAGGCTGCGCAGGTCGATCTGGCGGGCCGCTTCGCTGAGCTGGCGCAAGGGCTGCAAGCCCCGGCGCAACAGCAGCAGGCCCAGGGCGAAGGCCAGCAAGGCCCCCAGCCCCACCGCCAGGTACAGGCGCAGGCGGTAACTGGCGAGCATCTGCTCGCGCTCGCTGAGTACCTTGCCGGCGACCACGGTCAGGGCTTCGCCCTTGGGCCCCCGGGCCTGGCCCGCCAGCAGCGCCACCGGCACATCGTCCGCCCCCGGCCAGAGGCGGACATCGGTGCGTTGCGGCGCCTGTTGCAGCGCAATGGGGTCGAGCGCGGGCAGGGGCTGCCGGCGCGGGTTGATGTCGATCACCGTCGAGCCATCGGCCCGCAGCACCAGCAGCAGGCTTTCCTGGTTGCCCAGCATGTTCTGGTACAGCCGGGGCCGGGCTTGCAGGGCATCCAGGCTGTCGCTGTCCTGCAGCAGGGCCCGCACCTGTTCCAGGCGGCCGAGCAGGGCCAGGTCGTCGCGGTAGGCGATTTCCCCGGCCAGGGAACGGTAGAGGAACACCCCGATCACGCTGAGCACCAGGGCGCAGACCGCGGCAAAGGCCAGGGCCAGCCGCCAGGCGATGGAACTAGAGCGCTTCATCCGGGGCTTCCAGCTGGTAGCCGACGCCACGCACGGTGTGGATCAGCTTGGGCATGTAGGGGTCGTCGACCTTGGCCCGCAACCTTCGTACCGCCACTTCCACCATATTGGTGTCGCTGTCGAAATTCAGGTTCCACACCTGGGAGGCGATGAGGGTCCGCGACAGCACTTCGCCCTGGCGGCTGGCCAGCAGGTGCAGCAGGGCGAACTCCTTGTTGGTCAGGGCGATGCGCTGGCCGCCACGGCTGACGCGACGGCGCAGCACGTCGATCTCCAGGTCGGCGATGCTGAAGGACTCGGCCTCGCGCAGCGGTCCGCGGCGCAGCAGGGTGCGCACCCGGGCCAGTAGCTCGGCAAAGGCGAAGGGCTTGAGCAGATAGTCGTCGGCGCCCAGTTCCAGGCCGCGGACCCGGTCCTCGATAGCGTCGCGGGCGGTGAGGAACAGCACCGGGGTGGCACCGCGCTGGCGCACCAGTTGCAGCAACTGCCAGCCGTTGAGGCCGGGGAGCATGACGTCGAGGATGATCAGGTCGTACTCCTGCTGCTCGATGAAATAGCGCCCGTCAAGGCCGTTCAGGGCCACGTCCACGGCAAAGCCGGACTCTCCCAGGCCCTTGGCAAGGAAATGGGCGGTCTTGGATTCGTCTTCAACTACCAGCAAACGCATGGTGCACCTCGGAAATGATCGGCACAGGCTAGGCGCCCGGCGCGCGCTTGCCCATTACAAACTTGTAATCAAGACGACGGAGTTCTGACGGAGTGCGCTGGCTAAGGTGGCCACCGGTCTTTATGGAGCTCGTTCGATGATCTGCAAACCTCTTGTCCTGGGCCTCGGCCTGAGCCTCGCCGGCACGGCCCTGGCGGCGCTCGAACTGCCGCGCCATGCCGAACTGGACCTGGCCACCGCCCGCCAGCTGGCCGATGCCAGCCTGGCCCAGTGCACCGCGGCGGTATCGGTGCTGGACCGTGGCGGCAACCTGCTGGTGGCGATGCGCGGCGATGGGGTGGGCCCGCACAACGGCCCGGCCAGCCAGCGCAAGGCCTACACCGCGCTGTCGACCAAGACTTCGAGCCGGCTGTTCGCCGAACGGGCGCGCAACAACCCCGAGGCGGCCAATCTCAATACCTTGCCGGAGCTGTTGTTGCTCGGCGGCGGCCTTGCGTTGTTTGCCGGCAAGCAGTTGGTGGGGGCCATCGGGATTGCCGGGGCCGGTGGCGCGGCGCAGGACGAGGCATGTGCGCTCCAGGCCGCGCAGCGGGTGGGGTTGGCTGCCGAGGCCGGGCGTGAGTGATCGTGAAAGCCTGCGCCCGCGTTGCGGTCGTTCGCAGCCTCGCGGGCTCGGCAGCGGCTACAGGTTCTGTTGTTTGTTCAATCGAGGAAGGAGTGGGGCATGAATGTTTTGCGTAATAGTCTGGCGGCCATCGGCCTGTGTGGTTTGTCGAGCCTGGCCCTGGCGGCAGGCAATCCGTTGAGCGTGCACGTGCTGAACCTGGAGAACGGCCTGCCATCGCCGGGGGTCAAGGTGACCCTGGAGCAGCAGGTGGGCCAGGACTGGAAGCCCTTGTCCGAAGGGGTGACCAATGAGCAGGGGCGGATTGCCGAGCTGTTTCCGGCGGGCCGGGCGCTGACGGCCGGCGAGTATCGGGTGGTGTTCAAGACCGGCGAGTACTTCAGGCAAGCCAAGCGCGAGACCTTCTTTCCGGAGATCCCGGTGATCTTCGAGGTCAGGCAGACCGAGCAGCATTACCACATTCCGTTGTTGCTCAGCCCTTATGGGTTCTCGACCTATCGTGGCTCGTAGGAACCGGCTGCCGGCGAAGGCGATCTCGCGGGCCTCTTCGCTGGCAAGCCAGCTCCTACGGGAGGCCGGGACATCGCGGGGGCTTCTATGGCGAGGTCAGGGCGCGCAGGCGCTCGGTGTCGAGGATTTCAATCTCGCCATAGCTCAGGCGCAGGATGCCCTGGTGCTGCAGCTCCTTGAGGATCTGGTTGGTGGTCTGGCGCGACAGCGAGAGCATCAGCGCCAGTTGTTCCTGGGGCAGTTGCAGCACGCGGCGGGCCTGGGCCACTTCACCGTAGCCGGCGGCCATCGCCAGCAGGCGGCTGGCCACCCGCGCCGGGGCCGGCATCAGGCTCAACTGCTCCAGGTTGATAAAGGCCAGGCGCAGTTTGTGGCTCATCAGCAGGGCGAACTGGCGCCAGTATTGCGGCTGCTGCTCCAGTAGTTGCAGCAGGTTCGCCTGCGGCACCTGGAGCAGGGTGCAGGCGCCCTCGGCGTAGGCATCGTGGGTACGGGGCTGGCCGTCGAACAGGCAGATCTCGCCGAACCAGTGGGGCGCTTCCATCAGGCTCAGCAAGGCCTCCTTGCCCTGCTCGCTGACCGCGCCCACCCGCACCGTGCCCTCCAGCACCGCGTACAGCCCGCAGGGCGGATCGCCGCGCCGGAACAGGCACTGCCCCGCCGTCAGCCGGCGCAGGCGCGCACTGTCGAGCAAACTATTCTGTAAGGAAGCCGGCAGGTGGCTGAACCACTGGCCGGTCATCAGGCATTCACGCCACTGGTGCAGGTCCATGAACAGGTCTTTCCCTCAGGGCATCGCAATGATTGTCGCCTAGCTGACAGAGCCGAGCACCGCCGCCGGGCATGATCGAGCCACCCTAACGGAGGAACAACAATGAAAAGCCTCGTTGATCATCTCAGTCAATACGCCGCCTACCACCGCGACCCGCGCAATATCGCCAGCCACTTTATCGGCATTCCGATGATTGTGGTGGCGGTGGCCGTGCTGTTGTCGCGTCCCGCCTGGAGCATGGCCGGGCTGTCGTGGTCGCCGGCGTTGCTGCTGGCCCTGGCCGCGTCAGTGTTCTACCTGCGCCTGGAAGTGCGCCTGGGGGTGCTGATGACGGTGCTGATGGCGCTATCGGTGTGGGCCGGCCAGGTGCTGGCGGCGCAAAGTACCGGGCTCTGGCTGAGCAGCGGCCTGGGCCTGTTCGTGATCGGTTGGGTGATCCAGTTCATCGGCCATTACTACGAGGGCCGCAAGCCGGCCTTCGTCGACGACCTTTCGGGGCTGATTGTCGGCCCGCTGTTCGTGGTGGCCGAACTGGCCTTCCTGCTGGGGCTGCGCCATGACCTGAAGCAGGCCATCGAGCAGCGTTCCGGGCCGGTGGCCCTGCGGCACAAGAAAGCCATGGTCTGAAGCCCGGGAACGCTTCGGGAATATTGGGCCGGCCCCCGCAGGAGCCGGCTTGCCGGCAAAGAGGCCTTCGAGCCAGGTGCAAACCTGAAGGACGCTTTCGCTGGCAAGCCAGCTCCTACAGCGGGCGTGATGTCGGCGGGGTCAGAGGCTGGCGTGTTTCTGCCAGACCTTGGGCTTGAAGAACAGGGTTTCGCCACGGGCCAGGCCGATCAGGCTGTCGTGGTCCTTCACCACTTCGGCTTCGATCAGTTCGCTCTGCCCTTCCACCTTCAGGGTCACCCGGGTGGTGGCCCCCAGCGGACGGATATCCCGTACTTCGGCGGCGTGGTGGTCTTCCAGTTCGGAACGCGACAGCGACACTTCGTGAGGCCGGAACAGCACGTGGTTGTCCTCCCCCAGGTGCAGGCGGTTGGAGTCGCCGAGGAAGTGGTAGACGAAGTCGCTGGCCGGGTTCTCGTAGACCTCGCCCGGGGAACCGATCTGCTCGATCACGCCCTTGTTCATCACCACGATGCGGTCGGCCACTTCCATGGCTTCTTCCTGGTCGTGGGTAACGAATACCGAAGTCAGGTTGATGTCTTCGTGCAGCCGCGCCAGCCAGCGCCGCAGCTCCTTGCGCACCTTGGCGTCGAGGGCGCCGAAGGGTTCGTCCAACAGCAGCACCTTGGGCTCCACCGCCAGGGCGCGGGCCAGGGCGATACGCTGGCGCTGGCCGCCGGAGAGCTGTTCCGGGTAACGGTCGGAGAGCCAGTCCAGCTGCACCATGTTCAGCAGCTCGTGGACCTTCTCGGCGATCTTGCTCTCGCTGGGGCGCTGGTTCTTCGGCTTCATGCGCAGGCCGAAGGCAACGTTGTCGAACACGCTCATGTGGCGGAACAGGGCGTAGTGCTGGAACACGAAACCGACGTTGCGATCACGCACGTCGTGGCCCGAGACATCCTCGCCGTGGAACACGATGCTGCCTTGGTCCGGGGTTTCCAGCCCGGCGATGATCCGCAGCAGGGTGGTCTTGCCGCAGCCGGACGGGCCCAGCAGGGCCACCAGCTCGCCGCTCTGGATGTCCAGGTTGATGCTGTTCAGGGCCTTGAAGGCGTTGAAGTTCTTGCTGACGTTACGGACTTCGATCGACATGACTTATTCCTCCGCGGCGCTGGCGCGCAGGCGGTTGATTCGGGATTCGCTCCACTGCTTGAGCAGCAGGATGAACAACGCAAGGATCAGCAACAGGCTGGCGACGGCAAAGGCGGCGACGTGGTTGTACTCGTTGTAGAGGATTTCCACGTGCAGCGGCAGGGTGTTGGTGACCCCGCGAATGTGCCCGGAAACCACCGACACCGCGCCGAACTCACCCATGGCCCGGGCGGTACACAGCACCACGCCGTAGATCAGGCCCCATTTGATGTTGGGCACGGTGACGTGCCAGAACATCTGCCAGCCATTGGCCCCCAGCAACCTGGCGGCCTCCTCTTCCTGGGTGCCCTGCTCCTGCATCAGCGGGATCAGTTCCCGGGCAACGAAGGGCACGGTGACGAAGATGGTGGCCAGGACAATGCCCGGCAAGGCGAAGACGATCTGGATGTCGTGGTCCGAAAGCCACGGGCCGAACAGGCCCTGGGCGCCGAACATCAGCACATAGACCAGGCCGGCGATCACCGGCGACACCGAGAACGGCAGGTCGATCAGGGTCACCAGGATGCTCTTGCCGCGGAACGAGTACTTGCTCACGCACCAGGCCGCGCTGACCCCGAACACCAGGTTCAGGGGCACCGAGATCAGCACCGCGATCACCGTGAGTTTCAGCGCCGACAGGGCGTCGGGCTCGAAGATCGCATCGAAGAACGCCCCCAGGCCGAGCTTCAGGCCCTGGGACACCACGATGAACAGCGGCAGCAGCAGGAACAGGGCGAAGATCAGCCAGCCGAGGCCGATCAGCAGGCGCCGCGAGGTGGCGCTGCCACGGCGGGCGGCGTTGGCGGAGGACGCGGCGGAAATGGACGATTGGGACATGGTCGCGCCTCCTTAAGGTCGTTCGATGCGCCGCTGCAGCAGGTTGATCAGCAGCAGCAGAATGAAGGAAACCACCAGCATCAGCACGCCGATGGAAGTGGCGCCGGTGTAATCGTACTGGTCGAGCTTGACCATGATCAGCAGGGGCAGGATCTCGGTCTTCATCGGCATGTTGCCGGCGATGAAGATCACCGAACCGTACTCGCCCACGCCCCGGGCAAAGGCCAGGGCAAAACCGGTGAGCCAGGCCGGCAGCAGGGCCGGTACCAGGATATGGCGGAACACCTGCCACGGCTTGGCACCCAGGCAGGCGGCGGCTTCTTCCACTTCACGGGGGATGTCCGCCAGCACCGGCTGCACCGTGCGCACCACGAATGGCAGGGTGACGAAGGTCAGTGCCAGGGTGATGCCCAGGGGGGTGTAGGCGATCTTGAAACCCAGGTCGGTGGCGAACTGCCCCACCAGGCCGGTGGGCGCGTAGAGCGCGGTCAGGGCAATGCCCGCCACGGCGGTGGGCAGGGCGAATGGCAGGTCGATCATGGCATCGATGATCTTGCGCCCGGGGAAGCTGTAGCGCACCAGGACCCAGGCCAGCAGGGTGCCGATGACGCCGTTGATGATGGCCGCATACAACGCGGTACCGAAGCTCAGCTTGAGCGCGGCGAGCACCCGTGGCGCCGAAATGATCGCCCAGAACTGTTCCCAGGTGAGTTGCGCGGCATGCACGAACATCGCCGCCAGGGGGATGAGCACAATCAGGCTGAGGTACACCAAGGTGTAGCCCAGCGTCAGCCCGAAGCCGGGTATGACGGGGGAGATACGACGCGACATAAGAGTCCTTGGTTAACGGAACGGATACGCAAAACCCGCAACTCAATGCGGGCTCTGCCTGGTAGGAGCCGGCTTGCCGGCCAAAGGGCCCGCAAGTCGTGCTTTGCCCTCAGGGGCGCCTTCGCTGGCAAGCCAGCCCCTACAACAGGGTTATTGCGCCGTGTAGATCTGGTCGAACACGCCACCGTCATTGAAGAATTTCGGTTGGGCAGTTTTCCAGCCGCCGAAGTCCTTGTCGATAGTTACCAGGTCCAGTTTCGGGAACTGCTGGGCATATTTGGCGGCGATGTCCTTGTCCCGTGGGCGGTAGAAGTTCTTCGCGGCAATTTCCTGGCCGGCCGGGCTGTACAGGTGCTTGAGGTAGGCCTCGGCGATCTGGGTGTTGCCTTTCTTCTCGGCGTTCTTGTCCACCACCGCCACTGGCGGCTCGGCGAGGATCGACAGCGAAGGCACGACGATATCGAACTTGTCGGCGCCGCCGTCTTCCTTGAGGGCCAGGAAAGCTTCGTTTTCCCAGGCCAGCAGCACGTCGCCCTGGCCGTTGTTGACGAAGGTGATGGTCGAGCCGCGGGCCCCGGTATCCAGCACCGGTACGTGCTTGAACAGCTCCTTGACGTATTCCTGAGCCTTGGCCTCACTGCCACCGGCCTTCAGGCCGTAGGCCCAGGCGGCGAGGAAGTTCCAGCGTGCACCACCGGACGTTTTCGGGTTCGGGGTGATCACCGAGACGTCTTTCTTGATCAGGTCGCCCCAATCCTTGATGCCCTTGGGGTTGCCCTTGCGCACCAGGAACACGATGGTCGAGGTGTAGGGCGTGCTGGCGTCGGGCAGGCGCTTCTGCCAGTCCGCCGGCAGGGTCTTGCCGAGCTTGGCGATTTCGTCGATGTCACCGGCCAGGGCCAGGGTCACCACGTCGGCGCGCAGGCCGTCGATCACCGCCCGGCCCTGCTTGCCGGAGCCACCGTGGGATTGCTGGATCTTCACGTTGTCGCCCGGGTGGTCCTTCTTCCAGAAGTTCACGAACTCGGCGTTGTAATCCTGGTACAGCTCACGGGTCGGGTCATAGGACACATTGAGCAGCTCATAGTCCTTGGCAACGGCGGAACCGGCGAAAACGGCGCTGGCGAGGGCGGCCAGGGCATAACGGCGAATCGACGACATGGTGAAGCTCCTGAAATTTTTTAAGGTGCTGGCATTTTTCTTATGGCGATTTCAGCCCGCATTCGAAAAGGAACGCTGGGATTCGTGCAGGGGGTCATGGATGACGCCCTCCGGTTGACCAGTCGGGCCTCTCGTTCGCGAGAGGGTGACGCGGTGTTCAGCGAGGTACTTTCAACTCGGTTTGTGGCCGGGCTGCTGCAGACGGAATTTTTCCTTGCGTTCGATCTGCACGACCTGGGCGTTGTGCACGGTGATTTCCACCGCACCGAAGCGCAGGTCGCGCAGTGCGCTTTGAATTTCCCGCAAGATGGTTGCTTCGTCCTGGCCGTCAACGCTGCGTAGAGATGCGCTCATGGTGTTGCTCCTGAGTGGGATGTGCCTGGCAGTGGCGGCACTGCTTGCGGCGTGGGAGCAATACTAGATAGGGCCGGATATTCTTAAAAATACTATTTAAGAATGTTTATATAACCAGAAGAAATTATTCGAGCTGACAGCAGCTTAGCCCCAACCCTGTAGCCGCTGCCGAGCTTCAGCGAGGCTGCGCAAAGGCCCCCAGGGCCTTGCCTGGCGCCCTTGCGCCAAACCTCAACACCGCGCCTGCCACGTCGGTATGCCGCCCAAACCGTTCGCAGCCTGCGCCAGCGGCTACAGGGATCAACGGATCTGCGGGGCGTTGCTCCAGACCAGTTGCGCCGCCGGCATCGGCCGGCCGAACCAGTAGCCCTGGCCCAGGTCGCAGGCGTGTTCCAGAAGAAAACGCGCCTGTTCCACCTGCTCGATACCCTCGGCATGCACCTGCATGCCCATGCTCTGGGCCAGGGCAATGATTACCCGGGATATCGCTGCATCGTCCTCGTCGAACGGCAGGCCGGCGACAAAACCCTGGTCGATCTTGAGCTTCTGCACCGGCAGGCGCTTGAGCCGCAGCAGGGAGGAGTAGCCCGTGCCGAAGTCGTCGATGGCCAGGCGAATACCCAGCTCGCGCAAACGGTGCATCTGCTCCAGGGCCACTTCGGGATCGTCCATCACCGCGCTTTCGGTGACCTCCAGCTCCAGGTAGGCCGGGTCCAGCCCGGTCTCGTGCAGCACCTGGGCCACCTGCTGGTACAGCTCGCTGCGGGCGAACAGGCGGGTCGAGACATTCACCGCGATAAACGACAGCACCACGCCATCGGCCTGCCACTGGCACATCTGCCGGCAAGCCTGCTGCATGACCCAGGCATCGATCTCGGCGATCATCCCGGTGCGCTCGGCAATCGGTATGAACTCCGCCGGCGACACCAGCCCGCGCTCGGGATGCTCCCAGCGCACTAGGGCCTCGACGCCTACCAGGCGGCTGGTCTTGAGGTCGTGCACCGGCTGGTAGTAGACCCGCAGTTCCTGCTGGTCCAGAGCGCGGCGCAGCTCGAAGGCGATTTCCACCCGCTGCTGGGCATGGGCGGTGAGCTCCTCGGTGTACAGGGCGTAACCGTTGCGCCCGGCGCTTTTGGCCTTGAACAGCGCCGCATCGGCGTTGCGCAGCAGTTGACTGGCGCTCAGCGCGTCGCTGGGAAACAGGCTGATACCGATACTGGCGTTGATCACCACCTGCTGCTCGCCGAGCTGGAAGGGCTCCTTGAGGCCGTCGATGATGCGCTGGGCCAGGGCCGCCGCCTGCACCAGCTGCGGGCAGCTTTCGGCCAGCACCGCGAACTCGTCGCCGCCCAGGCGCGCCAGGGTGATGCCCGGGCCGAACATCCCGCCCAGGCGCTCGGCCACCGCCTTGAGCAGTTGGTCGCCGACGTTGTGCCCCAGGCTGTCGTTGATCATCTTGAAGTGGTCCAGATCGATCATCAGCATGGCGCAGCCGCGCTTGTGGATCTGCGCCGAAGCCAGGGCCTGTTCGGCACGGTCGGTGAACAGCAGGCGGTTGGGCAGGTCGGTCAGCGGATCGTGATGGGCCAGGTGAGCCAGCTCGTGCTCGGAATCCTTGATCGCGCTGATGTCGGAAAATACCGCAACGTAATGAGTCAGCTCGCCCTGCTCATCGCGGATCGCGCGGATGGTCTGCCATTGCGGGTAGATCTCGCCGCTCTTGCGCCGATTCCAGATTTCACCGCTCCACTCATCGGTCTTCTGCAACGAGTCGAACATCGATTGATAGAACTGCGCCGAATGATGCCCGGACTTGAACAGGCTCGGCTGGCGGCCCAGCACCTCTTCGCGCTGGTAGCCGGTGATTTCGATGAAGGCGCGGTTGACGTGGACGATCTGCCCCTGGGTATCGCTCACCAGCACCCCTTCGCGGGTGCAGTCGAACACCGCCGCCGCCTGGCGCAGGCGCTCGCGGTCCTTCTGCTGGTGGCGCAGCCAGCGATCGGCCCCCAACACCCGCAGCAGACGGGCCCGGGCGAAGAAGATCAGCACCGCGCTGACCACCGCCCAGGCATAGCCGCCAACCAGTTGCCAATGGGCCCGATCGGAAAACTCATCGAAGAAACTGCTCAATAAATAACCACTGAACTGCAACCAGACCAGCGACAACAGCAGATAGAGCAGCGCGGCACGCAAACCATTGCGATAAGAAACCGACATAAGTCCGTCTATTTCCACACGAAAAGTTTGGGATTATAGAGGAAGAAACATTCCGCCACTCTTATCTGAAAGGGCGACTGGTTTTCTCAGTGGGCTTAGTGATAATGCCTGGGCTGTTTTTTTCTTTATCGAGGGCCTTATCGCCTATGTGGTATGAAGGTTTACTTGGCTTGTCCGCCTGGCAACTGGTGGCAGTCACCCTGTTGATGACCCACGTGACCATTGTCGCGGTCACGGTCTATCTGCATCGCTATTCCGCGCACCGTTCCCTGGAACTCAACGCCGGCCTGAAACATTTCTTCCGCTTCTGGCTGTGGCTGACCACGGCGCAGAACACCCGCGAGTGGACCGCCATCCACCGCAAGCACCACGCCAAGTGCGAAACCGCCGACGACCCCCACAGCCCGGTGGTCAAGGGCCTGTCCACCGTGCTGCGCAAGGGCGCAGAGCTGTATCGCGAAGAGGCGAAGAACCCGGAGACCCTGCGCATCTACGGCAAGAACTGCCCGGAAGACTGGATCGAACGCAACCTCTACAGCCGCTACAAGCTGGGCGGCGTGGCGCTGATGGCAGCCATCGACCTGCTGCTGTTCGGCACCATCGGCATCACCATCTGGGCCATCCAGATGATGTGGATTCCGTTCTGGGCCGCCGGGGTCATCAATGGCCTGGGGCATGCGGTGGGCTACCGCAACTTCGAATGCCGCGACGCCGCCACCAACCTGGTGCCCTGGGGCATCATCGTCGGCGGCGAAGAGCTGCACAACAACCACCACACCTACCCCAACTCGGCCAAGCTCTCGGTGAAGAAGTGGGAGTTCGACCTGGGCTGGGCCTGGATCAAGGTCTTCAGCTTCCTGCGTCTGGCCAGGGTCCAGCGCGTGGCGCCCATCGCCCACCGGGTCGAAGGCAAGGGCCACCTGGACATGGACACCGCCATGGCCATCCTCAACAACCGGTTCCAGATCATGGCCCAGTACCGCAAGCTGGTGATCGGCCCGCTGGTGAAACAGGAACTGGCCAAGGTCGATCATTCGGTGCGCCACCAGTTCCACCGTGCCAAGCGCCTGCTGTCCCGGGAAACCAGCCTGCTGGAAGACCGCCACCACCTGCGCATCCAGAGCATGCTGGAGCACAGCCAGGCCTTGAAGGTGATCTACGAGAAGCGTCTGGCCCTGCAGCAGATCTGGGTCAAGACCAGCTCCAACGGCCACGACATGCTCGCGGCCATCAAGGATTGGGTACACGAGGCCGAGGCCAGCGGCATTCAGTCCCTGCGCGATTTCGCCCATCAGCTCAAGACCTATTCCCTGCGTCCCACCACCGCCTGACCCCAGCCCCTCGCCACTCCCGTGGCGAGGGGCTGCCCTTCTGAAATCAAGCCTTGCAGGCCCCTCTCGACCGTCTGGCGGGCGCTCGCGCTATCGCTGTAGCGGCCGGGAACTTAGCGCCCGATCCCCTATCTCAAACAACACTTCGCCATCCAGGCGGGCTTGGTTGTAGCCGCTGCCTAACGGCGCGCGGCACGCCCTTTGAGATCTGTGCCGATGGTCAACAAGAACCCACACACTCCCTCTGCGCTTCCACAGTGGCCCGAAGCCGCGCAAACCCTGATGGCCCTGATGCATGCACAGGGCGAAGTGGCCCGCCTGACCGAACGCGAGCAGCTGTTCAGCTCGCTGCTGGTCAGTGTCAACGCGGTACTCTGGGCCTTCGACTGGGACAGCCGCCAGGTGCTGTACGTCAGCCCGGCCTATGAACGGATCTTCGGTCGCCCCGCAGGCCTGCTCCTGGCGGACTGCAATCAATGGCGCGACAGCATCTACCCCGATGACCTGGAGTACGCCGAGCGCAGCCTGGCCCAGGTCCTGGAAAAGGGCGCGGTGGAAGATCGCGAGTACCGCATCATCGATGCCCAGGGCCAGGTGCGCTGGCTCAGCGACAAATGCTTCATCAACCGCAATGCCGAGCCCGGGCAACGCCTGATCGTGGTCGGCATCGCCGAAGACATCACCGAAAAGAAGCAGCTGGAAACCGAGTTGCAACGCCTGGCCACCACCGACGTGCTGACCCAGAGCAGCAACCGTCGGCACTTCTTCGAATGCGCCCACCGCGAGTTCGAGCAGGCGCGCCTGCAAGGTTCGTCCCTGGCCTTCTTGCTGCTGGATATCGATGACTTCAAAGTGATCAACGACACCTACGGCCACCCCGAAGGCGACATCGTCCTGCAGCGCATCGCCGAAAGCGGGCGCGCGGCCCTGCGTCGCGGCGACCTGTTCGGGCGGATCGGTGGCGAGGAGTTCGCCGCGGTTTTTCCCGGCTGCACCGCGGACATGGCGCGCCAGGTAGCCGAGCGCCTGCAACGGGAGATCCAGCGCCAGAATTTCAGCCACCAGGGCCAGACGTTCACCATCACCGTGAGCCAGGGCCTGACCGGCCTGCTGGCGGAAGACGAAAGCCTGGACAACCTGTTCGCCCGCGCCGACAGCGCCATGTACGAAGCCAAGCGCCAGGGCAAGAACCGCATCATCACCGGATAAACCCGCGATCACTCGCCCGTAGGAGCTGGCTGGCCCGCAAGGCTTGCACAAGACTCGAAGGCCTCTTCGCCGGCAAGCCGGCTCCTACAGTGGTTCAGCCCTTGCGCAGGCGGGTCAGTTCCGGCAGCCCGACCTTCAGCAGCCGCGCGGTCTTGCAGCGCGCGATCTCTTCCACCCCTTCGTGCTCGGTCAGCCGCGCCAGCTGCGCCGCCAGGTTCATCACCAGCGCCTCGCGGGAATACACCCCACCGCCCAACTGGTAGATCGAGGCAATCAGTTCCCGCAGTTCCAGGGGCATGCGCCAGCGGGTCCGCAGCGCCGAGCCGTAGGCCGCGCCAAAGCGCTCCAGGGCATCGCCGATTTCTTCCTGGTCGTCCAGCTCGCCGCCGGCCTGTTTCCACTCCTGCAGGCAACGCAGCAGCGCCAGGTCGCCCAGGCGATGCAGTAGCCCGGCGCAGTAGCAGCGCTCCTGGTCCAGGTCCAGCAGGCGCGCCAGGGTCCGGCCGTATTCCGCGGTATGCAGGGACAGCTCCCAATAGCGCTCGGCATAGTCGGCCAGGGCCGGATCGCTCAGGCGCGCGCTGCGCTTGAGGGTCAGGCCGAGGATCAGGTTCATGCTCTGCCCGGTGCCCAGCCGATGCAGGGCCTGGGACAGGGTCTGCACGCCGTCGCCATGGTGCTGCGCGGCGCTGTTGGCTGCAGCGATCAGCACCGCGGTGACCTGGGGATCGGTGCGGATCTCTTCCTCCAGCACCTTGAGGTCCAGGCCTTCGGGGTTGAGGCTGCGCTTGACCGCCAGTTGCACGTCGGTGAGCAGCGGCGCGCCGTCGGCCACATCGCGCCGGCGTTCGAGAAAGGGCCACAGGGTCATGCCCGGCGCCAGGGCCGGCACCTCGCAGGAGACTTCCTGGCCGGCGTCCAGCAGCAGGCCCTGCAGGCGCTGGGTCAGCCCTTCCATGTTCAGGGGCTTGGTCAGGTAGGCAGTGGGCGCCAGGGGCAAGGCCTCGCGCACGCTGGCGCTGTCGCTGCGCACGCTCAACAGGATGAACGGCTGCACCGGGTTGCGCTTGCGCTGGCGCACCGCGCGCAGCAGCGACAGGCCATCGATGCCCGGCAGCTCCCAATCGGCAATGATCAGGTCATAGGGTTTGGCGCTCAGCAGGTCCATGGCCTCCTGACCGTCGGCACACAAGTCCAGACGCGCATCACAGCGCACGTTCAACAGCACTTGCTTGAGCAAATCACGAGACCAGGGATCAGCCTCGGCAATCAGCACGCGAGGTACAGCGGGTAAATCAACAGCGGTCATGCAGCACGCTCCCTAGGCAATCCCTTGCACCTTAGTCAATGCGCGGGCTTCCATACAACGCAAATCCCCCTGGAGCCGCCTGAGGGCGAAAAAAAACCCGCCGAAGCGGGTTTTTCTGTCGATCAGGTCACAGCGTCATCAGAGTTCAGCGAAGCACTCTTCGATGATGGCCAGGCCTTTGTCCAGCTGGGCATCCGGCGAGGTCAGCGGTACCAGAACCCGCAGAACGTTGCCGTAGGTGCCGCAGGACAGCAGGATCAGCCCCTTGTCGCGAGCCTTGGCCACGACCTGGGCCACGGCAGCGGCGTTCGGCTTGTGGCTGTCGCCATTCTCGAACAGTTCCACCGCGATCATCGCGCCCAGGGCACGCACTTCACCGATCACCGGGTACTTGGCCTGGATGGCCTTGAGGCCGGTCACCAGGCGCTCGCCAACAGCCTTGCAGCGATCCAGCAGGTGCTCTTCCTCGAACACTTCCATCACCGCCAGGGCCGCCGCACAGGCGATCGGGCTACCGGCGTAGGTGCCGCCCAGGCCGCCTGGAGCAATGGCGTCCATGTACTCGGCCTTGCCGCAGACACCGGCCAGCGGGAAGCCGCCGGCGATGGACTTGGCGAAGGTGGTCAGGTCGGCGGTAACGCCCATCTGTTCCATGGCGAAGAAGGTGCCGGTACGGCCAGCGCCGGTCTGCACTTCGTCAGCGATCAGCAGGATACCGTGCTGGTCGCACAGGGCGCGCAGGCGCTTCATGAACTCTTTGGGCGCGACGTAGAAGCCGCCTTCGCCCTGTACTGGCTCGATGATGATCGCGGCGATATCACGAGGCTCGGCGTCGTTCTTGAAGATGCGCTCGATGCTGGCGATGGAGTCGTCGATGCTCACGCCGTGCAGTTCATTCGGGTACAGCGCGCGGAAGATGCCGCCTGGCATCAGGCCCATGCCAGCCGAGTACGGCACGACCTTGCCGGTCAGGCCCAGGGTCATCATGGTGCGGCCGTGGTAGGCGCCGGTGAAGGCGATCACGCCGGCGCGGCCAGTGGCGGCACGGGCAATCTTCACGGCGTTCTCGACGGCTTCGGAACCGGTGGTCACCAGCAGGGTTTTCTTGGCGAAATCACCTGGCACCTTGGCGTTGATTTTCTCGCACAGCTCCACGTAAGGCTCGTAGGCCAGGACCTGGAAGCAAGTGTGGGTCAGCTTGTTCAATTGCTCGGTCACTGCGGCGATGATCTTCGGGTGCACGTGACCGGTGTTCAGTACCGCGATACCGCCGGCGAAGTCGATGAACTCGCGGCCTTCAACGTCGGTGACGGTGGCGTTCTTCGCGCTGTCGGCGAAGATCGGGTGAATCTGGCCAACACCGCGCGGTACAGCGGCTTCACGGCGTTTCATCAAAGATGCGTTGGTCTTGCTCATAGTGTCCTCATTCACCGCTGCGGCAGCGGTGTGATTCAAGGGTTGCGGGGCGGGGAAGCGCCTGCGACAGCATGCGATGATCGACTGTCGGAGCGGTCCCGGGCCACCTTGAAAAGTGCGTTTTTTAAAGCTGCGCAGGGGGACAGCGCTCTCGTGCCCCCGGCGCTTGAAACCGGATCAGATACCCAGGCAGAGGTATTTGATTTCCAGGTAATCCTCGATCCCGTACTTGGAACCTTCACGGCCCAGGCCCGAGGCCTTGATGCCGCCGAACGGCGCCACTTCGTTGGAGATCAGGCCGGTGTTGACCCCGACCATGCCGTATTCCAGGGCCTCGGCCACACGGAACACACGGCCCAGGTCACGGGCATAGAAGTACGAGGCCAGGCCGAACTCGGTGTCGTTGGACATGGCGATGACTTCGGCTTCGTCTTTGAAGCGGAACAGCGGCGCCAGTGGGCCAAAGGTTTCTTCCTTGGCCACGGCTGCATCCTTGGGCACGTTGACCAGGATGGTCGGCTCGAAGAAGTTGCCTTCCATGGACTTGCCGCCGGCCAGCAGGGTCGCGCCTTTTTTCAGGGCGTCGGCGATGTGTTCCTGGACCTTGGCCACGGCTTTTTCGTCGATCAGCGGGCCAGTGGTGGTGCCTTCTTCCAGGCCGTTGCCGATCTTCAGCTTGGCCACTGCTGCCTTCAATTTCTCGGCGAAGGCGTCGTAGACCGAATCCTGGATGTACAGGCGGTTGGCGCAGACGCAGGTCTGGCCGTTGTTGCGGTACTTGGAGATGATCGCGCCTTCGACGGCCTTATCCAGGTCCGCGTCGTCGAACACGATGAACGGCGCGTTGCCGCCCAGCTCCAGGGAGACTTTCTTGATGTCCTTGGCGCATTCGGCCATCAGCTGGCGACCGATCTCGGTAGAGCCGGTGAACGACAGCTTGCGCACGATCGGGTTGCTGGTGAGCTCGCCGCCGATGTCGCCGGCGCTGCCGGTGACCACACTCAGCACGCCTTTCGGGATGCCGGCACGGTGCGCCAGTTCCACCAGGGCCAGGGCCGAGAACGGGGTTTGCGAAGCGGGCTTGATGACCATGGTGCAACCGGCGGCCAGGGCCGGGCCGGCTTTACGGGTGATCATCGCCGCCGGGAAGTTCCACGGGGTGATGGCCGCGGTCACGCCGATCGGCTGCTTGATCACGATCAGGCGCTTGTCGGGCTGGTGGCCGGGAATCACGTCACCGTAGATGCGCTTGGCTTCTTCGGCGAACCATTCGATGAAGGAGGCGGCGTAGGCGATTTCGCCCTTGGCTTCGGCCAGCGGCTTGCCCTGCTCCAGGGTCATCAGGCGACCCAGGTCGTCCTGGTTCTCGATCAGCAATTCATACCAGCGGCGCAGCTTGGTGGCGCGCTCCTTGGCAGTCAGGGCACGCCAGGCCGGCAGGGCCTTGTCGGCGGCCTCGATGGCGCGGCGGGTTTCGGCAGCGCCCATCTTTGGCACGGTACCGAGGATTTCACCGGTAGCGGGGTTGTTGACCTTGATCGTCTGGCCGTTGTCCGCGTCGACCCAAGCTCCATCGATGAAGGCTTGTTGGCGGAACAACTGGGCGTCTTTGAGCTGCATGTCGGCTTCCTTAACAGCACCGCGCATACGCGGGGCGAATTGTGATTGTAGAAAGGCGCCAGGTCAGGAGGAGAGCGCCGGGGCGCTGTCACCAGCCCGTGGCCAGGCTGCCGTCAGGAAAATCGTTCACTGGGTAAAAGCACGAAAAAGTCGCACACAAGAATAGACGTGCGTTTGGGCACCCAGGCAAGAGCGTTTGAAATCTCAAACGAATCCTAGGGTCAACGGGGGTAAAGGACAATAGGCTGTTCGAAAAAAAGAACGTAAAGGCGCCTAGCGGTAAAAAATCCGCTTCAACCTCCCATGCCGCCGGGCAAAAGACAACGCCCCCGCAGCCTAGGCAGGCGGCGGGGGCGCTGGCATGGCGCCTGGGGAACGGTCAGCTACTGAACGACTTGAGCACCGTCAACAGGCTGGTGAGGTTGTCGGCCACACCGCCCTGGGCGACTTTCTCGGTGGCCGACGCACCGGCGGTGGTGTCGACGCTGTAGATCTGCATCACGCCCTGGTTGGTGGCCGCCTGGGCCAGGGTGTTTTGCTGCTGCTGCGCCGAAACCGAGTTCTGGAACAGGATGGCCACGGACTGGCCCATGGACTGGTAGATGGTGCCCATCGACATGGCTGGCGCTTCGGCGACGACCTTGACGTTGGTCTGGGTGACGGCATCGGTGATTTGCGGACTGACTGTGCTCATAAAAACTCCATTTTTTCAGCAGGTAGGTTCAACGGAAAATCAGGCTTTCAGCCATCAACTCTGAAAGGACTTGAGAACCGTCAACAGGCTGGTGAGGTTGTCGGAGACCCCGCCCTGGGCGACTTTTTCGGTGGCCGCCGCCCCGGCGGTGGTGTCGACGCTGTAGATCTGCATCACGCCCTGGTTGGTGGCCGCCTGGGCCAGGGTGTTTTGCTGCTG
>NZ_JBXALN010000005.1:0-87418 GCF_058799535.1 Pseudomonas sp. GW822-FHT06D10 | reverse complement strand
GCTGCGCCGAGACCGAGTTCTGGAACAGGATCGCGGTGGCCTGGGCCATGGATTGGTAGATGGTGCCCATCGCCATGGCCGGCGCTTCGGCGACGACCTTGACGTTGGTCTGGGTGACGGCATCGGTGATTTGTTCGTTTACAAGTGGCATGGCTCAACTTCCTTTGTTAGGCACACGGAGCATTCCGTGTCATTGAGTGAACGTGGCAGCCCTGATGCTGTGAAGCGGGGCTTGAACGGCCTTGCGGTTATTTCAGGGGGCCCTTATTGCCCACTGCCGGCGGTCAGTTGCTTGAGGGTGTCTTCGACTTTCTGCGACAGCCCGGCCATCCGCGCCTCGACCGCGGCTTTCACCTCCTGCTGGACCAGGGCGCTGATCATTGCCTTGAGCTGCGGATCGTCCACCGGGAAGCTGGCCGGGGACAGTGCCGGCGCCAGCGCCGCCGCGGCGGCTGCAGCGGCGGCGGTCGTCACCAGGCCGGCCCCGGGGGGCGATACCGACAGCGGCTCCTCGGACTCGGCGGCCGCCAGCAGTTGGCGCAGCACCAGCTCCCGCGCCTGGGGATCGGCCTTGCCCGCGGCGGCGGAACCGGCCAGTTGATCGATGATCTGCCGGGTGCGCAGCCCATCGGACTGCATCAGCTCCGTGGCCCGCTGCCGCGCCTGATCGACGCTCTGTTGCGCGGCCCTGGACATGTCCAGCGGCTTGTCCTGGGCAAATGCCTCCAGTACCTGGCGCTCGACCTGGGTCAACGGGCGTTTCAGATACTTCTCGGCAAAGCCGAATATCGTCGCCATCGGGGTCTGCTCTTCATTCGCCATTGCATGCTCCTTACTCAATGAATGACGTTGAAGGGCTGGGCACCGGGTCCGTCGAACTTCAACGCCAGGGGAAAAGCCTGTGTCGCGGTCATGCTCCTGGCCGTGCAGGCCCCGGGCACCTGGCGCGCCCGGGGCGCTTGCTCAGGAGGACGGTGTGCGATTGGCCAGGGTGCTGCTGTACTTGGCGATGCTCTGGTCGATCTTGTCGATGGCCACGCCGGCCGCGTCGGCCTCCATGGCCCCGGCAGCCGCCGCCACCGCTGCCGCCGCGCCCACCAGCAGATCGGTGACCAACGCGCCCAGTGCATCCTCGGCAGCACCCTTGACGTTCTCTTTGACGATGTTCTCGGTCATCTGCTTGAGCAGCACCGCCTGGGCCGCCAGGGCCAGCTTGCTGACCCCGTCGAAATACCCCGCCGCCGACTGCGCCACCAGGCCGGCGGCCTGGCTGATCATCATGTCCGGCGCTGCTGCGATCTGCGCCGGGGCATAGCTGAAGGTCTGGGCATTGCTGAACTGCACCGCCTGGACGATCTGGCTGTTCAGGGCATCGGTGCTGTCGCTGCTGGGCGTGCCGGCCTGCTTGAGCAGGTGCGCGTTCATCGTCTGCATCATCGAGGGCTGCGCCGGGCCTGCAGGCGATGGCGCAGGTTCGGGCGCCGGCGCGCTGGCTATCGAGGCGGCGTCACCGGCCATCGCCGAGGGTGCCTCAGGCTCGGCGGCTACTGCAGCGGCGCCAGGGTCGGCCGCCGCGCCGGCGCTTTCATCGGCCGCGGCTGCGGGTGGGGTTTTCTTCTTGAACCAGGCCATGACGATTCTCCCGGGCGGTCAGCCCTACTCGCCGATCGCCATGATCAGCGCCACGGCCTTGGACACCACCGCATTGGAGATCTGGTTGAGCGCCTGCTGGCTGTTGACCGCGTTCTGCAAAGACAAGCCGGCCGAGTGGCTGGCCACCTGGTACAGCGAGGCGATGGCCTGGGCCGGAGCCTCGGCCACGACCTTGACGTTGGTCTGGGTGACGGCATCGGTGATCTGCGAGTTGACCATTGGATCGGGCATACATCTCTCCTTAGATGGAATGGCCCACCGCAGAAGGCGGCGGCACCGGCTACAGCATCGAAAACAGGCTCACTGAACAGGAACGCCCGAGCGAGCCGGCTGTGAAACCTCAGGCCGCATCAACGCAACTGCGCCCGCAACAGCTGCACATACTTGCGCGCCAAGGGCTGGTTCATGCCCAGCTCGGCGGCGATGTGGGGATAGGGCAGGTCGTCGACAAACTTTAGTTCAAACAGGCGGCGCTTCTTCGGCGGCAGTTGCGCCACCCGTCGACTGAGCAGGGCCAGGGTCTCCAGCAATTCCACCTGGTCGAGCACCGACATCTGCGGGGCTTCCAGTTGCTGCAGCGGGTCCTCCTCGAAATCGGCGAAATCCACGAACAGGCGCTGCTCCCGCGCCCGCCGCCGGCAGCTGTCGACAAACACATGGTCCAGCACCAGGAACAGAAAGCCCTGGGGGTCGCGGATCCGCTCCGGCGAGCGGCGAAAGAACAGCAGCGCCTTGATCGCCGTGGCCGCCAGCCACTCTTGGGCGCCATCGGCGTTGCCCCGCGCCAACTGCCGGGCGCGGCGCTGCAAACCGGGCAATACCGCCCTCCAGCTGGCTTCGAACAGTTGGTCCGGCAGGCCCGCTTGCAGGCCGCCCGGCATGGAACAGTTCATCTCCTGCACCTCCCTGTGCCCCGTGATTGCACGGTTCTGGCTGCAGGTTGCGCGCAGGTACGAGGAAGCTTCAGCAGGAAAAACTGCCACTACGGCCCGGGTTTCCGGGGGTTGCGACGGACAAGCACCAGCCGATGAAAACCGGCGTGGACGCCCCGAGTCGACATAGGTATGATGTCGCCCGCACTGCACTCGTAGCTCAGCTGGATAGAGTACTGCCCTCCGAAGGCAGGGGTCGTGGGTTCGAATCCCGCCGAGTGCGCCATCTTCAGCGAAAAAGCCCCAGGTCCTACGGCCTGGGGCTTTTTTGTTGATCCGCGATGCAAAACGGCACGATGCCCGGACGGCACCCCGCACACATGACGGCCCCGGGCTGTCCTGGCGAGGCGCAACTTGCTACATTCGCCGCCCCCGGACAGGAGGTCCCGATGCTGCGCCATCCCCTGCACAATCAACCCTTCGAGCCCCAGATACGCGACTGGGTCACCTGGTTCATGGGCTATGACATGCCCCCGGCCCTGGATGCCGAACTGAACCGCTACAACCCCAATGACCCGGACGACCGCGAATACCTGGTCCGCCACTACGGCCTGATGCGCCACGGTTCCCGGGAAAATTTCCGGCATCGACAGCGGCTGGTGGAGGTGCTGCAAGCGGCCCTGGATGACCCGGACTATGACTTCGAACAGATCTGGGAGCCCATCGAGGACGACTACGAATACGATCAGTGGCCCAGCAACTGGCCAGGGGTGATCGACAACAGCCGGGACCTTTTCCAGCGCCTGCTGGACGCGGCACGGGAGCGCTGGCAGGAAGACCTGGTCCGCGCGCAATTGCCTTCGCTGGCAGAGTGCCGGGCAATCCCGCACCGTGAGCGTTTCGGCGGGGATTGGCTGTTCGGCATCGACAACCCTGAAGCCTGGCGGGCCGAGTTCGATGTGACCGCCACGCCCTATGACCTGAAGACCTCGGGCCCG
The DNA here is from genome assembly GCF_058799535.1 of Pseudomonas sp. GW822-FHT06D10. Lineage (NCBI taxonomy): Bacteria > Pseudomonadati > Pseudomonadota > Gammaproteobacteria > Pseudomonadales > Pseudomonadaceae > Pseudomonas > Pseudomonas sp. GW822-FHT06D10. Next base: position 83,895 of record NZ_JBXALN010000005.1, on the reverse strand, counting down.
CAGTTCCAGGGCGAGCAACTGAGCCTGCACCTGAGCGGTGAACTGCCGCGCTTGTCTGTGCCTGCCAGCTGGCCGGTGATCGAGGCGGCGACCCACTGCAGTTTCGTGCTCAAGGTCCAGGGCATCAGCGAACTGGCGGTCAGCGGCACGCGCTTCGACGGGCGCATGCGCACCCAGCTCACTCGCCTGGACCCCGGTTATCACCTGCGCCTGGAAATCGGCTTCGATTGCGTGATCGAATGCGTGGCGTTATCTGTGAGCATCGCCGACGTCAAGGGAACACCCGATGAAAAGCAACTTTGAAGTGGCTCTGGAGCGCGAGGAAGTGCTGCAGTTCTTTCGCGGCCAGGGCCAGTACCTGACCCGGGACGGCGATTGGGACGAGCACCTGTACTGCATCAATTGGCCGGGGATCTTCGCCTACCTGCGGGACAACGCCGACGGCGCACAGCAACTGAGCGCCAGCTTCGAGCGCTACGCATACAGCGTCGAGGAAAGCATTGAGGACTGTTTCGGCCTGCGGGAAAACCTGTTCTGCTACTACTCGACCCGAGCCCGCTGGGCGCCCGAGAGTGTCGACCTGCTGGGGCAATTGCCGGAGCCCTGCCGGCGGCGGATCGTGCAGCGCCTGAGCTGGTATCGCTGGCAAGTGGAAAACCACGCCCGGCTGCTGCCGGAACGGGCCCGGCGCATGACCGCGGACGGTGCCTGCGCCGAGTTCATCGAGTTGCCCGCCACCCCCTACGCCTGAGCGCTGGGGCTGCCAGGGTCACTCCTCCTCGACGGCGTCGGAGTGCGGGTCCGCCTGATCGTCTTCGTCGTCGGCCTGCTGATCGAGGTCCTCGCCCTCTTCAAGGCCAAAGTCCTTGCGGCTTTCCTTGATGGCCTGGCGCAGCTCCGCGCCCTTGATCGGGCAGTTCAACATTGCAGCAATACGGTCGATGCGGGGTGCCATGACCGGCCTCTCACTTTCTGGAAACTGGGCAGATAGTGCGCGTTTTCCGCTGCGACAGCCAACCCCCGCACCTTATTGACGACGCAAGGCTTGCAGGCGCGCGTCCAGATCCTCCTGTGGATAAGTTTCCTGCAGCTGGAGCAGCAGCTCGGCCGCCGCGCGGTTCTGGCCCTCGTCCCATAGACGCAGCACTGTCTGCAGTTGCTCATTCAATCGCTTGATCGCCCGGGGCGCGGCCGGCGCCGACATGCGCTTGGCCAGCTTGCTCGACTCGGCCCTGGGCTTGGCCATCGCAGGTGGCGCTGCATCAGCGGACGCTTCCATCTCCGGCGCCGCGGCAAAACTGCCGACAGGGGCAGCCGGAGCGATGGGCGAAGGGGCAGCCGGCTCAGGGACGCTCAAGGCCCCGGCCAGCTCGGCGGAACGTGGCGCCGCCTGGCGCGCCATGGGCGCAGCTGGGGCTGGAGCGGGCGCAGGGACAAAGGCCTGCTCTTGTGGATAGTGCTCCGGGGAGGGCCGCAGCAAGCCAATGACCAGGGCCACGCCAAACAGGCTGGCAAAGGCCAGTTGATAGCGCGGCCGCTGGCAGGCGCGCATCCAGCGCTGCCAGAGGCTCGGCCTGGGCGCCGGGGCTTCGCGGCGGGCAGTGGCCAGGATCAGGGCATCCAGATGGGCCGGTGGTTCCTGGGCGCTGTGTTGGCGGATATGCGCCAGCATCTGCTCTTCGGGGGTTGGGGTCTGTCGGGCGTCAGTCATGTGAGTACCTCCTCGGCCAGGAGCCGACGCAATTTTTTCAACGCATAGCGGAAACGGCTTTTCACCGTTTCCAGGGGAGCCTGGGTCAGGCTGGCGATTTCTGGCAGTTCCAGGTCGCCGTGGGCCCGCAGCAAGAACACCTCGCGCTGGTCTTCGGGCAGGTCCTGCAGGGCGGCTTCGATACGCTGCTGGTCGCGGCACAGGCTCAGTTGCTGTTCGGGGCCGGGGGCATGGTCGGCTTCACCGTGCAGTTGTTCGTCATAGCTGTCGTGCAACGGGTTGCGCTGGCCGTGCTTGCGCCAGTGGTCGATCAAGCGGTTGCGGGCAATCTGGTACAACCAGGTCCGGAAGCGGGCCCGGCCCTGGGGCTGGCTGGTGCTGCGGATCAGGCTGAGCCAGGTTTCCTGGTAGACCTCATCCGCCAGCTCGGCCTTGCCGCACAAGCTCAGCACAAAGCGATACAAGCCCTGGCGATGGCGCTGGTAAAGCACCTCGAAGGCCGCGGGGTCTCCGGCACGGTAACGCGCCAGCAGCGTTTCATCGCTGCTGGCGTCGCTGGTGGATTGGGCAGCAGACATAGGGCGGTTGAACTCCTGTTCACTGCGGGTCTGAGGTCTACTCAAGGCGGCTCTGCACTTGGCTCAAGTCCACGGGCTGCGCCGCCTGGGCTTTCGGCGCCTGAGTTTGCAGGCTTTGCGCCAGCTCCACCAGCTGTACGAACTCGCCTCGCAGGCCGTAAGGGTCGGCACCCTTGGCGCCCTGGGCCAGTTTGACCGTGTCGGCCAGGCTGAAGTTGCCGGTGTAGCGGCCGTCCTTGAGCTGCTGGGAGAACGCCGCCACGGCTGCGGCGAAGCGCAGGTCGGGGCTGGCCGCCGCCAGGCTGCCCGGCTGCTGGGCACTGATGGGCCGTTCGATCAGGCGGCTGCTGCCGCCTTCCGGCGCCTTGTAGCGCAGCCGCAGCATGGCCAGTTCGCCCTGCTTGCCACTCTGTTGCGGCGCCTTGGCCTGGGTATAACGCAGCGGCTCCAGCCAACCCTTCTCGCCAGCCGGGACAATTTCATACAACGCGGTAACCGTATGCCCTGCACCAATTTCCCCGGCGTCGACCTTATCGTTGCTGAAGTCTTCTCGCTTGAGTGCACGGTTCTCATAACCCAGCAGGCGGTATTCGCTGACCTGGGCCGGGTTGAACTCCACTTGCAGCTTCACGTCCTTGGCCACCACCGCCAGGGTCGAGCTGAGCTGGTCCACCAGCACCTTGCGCGCTTCGCGCAGGTTGTCGATGTAGGCGTAGTTGCCGTCACCGGCGTCGGCCAGTTGCTCCATCAGGTGCTCGTTGTAGTTGTCCACGCCGAACCCCAGGGTGGTCAGGGAGACACCACTCTTGCGCTTCTCGGCGGCCATGGCCTTGAGGCTGTCGAAGTCGCTGACGCCGACGTTGAAGTCGCCGTCGGTGGCCAGCAGGATGCGGTTGATGCCCTTGTCGATAAAACCCTGCTGGGCCATCTGGTAGGCCAGCTGGATACCCGAGGCGCCCGCCGTGGAACCACCCGCGGTGAGCTGGTCGATGGCAGTGCGGATCTTCGCCTTGTCACGACCGGACGTGGGCTCCAGCACCACCCGTGATTCACCGGCGTAGACCACCAGCGACACCCGGTCCTGGTCCCGCAGTTGATCCACCAGCAGCTTGAGGGTGCTTTTCACCAGGGGCAGGCCTTCACGGCGATCCATGGAGCCGGAGACATCCACCAGGAACACCAGGTTGGCCGGGGCCAGCTCCGCCACCGCGCGATCCGATGCCTTGATGCCGATGCGCAGCAGGCGGGTATGGGGGTTCCACGGCGACGGCGCCAGCTCGGTGGTCACGCCAAAGGGCGAGCCGTCCGTGGGCAGGGCGTAATCGTAGGGGAAGTAGTTGACCAGTTCCTCCAGGCGCACCGCGCCCTCCGGCGGCAGGCTGCCCTGGTTGAGCAAGCGGCGGACGTTGGCATAGGCACCCGTATCGACGTCGGCGCTGAAGGTCGAGACCGGTGCTTCGGCGACGCTGTGGATCGGGTTGTCCGGCAGTTTCTGGTACTGCTCCCGGGGCTCGTCGCGGTAACCGGCCACCAGCGAATCCCGTGAGCTAATGGGCGCCGGCATCGGCGCTGACAACCTCATGGGATGCACAGCGCGCTTGGCCATGGTGGCATCGGCATGCTGCACCTCGTACTGCGCTTGAGGCGCAGCCTGCAATGCTCCCTGGGTTGACGAGCCGGCAGCGGATTCGGGCTTGGACGACACACCACAGCCGGCAACTGCCAGCAACAGGCCGGCGGCAAAACCCTGGGCGGCCGGACGAAGGAAATGCACGGGAAGGGACATGGGGCTGACCTCGGAAAGAAATGATCCATTCCCCCCTTCAGACGAAGCCCCTGGGCGATTCGGGTTAAGCCTTCGAAAAAATTTCACTCAGCGGGAATAGCGGCGCACCACACTGCTGTTGCGCAGTACGTGACCGTTGATCTTTTCCAGCAGTTGGGCGCGGGTCAGCCCGGCGGGCAGGGCTTCCGGCGGCAGGTCCAGGGCGTAGATCTGGATGATGTAGTGGTGCGCGCTGTCACCCACCGGCGGGCACGGGCCCATATAGGAAGTACCGTTGCGGCTGTTGAGGCCGGCCAGCCCTTCCAGGTTCGGCTTGTTGCCGGCACCGGCGGGAATCTGCCGGGTGGTGGGCTTGATGCCGTAGTGCACCCAGTGATCCACGCCCTGGCCCTTGGCCCCGTCCGGGTCGTGCATGACGATGGCGTAGCTCAAGGTCCCGGTCGGGCCGGCGGTCCAGTTCAAGGCCGGGGAATTATTGTGCCCGCCACAGCCCTTGGCATCGCTGGCATTGCCCGTGGTGAACAGCCGGTCATCCGAAACCCCGGGAATGTTCAGGGTAAAACGCTCCTGGGCCTGCACGGGCAAGTGCAGGCACAGCAACGCGGCACCAACGGCCAGCCAAGTATTGCGGGAGGCAAAGCGAGACATACGAAAGCACCTTATTTGCGGATGAGGTCAGGGTGAGCACAAAACTATAGCCTGCACGAAAGAGCGCACTCCTTCGCACCAGGCAAGGGAGCAGATTGAGCTTGAGGACGGGGGTAGTTGTAAATGAATATTTCAGACAGGAATCGCAATGGCGACCACCCTCCACGGCCGGCCGGAAAGAGCGGCGGGCCATCCGCCCGCCTCCTGAAATGATGCACAGGCCTCAGTCCCGGTGGGCCTGCATGTACTGGCGCAGCAATTGGTTGATCCGCGTCTGGTAACCCGCGCCCTGGCCCTTGAACCACTCCAGCACATCGGCGTCCAGGCGAATGGTCACGGCCTTCTTGCCCGGCAGGTGCACCTCGGCGCGGCGAAAGAAATCGTCATCCAGCTCGGGAATATCAGAAGTATCGATGCCCTGGTCATCGGTTTTCGCCAGGCGATCCCAATCAGTTTTCGATCCGTTGGACATAATATTTAGCCTCCCGCTTAGTGGCTTTTCGCGCCGAGATGATGCGCACCGCATGACCCCGCCGCTCGGTATGGACCACCACGCCCACCAGGCCCCTGATCCAACCGAGGCTGGCCCAGCGCTCCTCGCCGTAGTCCAGGCGCTCATCGCGCAAGGACAGCACCGGGCGCTGGAACATCAGCACCGCATCGTTGAAATCGATGCCGTGCTTGAGCATGTTGGCGTGGTTCTTGGCCTCGTCCCATGCAACGTACATGAGCAATTTCGTATTTACAAATGTACATACAGGCTGGCCGACCGTTCGCCAAAAGCGCCCTGGCTAAACACCTGGAAATACAGTCGCAAGCGGGATGGATGTGTACGGAAAAAGCCCTACAACGCTCTCGGAAAAGACGCCACCACACTTGCCTTGCACCCTCGCAAGCCCGCGGCTTATAGTCCGGCCGTCGCCCATATGGCGACCTGGTTTGGCGACCGGAGTAACGAGTACATCGATCCATTAAGCGAGGTGTACTAATGAACCGTTATATATCCCTAACCGGCCACGACTGCCTGATTCCTTCCCTGCTGATCGACACCCAGGCGCCCATCGATGTGTTGCACGACGCCGCAGCCTTTCGCATCCGCGCCGCGACCCAACTGCTGGAGAACTTCGCCGCCGAGACCCTACGCAGCGAACCGGTGCTACTGCAGGAACTGACCCTGGTGTGCAGCATCCTGCTGCGCGATGGCTGTGATCTGCTGGATGTGACATCACGGCGTTTGCAACCGCAAATGACCTAGTCAATAAATAAGGGCGACTTTAAAGTCGCCCGCTGCCTTTAGCGGAAGTTGCTCACTTATATTGTTCAGCAACACATTCATCTCCTTCGGCATTCATTACTTTTGAAATGCATGGTCGGAATATCGATTTTTTTAGTGTTCACAAATATATCAGGAAGGGTTATCGAAAAATCGTCCAACTGCCCCGGCGACAATTGGATAGATATAACACTGGGTCGATTTTTCTTCGCTTCAAAAGTCGTCTGCATTTGCGGAGCAAAAATTTCTCTCTGGTCTCCATTATTCAATCGCAACACTATATAAGACGAGAATGTACTGATGAACGTAGGGTTTTGCGCATGCATTTTCTGCATGACATGTGCTTGTCGAACAATGGCCTTGGCCTCTTTGCCGAAAGCCCATTGTTGTTCAGGCTTATATGGATGAACCTCAAACTCAATTCTCAATTGAGTGTCTGTTGTACCGGTAATAGATCGAGTAACAGGGTCAAATTCTGGCGTACCTGGCAGCGTGGTATAAACAGTCGCAATCACCGCTCCAGAAAAATCGCCAGGATTTACAATCCCATACCAAAAGGCACTTCGCCTGCCATGACAAGTCGAATTAGAGTGACCCTTATTTATATTCGTAGATTCAGGATGAATATAGGGACCAACACTACATCCGGAAAAAATTAGAAAAACACTAAAAAAAGACAGTCTCAGCATCTGACTCACTTGAATACAAACTCCTGTATTTCACGACCTCCCGCTTCTTTAAATAGTCACCTCTTTCAAAGCTGTTCGTCCCTATCTATAGCCATTAGACTAAAAAACATAACAGCTTTTCGTGTTTGCGGCCTCATATCTCCAAGACTTTATAATTCCATCCCTAGAAACCAAAACAGAATATCGACAATCTCTTATCCACGTTATGTAAAAGCGCCTGCCTTCCCCTTCTTCGAGCACACGATCAAACACTTCATTTCTATTTACCGGCGACCAATACGAATCTCCACACCCTCGACTACAGTCCGAATAAATATGGGACTCAAACTTAGTACCAACCAGAGCATTCATCCCATCAGTCCAGTGAGAGTATGAAGGGGCACAACCCACAAGCAAAAACAGCACTAAAATAATAGCATTATTTCTTATCACGCCTTTTCTCCAGCAGTTCCTTTTGCAGCTACAAAATCACAATCGAATTAAAGTGATTGGAAACTGAACGTCCTCGCCGTCAACATACATCCAGGATATTGAAAACAGCTTTTTTGATGTTTTTTCATCAAATGGCATGAGTAACATCACAAACTCATCCAGTTCGCAACTATACTCAACACCTCTTATATCTGAGTCATCATGCATCTTCCCGGTTAGTTTTCGCTCAACGCCGTCAACTATAAAAACATAAAGAATTTCCTGAGAGCCCTCAGAATAACAAAGCGACCGAATTACAACGCTACTGCTTATATACGGATTGCCCATTCCATACGTCCTTAAAGCTATAAGGATCCATCTTACGAGTCTTTAATCAACACTCGGCCCGCATCATCACCCCCACTAACAACAACCCAACGCCCTATTTTATTTTCCGAATCCCACATTATTGCACTTCACAAGCCTGTTTTATTCAATGCATTAAAACTAGACGTATACAACAGTATTACCTGCCCAACCAGAGTCAAATTTATTCAGCTTGTTTGCCAACGTACTCATAGAGGTAAGCTCTGTCCCCAACTCAACTTGAGTAGCAAAAATCCTACGATCTCTCAGCATCATCTTACCGCAGGCAACTCCACAACCTGTGGGAGTAATTTGCTTTACAACATAATGAAGAGCCCCGCGTGAACCGGGGTTCTTTAACTTTAAGCATTAGATAAAATCAAGACGTCTATACCTGAGAAAACTCTACTAAAGCGTTTTTTGATGACTCAATAACATCAGCCCATTCAGGCTTCGTCAGATAGTCCTCATCCGCAAGACAAGTCCCATATTTATCGAAAACCTTATCAATACTCTTAACAACATCGGAAATTGCTCTTGCTTCGTTTTCCCCTCTAAGCACAATTCCGATCCAAGAACGAGGGTCGGTTGCTAAATCGGTATCATCGTATAAAAAATGAACAGCGTAATTAAACTCATCATAAGCTATATCCGAGTCAGATCTAGACACCCATGCTCTGTATTGATAATCAGCACTGGACAACCCCTCCAAGTAGGAAATCAGTTCGTCTCTCATCGTAGGATATTCTAGTTCGGAGAGTTCCAAGTTTTCCATTTTTTATACTCGCTCAATGGGATATGAACTTGCTCTGCATGATCTTTAATAGACCCTATAACAGGTTTACCATCTCTACCTATAACCTGACCATTTGACCTAACAATAACGTGATCCACTTGCTGAGTTGGCTGACTTATATGAGGCTCCCCCTTATCTACCCGAACACCATTTCCTTTGTTTTGGGGGTCTTGCCATCTAAACCCAGTGCCTTTTTTATTTGGAGAAACAGCCCAACTTGCTGGAAATTTATTAATTGTAGTATCTGGTACATCCCAAACTTTTGGTAGTTTACTAATCCCAGTTTCAGCATCTGTCAAAGCACTTGTCGGATTAGGATTCCTGGCGGCTTGCCCTGCACCACCAGCACTCCCTACTTTTGAGAACACTCCCACCATGCTGCCAAGCGTAGCCAGTAAGCTCGCATCCTCTACGACTTGCAACCCAACGCGAACCCAGTTTCCATTAGCCAAATTGACTGCCCGGGTAGCCTCGCCGATTGCCTGACCTATACCTACGCTGTCGCCCGCATACGTCACCGTCGTGACGGCCATATGGGTAGCAACATTGCGCTCACAAGCAGCGTTCCCTTTACATAGAGGCAGCACTTTCTCTGTGTAAACTGCCTCTACGAACTCTTCCCACCCTGCCTGAGCCTCTTTTGTCTCCAACCCGCCCTGCCGGTAGGAAGTTTCTTTCCATGTGTCGTAAGTTTTCAGACAAGCTTGCAGCCCTCCGGAATCACCACAGGATGCTTTGAGTTCGTTGCCAAATTCCGCTACTTGGTCCTTACCCAATTGATGGCCAAAAATATTGACCCCTGTTCCTAAATGATTATTTTCCACAGCATTCTTGCCAGCCCCGGCACCCGCAATTGCACCCGCGCTATCGCCTTTCGCAATTCCCCCCGCAAGCCCAGCGGCTAACGTCGATAGCGCAGCCACTGTCTGCTTTTGTTCTTCACTGAGGGAGCTGGTATCGCTGGTGCCATACAGCTGCTGGGTGATCAATCGAGCAGCCAGCTCTCCACCTGCAGCACCTGCAGCGCCCGCTATTGCCGAGTTACCTTGGGCCTGGGCAACGGCAGCTCCCAGCACAGCGTGAGCCATTGTGTTGAGGGCTGGATTGTCACCTGTGGATTTCTTGATCAACTGCGCCAGATACGGTGCCGAGGCGCCAGCCAGGGCAGAGCCGATATCCCCACCGGCCAATCCTTGCAGGGCGGCGGTGACGGCTTGGGCTACTCGCTGGTAATCACCACCCGTACCGTATTTGCCCATGATCTGCTGATAGGCATCAGTAGCAATCAGCTTCGTCTGGTACTTCTCAACCTCCTCTTTGCTGGCATTGCTTCCTGGTCGATAAATACCTTTCTCTTCAAGTTCCTTGCTCGCCTCTTGATCGGCCTTCAACTGCCCCTCGGTCCGAACAATGTCCGTCACCTGAGTGCCAATCTCGCCAATCAGCTGCACCTCTCGCAGGCGCTTCTGCTCCTTCTCCTTGTCGAAGATCGGGCTGATGCTGCCATTGGCGTGTTCGACGTCGCGGCTGAGGGTGGCAATGTCCTGCTTCTGCTGGCCTGGATCACGAATGTCCAAAGTGCCGTTGGAGATTGCCGATGAGGTGGTGCCGCTGGCACTGCCGCCGTGGTTGTAGGCGATCAACATGCCGCTGGGCATGTTGCTGGTGAAGCCATCAGCACCGCCGTTACCGCTGCTGACGCTGGCGCTCTGCATCTGGCTTTTGTATTCGGCCTCGTTCTTGAGATCGCTCCAGCCCAGGGTGCCCGTGCTCAGGCGGTTTTTGTCGGTTTCTGCGGTGCTGGCGATGACGCTGCCATCCAGCTGGGTGTGCTTGCCCACTTCAACCTGATAGCCGCCCTTGCCGGCGAACAACCCGGTCTGTTCCTGCACGCTCTGGTACTTGGAGTCGATCTTGCTCTGGCTGACGCTGACCGAAGCGCTGCCGGTCATCGTGCCGAACGTGAAGCTGGCACCGCCGCTGACATTGCTCTGCTTGGACTTGTAGTCGTCGGTGTCTTGCAGGCTTTGCAGCGTGAGGTCGCGCCCGACCTTGGCCGTGATCTTGTCCGCATTGACTTGCGCACCCTTGAGAACGGCGTCCCGCCCACTGATCAGGCTCGCCTGGTTACCGGCGTCCAGGGTGGTCTCGGTCCAGGTGGTGCCGGTGCCCTTTTCCTTGCCCACACCCTTGTTGCCGTTGGCGAAGATACTCAGGCCTGCGCCGTTGGGGCCAACGCCCAAGCTGACGCCAATGGCACCGCCGCTGCTGCTGTTCTTGCCATCAAGCTTTTGCCGGTTGGCCGCGGCCTCAAGCTGGATGTCACGCTCAGCGGCCAGCAGCACGTTATTGCCCGCCTTGAGTTGGCTGCCTTGCACGCGAATGTCGCCATCTGCCCCAGCGGTACCGCTACCGGCAGCCACAATGGAGAGGTTGTTGCCACTGGTCAGGCTACTGCCCTGACTGACCACCTGCTCCTGAGTCTGCTTGGAACTGAACTGCTGCGAGCCCAGGGAAATGCTGATACCGACGAACTGGCCAATGTTATCGCCGTTCATCCCGCCGCCCTGTTGGGCCGCTTGCCAGGCCTGAACACCAGTCAGGCCAGCCTTGATGCCTTGCAGGGCAGAAAGGCGGCTATCGTCCTCCTCCCTGGCTTGCTTGGTGGTCTGGTACGCGGCGTCGACAGCACTGCCGACGGTTCCGGACAGCGCCAGGGTCAGGCCGCTGGTCTTGGTCTTGGAGGTTTGCTCGCTCTTGTTGTGATTTTCCGCCGCGAGGATGCTGACGTTCTGCCCGACGAGACTGATGTCCTTGCCCGCGATGACGTCGGAACCTTTAAGAGTCAGGTCCTTGCCGGCCTGGATATCGACGTTGCCCAGCACACTGCCAATGGTGCTGGCCTTGGCGTTTTCGGTGGTGCTGGACGAGGTGTTCTGAGCGCTAGTTGAACCCAGGGTGAAACCAATCCCGCCACTGCTCAACAAGCCGGACTTTTTCTCCGATGTCGAATGGCTTTGCTCGTAGGTTTCGGTGGCGCTATCGATCTCGACATTGCGTCCTGCAACCAGGCTGGTGGAGTGGGTGGAGACAATATCGCTGGCGGTCGCGCCAATATCCTGGCCGGCGCGGATGACCACCGTATCACCACTGACGGAAGAGCCCTGTTGAGTGATGGAGTTGCTGCTATCGATCCGTGTTTTTTGGCTGCTGGACAACCCGGAGCTGCTGGTCTTGGTCTTGCGGTAATAGCTGTAGTCGCTGTTCTGCCCAGCGCTGAGGTTCACATCACCGCCCGCATAGAGATACGCCTCATCCCCCGCCGTCACCCGGCTGGCCGTCAGCGCAAGGTCCTCACCGGCCTTGAGCGCCACATTGCCGCCGGCGACCAAGGTGGTGCCTACCTGCTGAACATGATCCTCCTGGCTGGTGACCTTCTTGGTCTTGCTATACGCATGCTGCTCACTGGCCGCTGAAACCAGGCTCAGGTTTTCCGTGGCGGTCATCGCCACATCGCGCTTGGCTTCGATCTGGCTGGCGATGGCGGTGATGTCGCGCCCGGCGCTGATGGCCAGGTCGCGACCGGCCTGCAGGCTGGAGCCGTTCTGGGTCACGCTGAGGTCGTTGTAGCGCACGCCGCGGTCATTGCTGACCACCTGTTCCACGGCGCTCAGGTTGACGTCGCGACCGGCCTTGAGGCTGGTGTCGGCTCCGCTCTTGAGTACGCTGCCGTTGTTGTTGATGTCGCGCCCGGCACTGATCACCAGGCTGTTCGCCGCTTCTACCCGGGCGGCGTTGTCGACGAAGTCGCGCTGCTGGGCGTAGCTGCCGTTGCTGCTCTGGTGCGAGGTCAGGGTGCGCTCGTTGATGACGTCGCCCCGGGTTGCGGCGAGGCTCACGTCACGCCCGGCGACGATGCCGCCGGCCTTGTTCACCAGGTCGTTGCCGGCCAGCAGGTCAAGGCGATTACCGGATTCCAACAGGCCGCTGTTGATCAGGTTCTGCCCGGCCTGGGCCGACAGGTTGTTGGTCGCGCGCAGGGTGCCGACGTTGTTAAGGTCCTGGCCGGCGATCAGGTTGACGTCGTTACCCGCGATCAGGGCGCCGTTCGGGGCCAGTCGGTTCTTGGCCTGGGCCAGGTAGAGCACGGGCACCAGCACTTGTTCACCGTTCACTTCATGGCTTTCCAGCCAGACGATGTCGTGGGTCAGGGCCGCCACCTGCTCCGAGGTCAGAGCCACGCCCACCGACAGGTTGAGCTGTTGCCGGCTCTGGATGGCGTTGTCCATCAGGTACTTGAACAGCTGTTCGTCGCTGTTCTGGCCGTCGATAAAACGCTGGCCGGTACGGGCTTGTACCGCTTGTTGAATCAGCTTCTGCTCGTAGAAGCCATCCCCCAGGCGTTTGGCGCTGTCGTCCGGGTTGTAACCGAGGCTGGACAGCAGGTAGTCCGAGCTCATGAACTGCTTGAGGTCGGTGAGTACCGGGTTGGTTTCTATCAGGTACTTGTGCGGCCGGGTAAGGTTCGCGGCATCCGGCAGGCCGGCGATCTGCGCCGGAGCTGGTGCGGCGCTGCTGCTCTGACCACTGAGGCGGAACAGACCGTTCTGCCCAGCGGGCAGACTAAAGCCAGGCAGGGCCAGGGGGTTGACCTGTTGCTGGGTCAGGTCTGGGGGCAGTTGCGGGCTGAGGCTGATGCGAGTGGCGAAGGCGGTACCCGGTACTTGGGTATCGGTACGCGCACCGCTGCCGACATAGGTGTAACCCGAACGGACCACGCTGCTGTCGAAGCCATTGCCGGCCTTGATGCTCACCGCTCCCCCGGCCTGGATCACTGCGGCATAGCTTTGATCACCACCGGCGAGTTTTTTCGTCGTCCCCAGGCCGACCCACTCACGTTCGGTCATGCCGATAAAACCGGCCAGCGCGCCTTCCAGACCACCCAGGTCATCAGGCGTATAACCCGCACTCTGGAACCAGTATCGGTTGGTGACAGCGTTAGCGACGTTGTACCAGGCACTGGCATTTTTGGTCCGCGCCGACATGAACACCCGGGTGGTTTCGGTCTCGCCGGTTTCCACGCCGCTGTGGGTCAAGTTGTTGACCGTGGCCATCAGGTTGCCGGCCGCGCTGATACTGCTGCTCTGGTTCAGCAGGTCGCCGGCGTTGATATTCAGGTTGACGCCAGCGGCAATGCTCGACGCCGCACTCGCTTCGGTGACTTCGAATTTGTCGCGCTGAACGATCTCCCACACGTGATTGCGTTTGCCGCCACAGTCACCGGCGTTGTAGCCCTCGATGCAGGCGACTTCAGCGATTCTGGCGGTGTAGATGCCGCCGTTGTTGGTGGCCAGCACATCGCGCATGTTCTCAAGGGTGCTGGCTGCAAGCGTCATGGAACCATCGCTTTGCAGGGTGCCGGAACGGTTGGCGATGCGGCTGGCCAGAGCCCCCTGACCATCGCGATCGATCGTCAGATGACCGAGGCTGTAAACGTTGCCGTAGCTGTTGGTCAGGGTGTCGACCCGCAGCCCCATGTCGTCGCCACTGAACACCAGCCCGTGATCGTTGAGCAGGCCGCCGGCGGTCAAGGTCAGGTTCTGGGCAGCCCCAAGGGTGCCCTGATTGTTGATGCCACTCGCGTTGAGCGTGAGCCCGGCCGCAGCGCTCAGGCGCCCTGCGTTGTTCAACTGGCCGAACACCGAGACTGTGGTGTTGCCGCCGCCAGCAATACTGGCACTGTCTGCCAGGTCCACTTGGGCAGCTTTTAGGTCCAGTTGCCCAAAGCTGCTGAGTCGGCCCTTGCTGCTGTAATGACCACTGAGGTCGATATTGACGCCTGCATCACTGCCGATCAGGCCGTCATTGATCCAGTTCACGCCGCTGCCTATCAGGCCATTGCCGGCTAGGAGCTGGCCCGTACGGGCCTGGGTCAGGTGGTTGACGTTGACTGTCAGTTTCCCGGCCTGGATCGAGCTGCTGTTGGTCCAGCGTTCGCCTTCCAGGATCAGCTGGCCGGCGGTTTTCAGGCGCCCGCCCACATCCTCGAGGTTGGCCATGGACAGGCCGAACAGGCCGTTGCCGCTGTGCAGCACGCTGCCGCCACGGTTGTTGAAGCTGCCAGCGTCGAAGGCCAGGTTTTGGTTGGCGGTTTCCAGAGAGCCATCGCGGTTGTCGAACAATCCGCCGAGCTCCAGCCGTGTATCGCCACCGTCTCCCAGGGCGCGCAATTGGCCGGTCTGATTGTCGAGGCTGGCGGCCTTGATCGTCAGGCTGCTGTCGCTTTCGATGATGCCCTTGTGGTTATCCAGAGCGCCGCTGAGGTCGAAATTAATCTGCTGGCCGGAGATTTGCCCGTTGTTGCCGCTGTTGTCGAAATGGCCGCCGCTAACTTTGACAAGGCCCTTGGCGTAGAGGCCACCGTTGCGGTTATCGAAATCGCCGGTGGTGATCAGCGCATCGCCGCTTTGCGCGGAAATCCGCCCGCCGTCGTTGTCTATGCCAGCCAGGGCCTTGAGGGTCAGGCGCTGGGCCTGGGTCACGCCGCCCTGGCGGTTGTTGCTCGGGTCGTAGCCGTTTTTCAGCACGCCGCGAAGATCGGCGATCATCGCGCCTTGCACGCTAGAAAGCACGCCCCCACGGTTATCCAAGTGGCCGGCGCCGATGTTCAGGTTACCGTTCCTGGCCAGGATGCGACCACTCTGGTTGTCGATGTCGCCGGTGCTCAGGTTCAGAGCGCCTTGGCTCTGCAGGGTGCCCTTGCCATTGGTGAGGCTCCCGGCCTGAACGTGCAGGCCGCCGGTCTGGCTGTAGATCAAGCCATCACCGCTGTTCTGCAGTACGCCGTCCAGGGTCAGGGTCAGTGGGTCGTTGGCCATCAAGGTCCCACGGTTACGATTGTCCAGGCTGGCAGCGAACAGGCTCAGCAGGCCCTGGCTGGCCATCTGGCCACCCCGATTGTCGATCTGCCCAGCGCGTTCGATGCGCAGCGGGCCGCCGCTGGCCAGCTTGCCGTGGGTATTGTTCAACGCGCCCAACAGATTAAGGGTGACGGCGGTTTTGCCGGTGAAAGTGCCGGTGCCATTGTCCAGGTCGGTGCCGGTAAAGGTCAGGTCACCCGCGGCGTCAAGGGTGCCGCCGTTGTTGCCCAGGGTCATGGCCTGCAGGGTCAGGGTCGCGGCGCTGTCGATGGAGCCGCCCTGGCTGTTGTCCAGCAGGTCGCTGAGTTTGAGGCTTTGCTCGCCGGCGCTGGAGATCACCCCCTGGTGGCTGTTGTCGAGGCTGGCGGCCTTGACGTCCAGGGCCTGCTGGCTGACCAGGCCACCGCCCTGGCTGTTGTTCAAGGCGTCGCTGAGGGTGACCTCGACACCGCCCTTGAGGCTGGAGACGGTGCCTTTGTTGCTGTTGTTCAAGCCTGTGCCGTTGAGGGTCAGGCCCTGCCAGCCCGACAGCAGCCCGCCCTGGTTGTCCAGTTCTGCCGTACCGGTTATCTCCAGGGTCTGTTGCGCCAGTACCACGCCGGTGAGGTTGTCCATGCCGGCCAGTACCAGGGTGCTGCTGCCCTGGCTCGACAGCTCGCCACCGCTGTTGCTCAAGTGGCCCAGGTTGGCATTGAGGGACTGCTGGCTCTTGATCAGGCCGCCCTGGCCGTTGCGCACTTGCTCGACATCGAGTTGCAGGCGCTCGGCGCTCAGCAGCTTGCCCTGATGGCTATTATCCAGAGCCCCGGCACTGACCTTCACCTGGCGCTGCCCGCTCAGGGTGCCGCCTCGGTTGTTCAGGGTCTGGGTGGTCGTGACCGTCAGATCCCGGCTGGCCACCACGCTCTTGCCGCTGTTGTTCAGGGTATGCGCAGTCAGCGTGACATCGCCGTTCGGGTTGCGGCTGTTGTCGAGGTTGACCCCGGCTTCGATGATGCCCTGATTGTTCAGTTGCCCGCCGCTGCCCAAGTTGATGCTGTTGGCCGCCGCCAGGGTGTTGTGGTTGTTCAGGTCGTCTTGAGTTTGCACCTTGAGCTCGCTGCCGGCGTAGACCGCGCCCTTGGTCTCCAGGCTGCCGGCCTTGATCGCCACCGCGCCCTTCTCGGCAGAGACTTCGGCCATGCGCAACTGGCCGTTGGCATCCAGTTGGATATCACCGCCACTGGCGATCAGCTTGCCGTCGAGCTTCACCCCCACCCCGGCCTCGGTGCCCACCAGTTTGATCGCCCCGGCGTACATGCCGCCCAGGGCTGATGAGTCGATGGCCAGTTGCGGTGCATCCGCCGGGTTGGCGGTGCGGGCCGTGGCGTTCAAGGTCTTGGCGTCGACATCGTTGGACCCGGCGATCACCGCCAGGTGCCGGGCCTGGATCTCGGCGTTGATCTTGGCGCTGCGGGTGATGATTTCGAACTGGTCGATATTGCTCGCGTTGAGGCCCGCACCCTCGATGGCGACGCTGCCCTGGTCCACCTGGTAACGCTGGATTTGGCCGTTCTCGATCACCGGCTTGCCGGTGGTCAGGGTGGCCTTGGGGGTGTTGATGAAGCCGCAGCCATTGCAGCTCACGCCATAGGGGTTGGCGACAATGACATGGGCCGACTGCCCGGCCACTTCGGTGTAGCCCTTGAGCTGGCTGGGGCTGCCGCCGTTGACCTCGTTGAGGATCACATTGGCCGCGCGGCCACCCAGGTTGGAGTTGCCGAGAATGATCCCGCCGAGCTGGGTTTCCTGGGTACGACCGGTGGCGTTGTTGAGGATCAGCCCCTGCTGGCCGACGTTGTAGTCGCTGAACTTGTTGTGCGACAGCCCGCCGCCATTGGGCGTGGCAATGTTGACGATGGGCACGCCATTGCCGGCCTGTCCCAGTGTTGTACCGCTGCCGTTGACCACGATGCCGTCGGCTATCGCCACCGCGGGCTGCCAGAACATCACGTTGGCCAGGATGAACGCCAGACCGCGTTTGGACAGCCCCCAGAACGAATCCCGCGCTTGCAAGGTGGCGCAAGGCTGGCGGGCCAGAAAGGCGAGTTGGCGAACGTCCATGTCAAAAGCCTCAATGAATCAGTGCAATCAGAGATAGAAATCCAGGCGGAAATGGGTCGGGGTTTCCCGTTCACTCAAGGCTTCGGGACGTTCGAGGGAATGGGCAAAGCTCACGCCGGTGACAAGGTGGTTGCCCATCGGGCGAGTCCAGCGCAGATCGTTGCGCCAGCAGTAGCCGCTGTCGCCATTCAGGCTCGGGTCTTTGTAGCCGCGGATGAAGGACTGGGCGCCCAGGTTGAAGGTGGTACCAGGCATCGGCGCGACAGCGGCGCTATGCAGCGCGCTAAACAGCAGCAGGCAGGACAAGGCACAGCACAACCTCATCCCGAGCGTGGAGAGAGACATATCCGATCCTTCGAAAGCGTGACGACAAGAGCTACGAAGGGCGTGACGCTAATAAGCTATTACTGCATCGTCAAATGACTGCCGCAGAATCGCCAATAACAATCAAATCGAACTTTCAAGCAACTTTACGAGATAAAAAACATGCAGCTCCATCATGGAGCCGCCCATTTTAAATTTTGAAATATTTAAAGGAAAAATCACCTTAAAGCCTTTTAAATCAAGGCTATATAGCTTTAAAAAGTTTGAGCAAAAACAGGAGATTGCACACTTCGAAGAGCCAACGCCCGTACGCAAGAACCCTGGTTCTCACTCTCTCGCTACGATTAAATAACAACTCACCCACAACCACATCCGTAGCGACAACCCCATGCAGAAATCCCAAACAAATCAATAACGCATTGATTTATTTACTGAAAATAGAATCAGACAATTCCCTCTGCAAATTCAGAAGAGCCGCCCCCCCAGGGCTCATCCCCCCTGGGCAATCAATCTTCTCCTGTCTTCTTGCCTTCATCCTCTTCCGAACGCAGATGGATCACCCGCGGTGGCGGTTCCACCCTCAGCGGCGGGTGCTGCTGGTCTTCGGGAAGAATGCGATAGAACTGCGTGGTGACGTGGCTGATACCGCCCTCCTCGTCGTTGTGCACGATCATGGTGCCGGGCTGGCGCATCTGGGCGAAGGTCGCGTCGTTGAGCTTGAAGGTTTCGCTCAGGCGCTTGTCGTCCACCACGGGTGCCGGCAGCCGGGGCGGGTAGCTCTTGTTGCGACGCTGGCGGTAGCGGGCCCAGGAAATCAGCAGCACCGCATTGAGTACCGCCACCCAGGCATAGAACTGCAGGGTGGTCAGGGCATCGAGCATGCCCGCTTCGATCCGCGGCCCTTCATGGCTGTCCAGCAGCGGAATGAGCCCACGAACCAGCAAGTACAGCAGGCCTACCCAGGCCAGTACGGTGAGGACAACGTCGACGATCACCATGAATGGACGCTGGCGGGTTCGGATGATTTTCATCAGCGCACCTCCTCTTCGTCATCGATGGGTTTGATGCCGCGGTCCGGGCTGACCCAGCGCGCGCGTTTCTGGTGTTCGCCAAACAGCACCCGGGGAAAGCTCACCAGGGTGGTGAACAGGCTGATGAACCAGAACACCAGCGGGTACCAGACCACCCAGAACATGGTTTTCCACAGGTCTTTTTCATAACGGCGGTCGATCAGGATACTCACCGCGAACTGGGTCAGGCAGACCATCGCCAGTACCAGCCCGGTGAAGGCCGGCGGGACGATGGTGTGCACCGCGATGGCCTCGGGCATGACGATGAACTTGCCCAGGGCCCAGAAGATCACCGACAGCAGGAAGGTGAAGGCCCAGCCGGTGGACAGGCAGTAGTCGAACAGCAGGGTCCAGAGGTAGCGGTGGCGCCACTCCCAGATCCCGCGGATGTTCTTGAACAGCACCTCGGCGCCGCCCTGGGCCCAGCGCAGGCGTTGCTTCCACAGGCCGCGCAGGGTCTCCGGCATGAGGATCCAGCACAGCGCCCGCGGCTCGAAGAACACGTACCAGTGGTCCAGTTGCAGCTTCCAGCTGATGTCGATGTCTTCGGTGATCATGTCCGGGCTCCAGTAGCCCACCCGGTGCAGGGCGGTGCGACGGAAGGCGACGATCACCCCGGAGACGGTGAAGACTTTGCCGAACACCCGCTGGGTGCGCTTGATCAGGCCGATGATCGAGGAGAACTCGCCCACCTGGACCCGACCCACCAGGGTCGAACGGGTGCGGATCCGCGGGTTGCCGGTCACGGCGCCCAGGCGCGGGTTGTCCAGCATCGGCGCCACCAGGTAGGCCGCCGTGTTGGGCGCCAGCAGGGCATCGCCGTCGATGCACACCAGGTATTCGCTGTGTGCCGCCACCGCGCCCATGCGCAGGGCCACGGCCTTGCCCTGGTTCTGCGCCAGGTGCAACACCCGCAGGCGCGGGTCCTGGGCGGCAAGGCGGTCCAGCACCTCGGCGGTGTTGTCCTTGGAGCCATCGTTGATGGCGATCACTTCGATGTTCGGGTACTGCTGGGCCAGGGCCGCATGAATGGTGTCGGCGACGTTGTCGCCTTCGTTGTAGCAAGGAATGAGGATGCTGATCAGCGGCTCACCGGCCAGGGGCGGCGGCAGGGTGTCGTCGCTCCACGGCCAGTGGCGCTCCCAGTGCATCCAGTAATACAGGCCGCCGGCGATCCACAGCGCCGACATGAACAAGGGGTAGTAGAAGACGAAGTCCATGAGGAATTCGCCGGTCAGCACGAAGATCAGCCCCAGGGGCACGCCGAGAACGAGCGCCAGGACCACCAGCGCAAAGATACGATCCACCATGATTCAAGGGCTCCATTTGTTGGAGAGCGCGGGCCGCAGAGTCTTCAGGTCCGGTGAGTTCTCGAGGAAGTTGTCCGGGTAGTAGCCGAAATTGGTCGCGCCCTGGCGCTTGAGGCGGCCCATCCAGTCCGCCAGTTGCTGGGCGGAGAGGTCGCTGGCGGGCTTGCGGGCCCAGTCCCGGGCCTGCAGCTCGAACACCGTGCGCTGCAAGGCACCGGGGCGGGCGCGCACCTGGTCCACCAGGGCTTCGAGCCAGGGCCCGGAATGCCGCTGGCTCTGGCCTTCCATCAGCGGCATGGCCATGGGCGCGGTCCAGTCGTAGCTGACCAGGAAATCATCGAGGTTCTGGGCGAACCAGGTTTCACTCTGCGGGTTGATGATCGGCTCGGCGAACAGGTTGCGCGCGGTCTGCACCTGCGGCCCGCGAATCGCCCGGACCTTGGCGGCCAGCTCATGGGTGAAGTCGATCAGGTAGCGGCTCTTGAAGCGGGTCCAGCGCTGCAGGGTGGCCGGATCGTCGCGCAGGGCGGCCATGGAACCCGGCAGGCCCTGGGCCGCATAGGCGCGCAAGGCCCCGGGGCTGGCGTCTTCGAAATCCGAGAGCACGGCGTCGTCGTGGAACAGAATGCCGTCCACCGACGTCATGCGCGCCACGTCCTCGTAGAGGTCGCCGATCTGCCGGCGCACATTGGGGTCGAAGGGCGACAGCCGCTGGTACTGCTTAGGATCGATGGTGCTCTGGCCGGTGGCTGGATCCCAGCGCGTGACCCGGGGCAGCCGGGCGTCCAGGGCGAAGCTGAGCACCGGCATCCAGGCATAGACCTTGACGTGGGCCCGGGTGCGCAACTGCCAGGCGACCCGGTCGAACAGGTCGGCGCGCATCGGCAGGTGCCGGTTGGGGAAATACAGCGACTGCACCAGGCCGTCGCCCTTGGGGTCGGCGAAGGCCTGGAGGAATACGGTGTTGGCCCCCAGGTCGGCCATGCGCTGCACCAGCTTGCCGAGGTTGACCTCCTGCTGCTTGGGGTCCGGGTCGTAGACGTTGTCCAGGTCGACGTGCACCACGCGCATGGGCGCGGCGGTCTCGGCGCCGACAATGCTGTTGGAGAAGTGCATGCCGTCCGGGTCCGACACCACCAGGAAACGCGGGCTGCTCATCAGGTTGTCGAGTGTGTCCAGGCCGTCGTCCAGGGTCAGGGCCAGCTTGAAGCCCTGGCTGTCCACCACTTGCAGGGTGGAGCCGTCGGCCGTGCCGTAGGGCCAGACCCAGATCCGCGGGCGATAGCCGGCCACGGCCAGGATCTTGTTCGAGATGGCGGTCACGTCCTGGCGCATCCGCGCCTGGAAATCCGCCTCGCTTTCATAGCGCCCGGAGGCGGCGTCAAAACGGCGGGTCGCCGCCGCCGGCTGCAGGTTGCCCTGAGGGTTGGCAAGAATGCCCAGGTGGCTGTGGTCGGTATGGGCGGCGATTTCCACCAGCCCGGAACGGGAGATTTCCCGGACCTGCGCCCAGGTCAGGAACTGTGAGCGGGGCCGCAGCTCGCCGGCGAAGTTCACCGGCTGGTCGGCCGGGGTGTCGATCCAGGTGCCCACCGGCGCCAGCACCGCAGGCCAGTGATAGCTGCGCAGCACCGGCAGCACCCGGGTGTAGAAGCTCGAATAGCCGTCATCGAAGGTCAGCAGGATGGCCTTGGCCGGCAGTTCGGGGCCGCCGTTGCGCGCCGCCAGGATCTGGTCCACGGTCACGGGCCGGTAGCCGTTTTCCCGCAACCAGGCCAGTTGCTCGATCATCCGCTCGGTGCGCACCGCCACCACCCGTTGGTCCGGGTCGCGATCCTCGATGTCGTGGTAGGCAATGCCCAGCACGTGGTTCTTCGGCCAGGGTGCCTCGGTGTTGGGCAACGGCCGTTGCGCCGGGGCGAGAAAGTCGGCGGCGGGCTGGGAACAGGCGCTGAGAACCAGGGCTCCCAGCAGGAGGATGCAACGGTTGATCAGGCGCATCGTCACACTCTTCTCTAGAAGCGATAGGTAAGGTCGACAGCCAGGCGCAGGTCGGTTTCCCGATCGCCGTCGTAAGGCCGGTTGATCACGCTCAGGACTCCGCCGATGTCGAACACGTCGTTCCAGCTGTAGCGCGGGCCGTAGCTGAGCAGCCCCACCGCTCCAGTGGAGTAGCCGCGTTCGCTGTAGGTACCGGCGCCGGCCTGGAACTGTTGGCTCCAGGAGGTCTGATAGCGGTGATAGAGCACGTGGTTGACGGTGACGGTGGGCAGGACGCTGAGGTCCGCCTCGGGGTTGTAGTAGGGGGTGTCTTCCAGGGTGTTGTGGCTGGCGCCCACTTCCAGGCCGAGGTCGACCTGCACTTTCGGCGAGCGGTAGACCCCTTCGCGGCCCGTGAGCAGAGCCTCGAACCTATTGTTGCCGTCGCTGAAGTGCGACGGGCTGAGGGACAGTTTCCACTCGCGGCTTTCATTGGCCCGCCAACGCAGGAAGGCGCTGCCGCCGTTGGCGCTGATATCGCTGTTGAGGGCCCGCAGCGGGGTGTTGGCAGAGAGGTAGTCGAGGCTGCCGCCGTATTGCCAGTGATCGTCGATGTCCCGCGCCAGCGACACCCGGGCACCGGTCTTGTCGCCATAGCCATAGGAATGGTTGGAGACTTCCGCTTCCAGGGTCATGTCGCGGGTGCGCCGCTCCACCCCCAGGACCTGCCAGCGGTGATTGCCGATCCCTTCCGGGAAGTCCCCCATGGCATAGCCGATGCCGCCGAACAGGCGCCAGTCCTCGGCGATCGGCGGCGTGTAAAGCCGGCTTTCGATGCCAAAATCACGGCTGCCGGATACCGCGCCGGCACCATTGCTGCCACCGCCGTAACTCTTGCCGCCATAGGTCATGACCCGCAGTTCGGCCATGTCGTGCACTTCGCGCTCGCGGGCCAGGCGCTGCACCTGGCGGCTCTCCGGAAAGCGCTCCACCACGTCGTCGGTCAGCGCATCCAGTTGCCGCCATTCCTGCAGGTCCTGGGCCGTATGGCCCTGGGACACTTCCAGGCTGACATCGCGCGGGGCCACGCTCTCGGTTTCCTTGAGCAGGCTTTCCGAAAGCCGGGGCCAGTCGCGCACCCGGTACAGATCGGCCTGGGCCAGGCGCACGCTGATGTTGCCCGGGGCCTGCCCCGCCAGGGTCTCCAGGCGCTGCTCGGTGCCCGGCAGGTCAGCCCCGGCCGTGCCGTCGGCACCGGCCTGGGCCGCCAGCAGTTGGGCATCGACCCAGTCGTCATTGGGGTCGCCCACGGTTTGCCCGGTGAGCTGAATTCGCTGCGGCACACTGTCGGCCAGGTCATTGGCGAGTTTCAGCGCCTCTTCCGGGCGTTCACTTTCCAGCAGCGCGTAATACAGCGCGGTGGTGTCTTCCAGGCGGTGGTCGGCATTACCGTCCGGTGCCGAAAACACACGCCGATACAGGTCCGCGGCGATTTCCGGCTGGCGCTGGTCGAGGTAGGAAGCCGCCACCCAGCGCAGGGCATACGGGGGAATGGCCACGCCGGCAGCGGTGAGCTGCTCGTATTCGCTGATCACCTCTGCGGTGCGCGCCCGGGACTTGAGGGCGCCCAGGCGGTCGATGCGCCAGCGGGTCAGGTCGTCCTGGGCTTGAGGGTCCTTGCCCCAGGCGGCGAACAGGGTGTCGTAGTCGGCCAGGGCACGGTCGGCCACCACAAAGCGCTCTTTCTCACTGCGGCTAGCCAGCTCCGAGAGGCGCACCCGTTCGGCGGCGAGGTCGGCCTGGATGCGCCGCTGGATCACCGGATCGATCAGCCCGGGGTGCTGCCGGGCCAGGCGCAGGGCCGGTTCCGGCAGGCGCGCCCGCTGCAGGGCGTAGATGTATTCGCGGATGACTTCGGGCTTGTCGCCAGCGCGGATAAACGCCTGGTCGTATGCGGCCAGGGCGTCATAAGGCTGGTTGGCGCGGGTCAGCGCGTAGCCCAGGGCCAGGCGCCGGTTCGGGTCATCGGGCTTGGCCGCCACCAGGGCCTTGGCCCGGGCCACGGCTTCGGCCGGCTGGCCGGCATCGGCCTGGGTCAGGGCCAGCCCCAGCTGCAGGTCGGCGTTCTGCGGGTCGCGCTGCAGGGCCAGGCGATAGACCTGGGTGGCGTTGTCCCACTGCTTGAGGTTGCGATAGGCACGGGCCGTGGCGGCCAGCGCCTGCGCCGGCAGCACCCGGTTGCGGCCCTGGGTCTCGTAGACCTTCACCACCTCGGCATCGAGGCCGGCCCAGCTGGCGATCTGCAGGTGGTCGCTGACCAGCCCGTTGTTCAACCGGTCCGCCGGTACTTGGCGCAGATGGTTCAGCGCCGGGGCGTAGCTGCCGGCCCGGGCCTGGATGATCAACTGGTCATAGGCCGCATCGGCGAACGCCAGGCCCGGCCATAACAGTTGGCTGCACAATGCCAGGCGAAACAGCGGACGAAGGCCGTAGCGGCGAGCGGGATGAACAGTGCGTTGCATTTCGTCAGCATCCTTACGTGGCTAGCCGGAGTTCTGCGCCCCGCCCTAACGCCCCAGCCCGGACGATCAGAAGATCGACAGAGCGTCTGGGAGAATTCTTCCACGAAGGTTAGTTCAGAATTTGCAGCGCCATATTTATTCAGAATCAGATTCTGCGGGGCCTGCAGCCGCCCTCACCGCCTTGCTCCAGACAGCACAACGCCCGACCTGTGGGCTGCACAGGCCGGGCGTCAGGGGTTGCACAAGAAGGGCCGCGCAAAGCGGCCCGTGCACCTTTACTGCTGGGCGCCTACGCCCCCCAGCTTGCTCATGACCAAACCGATGAACTGCTCGACGGTCATTTTCTGGCCGTTGAAGTTCACTTCGTTATTGGCATAGTGCAGGGCCGACACCACGTCATTGCCTTCCAGCTTGGCCAGTTGGGTGGACAGGGCCATGGCACTGAGCATTTCTGCAGTGGCCGCGCTTTGCTCGGCGATCAGCTTGGCATCGGTCTGGCCTTCGGCCTGGGCCTGCAGGGCGGCGATGTCTGCCACCATCGGCTTGGACAGCGACAGCTTGGCATCCAGCTGGCTGACCAGTTGCTTGCCCAGCTCAGCCGGCGGCAGCTCCAGGCTCTGCGGCTTGGCCAGATCCAGGCTCAGGCTGAAACGGCTTTCACCACCGGCGGTCTTGAATGCCAGGCTTTCCAGGGCGATCTGCGGCTTGGCTTCCAGGACCTTGTTCACGGCAGCCCGTACCTTGACCTGCTCGGCGTCGGACATTTGCAGTTCCGGAGCCGGTTCACCCTCGGCAGAGGCCTCGGTGGCGGCCTTCTGATACGGCTGCAGCACGTTCTGGTAGACCTGGACCAGATCGAGCATGCCCTGGCTGTCGAGGCTCTTCATGCTCCAGAGCATCTCGGCCGAACCCACGGTCTTGCCGTCGAAGGCGATTTCGCCCACTCGGTAATCCGCACGGCCCGCCACTGTGCTGCCGGTTTCTTCGCTGAAGGTCTTCTGCTCGAAGTGCTTCAGGGTCAGCACCGACTGCTTGTCGCCGAAGGTGGCCTTCAGGCCGCTGAGCTCCAGGGTGTTCTGGCCCAGGAAGTAGTCGAAGCTGCTTTTCTGCAGGTTGCTGGCCAGGGTCAGGCCGTTGATTTCCAGTTTGAGCGGGGCCTTGTCCGGCGAACTGAGGAACAGGCTCAGGCTGTCCATATAGCCATCGACCTTGGCCTTGCGGCGATTTTCGCTGACGCTGAAAGTGGCATTCAGGCCAGAGAACTTGAGGTTGTTCAGCTCATCCAGGGCCAGTTCCATCGGAGCGAAATCCAGGGTGCCCTCCGCGGACAGGTCATAGCCGACATTGACCACGCCCTTGAACGGTGCAGCACCCTTGGTGGCGGCAAACCACTTGTCGGTCTGCCCGTTGTTCTCCAGCTCGTAATGACTGGACGCCATGACTGGCAGCCACTTGAGGCGGATCAAGCGCGAGAAAGGCAGCGGGCCGTGTTCGATATGGTCGGCGATCATCAGTTCCAGCCCACCGTTGAACACCTCGCCCTGGGTCTTGAGGCGGTAGCGGGCATTGCTGCTGAACACGCCACGCTCCAGGGACACCAGCTCCAGAGTGGCGGTGGCGTCATAGCCGATCAGCGCCGCTTGCAGTTCCTTGTTGCTTTCGATCACCTGCTGCTGCAGGACCCCTTCCAGCTTGGTGCCGGTGTACCAGGCACCGCCGGCACTGATGGCACCTACTGCGACGACGATTCCTAACAGTACGCCTGCTGATTTATTCATGTCTGACCCGATCAATATCCGTTGTTTGAAGGTGTGGTCGTCTTCCCTGAACCCATGACGGGTTGCGGCTCGACTCCGCGTAAAACCGGCGCAGATTACCACTGGCGGCTAGGGCGAGCCCAATCTTTGAATGTGAAAAACCGTGGAGCGCGGGGAGATGGCCAGGGCAGCGGCTGCCGCAAACCGGCAGCCGCCGCTGTTACAGTGCCAGGGGAAGGGGCTTTTAGGAGTATTCGATTTCCAAGGCATCGAGCTGATGATCGAAGCTCTTGAGCCGGGCGCTCCAGGTGTACACCAGGACCTCGAAATCCCGGTCGATCACCGCGCTGTTGCCCCGGGATTCGCCCCGCGGGTCGCAGAAATCCAGCTGGTAGCGCTCCCGCGCCATGGCGGTGGCGACATCCGACAGCTCCCGGGCATTGCTCAGCCAGTGGTGACCGTCCTCGGCTTGCTTGTCCAGCAGCATGCACTGCTTCTTCAGGGCCTCCAGGCTCTTTTCCAGCGGGGTGCCGGTGAGTTCACCCATGACTTCGGCGAAGGTCCGCCCCGGTTGCCAGTAACTGCCCCAGAAGTAACGGTCGAATACGGTTTCGACCCGGCGCAGGGCTACCTTGGTGTCCCAGATGGCCACCAGGGTCTTGCTCTGTTCGAGCTGTTTCTTCTTGATTTTCTGGCCCTGAAAGGAGGCCCAGGCCACCACACCGATGGCCATCACCGCGATCAACGCGCTGGCGCTGTCGAGGAACACCAGGGCCTTGTCGATCTGATGGGCCAGCATGATGCCGTAGAAGTAGGTGGCAGACAGCAGCACCAGGGCGCAGAGCGCGCACCAGAAGCCCGGAGCATAAGGGTTTTTCATTATTGGAATCCCCATGACCATCACATGCTTTGATCGGTTGGAAGGCACGTTGCACAAGGCACTTTTCCAACTGATCAAAGCATAGCAACCGCCTCAGGGTTTCGCGTGTTTCGGGCCTTGCGTTCGTCCGCTTTCCCAACCGCCGCCCAGGGCCAGGAACAGATCGATCTGGCTCATGGCTACCTGGGTGTTGGCCGCCGCCAGTTGCGCGCGCATATCGGTGTAGGTGCGGGTAGCCTGCAGGTCGGCGAGGAAGGACGCGCGCCCGGCCTGGAAGAAGCGGTGGGTCTGGTCCGCCGCCAGTTGCGCCGACTGCTCGGCATCCGCCAGGGCATCGCGGCGCTGCAGCTGCGCGCTGTACTGGGCCAGGCCGGTCTGGGTTTCGCGGATGGCGTTGAGCACCACCCCATCGAAATGCGCCAGGGCGCCCTGGCTGGCGGCCTCGGCTTCATGAATGAGCTCGCGGGCGCCATTGGCCGGCACCGTCCAGCTGATCAGCGGGCCGAAGCCCCAGCGATTGGTGGAAGGCTTGCCGAGGTTGTCGAGGATGCCCACGGTGCCGACGGTCGCGCCGATGCTGATATCCGGATACAGGGCCCCGGTGGCCACGCCGATTCGCGCGGTGGCGGCGGCCAGCTGGCGCTCGGCCTGCCGTACGTCGGGGCGGCGCTTGAGCAGCGCCGCGCCATCGCCCACCGGTAACAGCTGGGTGATATGCGGCAACTGGGCGCAACTGTCAGTGCCGGCGGGCAATTGATCCAGCGGCTTGGCCAGCAGCATCGACAGGCGGAACAGGCCCGATTGGCGCGCCGCCTCATAGCGCGGCAGTTCGGCACGCAGGGATTTGAATTGGGTCTGGGAACGGGTGACCTGGGTTTCGTCGCCGCGCCCCGCATCGCGCAGGCGCTGGGTCAGCTCGGTGCTCTGGGCTTGCAGGCTCAGGGAGTGCTCGGCAATTTCCCGTTCTTCGTTGGCCGCGCAAACCTGGGTGTAGGCCCGCACCACGTCCGCCACCAGGGTGATGCGCGCGGTATCCGCCGCAGCCTGGGTCGCGTCGGCATTGGCCTGGGCCGCCTCGATGCCGCGCTGCAAGGTGCCGAACAGGTCGAACTGGTAGGAGGTGCTGATGGACAGGTTGCCGACGTTGGCCACTGGCACCTTTTCCGGCAGCAGGAAGGCTTCGCCGGATTCCTGCAGGCGCTCGACCCCGGCCTTGACCCCACCGCTCCAGCCACCGGCGGCCTGGGCTTCATCCACCTGGGCACGGGCCCGAGCCAGGTTGGCCGCCGCCACCCGCAGGTCGGTGTTGGAAGCCAGGGCCTGCTGCACCAGCTGGTCCAGGCGCGGGTCCTGGTACAGCCGCCACCAGTCGGCAGGCACCGGCGCCGACACCACGTTGGCGCCCTTGGCGCTCAACTGGCCCTGCAAATCCTTGCGCTGCACCGCCGCATCCCCGGGCACCTGGTAATCCGGCCCGACCATCTGGCAGGCCGAGAGCAGCAGGCCGAGCCCAGCCAGGGCCAAACGCGCGCCGTTGTTCATTGGCCGGGCTCCTGCTTGGCCTGGTCGTCGAGGATCGACACCGTGGCGGTGCGCCCGGCGATCATGCGAAAGTCCGCCGGCACATCGTCGAAGGCGATGCGCACCGGAATCCGTTGCGCCAGGCGCACCCAGCTGAAGGCCGGGTTGACGTTGGGCAACAGGTTGGAGCCGCTGCTGCGATCACGGTCCTCGATCCCGGCGACGATGCTTTCCACATGCCCGCGCAGCCGCGCACGGTCGCCGATCACGCGGATATCCACGGCCTGGCCGACATGGATGCCATCGAGCTTGGTCTCTTCGAAATAGCCATCGATGTGGAAGGAGTTGCTGTCCACCACCGATAGCACCGGGCGCCCGGCGGTGACGAATTCCTGGGTGCGCGGTGCACGGTCGTTGACGTAGCCGTCCACCGGGCTGCGTACCACCGAGCGGTCGAGGTTGAGCTGGGCGCTGTCCACCGCCACCTGGGCCTCGGCCAGGGCCGACTGGGCGCGGGCCTCGCGGGACTGGCTTTCTTCCAGTTGCTCGCGCGGCACCAGGTTGCCCAGGCCACGGTTGCGCTTGGCCTCGCGCTGGGCCTGGGCCAGGGTTTCCTGGCGGTCGGCCAGGGCCGCCTTGGCCTGGCGCAGGGCCAGCTTGAAGCGGTCCTGGTCGATGCTGAACAGCACCTGACCGCGCTGCACCAGTTGGTTGTCACGCACCTGCACTTGCTGGATCAGCCCGGACACGTCCGGAGCGATCTGTACGATATCGGCACGGATATGCCCGTCCCGGGTCCAGGGCGCGAACATGTAGTACATCACCATGCGCCAGACCACCACGACCGCGAAGGTCACCACCAGTAACGTCAGGACCACACGGCCAATGGTCAATAAAGGTTTTTTCATGTCATCAGGTATCGACTGAGAGAGTCCACGGCGCCCAGTAGCAGAGCGTAGAGACCCACGTTGAACAGCGCCCGGTGCCAGACCAGACGATAAAAGTGCAAGCGCGTCAGCACCCCGTGCACCAGCAGGTACAAGCCATAAGTGATGCCCATCAGCACCAGCAGCGTGGGCAGGAACACCCCGCTGATATCCAGATCAC
Organism: Pseudomonas sp. GW822-FHT06D10; assembly: GCF_058799535.1. Classification (NCBI taxonomy): domain Bacteria; kingdom Pseudomonadati; phylum Pseudomonadota; class Gammaproteobacteria; order Pseudomonadales; family Pseudomonadaceae; genus Pseudomonas; species Pseudomonas sp. GW822-FHT06D10. The sequence goes on along the minus strand of NZ_JBXALN010000005.1, from coordinate 54,143 downwards.
CGATCATAGGGGCGCTCCATCGATGCCATGGGGAAGGGGTTCTTCAAGCTCGCCGGTGGCGACGAATTCCACCCCCGGCAACAGCGCCAGGCGCAGGCCGCTGAGGGCGTGCAGCAGGTGCAGGCGGGTTTCGTGATCGCCTTGCAGGCCCTGGCTGCCGAGGGCGCGGCGGGTACGGTCGAGGGTCATCAGCAGCCCGCTGGGGGCCGGCAGGCGTTCGCCGGCCTTGAGGCAGGCCTTGAAGTACTCGCCCACCTCGGCCACCACCTGGCGCAGCAGGCTCTGGGCCACGCCCTGCACCCGCGGTGCGTAGGCCAGCAGGTCCAGCACATTGAGCGCCACGCGCAACTCCCGCAGGGCTATGCCGGTGTCCTGCCCGGTCATGGCCAGGCGCGGCAGGTGCTGCATCAGGCGGTCGAGCATCTGTGCCCCCATGTGCCGGTGTTCGGCCAGGGTCGCCGGTTCGCTGAGGCTGACGATGTCGCGCCAGCTGAAGCGGGTCAGGCGCTTGGCCGCCAGTTCGGAGCCGAACGGCCGGGCGATCAGGGTCCAGACAAAGGCGAACAGCAGGCCCATGGGGCCGGCCAGGTTGGAGTTGGCAAAACTCAGGAAGTCCGCGTCGTAGGCGCCCTGGATGCTGATGAAGGACGAGGTGTTGACGATGGTCAGCAGCATGCCGAGGTAGAACCGCGGCTGCACCGTCAGGGTGCCGACGCAAATGAACGGCACGGCAAAGGCCAGCACCAGCATCGGGAAGTCGTGCAGGTTGGGCAGGATCAGGAACAGGTAGAGGCTGGCGAACAGCACCGACATCGCGGTCCAGAAAAAGAACCGGTAGATCTGCGGCGCCGGGTCGTCCATGGAAGCAAAGAAACTGCAGGCCACCGCCGCCAGGATCACGGCGCTGCCGCCGTCGGTCCAGCCCAGGAGAATCCACAGCACCGAGGCGACGATGATCGCCAGGACCGTCGAGCCCGCCGAGTACAGCATCAGCCCGCGATCGAGAAACGGCGTCAGCCGGCCCAGCCGCCAATGCCGGTAGACCGCGCGCCAGGGCGCCTGGCTTTCACTCTGGATGGCGTGCTGCAGGCTGCGGCAGTCCTGCCACAGGTCGATCCACTCGCCGAGGCGATACAGAGCGTTGGACATCAGCAGCTGGCGCCGGTCATCCAGGGCTTCGGGGCTTGGCTGCAAGGCTTCGAGTTCATCGCGCAGGGCCTGCCAGCGTTCCACCGAAGCATCCCGGGCGGTGCCTTGCAGCCATTCATCGGCCTTGGCCAGCAAGGGGGCGAACTGCGCCACCAGCTCCGGGGTACGCCGTTCCAGGGCATACAGGGCATCGTCCAGGGCATCCACCACCGGCAGCAGGTTGATCATCCGCCCGCGCAGCTCCTTGGTGTTGCGCACGGTCTGCGGCCGGGCGCCCTCGTGGGGCAACTGGCCGATCATCAGTTCCAGGGTGTTGAAGGTGCCCACCATGGACGCGCGCAGGGCACTGACTTCCTCGGGCTGGACGTTGCGGGCCAGGAAGCGCTGGCTGTAGAGCGCGGCATCGGCGAACCACTTGGCGGCGGAATCGACGAACACCGGGGCCAGCCGCCGAGGCCAGAACATGCTGCCGATCACCGCGGCGCAAACGATGCCGAGGAAGATTTCCTCGGTCCGCGCCTCGGCGACGTCCCAGACCCCCAGGGGGTTGTCCACCACCGGCAGGGCGATCAGCGGCAAGGTGTAGCCGGCCAGCATCAGGGCGTAGTTGTTGGCAGTGCGCAGGTGCATGGACAGGAACAGCAGGATCCCGGTCCACAGGGCGATGATCACCACCAGCAGGTAGGGGCTCTGCACGAACATCGGCACGAACAGCACCGCGGCCGCCGCCCCGAGAAAGGTGCCGATCGCCCGGTACAGGGCCTTGGAACTGGTGGGGCCGACGTAGGGGCTGGAGACGATGTACACCGTGGCCATCGCCCAATACGGACGGGGCATCTGCATCAGCATGGCGATGTACAGGGCGATCATCGACGCGGCGAAGGTACGTACGCCATAGAACCAGTCCCGCGCGGGAGGCATGCCGGTAAAGAAGCCTTTCAAGATGGCAGCACCGGTACATGACTGGCGGACTCGAACGCGCGGATCACCCGCAACGCCGCTTCCAGGTCGGCGCTGCCAATGCCTTCCAGCACTTCATGACGCAGGCGCACCAACTCGCTTTCCACCGCCTGCACCAGCTCGCGACCGGTGTCGGTCAGGCTCAGGCATTTGGCCCGGCGGTCGTGGGGGTCTTCACTGCGGCACACGTAGCCGGCGCTGCACAGTTGATCCAGCAGGCGCACCAGGGACGGGCTTTCCATCCCTGCGGCCTGGGCCACCGTGACCTGGCGCACGCCCTCGCCCAGGCGCCCGATCATCAACAGCGGCACCGCGCAGGCTTCGGAAATGCCGAAGTTGACCAGCGTGGTCTGGCAGATCCGCCGCCAATGCCGGGACGCGACCACCATGCCACTGCTGATATTCATGTGGAGTGATTCAAGGGAGCTGGACACAAGATTGTTTGCACACTGTTAGTTTGCTAACTATCAATATGTCATTGACGGATAAATCCAGTCAAGTTTTGTAACAATTGCCTGATAGTGAAGATGCACAGCTTGCCAGCGAACCTCAGCGTTTCCTGGCCTGCTCGTAAACGGTTCCACGCTCGCGCTTGCCGACCGCAACCACGCAAACCACTACGCGCTCTTCGATCACTTGATAAACCAATCGGTAGCCCGAAGCCTTGAGTTTGATTTTGTATCAATCGGGAAGCCCATGCAGGGCATCAGCAGGGATTCGCGGCACCTCAAGCCGTTCGGCGAGCTTTTTCTTGAATTGCTCTCGAAGCGTATGCCCCAACTTGTTCCATTCCTTGTGTGCCGAAGGCAGGAACTCAAGGCTATAAGTCATCCAGACTGACCGGAACGGGCGTCTCATGGCTGCGCTCGCGGATGATTTCGGCCAACTCCAGATCATCCAGGCGTTCCATCAACGCTTCGAAAACCTCGGCCGGAACCATGTAGCCCATGACACGATTGTGATTCAACACCGCCACTGGCCCGCCCTGGGCACCACTCAAGACGGCAGAAGGGTTTTTCTTCAACTCAGATACGCTGACGGCTTTGTCAGCCAGAATACTCTGCATAATCATGACCTCAATTCAGGTCGTGATTCTGGTCCAAATCCTCCCTATCAACAACTACAGCTCATCAGCCCCCACGCCCCTTCCTCAACAACACATCCAACTGATCCACCACCTCGGCCCAATCCGCATCATCGAGCACTTCCGTGCGCAGAAAGTCGGCCTGGCTCTCGCTCCAGAAAAACGCGTCCGCCAGGTGCAGCTCCGGTTTGAGCGGCGAATGGGTGGCAATGAAACGCTCGATGCTCACCGGGTCATCGGCCAGCCCCAACTGCTTGAACAACGCCGGCAGGCTGTGGGTCGGTGCTTCCATGGTCGGGCTCCTGATCAGTGCGAGACTTCGCAAACCTCGGCGTGGGGCACCAGCTTCAGGTACTGGGCCATGCTCATGTGCACCAGGTTGTGGTGGTTGCCAGCTTCCAGGTAGATGTCTTTCTGCCGGGTCAGCAGCGGGTCGATCACCACGTCCAGCCCATAGGACTCGCCCAGGGCCGGCACCGCGCCGCGCTCGCAGTCGTTGAACAGGTGGGCCAGGGTGCTTTCCCGGGTGACCTGCCATTCGCCGCTGCCGCGCACCTTGCCGAGGTCCAGGTGCCGACTGGCCGGCAACACCGCCATCAGGTAATGGCCGTGGTGATCGTCGAGGATCACCGACTTGGCCACCCGCTCCGCCGGTACCCCCGCCACCCGCGCCGTTTCCAGGCTGCTGGCGGAGTGTGGATGGGTCACCAGATCAAACTCGCAAGCGGCTTGTTCCAGGCTGCGCTGCACGGTTCTTGCCATACGCATGATGCACCTCGGTGCCCCGCAAGCGGGGACAGGACTGTGACTCCTGATGCAAGTCTAGGTCGCGCTGCAAGACACAAGGCCTCGAACTTCCGAACGGCACCCTGCGCGTTCATTGCCCGGCACAGGAGGCGCCGGCTGCCGAGTCACAGAGGACAAACAAGCGGGCCCGAGTACCACCCGCGGCGAACTGACCGACTTTGTGCCACCCCTGGGGCAATGGCGCGAATTCCTCGGACTGATCGTCCGACCCCACCAGCCAATACCGCCCGCTGCCCACTGACAAGGCGCTCAAGTGATCCAGGTAGACCTGATCCGGGTGGTCGATCAGGGTGCCGAAGCCGTAGGCGTTCGGCCTGCTGGAGGTGCCTCCCGGCAGCGGCGGCGTATAGAGCATCGGCTGGGCATCGGTGCGGTTGTAGTAGACGTAGCTCAAGTACCAGAGCATGTCGCTGATAACGATGCGGTCGCCCGCGACGTAGTGCCGGTTGACATAGTCGACCATCACGCTGATCTGGTCGTTGGCGTCGACATCGATGTTGTTTTTCAGCCCCACCGCTTCCAGCCCCACGAACCCCAGCAGCAACGCCAGCGCCACCAGCCGGGCAGTCTTAAGCCAGCGATCGATGAGCACCGCCATGATCATCGGCAAGCCCAAGGCATACGCGGTCAGGTAGCGTTCGATAAACACTGGCGAAGCGAACGACACCGCAAACACCAACAACAAAGGCAGCAGGGTGAAACTCGCCAGCAGCCCGCCGAACCTGGCAGGTGCACCATCACGCCAGGCCAGGACGCTACAGACCGCCAGCAACAGCAGCGGCATGCCCACGAACAGCGCGCCTGGCAGGTTGTCGCCTTCGTCCTGGATCAGCAATTGCCAGACCATCGCCGGCAGCGAAGACCAGGTGACCACCGGCTCCCAGCCGACATCGCCGTTAGCCTTCAACTCGTCCATGTGCCGCAGCAGGTCCAGCAACTCCGGAACCCAGGGCAGGAACAGCAGCACGATCGCCGCATTCGCCAGCCACCAGGCCGGGCGGGTGACCAGGCGCCCGCCACCCTCGACGCGCACGCCCGAAACGGCCAGGTACAGCCAGTGCGCCAGCACGCAGAACACCGTGAAGTAATGGGTGTAGAAAGCCAGGGTCATCAGCAGTGCGTAGCTCAACAGATAGCCGGGACGCGAAGGCTGGCGCAACCAGTACACCAGGGCCAGGGTCGCTCCCAACAGCAACAGGCCCAGCAGCGCATACATGCGCACTTCCTGGCTGTAGCGCACGGCCGTGGGCAGCAGGGCCAGCAGCACACCGGCGAGAATCGCCGCGCGACGGGTCGCCAGCAGCGCCACCAGCCACATGCCGAGCCCTACGGTAACTGTCCCTGGCAGCGCGCTGAAGGTGCGAATGGAAAAAATCCCGTCGCCGAACAGCTCAATCCAACCACGCAAGAGCATGAAATACAGCGGCGGATGGACGTCGCGGGCCGCATGAAACCAGATTTCGCTCAGCGAATACTGGCTGAGCACCAGGCTGGAACCTTCGTCGCCCCAGATGGCCGCGGCGGTCAGGTCATAAAAGCGAACGGCCGCAGCCAACAGCAACACCGGCAGCAACCAATACTCAAGCGCCAAGCGCATCAGCCGCTGCACACCTTGCTCCCGAGGCACGACGGCCCGCTCTTGCAAACGCCCGATCAACTCCGGCGCTCTGCGAAAATCCATTCCTTGCTCCCCATAAACTCGCCAGATCTGGTCGCTCAAACCCCGACAGCATCGTCCTTTGCCTGGAAAACCGCAAAGCACAGACGCAAGGGTAAAAAGCCGCTCCTCGAATGTCATGTGCGACGCCTGCCGATTGCCCTCGGGGACCGCGGTACGGGGTCGGGCCCGGCCATCACCGGCAATGGATGAACATAGACCGGAGCACAGCAAAGGCGCGTCACAGAACGGCGGATTTTCTAACCAGCGACGTAGGTGCCAGCCGGCGCCTTCTGTATGATTTTCGCCACACTCGGAACCTGCCCTCATGGCTTTTCTGAATTAAGGACAATTCATGCGCAAGCTTCTGCTCTCGGCATTGACCCTCACCGCCCTGTGCGCCGGCCAGGCCCAGGCCAGCTCGGATGACATCTGCTCGCCGAGCTGGTCGCTCTACTCAAATCGCCTGGACGGTTGCAGCAACCTGCCCTTTCTCAGCCCGGGCAACGACAGCCGGGTCAACCTGCGGCTGCTGCTGGCCGACCAAGGCAGCCTGCCCCTGGCACCCCGGGCCCTGACCCAGGATGAGCTGGGCATGGGCTACGGCCCTGTGCCCTTCATGCACTATCGCCTGCACCCGGCGCAGCCCGAGCTCGATCCCGACACTGGCAACCCACCCAAGCCCGGCCCCTCGCCCGCCACCGAGCAGCTCGACAGCCTGCTGCAGGCCGTGGGCCTGCGTCGCGATAGCAAGGAAGCCGCCGGGAACGGCTTTCTCTCCGGAGAAGGCAGCCGCTGCCGCAGCAACTCGGACGACAGTGCCCTGGCTTTTGTCGAGCAGCTCGACCAGGCGCCACTGAGCCCCGAAGAACGCCAGGCCCTGGCCGAGGCCCGGGTGCAACTGCTGGCCAGCTGCGACTGGAACGCCAGCGAAATGAGCAAGCTGCTGCCGGCCAACCTGAACTCGGCGGCGGCCAAGGCGTTCGCCGGCTACCTGCAGGCCGCCGCCGACTTCTACAGCGGCCGCTTCAACGAAGCCGGCAACGGTTTTGCCGCGCTCAAGGACAGTCCCCAGCCCTGGCTGGCCGAAACCGCGGCCTACATGAGCCCGCGCACCCTGCTCAACCTGGCCCAGCAGAACGCCTTCGATGAATGGAGCATGGTCAATCTGGAGCATGTGGACAAACCCGTCCTGCAACAGGCCGGCGCCGGTTTCGAGGCCTACCTGAAGACTTATCCACAGGGCCGCTACGCCGTTTCTGCCAAGGGTCTGATCCGCCGTGTGCACTGGCTGACGGGCGACACCCAGGCCCTGGCCGAGGACTACGCCTGGCAACTGACCCAGGCTCCCGGCACCCCGCGCAACATGCCTCTGGACGACCTGGTGGAAGAAGTCGACTACAAACTGCTGAGCCTGCCCGAAGACCACTTCAAGGCTCCGCTACTGCTGGCGGTCAAGGACCTGATGCGCATGCGCGACGCCCCATCGGCGCCCCTGACCCGGGACGCCCTGCAACAGCAGAAGGCCCTGTTCGCCAGCCAGCCGGCGCTGTTCGACTATCTCCAGGCCGCTTTCAGCCTGTATGTCGAAAAACAACCGGCGGCGGCGCTCAAACAATTGCCCAGCCAAGTGCCGGCGCAACTGGACTACCTGAGCTTCAGCCAGCAGATCCTGCGTGGCCTGGCCCTGCAGGCCCAAAAGGACTGGAAAGGCGCCGAGGCGCTGTGGCTGCAACTGCTGCCCCTGGCCCAGCAACCGCTGCAACGCGAACAGCTGGAACTGGCCCTGGCCTACACCTACGAGCGCAGCGGGCAACTGGCCAAGGTGTTCGCCGCCGACTCGCCGATCAAGACCGCCCAGGTGCGCGCCATTCTCCTGCGCCAGGTGGCCTCTCCCCAACTGCTGCGCCAGCAGGCACAGCAGGCCGACTCGCCAGCGGAGCGCAACGCCGCGCGCTTTATCCTGCTGTACAAGGACCTGACCCGCGGCCAGTACGCGGCCTTCGGCAAAGACTTCGAGCAACTGCCGCCCACCCTGCCCGACGCTAGCCTTGCCGCCAGCCTGGGCTACATCTACCTCGATACCCCGCCGTTGCAGGACTTCCACTGGAATGGCCCACAGCCCGAAGAAGAAAAACCCGACTACCGCTGCCCAAGCCTATTGGAGACTGCCGCGCTCCTGCAGCGTGACCCGAAAGCGCCGGCCGGGCTGCTCTGCCTCGGCGAGTTCATGCGTTTCAGCGGCTTCGACCGCATGCCCCTGGACACCCCGCCACCGGCCCAGAACCTGGGCGGCACCCAGGACACGTTCCCGGGCAAGCCGTTCTCGCGGCTCGACGGTTATCAGGTGGTGATCAACAACCCCAAGGCCAGCCGTGACGATCGCGCCTACGCGCTGTACCGAGCCATCAACTGCTACGCCTCCTCGGGCCATAACAACTGTGGCGGTGCCGGTGTCGAGCCCGCCGTGCGCAAGGCCTGGTTCCGCCAGTTGAAGACCAAGTTGGGGGATACCCAGTGGGCCCAGTCGCTGCGTTACTACTGGTAGGCAAGCGCCTGGGCTATGGCCTGCTGCTGTGGCTGTGCTGGGCAACGCCGGCCAGCGCGGCAGTGGACGCCACCGACTACGACGCATTCTGGCTATGGAGCGGGGTCAAGACCCAGCCGGTGCTGGGCCAGGCCAGGACCCTGTACCTCCTCCAGGGCCAGATCAGCCGTTCGCGGCGCCATCCGGCCAGCGGCGTCCAGCTCATCGCCCAGGGCCTGCCGGTGTCGCGCCTACCCCAGGAGCAGGTGTGGGTGGTCTACCGCGCCCACACCCTGGCCTGGCCCGAACCGCTGTATGACCAGTTGCTGGGCCAGGTCCGGCGTTGGCAGGCCACGGGCACCCAGGTGGTGGGCATCCAGATCGATTTCGACAGCAGCACCCACGACCTGGAGCGCTATGGCCACTTCCTGCGCGACCTGCGCCAGCGCCTGCCGGCGCACTACCGCCTGAGCATCACCGGGTTGATGGACTGGGGCAGCAACGCCGACCCGCAAGCCATCGGCCAGCTCAAGGGCGTGGTGGACGAAGTGGTGGTGCAGACCTACCAGGGCCGCCGCAGCATCCCCAACTACGCCAGCTACCTGCCGCGCCTGGACCGCATGGGCCTGCCCTACAAGGTCGGCCTGATCCAGGGCGGTGAATGGCAGGAACCCCAGGCCCTGCGCGACAGCCCCTGGTTCAAGGGCTACGTGGTGTTCTTGCAGAATCCTTGATAGCGAAGGCGGCCTGGCAGACGCCTTCGCTGGCAAGCCAGCTCCCACAAACAGCCGAAAGCGAACCCGGGACCTGCAAATCAGTCAGACAACCCCTTACCAGTCATAAGTCAGGCTCGAGACCATGGTCCGGCCTTCGCCGTAGTAGCAGTCCCAGATGCTGGTGCAGTTGGCGACGTAGGTCTTGTCGGTGAGGTTCTTCACGTTCAGCGCCAGCTTCACGCCCTTGAGCTGCAACGGCGACTTTTCAAGGTCGTAGGTCAGGCCGGCGTCGTACACGGTGTAGGAAGGGATCTGGAAGGCGCCGTCGTAGTCGGTGCCGTAGCTGCCCTTGACGTAGCGGGCGCCGACGCCCGCTCCCAGGCCTGCCAGGGGGGTGTCGCCCAGGATGGTGTAGTTGAGCCACAACGCAGCAGTCAGGGGTGGCATGCCCGCCGGGTGGCGACCCTCGCGGCCATCGTTGTCCTTGGTGTACTTGATGTCGTTGCGCGACGCCGAGGCAATCACGTCCAGCGACTCGCTGAGGCTGGCCTTGGCTTCAAGCTCGATACCCCGGGAGCGCACCGCGCCGCTCTGGATACTGAACCCGGGGTTGGCCAGGTCGGTGGTCAGAATGTTCTCCTGGTCCAGCTGATAGGCCGATACCTGGACGAAACTCTCCTGGCCCGGAGGCTGGAATTTCACCCCCACTTCGTACTGCTTGCCGGTGGAAGGCTCGAACGCACTGCGCTGGAAGCTGGTGCCGCTCAACGGCAGGAAGGATTCCGAGTAGCTGACAAAGGGCGCCAGCCCGTTGTCGAACAGGTACACCAGCCCCCCGCGCCCGGTGAAAGACTGGTTCTTGACGTTGGTATGGGCCCCACCCAGCGGCGCCTTGTTGTCGGTTTCCGCCCAATCGTTGCGACCGCCCAGCACCAGGACCCACTTCTCGTACTTGATCTGGTCCTGCACGTAGAGGCCGGTCTGGATGATGGTGTTGTCCCACTGGTAAGCGTTGCCGAAATTCAGCGACTGGCCGTAGGTGGGGGTGAACATGTCGAGAATCGGCGGGTTGTAGTCGTACTTGCCGTGGTATTTCGAATTGAAGTGGTAGTAATCCAGTCCCACCAGCACCGTGTGGTTGAACGGCCCGGTGTCGAACTCGGCCTGGGCGATGTTATCCACGCCGAAGACCTTGTTGTGCTGCTTCCAGTCGACCCCGTAGCGGGTCATGTAGCGCTGGTCGTCGAGCCCGGTCTTGGGGTTGGTGACGAACTTGTAGCCGTGCAGCGGCGCACGGTAACGGTCGTCGACGTCGGCGTAGCGGGCATTCTGCTTCAGGGTCCAGACATCGTTCAGGCGATGGGAGAACTCGTAGCCCACGACGAACTGGTCACGGTCGTAGGCATTGACCCCGGGCTCGCCGAGAAACAGGTCGCGGTCGATCTTGCCGTTGGGGTTGGCGAACACCGTGCCCACGCTGGGCAGGCCCTGGGCCTCGGGCACGTCGTTGTCCTTCTGGAACTGGGCAAACACCGTCAGTTGGGTGTCGTCATCCGGCCGCCAGGTCAGGCTCGGGGCAATGAACTGACGCTGGCGCTGCACGTAATCGATGGCGTCCTGGCTGTCGCTGGCCAGGCCGGTCAGGCGATAGAGGAACTGCCCCTGCTCATCCAGCGGGCCGCCCAGGTCCAGGGCGATGCTCTTGTGGTCGTAGCTGCCGGCTTCCACTTTCAGCTGATGCACGGGGGTCTCGGTGGGCCGCTTGCTGACCATGTTGACGATCCCGCCCGGCTGGTTCTGCCCGTAGAGCACCGAGGCCGGGCCCTTGAGCACTTCGATGCGCTCCAGGGAATAGGGCTCGATCTGCAGGGCACCACCGGTACTGCCACCGCCATAGGGCAAGTGCAGGCCGTCGAGGTACAGCGGAGTCGGTGAAAAACCACGGGAGGTGGGTTCGTCGAAAATCTTCACCCGGTCGGAAAAGCCGCCGCCGGTCATGCCCGGGGTATAGAGCAGCGCCTCGGTCACGCTCTGGGCACCACGGGCGCTGATTTCCTTGGCGCCGATCACGTTGATGGTCTGCGGAATCTCCACCAGCGCCGAGTCGGTCTTGCTGCCGGTGGCGCTGCGCTTGGCCACGATCCCCGGCACCGCGCCCCACGCATTTTCATCCACTTGGGTGGCGCCGATGCGGGTTGGCCCCAGCTCCAGCGCAGCGCCCTGGGCCACTGGCTGCAGCCCCCAGCTGGCGCCACTCTGGGTGGCTTGCAGGCCGGTCCCCGCGAGGAGCTGGTGCAGCCCTTGCGCCACTTCGTAGCGGCCTTGCAGGCCCTGGCTGTGCTTGCCGGCCGTCATGCTCGCATCCACCGACAGGAGAATGCCCGCCGCACTGGCAAAGCGGTTCAGCACCTGGTCGAGGTTGCCGGGGGCGATCTGGTAGTCGCGGGCCTGGCTCTGGCTGCCCGGCTCGGCCTGGACAATGCCTGGCAGCACGGGTGCCACCGCCAGCAGCGCAACAAAGGCTCGGCGGCGCGCGGTAGCGCCCAGGGTCAAAATGGATGCAGCGGTCTGGTAAGGCATTCCTGAACTCCCCATGAGAATGCGTCTTGATCGGCTTTCATGGGGTATCCCGAACGGCGCGCCGGAACCGACAACCGCCTGACAAAATATTTTTGCATTCAGCCTCGCGGCTTGAGGGTTACCCAGTAGCGGGTCACCGCATGGGCCCGTACCGGTAGCGAGCGCTCCAGGGCGGCGAGCACCGCATCGCTGTCGGCCAGGGGAAAGACCCCGGTCAGCAGCAAGCCCGCCACCTGCTCATCGCAGCGCAGCACCCCTGGCCGATACCGTGACAGCTCAGCGACGAACTGCCCCAGGGGCTGGCGTTCGGCAATCAACCGGCCCTCGCTCCAACTGCTGGCATTGACCTGGGCCACTTGCCGGGCCGACACCCGGCCGGCGTCGAACCACAGGCGTTCGCCGGCATTCAGTTGCAGGGCCTGGGTGTGACGGGGGCTGATCCGCAGGGCCCCTTCGTAAAGATCGACCCGGGTGCCGCCGTCCAACTCGCGCACGGCGAAACGTGTGCCCAGGGCCTGGATATCGCCGGCGGGGGTTTCCACGATCAGCGGCCGCGACGGGTCATGCCCGCTGGTCAGCAGGATCTCGCCCTGGATCAGGCGGATGCGCCGTTCGCTGGCGCTGAACAGCAGGTCGACGGCGCTGGCGCTGTTGAGGTCCAGGCGGCTGCCGTCGCTCAGGGTCAGGTGGCGTACTTCCCCGGTGGCGCTGCGCTGCGCGGCGAAGGCCGCTCGCCAGGGCTGGCTGTCCTGCACCAGGTAGCCGCTGCCACCGGCCACCAGCAGCAAGCCGAGCAGCTTCAGTGCGGCGCGGCGCTGCTGGTCCGGCGCCTTGGCCAACAGTACATGGGTGCTGTGTTCCGGCACGCCTTGCAGGGTCTGCTGCAGTTGCTGCAGGCGTTGCCAGGCTCGCTGGTGCTCGGGATCGGCCTGCTGCCAGGCGTCGAAGGCGCTGCGCTGCTGCGCGCTCAATTCGCCGCCCCAATGCAGCATCAGCCACTCGCTGGCCTGCTCGACAACGCTGGGGGCAATGGGTGCCTGACGAGGTTTCATTCTGCGTAGAGCACCTGGTAACAGGCCTGGATCGCACGGGTCATGTACTTCTGCACCGAGCTGACGGAAACCTCCAGGCGCTCGGCAATCTGCGCATAGCCCAGCCCCTCGAACTGCGACATGACAAAGGCCTGGCGCACCTTGTCCGGCATGCGGTCGAGCATGGCGTCGATCTGCATCAGGGTTTCGAGAATCAGCGCGCGGCTTTCCAGGGAGGGGGTCTGCGGCTCCGGCAAGTGGGCGATGCTTTCCAGGTAGGCGCGCTCGATGCGCGCGCGCCGCCATTGGTCGACCACCAGGTTGCGGGCGATCTGCGCCAGGTAGCTGCGGCTTTCCTGCTGCCCGGGAAAACGCCCCGAGAGCAAGAGGCGCAGGAAGGTGTCCTGCGCCACGTCCGCGGCATGCTCGCGATCGCCCAGGCGCTTGCGCAACCAGCCCTGCAACCAGCCGTGATGATCCTGATACAGACGATGGAGTTGAGCGTTGCCGTCAGTGGTGGCTTGCATGAATGAAACTGCGCACATGATTGAGAGCAATTATCATTACACTTTTTTCTCAATCCAGGCAAAACGCTTTTCAACCTGGCTGGCTGGCAGCCTGCAATGGGTAGACCGACTGCCAACCACCCCCCAGCGCCTTGTACAGGCCAACCATGGCCAGGGACACTCCGGCCGAGCTTTCCACCAACTGCTCCTGGGTCGCCAGCAAGGCGCCCTGCACCGTCAGCACGTTGACGAAATCCACCACTCCTTCGATGTACTGCTGCTGTGCCGTGCGCAGGGCGATCTGGTTCTGCCGCACCGCTTCGGCCAGGCTGTCGCGGCGCAACTGGCTGGCGTTGTAGCGGGTCAGTTGGTCGTCGATTTCGTGCCAGGCCCGCAGCACCGTCTGCTGGTAGGCCAGGGCTGCTTCCTGCTGCTGGGCCTCGCGCAACTGGAGCATGCCCCGCAGGCGGCCGCCATCGAACAGCGGCAGGCTGAACTGCGGGCCGATGCCGAACTGCCGCGAACTCCAGGAACCGAAGTCCGCCAGTTGCAGGGCCTGGGAGCCGAAGTTGCCGGACAGGGTAATGCGCGGATAGAAATCGCCCTTGGCCACACCGATGCTGGCCGTGGCTGCATGCAGGCGCGCCTCGGCCTGGCGGATATCCGGACGCCGCTCGGCCAGTTGCGAAGGCAGGCCGATAGCCACCTGGGATGGCGGTTGCGGCACTGGCGCATCGCTGGCCAGTTCCTGGTGCAAGGCCTGGGGTGGCTCCCCCAGCAGCAGGCTCAGGGCATTGATCAGCTGCGCCTGGCGCTGTTGCAGCTCCGGCAGTTGAGCCTCGATGGTGGCGACCTGGGCGGCGGCTTCGGCCACGTCCAGGTCGGTGGCCACGCCGTCGGCCAGGCGCAGTTGCGAGAGTTTCAGGCTGTGCCGGGCGACCTCGAGGTTCTGCTCGGTGACCGCCCGGGTGCTCTGCACGCCGCGCAGTTGGATGTAGTCCTGGGCGGTTTCCGCCAGCACCGACAGCAGCACCCCGCGCCGGTCGTTCTCCGCCACTTCCAGGGTCGCGTCGGCGGCCTCGGTTTCGCGCCGCACCCGGCCCCAGAAATCCAGCTCCCAGGAGGCGGAGAAGCCCGCTTCCCAGAGATTGAAGGCCGATTTTCCGTTGTTCCCCGAAGGGTCGTTCAGGCCCTCGGCACTGTTGCGCTTGCGCCCGTAGCCGCCATTGGCCGAGGTGCTCGGATAGCGTTCGGCAGTGATGACCTGGCGCGCCGCCCGGCTCTGCTGCAAACGGCTGGTGGCCAGTTGCAGGTCAAGGTTATCGCTCAGGACGCGACGGCTCAGGGCCGACAGTTGCGGGTCGTTGAACACCTCCCACCAGCGCTCCTGCATGGCACTGTCCACCGCCTGGCTGGCAGCGGCCTGGGCCGGGGCGGACCAGGCCTGGACCTGGGTCGCCTGGGGCCTCTGGAAATCCGGGCCGACATTGCACGCGGCCAGGGACAGCAGGCTCAGCGCCAGCAGAGTGCGGAGCCCGTGGGAGCGTCTGTGACGGCTGCGTTCGCGGCTCATCGCTGGGTCACCTCGCGGGCGCTAGTGGCAGAGCTGTGGGTGTCCACGCTGGCTTCCACCGACATGCCCACCCGCAACCGCTCGGCCAACGGCTGGTTGGGTTCCAGAAGGATCTTCACCGGAATGCGCTGCACCACCTTGGTGAAGTTGCCGGTGGCGTTATCCGGCTTCACCGCGGCGAAGGTCACACCGGTGGCCGGGGCCAGGCTTTCCACCCGACCATGCAGGGTCTCGCCGCCCAGGCTGTCGACCCGCACCTCCACCACCTGCCCGGCATGCATGGCCGTCAGCTGGGTTTCCTGGAAGTTGGCCAGTACATAGGCCTGCTGCAGCGGCACCACGGCAAGGATCTTGCTGCCCGGGGTGACATAGGCACCGACCCGCACCGCACGCTCGCCGACCATGCCGTCCACCGGCGCCACGATGCGCGTGTAGGACAACTCATAGCTGGCCATTTCCAGGGCCGCCTGGGCACGTTTCAAGCCGCCTTCGGCGGCGTCGCGCTGGGCGGTGAGGATCTCCACCTGCTTGCGCTCCGCCGCCAGGGCTGCGGTGGCGGTGGCCAGCCGGGCGCTGGCCTGGTCGATGCGGGTCCGGGCCTGCTGGGCGTTCTGCACCGTGCCGGCGCCGACCCCGGCCAGGTGGTTGTAGCGGTTCAGTTCATGCTCGGCAAAGGCTCGCTCGGCCTGGGCCGCGCTCAAGGCAGCCTGGGCCTGGGCGATCACCGAACTCTGCCGGTCCAGGGTCGCCCGGGCGTTCTGCAACTGCGCCTTGGCCACCAGGGTCTCGGCATCCGCCGCCTGGGCCGCGGCCCGCAGGTCACGGTCGTCGATCAGCGCCAGCAGTTGCCCGGCCTTGACCTGCTGGTTGTCTTCCACCAGCACTTCCTTGATGAACCCCGCCACGCGCGGGGCCACCAGGGTGTAGTCGGCGGCGATGAAGGCGTCGTTGGTGGTCTGCTCGCCGGCGCGGCCGAACAGCCCCGGCAGCGCCAGGTAGGCCAACACGCCAAGGGCCGCCACTGCCGCTACCGCAATGGCGATTTTGTGTTTGTTCTGGGTCGTCATGACAAAGGTCTCGTTCAAGTCGGCGCCCGCGGTGGGTAGATCCGCGTCGGCAGCCAGAAAATCAGCAGGATCAGCACAGCGGCCAGCCCTGCCATGCAGTAGTAGAGGTCGGCGGAGGTCAGCACCACGGCCTGCTGGTGCAGGCGCCGGGCCAGGCCGGCGACGCCGTCGTCCACCAGAGGCGAGTTGCCCAGGCTGTCCACCAGCATGGTCGAATGAAAATGCAGGCGGCGGGTGGTCAGCACATCCAGCACACCGGTGGCGATCACCGCCGCCAGGCCTTTCACAGTGTTGAACCACGCCGAGGCAAAAGGCCCTTCCATCGGGGTGATACTGCCGGTGGAAAGCATCAGCAATGGCAGTACTGCCATGGGCTGGCCGAAGATCTGCAGCAGTTGCAGCACATAGAAGTCGTCACGGATCCAGGCCGAGGTCAGGTGCGTACCGCCCAGACAGGACAGCACCAGCATGCCCAGGCCGATCCCCAGCACCCAGCGGCAATCGACCCAGCGCAGGTTGCACAGTGCTGCCACCAGGGGCAGCGCAAGCAGTTGCGGCAGGGCCATCACCAGCATCACCGGCGCGGTCTGCAACGGCCGGTAGCCCTGGACCTGAGCCAGATAGGCGGACGGGATGATGATCACCGCCGTCAGTACCACCAGCACCCCGGCCAGGGTCAGCAGGGCGAAGGACAGGTTGCGGATGCCGAGCATCTGCAGCTTGAAGAACGGAATCGGCTGCGACCATTCGTTGATCATGAACAGCACCAGCAGCACCAGCCCGCCGGCCAGCAGCACACAGATCAGCGGCGACTCGAACCAGTCCAGGCGGTTGCCCTGCAGGATACCGATCACCAGCATGCAGATCGCCGGAAAGCCCAGCAGCAGGCCGCGCCAGTTGAACTGCTTGAAACGCTCCAGGCGCAGCGGGTCCTGGGGCAGGCCGTAGGCCACCGCCGCCATCGCCAGCAGGCAAGGCAGCACCACCTGCCAGAACGCCCATTGCCAGCCCACGTACTCGGTCCAGAGTGCCGCCAGGGGCGTGCCCAGGCTGGGGCCGAAGGTGGCGGTCAGGGCATAGCCGGCCAGGCCGTAGAGCTTGACGTTGGCCGGCAGGAAACGCAGGGCCACGGTCATCAGCATCGGCGGCAGCGCGCCGCCGGCCAGGCCTTGCAGGGTGCGCAACAGCAACAGGCTTTCGTAGTTCGGGGCGAAGGGGCACAGCACCCCCAGCAGGGTGAACAGGCCAATGGCACACAGGGTGAAGCGCCGCAGGGAAAAGGTCACCGAACACCAGGGCGCGAAGGCCATGGCCGCCACCGAGGTGGCGGTGTAGCAGGCCACCAGCCAGGTGCCTTCGTCGTAGCCGATGAACAGCGCACCACGAATGTCCGCCAGGGCGATCTTGGTCACCATCTCGTTGAGGCCCGAGACCAGCACCGCCAGCAGCACGCCCACCAGGCCGATGATGATCCGCGGCCCGAACACCGGCGGTGCAATGGCTGCCGGCTTGCTGGCGGCTTCAACCGAAGCAGGCGCAGCGACAGCGAGGGAACTCATGGAAATACTGCTCCAGACAAGAAAACCAGAGCAGTTTATGAACAGCCGATGCTGACGAAAACTGACTTATCGACAGTTTATAAGTGCGCCAGACGCAATGATTCACCCTGTTGACCGTAGGAACTGGCTTGCCAGCGAAGGGGCCCTCAAGACCGCTTTCGCCGGCAAGCCGGCTCCTACGAGGAGGTCGGCTGGGCTTCTTGCCAGGTGGCCTGGCAGGAGGTGCGCAGGGTTTCGCGAAACCACTTGTGCGCCGGGTCCTTGTCGTAGCGCGGATGCCAGGCCTGGGTCAAAACCAGGGTCGGCAGGGAAATCGGCAGCACGAACGAACGCAAGCGCAGGCCCAGGCGCGAGACGCTGAGCAGGGTTTCCTGGGGCACCGGCAAAATCAGGTCCGAATCCGGCAGCATGAACATGGCGGCGTGGAAGCTCGGGGCAATCAGCGGCACCCGGCGCTCCAGGCCCTGCTCGGCCAGGGCCGCATCGATAGGTCCACGGGCTATGCCCCGACGAGACATGCTGATATGGGGAAACGCGGCAAAACGCTCGGCGGTGATGTCTTCGTCCAACAGCGGGTGGCCTTCGCGCACCAGGCCGACAAAGGCGGTGGTGAACAGGTTCTGCACCTTGACTTCCGGGGTCAGGGGCCGGGTGTTGCTAATCCGCAGGTCGATCCTTCCCTCCCGCAGGGCCTCGTCATCGCCATCGCCTTCGGGCACGAAGCGCAGCTCGCACAGGGGCGCCTGACGCTCCAGGGTATCGATGAGGCGACCGCCATACACGCCGACGAAAAAATCGTTGGCGCGCACGTTGAAGCGCCGCTGCAGGGAACCCAGGTCGACCTTGTCCGCCGAGCGGAACACCAGCGCCGCCTGCTCCACTACATCGCGCACCTGGCTGCGCAGTTCCAGGGCCTTGGGGGTGGGCACCAGGCCGCGTCCGGCACGTACCAGCACGGGGTCGCCGAGGGCGTCGCGGATCCGCGTCAGGGTCCGGCTCATGGCCGCCGGGCTGAGGTTCATGCGCCGCGCCGCGCCCACCACGCTGCCCTCGTCGAGCAAGGCGTCGAGGGCCACCAGAAGGTTCATGTCCGGAAGTTGCATGCTGAGCACTCGTGACTGGTCAGGGATGATCCAGGCGCAATGCTAGCAGGCTTGGCGCCTAGGAAAATGAGGGAGATCAATCCTTACCCGTGAACCCACTAGCCGCGTAGGAGCCGGCTTGCCGGCGAATGGGCCCTCGAACCTTGCAGAGCCCTTGAGGACGCTTTCGCTGGCAGGCCAGCTCCTACGGTCGGGGGGCTGGCGGACGAGGTAGCTCAGCGCTGCATGCCCCAGCGTTTTACCGTGATCCGCTCCAGGGTGTCGAAGATCAGGTTTTCCACCAGCAGGCCGATGAGGATCACCACTGCCAGCCCGGCAAACACCTTGTCGGTGTACAACTCATTGCGGTTCTGGAAGATGTACCAGCCCAGGCCACCCTTGCCGCTGGTGGCGCCGAACACCAGCTCGGCAGCGATCAGGGTGCGCCAGGCGAAAGCCCAGCCGATCTTCAACCCGGCGAGAATCGACGGCAGCGCCGCCGGGATCAGGATGAACAGCACCAGGCGCAGGCCCTTGAGGCCGTAGTTGCGCCCGGCCATGCGCAGGGTTTCGGAAACCCCGAGAAACCCGGCATAGGTGTTCAAGGCCAAAGCCCAAAGCACCGAATGCACCAGCACGAAGATCAGGCTGTTCTGCCCCAGGCCGAACCACAGCAGCGCCAGGGGCAGCAGGGCAATGGCCGGCAGCGGATTGAACATCGAGGTCAGGGTGCTCAGCAGGTCACGGCCAAGCCGGGTCGAGACCGCCAGGGTGGTCAAGGCAAACGCCAGGACGATGCCGATCAGGTAGCCCTTGAGCAGCACCACCAGGGAAATGCCCACCTTGCCCAGCAATTCGCCGCTGAGCAGGCCCTGGTAAAGAGCGCTGGCAGTTTGCAGAAAACTCGGTAGCAGCAGGTCGTTGTTCTGGTAACGGGCCACGGCTTCCCAGAGCAGCGCCAGCAGGACCAGGATCAGGCTCTTGCGCAACCAGCCTTGTTGCCAGAGGCGCTGCCCCAGGGGCAGCTCGCGCTCCAGGGGCACTTGCAGCAAGGGCTGCAGGACAACTTCGTATTCCTCGCGCGCAGGGGATGAGTGGCTCATCGGGCATTCCTCGTTCAACGGTGGCCTGACGGCTCAATAAGCGATACGGATATCGGCGAAATCCAGCTCGGTTTCAGTTTCCGGCGATTGGCCTTCATCGAACAGCAAGCGGTGGATGCGCCGCGCGGTCTGCTGAAAGGCCACGCCACCGAGGCTCTGCAGGTCGTATTGGTGGCTGTGGACTTCCGCCCGCACGCGCCCCGGATGAGGCGACAACAGGAGGATGCGATTGCCCACCACCAGCGCTTCCTCGATGGAGTGAGTGACGAACAGCAAGGTGAAGCGCACCTCCTCCCAGAGCCGCAGCAACTCCTCCTGCATCTTGCGTCGGGTCAGGGCGTCGAGGGCGGCGAAAGGTTCGTCCATCAGCAGGATCTTCGGCTGCATGGCCAGCGCGCGAGCGATCGCCACCCGGGCCTTCATGCCACCGGACAGGGTATGCGGATAGGCATCGGCGAAAGCCGCCAGGCCGACTTTTTCCAGGTATTCCAGGGCACGCTCTTCGGCCTCGCGGCGGCCGAGGGTCTTCGACGCCAGCAAGGGAAACATCACGTTCTGCTTCACGGTTTTCCAGGGGGGCAACTGGTCGAACTCCTGGAACACCACGATACGATCCGGCCCGGGCTGGCTGACGCGCTGGCCTTGCAGGCGAATCTCGCCCTCACAGGGCTGGATGAACCCGGCCACGGCCTTGAGCAGGGTCGACTTGCCGCAGCCTGAAGGCCCCAGCAGGACAAAGCGGTCGGCCGGATCAACCTCGAAACTCACCTGGTGGGTGGCCCGCACCACCCGCTGTGGGGTGCGGTATTCCAGGCTGACTTGTTCCACCGCCAACAGCGCCGGGGCGATGGCAGCGCGATTGCTGGCCGTGTGGCCTGGCAAGGGGGCGTTCATGGCGATCAGCTCCCCTGCAACGGTTTGGCATCCTGGAAGAAGTAGTCCTTCCACGACTCGGGCTTGTTCTTGATCGCACCGACCCGGTAGAGGAATTCCGCCAGTGGGTAGGTGTTTTTTGGTGTCACGCTGAACTCGAACTGCGGGTTGTCGATGATCTTCAGCAAGGCGGCGCGGTCGATCTTGGCCTTGGTCACGCGCAGGTAGGTATCGGCGGCTGCGCCCTTGTCGTGCTGGGCGAACTCGGCCGCTTCGGCCAGCGCTTCGACGAAGGCCTTGTAGGTCTTGGGGTTGTCGTTGCGGAATTTCTCGGTGGCGAACAGCACCGTCGGTGAGTTGGGCCCCAGCAGGTCGTAGGTATTGAGCACCACGTGCACATTGGGGTTCTCCAGGGCCTGGTCCTGGAATGGCGGGTTGGAGAAGTGCCCGGTCAGCTCGGTGCCGCCGGCAATCAGCGCGGCGGTGGCGTCCGGGTGGGGAACGGCGATGGTGTACTTGTCCAGGCGATTGAATTCCTTGTCGCCCCATTGCTTGGCGGCGGCGTATTGCAGGAAGCGCGACTGCACCGAGACCCCCACCGCCGGTACCGCAATGCGGTCCTTTTCGGTGAAGTCGGCGATGGTCTTGACCTTGGGATTGTTGCTCACCAGGTAGTAGGGAAAGTTACCCAGAGAGGCTACGGCCTTGACGTTTTGCCGGCCGTGGGTGCGATCCCAGATGGTCAGCAGCGGCCCGACGCCGGCCCCGGCAATGTCGATGGAGCCCGACAGCAGCGCGTCGTTGACCGCCGCGCCGCCGGACAGCTGGGTCCAGTCGACCTTGATGTCGATGCCCTGCTCCTTGCCGTGCTTTTCGATCAGGTTCTGGTCGCGCACCACATTGAGCAGCAGGTAGACGATACCGAACTGTTCAGCGATGCGGATCTCGCCTTCGGCCTGGGCCGGCGCAGGCGCGACCAGGCTGCCGGCCAGCAGGCTGAAACCCAGGCCGATGGCCGTGGCCAGTCTGCCGAGGCGGGGAATGAAGGGAATGGATAAGGACATGCTGGTTCTCCTGCCGTGCCTGGCTGATCAGTAAGGGGCGTCGCCCTGGATGGTGGTGCGATACAGCTTGCGGCGCAGATGGCTCGGGCAACCGGCGGCCAGGTGGATCAGCGAGCGGTTGTCCCAGAACACCAGGTCGTGGGGCTGCCATTGATGGCGGTAGATGTTGTCCGGCAGCACGCTGTGGGCATACAGCTCGGCCAGCAACTGGGCGCTTTCGTCTTCCGGCAGGCCAACGATGCGGGTGGTGAAGCCTTCGCTGACGAACAACGCCTTGCGGCCGTTTTCCGGGTGAGTGCGCACGACCGGGTGCACCACCTCGGCGACCTGGGCCAGTTGCTCCGGGGTCAGGGTCGGGCGCCAGTTGCCCTCGAACTTGGTCTCGCTGTAGCGCGCCGTGTAGGAGTGGGCGGCGCTGCGCCCCTCGACCGCCTTGCGCAGCGCCTCGGGCAAGCTGTCCCAGGCCTGGTGCATGTTGGCGAACAGGGTGTCGCCCCCTTCGGCTGGCAGTTCCTGGGCGTGCAGCATCGAGCCCAGGCTCGGCAGTTCCTTGTAGGAGAGGTCCGAGTGCCAGAACTTGCCGGCGTCCCCCAGGCCGATGGACTGGCCATTCTCGATGATGTTGGAAACGATGAGGATTTCCGGGTGCCCGGCCAGCAGAAACTGCTTGAGCACATGAATCTGCAACACACCGAAGCGACGGCTGAAGGCAATCTGCTGTTCGGGGCTGATGCGCTGGTCGCGGAACACCACTACGTGATGGTCCAGGTGGGCGCGGTGGATGCGGGCGAAGTCCTGGTCGTTGACTGGCCGGGACAGGTCGATGCCGACGATCTCGGCGCCTACAGCCCCATTCAAGGGCCGGATTTCGAAAGCTTGTGCGGCAATGGAGGCGGCACTGGCTGATGCAGACATGACTGAAACTCCCGCGCAGGCGCGCCCAGGGCGCGCGCGTCGATCAGAAACTCACGGAGATCCCGTGTGGGTTCATTTCGTGCGGCGCGCCGATTGGTCGGCAGGTACGCAGGGAGTCAACTTTATAGATATAAGAAAACGAATTTAAATACCGTTATTGAATAACGATATGTTGATTCAACCGATGGACCGCTTGGGGACGGTACGCCATCGATGGAGCCCATGGCGCTTGCGGACGGCGCGCTGTCGACGGCTCCATGACACAGGCTGCAGGAGTGAGCTTGCCGACGAAGGCGCTCTCAAGGTCCCTTCGCTGGCAAACCAGCTCCTACAAGGCTGGCAGGTGGTTTCTTACATGGATCAGCGTTCGTGCAGGGCTTCGGCGCGGGCGCGGATGATCGGCTTGAGCAGGTAGCTGAGGATGCTTTTCTTGCCGGTGATGATGTCCACCGAGGCCACCATGCCGGGGATGATCAGCAGCGGCTTTTCATCGGTGCCCAAGTGGCTGCGGTCGGTGCGCAGCTTGATCATGTAGTAGGTGGTCTTCTTGTCTTCATCGGTGATGGTATCGGCGCCGATCTGTTCCAGGCGGGCCTTGAGGCCACCGTAGATGGTGTAGTCATAGGCGCTGAACTTGACCACCGCTTCCTGCCCCGGGTGCAGGAAGGCGATGTCCTGGGGACGGATCTTGGCTTCCACCAGCAGGGTGTCGTCCAGGGGGACGATTTCCACCATGTCGCTGCCCGGCTGGATCACCCCGCCGATGGTGTTGACCATCAGCTGCTTGACGATACCGCGTACCGGCGAGGTCACCAGGGTGCGGCTGACCCGGTCTTCCAGGGCCTTGCCGGTGGCGCTGGCCTTGTTCAGTTCGGTGCGCGCTTCGTTGAGCTGGGTCAGGGCCTCGCTGCGGAACTTGCCGCGGGTTTCATCGATCTTGCGCTGCACTTCCTTGATCGCCGATTCGGCGCGAGGGATCGCCAGGGTGGTCGCGTCCAGCTGGCCACGGGTTTCCACTTCGGCACGCTTGAGCCGCAGCACTTCCACCGGCGACACCGCGCCCTGGGCCACCAGCGGCTCGGACATGGCGATTTCCTGGCGCTGCAGACCCAGTTGCTGGCGGTATTGCGCCTGCTTGGAGGTGAACTCGCGCAGTTCCTGCTGCTTCTGGATCAGCTGTTCCTGGAGGCCACCGATCTCGTCATGCAGTTGCTGGCGACGGCTCTGGTACAGGGATTTCTCACTAGCCGCCTGGCCCGGCGCTTCCTTGACCGCCTCGGCGGGGAAATTCAACTCGCGTTCATCCACCTCGGCGCTAAGGCGCTCGACCCGCAGCAGCATGGACAGGCGCACGGTCTCGGTCTCGCCGACGTTGGACTGGAAGCGCGTGTCGTCGAGGCGAATCAGCGGCGCGCCGGCCTCGACTATCTGGCCTTCCTTGACGTACAGCTCGGAGACGATGCCGCCTTCCAGGTTCTGGATCTTCTGCAGCTTGGAGGAAGGAATCGCCTTGCCCTCGCCCTTGGTTACTTCGTCGATCACCGCGAAGTTGGCCCACAGCACCAGGAACAGGAAGAACGCGATGATGCCCCAGATGGTCAGGCGGATAACCCGCGGCGCATCTTCGATCAGTGCCTTGTTGACCTCGGGCAGCGGCTGCCCCTGGAGCGAATCGGTGCCTTTGAAATAGCGACGGATCGAGTCCTTGAATCCCGACTTAAGCAACACTGATCTGCCCCTTCTTCAACGCTTCCATCACCACCGCTTTCGGGCCATCGGCCAGGATTTGTCCACGGTCCACCACCAACAGCCGGTCCACCAGCGACAGCAACGACGCCCGGTGGGTGACCAGTACCACGGTCTTGCTCTGCACCACCGCCTCCAGGCGCTGTTTCAAGCGCTCTTCGCCGGTGTTGTCCATGGCGCTGGTGGGCTCGTCGAGCAGCAGGATCTGTGGGTTGAGCAACAGCGCGCGAGCCAGGGCGACGTTCTGCCGCTGGCCACCGGAAAGGTTCTGCCCGCGCTCGCCCACCTGCAATTCATAGCCCTGCGGGTGCAGCCTGGCAAACTCATGGACCCCCGCCAGTTCCGCGGCCTGCAGCACCAGTTCGTCCTCGACATAGCGGGCACCGGAAGTCAGGTTGTCACGCAGGGTCCCGGCCAGCAGCTGGATGTCCTGGGGCACGTAGCCGATGTTGTGACGCAGTTCGCTGACGTCGATCTGGCGGATGTCCACACCGTCCACCAGCAGGGCACCGGAGTCCGGCTGGTAAAGCCCCACCAGCAACTTGGCCAGGGAGCTCTTGCCGGAGCCGCTGCGGCCGATGATGCCGACCTTTTCCCCCGGCTTGATCATCAGGTTGATGTTCTTCAGCGCCGGGTTCTGCTGCCCCGGGTAGGTAAAGCTCAGTTGCCGGCACTCGATGGCGCCCTGCAGCACGCTGCGGCTCAGGGGGCGCTCGTCGAAATTGCGCTCCTGGGGCAGCTCCATCATCTGGTCCACGGAGGTCATGGTGACCCGCGCCTGCTGGTAGCGGGTCAGCAGCCCGGACAGCGAAGCCAGCGGGCTCAGGGCCCGACCGCTGAGCATGTAGCAGGCGATCAGGCCGCCCATGCTGAGGTTGCCGTCGATGATCTGGTACACGCCGAAGATGATCATGATCACCCCGGCCAGTTGCTGGATCAGCAAGGTGATGTTCATCGCCAGGCTGGACAGCATCTTCACCCGCAGCTCAAGCCGGCTGAGGGTGCCGATGGTCTGCTCCCACTGGTACTGGCGCTCGCTCTCGGCGTTGTTGACTTTGACCGCGTCCAGGCCGGCCAGGGTCTCGATCAGGCTCGACTGGCGCTCGGCCCCCAGGGCCATGGTCTTTTCCATGGTCGCCACCAGCGGCTTCTGCAGGGCATAGCCGATGCACAGGGCAATCGGGAAGGCCAGCACCGGAATCCACACCAGATGCCCGCCAAGGATGGCGATCACCAGGAAGATCAGCAGGGTGAACGGCAGGTCGATCAGGCTGGTGAGGGTCAGGGATGCGAGAAAGTCCCGCAGGCTCTGAAACTCATGGATGTTCTGGGCGAAGCTGCCGACCCGTGCCGGGCGGTACTTCATGGCCATGCCGACGATGCGCTCGAACAGCGTGGCGGAAATGATCAGGTCGGTCTTCTTTCCCGCCAGGTCCAGGCACAGGCTGCGCAGGCCCTTGAGGATCAGGTCGAAGATGTAGGCGCCGATGATGCCGATGGACAGCACCCACAGGGTCGAGGTGGCCTGGTTCGGCACCACCCGGTCATAGACGTTCATCACGAACAACGGCGCGGCCATGGCGATGATGTTGATCAGCAGGCTCGCGGCAATGGCGTCGGCATACAGCCAGCGCGAGCGCTTGAGGGTGTCGCGGAACCAGGAACGGGCGCGGGGGATCAGCGACCCGTGGTTGACGTCGAACTTGTGCTGGGGCTGGGCGAAGAACACCTGGCCGCTGTAATCGTCGGCCAGCAACTGGCGGTCGACACAGACTTCGCCGCCATCGCTTTCGCTGAGCAGCAGCCGCGCCTGGTCTTCACCCTGCCAGCCCAGCAGCACCGCGCTGCGGCCGTCCTTGAGCAGCAACAGGGCGGGCATGGCGATGGCTGGAATCTGTTCGAGCTTGCGCCGCAGCACCCGGCCCTGCAGCCCGGCCCGGGCCGCGGCCCGGGGCAGCAGCTCGGCACTCAGGCGCTGGGATGGCAAGGGCAGGCCGGTGGTCAGCATCGCCGCACTGGCGGGCTTCTGGTGCAGGAAGCAGAGGGTCAGCAAACCATCCAGAAGGGGATCGTCATGCATGCCGCGTGGATCATGACTGAGTTGCACACTGACTTCTGATTCCACGCTCGACACTCTTGACTGGCTGGTTGGATGAAATTAGCTCAATTCATCCCGGGCAGCTGGACCTTGGGCCTCACATCGCTTTGCACGACGGAGGCCATAGGTGCCACCACTCCCTGGCTTTTGAGCAACTCGCCCATGGTCGCCTTGATTCGATATTGAGTAAATAACTGAATGTTCTGGATCTCGGCCAGGCGCCGGGAGGCGGTGAACAACTCGTTTTCACTGTCGAGCAAGTCCAGCAGGGTACGTTCACCCAGGCTGAACTGCTTCTGGTAGGCGGTCCGCACGCTGGTGCTGTGATCCACGTATTGCTGGGCGATCGGCACCTGGGCGTTGGCGTTGTTCAAGGCGTTCCAGGCCAGGCCCAGTTCCTCGTTCAGCACCCGCAGGGCGTTGTTGCGGATATCCAGCGCCTGGTTGGACTGGTAGGCCTTGGACTCCAGGTCGGCCTTGTTGCTGCCGCCGGCGAACAGGTTGAAGCGCATGCGCAACATCGCCTGCCATTCATTGTTGTGGCCGTTCTGGCCATCCAGGTCGTTGTCGGCAGTACGCCCCAGCTCCGCGTCGAAGCGCGGATAGAACGCCGACTTGGCGGCATCGTACTGCTTCTCGGCAGCGACGATATCGGACTCGGCGGAACGCAGGATCGGGCTGTTTTCCAGCATCTGGTGCCGGGCCTCGTCGAGGTTGGCCGGCAACATCGCCATAAAACTGGCAGGGCGCTCCAGCTGGTCCGGCATTTCTCCGACGGCACTCAGGTAGTTGGTCTGGGCGTCGGCGAGGTTGGTCTGCTCGGTGATCAGGTTGTTGCGGGCCTGGGCCATCCGCGCTTCAGCCTGGTCAAGGTCGGCGCCGCTACCCACGCCACGCTGGGTGCGCAGCTTGATCTGGTCGTAGATACGCTCGTGATTGCGCAGGTTGTCTTCCGCCAGTTGCACGAATTGACGGCGGGTCAGCACATCCAGATAGACCTGGGCCACGGTCAGGGCCGTGCGCTCGGAGGTGCCCAGCAGGGAGTAGGCGCGGGAGTTGACGGTGGCTTGTTGACGCCCGACTTCGCTGGACGTGGCAAAACCGTCAAAAACCATCTGTTGCAGACGCAAACTTGACTCGCCGCGGTTCAAGGTTTCCCAGTGATTGCTGCCTGTACCCGCACGGGTCGTAGGGTTATCCGTCCCTTCACGACCATAGCCAGCTAGCATGTCCACTCGTGGCAGATAGCCACCTTTGGCGGCTTTCAACTGGTAGTCAGCAGCCAGACGGCTGTTAACGCCGGCTTGGATTTCCGGGTGCACATCCAGTGCTTTCTGCATGGCTTCAGGAAGGGTTTGAGCCTGCACAAAGCTGGCGGCTAAGGCAAAGGGCAGGGCCTTGAACAGATGAAAACGCATGGTAAGAATTTCCCTCGGACAGCGTGTCCAGAATCACGTCAGAACGTGGCACCACATCGATTTATTACAACCAAAACAACCGTCCGTCGGAAAGTTCAAACTAAGAACTGGTTCACATACTTCAAGTCAGGTTACCGCGTGAATATCAATGTGACATTAATTCGGCGATTGTTTAGGATGGCGTCCATAAGGTCAATAGTTTGGCATAAAGTTAATACCCAAAAAATATAGCCAAACTTTTGACGGTAGTTCTGTCAATTACCCGTTCCCAATTACACACCTAGTACGTCCTGACTGAGTTGCGGCCCGCGCCCAAGCCGGTACATGGAAGTCGACTGAGCGGTACACCGGAGAGTCCCCAATGAGCAGTGTTGTTGCCATCGTCAAAAGCATTGTCGGCCAAGTTTTCGTGGTTTCCCCGGAAGGGATCCGACGCGTACTCATTGAAGGGGACCGCCTGTTCGTGGGTGACCAGGTAGACACCGGCCCGGCCGGGGCCGTCACCCTGGAGTTGACCGACGGGCGCACTCTGGACCTGGGGCGTGACACCCAGTGGAGCGGTGCCGCACCGGACTCCAGCACGGACCTGGCACAGGCCACCGCTCAGGCCGCCCCTTCGGTGGCAGAACTGCAGCAGGCCATCGCCGCCGGCGCCGACCCGACCACCGACCTGGAAGCCACCGCCGCCGGCCCGACCGCCGCGGGGAATGGCGGCGCGGCCGGTGGTGGCCACAGTTTTGTGCAGTTGGAAGAGACTGCGGGCCGGGTCGACCCGACCATCGGTTTCCCCACCGCTGGCCTGGGGCTGGCCAACTCGACCCAGGACAACACCTTTGGCGGCCTGACCAACAATGGCGGCCTGGGCAATGGCAACGGCAGCGGGAGTGACTCCCTGCGCCCGGCCACCCTGACCCTGGGCGCCACCCCAACCATTACCGAAGCCGGTGGCACCCTGGTGTACACCGCGACCCTGACCCAGGCGCCACTTACCGACCTGACCGTGACCCTGTCCAATGGCGCGGTCATCGTCATCAGCGCCGGCCAGACCACTGGCAGCGTGCAGGTGCCCCTGGCGCCCCAGGACAACGTCTATATCGACCCGGGCCAGATCAGCGTCAGCGTGACCGGCACCACCGGCGGTGGCGGCCTGCTGGTAACGGTCAACCCGACCCCGGCGGTCACCCAGGTCACCGACACCATCGACACCACCACCGTCAGTCTTACCGCTGATACCAGCGTTACCGAGGGCGGGCAGATCACCTACACCGCCACCCTCACCAACCCGGCACAGACTCCGGTGACCATCACCCTGTCCAACGGCTCGGTGATCACTATCGAAGCGGGCAAGTCCAGTGGCTCGATCGACGTCCCAGCGCCAGCCAATGACGTCTACAAGAACGGCGAGACCATCGAAGTCGGTATCATCAAGGCTGAAGGCGGCAACTTCGAGAACCTGCAACCCAGCCCAGACAAAGCGGTCACCACCGTGATCGACAGCATCGACGACACCGGCCTGAGCCTGTCGGCCACCGATACCGTGGCCGAAGGCGGCTCCATCGTCTACACCGCGACCCTGACCAACCCTGCTGGCACCCCGGTCACCGTGACCCTGAGCAACGGCGCAGTGATCACCATCGCTGCCGGTGCCACTTCCGGTACTGCCACCGTCGCGGCCCCTGCCGATGACGTCTACAAGGACGCGGGCAAGGTTGAAGTCACCATCACCAAGGCCGATGGCGGCAATTTCGAAAACCTGGTCACCGACCCGGCTCCGGCAGTTACCGACGTCACAGACACTATCGATACTTCGACCGTCAGCCTGACCGCAACACCAAGCGTGGCTGAGGGTGGCACCGTCGTTTACACCGCATCGGTGACTGCGCCAGTGACCGGTTCGCCGGTAGTCGTCACTCTGTCCAATGGCCAGACCATCACCATTCCAGTGGGCGAGTCGTCCGCCAGCGTGAACTTCACCGCGCCAAACGATGCGTTGGCGGGCGGTAGCTCCCTGAGTACCACCATCACTAAGGCAGACGGTGGCAACTACGAAAAACTGGAAGTCAGCGACAAGCCGGCTGAAACCAGCGTCACCGATACCCCGGACACCACCACTCTGAGCCTGAGCGCGACCGAGTCCGTGGCCGAAGGCGGCTCCATCGTCTACACCGCAACCCTGACCAACGCCGCTGGCACTCCGGTCACCGTGACCTTGAGTAACGGTGCCGTGATCACTATTGCTGCCGGTGCCACTTCGGGCACGGCAACCGTGGCCGCACCTGCCGATGACGTTTATAAGGACGCGGGCAAGGTCGAAGCCACCATCACTAAAGCCGAAGGCGGTAACTTCGAGAACCTGGAAACCAATCCAGCCCCGGCGGTGACTGATGTCACTGACACCATCGACACTTCGACTGTCAGTCTGAGCGCAACTCCAAGCGTGGCTGAGGGTGGCACTGTTGTTTACACCGCGTCGGTGACAGCGCCAGTGACCGGTTCGCCGGTAGTCGTCACTCTGTCCAATGGCCAGACCATCACCATTCCAGTGGGTGAGTCGTCCGCCAGCGTGAACTTCACTGCGCCCAACGATGCTCTGGCTGGTGGTAGTTCCCTGAGCACCACCATTACCAAAGCCGACGGCGGCAACTACGAGAAGCTGGAAGTTAGCGACAAGCCAGCCGAGACTTCGGTTACCGATACCCCGGACACCACCACTCTGAGCCTGAGCGCGACCGAGTCCGTGGCCGAAGGCGGTTCGATCATCTACACCGCAACCCTGACCAACGCCGCTGGTACTCCGGTCACCGTGACCTTGAGCAATGGTGCCGTGATCACTATTGCTGCCGGTGCCACTTCGGGCACGGCAACCGTGGCCGCTCCGGCGGATGACGTCTACAAGGACGCCGGTAAAGTCGAAGTCACCATCACTAAAGCGGACGGTGGCAACTTCGAGAATCTGGAGACCAATCCAGCCCCGGCGGTGACTGATGTCACTGACACCATCGACACTTCGACTGTCAGTCTGAGCGCAACTCCAAGCGTGGCTGAGGGTGGCACTGTTGTTTACACCGCGTCGGTGACAGCGCCAGTGACCGGTTCGCCGGTAGTCGTCACTCTGTCCAACGGCCAGACCATCACCATCCCAGTAGGTGAGTCGTCTGGCAGCGTGAATTTCACTGCTCCCAACGATGCGTTGGCGGGCGGCAGTTCGCTCAGCACCACCATTACCAAAGCCGACGGTGGTAACTACGAGAAACTGGAAGTCAGCGACAAGCCGGCTGAAACCTCCGTCACCGATACTCCTGACACCACCACTCTAAGCCTGAGCGCGACCGAGTCCGTGGCTGAAGGCGGCTCCATCGTCTACACCGCGACCCTGACCAACCCTGCTGGCACCCCGGTCACCGTGACCCTGAGCAACGGCGCGGTGATCACCATCGCCGCTGGCGCTACCTCCGGTACTGCCACCGTCGCCGCTCCGGCTGACGACGTGTACAAAGACGCCGGCAAGGTCGAGGCAACGATCACCAAGGCCGAGGGCGGTAACTTCGAGAATCTGGAGAACAACCCGACTCCAGCCGTCACCGACGTGACTGACACCATCGACACTTCAACTGTCAGTCTGACCGCAACACCAAGCGTCGCCGAAGGCGGCACTGTGGTGTACACCGCCTCCGTGACTGCGCCAGTGACCGGTTCGCCGGTAGTCGTCACTCTGTCCAACGGCCAGACCATCACCATTCCAGTAGGCGAAAGCCAGGGCTCGGTGAACTTCACCGCACCCAACGATGCGTTGGCTGGCGGTAGCTCCCTGAGCACCACCATCACCAAAGCCGACGGTGGTAACTACGAGAAGTTGGAAGTCAGCGACAAGCCGGCAGAGACCTCGGTTACCGATACTCCAGACACTACAACCTTGAGCCTCTCGGCTACTGAGTCCGTGGCCGAAGGCGGCTCCATCGTCTACACCGCCACATTGACCAATGCAGCTGGCACTCCGGTCACTGTGACCTTGAGTAACGGTGCCGTGATCACTATTGCTGCCGGTGCCACTTCGGGCACGGCAACCGTCGCCGCGCCAGCCGATGACGTCTACAAGGACGCCGGCAAGGTCGAGGCAACGATCACAAAAGCCGAGGGTGGCAACTTCGAGAACCTGGAGACCAATCCAGCGCCAGCGGTCACCGACGTTACCGATACCATCGACACCAGCACTGTTTCACTGACGGCTACCCCTAGCGTCGCCGAAGGCGGCACTGTGGTGTACACCGCCTCCGTGACTGCACCAGTGACCGGTTCGCCGGTAGTCGTCACTCTGTCCAACGGTCAGACCATCACCATCCCGGTGGGTGAGTCGTCCGCCAGCGTCAACTTCACCGCGCCAAACGACGCTCTGGCTGGTGGCAGTTCGCTCAGCACGACCATTACCAAGGCGGATGGCGGCAACTACGAGAAGTTGGAAGTCAGCGACAAGCCTGCTGAAACTTCCGTCACCGATACCCCGGATACAACGACCCTGAGCGTGACCGCCACCGATACCGTGGCCGAGGGTGGCTCCATCGTCTACACCGCCACCCTGACCAATGCCGCTGGTACTCCAGTCACCGTGACCCTCTCCAACGGCGCGGTGATCACCATCGCCGCTGGCGCTACTACCGGCACCACCACCGTCGCGGCCCCGGCGGATGACGTCTACAAGGACGCCGGTAAAGTCGAAGTCACCATCACCAAGGCCGAGGGCGGTAACTTCGAGAACCTGGAAACCAATCCAGCGCCAGCCGTGACTGATGTCACTGACACCATCGACACTTCGACTGTCAGTCTGACCGCAACTCCAAGCGTGGCTGAGGGTGGCATTGTTGTTTACACCGCGTCGGTGACAGCACCAGTAACCGGCTCGCCGGTCGTAGTGACCCTGTCCAACGGCCAGACCATTACCATTCCGGTGGGTGAGTCGTCCGCCAGCGTCAACTTCACCGCACCCAACGATGCGTTGGCGGGCGGCAGTTCGCTCAGCACGACCATTACCAAGGCAGATGGCGGTAACTACGAGAAGTTGGAAGTCAGCGACAAGCCTGCCGAGACCTCGGTCACCGATACTCCTGACACCACCACTCTAAGCCTGAGCGCGACCGAGTCCGTGGCTGAAGGCGGCTCCATCGTCTACACCGCGACCCTGACCAACCCTGCTGGCACCCCGGTCACCGTGACCCTGAGCAACGGCGCGGTGATCACCATCGCCGCTGGCGCTACCTCCGGTACTGCCACCGTCGCCGCTCCGGCTGACGACGTGTACAAAGACGCCGGCAAGGTCGAGGCAACGATCACCAAGGCCGAGGGCGGTAACTTCGAGAATCTGGAGAACAACCCGACTCCAGCCGTCACCGATGTGACTGACACCATCGACACTTCAACTGTCAGTCTGACCGCAACACCAAGCGTCGCCGAGGGCGGCACCGTGGTGTACACCGCGTCGGTGACAGCACCAGTAACCGGCTCGCCGGTCGTAGTGACCCTGTCCAATGGCCAGACCATCACCATTCCAGTGGGCGAAAGCCAGGGCTCGGTGAACTTCACCGCTCCCAACGATGCCCTCGCTGGCGGTAGCTCCCTGAGCACTACCATCACCAAGGCGGATGGCGGTAACTACGAAAAGTTGGAAGTCAGCGACAAGCCAGCCGAGACTTCGGTTACCGATACCCCTGACACCACCACTCTGAGCCTGAGCGCTACCGAGTCCGTGGCCGAA
The DNA here is from genome assembly GCF_058799535.1 of Pseudomonas sp. GW822-FHT06D10. Taxonomy (NCBI): domain Bacteria; kingdom Pseudomonadati; phylum Pseudomonadota; class Gammaproteobacteria; order Pseudomonadales; family Pseudomonadaceae; genus Pseudomonas; species Pseudomonas sp. GW822-FHT06D10. The sequence continues at coordinate 20,882 of NZ_JBXALN010000005.1, read as the reverse complement.
GGTGGTTCGATTGTCTACACCGCGACCCTGACCAATGCTGCGGGTACGCCTGTTACTGTCACGCTCTCTAACGGCGCGGTGATCACCATCGCCGCTGGCGCCACTTCCGGTACTGCCACCGTCGCGGCCCCGGCGGATGACGTCTACAAAGACGCCGGCAAGGTCGAAGCCACTATTACCAAAGCCGAGGGTGGCAACTTCGAGAACCTGGAGACCAACCCGGCTCCAGCCGTCACCGATGTTACCGATACCATCGATACTTCGACGGTCAGCCTGACCGCAACACCAAGCGTGGCTGAGGGTGGCATTGTTGTTTACACCGCGTCGGTCACCGCTCCCGTGACTGGTTCCCCGGTCGTAGTGACTCTGTCTAATGGCCAGACCATCACCATTCCAGTGGGCGAGTCTTCCGGCAGCGTGAATTTCATCGCTCCCAACGATGCGTTGGCGGGCGGTAGCTCCCTGAGCACCACCATCACTAAGGCCGACGGCGGCAACTACGAAAAACTGGAAGTCAGCGACAAGCCTGCCCAGACCTCGGTTACCGATACTCCAGACACTACAACTCTGAGCCTCTCGGCTACTGAGTCTGTAGCTGAAGGCGGCTCCATCATCTACACCGCCACCCTGACCAACGCTGCTGGCACCCCGGTCACCGTGACCCTGAGCAACGGCGCGGTGATCACCATCGCCGCTGGCGCTACCTCCGGTACTGCCACCGTCGCCGCTCCGGCTGACGACGTGTACAAAGACGCCGGCAAGGTCGAGGCAGCGATCACCAAGGCCGAGGGCGGTAACTTCGAGAACCTGGAAACCAATCCAGCCCCGGCGGTGACTGATGTCACTGACACCATCGACACTTCGACTGTCAGTCTGACCGCAACTCCAAGCGTGGCTGAGGGTGGCATTGTTGTTTACACCGCGTCGGTGACAGCACCAGTAACCGGCTCGCCGGTCGTAGTGACCCTGTCCAACGGCCAGACCATTACCATTCCGGTGGGTGAGTCGTCCGCCAGCGTCAACTTCACCGCGCCAAACGATGCCCTCGCTGGCGGCAGCTCCCTGAGCACCACCATTACCAAGGCGGATGGCGGTAATTACGAGAAGCTAGAGGTCAGCGACAAGCCTGCCCAGACCTCGGTCACCGATACTCCTGACACTACAACCTTGAGCCTCTCGGCTACTGAGTCCGTGGCCGAAGGCGGCTCCATCGTCTACACCGCAACCCTGACCAACGCCGCTGGCACCCCGGTGACCGTGACGCTGTCCAACGGCGCAGTGATCACCATCGCAGCGGGTGCCACTACCGGCACCACCACCGTCGCGGCCCCGGCGGATGACGTCTACAAAGATGCAGGCAAAGTCGAAGCCACCATTACCAAAGCCGAAGGCGGCAACTTCGAGAACCTGGAGACCAACCCGACTCCAGCTGTGACCGATGTCACCGATACCATCGACACCAGCACCGTTTCCCTGACTGCCACGCCAAGCGTGGCTGAGGGTGGCACTGTTGTTTACACCGCGTCGGTGACAGCACCAGTAACCGGCTCGCCGGTCGTAGTGACCCTGTCCAACGGCCAGACCATCACCATTCCAGTGGGCGAAAGCCAGGGCTCGGTGAACTTCACCGCACCCAACGATGCGTTGGCTGGCGGCAGCTCCCTGAGCACCACCATTACCAAAGCCGACGGTGGCAACTACGAGAAGCTGGAGGTCAGCGACAAGCCTGCCGAGACCTCGGTCACCGATACTCCTGACACCACCACTCTAAGCCTGAGCGCTACCGAGTCGGTGGCTGAAGGTGGTTCCATCGTCTACACCGCGACCCTGACTAATGCCGCTGGTACTCCAGTCACCGTGACCCTGAGCAACGGCGCAGTGATCACCATCGCTGCCGGTGCTACCTCGGGCACAGCGACCGTCGCGGCCCCTGCCGATGACGTCTACAAAGACGCCGGCAAGGTCGAGGCAACGATCACCAAAGCCGAGGGTGGCAACTTCGAGCACCTGGAGACCAACCCGACTCCAGCTGTGACTGATGTCACCGATACCATCGACACCAGCACCGTTTCCCTGACTGCCACGCCGAGCGTGGCTGAAGGTGGAACCGTGGTGTACACCGCCTCCGTGACCGCGCCAGTGACCGGTTCTCCAGTGGTCGTCACTCTGTCCAACGGTCAGACCATCACCATCCCGGTGGGCGAATCGTCCGCCAGCGTCAACTTCACCGCGCCAAACGATGCGTTGGCTGGCGGTAGCTCCCTGAGCACCACCATCACCAAAGCCGACGGTGGTAACTACGAGAAGTTGGAAGTCAGCGACAAGCCGGCAGAGACCTCGGTTACCGATACTCCAGACACTACAACCCTGAGCCTCTCGGCTACGGAGTCCGTGGCTGAAGGCGGCTCCATCGTCTACACCGCCACATTGACCAATGCAGCTGGCACTCCGGTCACTGTGACCTTGAGTAACGGTGCCGTGATCACTATTGCTGCCGGTGCCACTTCGGGCACGGCAACTGTCGCCGCGCCAGCCGATGATGTCTACAAGGACGCCGGCAAGGTCGAGGCAACGATCACCAAAGCCGAGGGTGGCAACTTCGAGAACCTGGAAACCAATCCAGCTCCAGCAGTCACCGACGTGACTGACACCATCGATACGTCGACTGTCAGTCTGACTGCAACACCAAGCGTGGCTGAAGGTGGAACCGTGGTGTACACCGCGTCGGTCACCGCTCCCGTGACTGGTTCCCCGGTCGTAGTGACTCTGTCTAATGGCCAGACCATCACCATTCCAGTGGGTGAGTCGTCCGCCAGCGTCAACTTCACCGCACCCAACGATGCGTTGGCGGGCGGTAGTTCGCTCAGCACGACCATCACCAAAGCCGACGGTGGCAACTACGAGAAGCTGGAAGTCAGCGACAAGCCGGCTGAAACCAGCGTCACCGATACCCCGGACACCACCACTCTGAGCCTCTCGGCTACGGAGTCTGTGGCTGAAGGTGGTTCCATCGTCTACACCGCGACTCTGACTAATGCTGCGGGTACGCCTGTTACTGTCACGCTCTCTAACGGCGCGGTGATTACTATCGCCGCGGGCGCCACTACCGGCACCACCACCGTCGCGGCCCCTGCCGATGACGTGTACAAGGACGCCGGCAAGGTCGAAGCCACCATCACCAAGGCCGAGGGCGGCAACTTCGAGAAGCTGGTGCCGAACACCACGCCAGCCGTGACTGACGTTACCGACACCATCGACAACTCCACCGTGTCGCTCAAGGCCACGCCTTCGGCGGCCGAAGGTGGCAACGTCACTTACACCGCCACCGTCACCGCTCCAGTGACCGGCTCGCCTGTAGTCGTGACCCTGGCCAATGGCGAGAAGATCACCATCCCGGTCGGCGAAACCACCGGTTCGGTGAGCATCAGCGCGCCGAACGATGTGCTGGTCGGCCATACCCCGCTGACCAACTCCATCACCAATATCAGCGGTGGTAACTACGAGAACCTGGTCGCCGACAAGACTCCAGTCAGCACCACCGTGACCGATACCGTCGACACCACCAGCGTCAGCCTGACTGCCACTGGCACCGTCGCTGAGGGCGGCCAGATCACCTACACCGCCACCCTGACCAACGCCGCCGGCACTCCGGTGACCGTGACCCTGAGCAACGGCGCGGTAATCACCATCGCCGCGGGCGCCACTACCGGCACCACCACCGTCGCGGCCCCGGCTGACGACGTGTACAAGGACGCAGGCAAGGTCGAAGCCACCATCACCAAGGCCGAAGGCGGTAACTTCGAGAAGCTGGTGCCGAACACCACGCCGGCCGTGACTGACGTGACCGACACCATCGACAACTCCACCGTGTCGCTCAAGGCCACGCCTTCGGCGGCCGAAGGTGGCAACGTCACTTACACCGCCACCGTCACCGCTCCAGTGACCGGCTCGCCTGTAGTCGTGACCCTGGCCAATGGCGAGAAGATCACCATCCCGGTCGGCGAAACCACCGGTTCGGTGAGCATCAGCGCGCCGAACGATGTACTGGTCGGCCATACCCCGCTGACCAACTCCATCACCAATGTCAGCGGTGGTAACTACGAGAACCTGGTCGCCGACAAGACTCCAGTCAGCACCACCGTGACCGATACCGTCGACACCACCAGCGTCAGCCTGACTGCCACTGGCACCGTCGCTGAGGGCGGCCAGATCACCTACACCGCCACACTGACCAACGCCGCCGGTACTCCGGTGACCGTGACCCTGAGCAACGGTTCGGTGATCCATATCGAGGCTGGGAAAACCACCGGGACGGTCACCGTTGCGGCCCCGGCTGACGACGTGTACAAGGACGCAGGCAAGGTCGAAGCCACCATCACCAAGGCCGAGGGCGGCAACTTCGAGAAGCTGGTGCCGAACACCACGCCGGCCGTGACTGACGTGACCGACACCATCGACAACTCCACCGTGTCGCTCAAGGCCACGCCTTCGGCGGCCGAAGGTGGCAACGTCACTTACACCGCCACCGTCACTGCTCCAGTGACCGGCTCACCTGTAGTCGTGACCCTGGCCAATGGCGAGAAGATCACCATCCCGGTCGGCGAAACCACCGGTTCGGTAAGCATCAGCGCGCCGAACGATGTGCTGGTCGGCCATACCCCACTGACCAACTCCATCACCAATGTCAGCGGTGGTAACTACGAGAACCTGGTCGCCGACAAGACTCCGGTCAGCACCACCGTGACCGATACCGTCGACACCACCAGCGTCAGCCTGACTGCCACTGGCACCGTCGCTGAGGGCGGCCAGATCACCTACACCGCCACCCTGACCAACGCCGCCGGTACTCCGGTGACCGTGACCCTGAGCAACGGTGCGGTGATCCATATCGAGGCCGGGAAAACCACCGGGACGGTCACCGTTGCGGCGCCGGCAGACGACGTCTACATCGACGCAGGCAAGGTCAACGCCACCATCACCAACGCCACTGGCGGCAACTTCGAGAAGCTGGTCACGGACACCACGCCAGCGGTGACCAACGTCACCGATACACTGGACACCACTTCGGTGGGTATCAGCGGCAGCGCCTCGGTCACCGAAGGCCAGACCGCCAGCTACACCGTGAGCCTGACTCACCCGGCGCAGACCGAAGTCACCCTGAAGATCAGCTACAGCGGCACCGCCACCGACGGTTCGGACTTCAGCGGCGTATACACCGTGAAGATCCCGGCCGGCGCCAGCAGCGCCACCTTCAACGTCGCCACCATTGACGACAAGATCACCGAAGGCACCGAGAACTTCACGGTCAAGATCGACTCGGCCACTGGCGGTAACTTCGAGAACCTGGTGGTGGGCAGCAACAACAGCGTCACTACCTCGATCATCGATAACGACGCTCCGCCGGTCATCGACCTGGATGCCAACAACTCCAGCGGTGCTACCGGGGCCGACTACAAGGTCACCTTCACCGAAGGCACCACAGGCCCCGGCGTGTCGATCGCCGACACCGACCTGAGCATCACCGACCCGGACAGCACCCTGCTCACCGGCGCCACCATCGTGCTGACCAACCGCCAGCCGGGGGACTCGCTGAACCTGGGCAACAGCGTCAACGGCATCACCATCAATGCCAACAGCAAGGACGGTTCGATCACCCTGACCCTGTCGGGCAGCGCGACGCTCGCCGACTACATGCAGCAGATCAAGAACATCACCTTCACCAACAACAGTGAAGACCCGAGCACCACGCCACGGACCATCACCGTGACCGTGACCGACGGCGGCAACTACTCCAACGTCGCCACTACCACGGTCAACGTGGTGGCGGTGAACGACGCCCCAACCGCCACTGGCGGCGCCGTGACCGGCAACGAAGACACACCGCTGGCACTGACCTGGTCGAACTTCGGTGTCAGCGACGTTGACAGCCCGGCGTCCAGCCTCGGCGTGAAGATCACCCAGCTGCCCAGCGACGGCAAACTGCAATACCTGGACGGTTCGACCTGGAAGGATGTGGCCAACAACCAGACCTTCAGCAAGGCCGATATCGATGCCGGAAAACTGCGCTTCACACCGGACGCCAACGAATCCGGAACCAATGGCTACGGCGGCAACGGCGTGGGCAACCAGCAAGCCGATTACGCCCAGATCAAGTTCCAGCCAACCGACGGTCAGGCCCTGGGCAACACCGGCACGGTAACCGTCGACATCACCCCGGTAGCCGATGCGCCGACCCTGAGCGTGGCCGGCAACAGCGTGAATTCGGTGGGCCTGCTCAAGGAAGTCTGGACCAACCTCAGCGGCCTGGGCACCGACGGCAGCGGCGCTTCCGCCAGCACTCTGAAATCGGTGATCGACGCTGCCGGCACACCCAACAGCAGCAGCCTGGCGACCAACGTCCAGTCCGACGGCAACATCACGCCGGGCACCGCGTCGAAGACCTCAGGCCTGATCTACCTGGAAGCAGGCAAGGCCTATACCTTCTCCGGCACCGGCGACGACAGCCTGCTGGTGACCATCGGCGGCAAGAACGTGGCCAGCACCACCTGGGGCGCCGGCGGTAACCTCAACGGTACTTTCACCCCGACCACCAGCGGTTACTACACCATCGATATCTACCATCACAACCAGAACGGCGTAGGCAACTACGACGTCAACCTCTCGGTCAACGGCGGGGCTGCGGTGGACCTGAGCAACGCCGGCGTGCCGCTGTACACCGGCATCACCGACCTGACCAACGCCGGAGTCTCGGTGTCCGACCTGCACGGCACCAACGGTGAAGGCTACTACGACGGCTACAAGCTCAACGAGGGCGGCGAAGGCGGCAGCGTGCATCTGTCGAAGATCACCACCGGCCTGACCGATACCGACGGCTCGGAAACCCTCAGCGTGAAGATCAGCGGCATTCCGGCAGGCTCGGTGCTCAGCGATGGTGCCGGGCACACCTTCACCGCCACCGCGACTTCCGGTGAAGCCAACGTCACCGGCTGGAACCTGGGCAACCTGACGGTCACGCCGCCGCCGTACTACAACGGCACCTTCAACCTGAACGTGACCTCGACCTCCACCGAGTCCCTGGGCGGCTCTGCCAGCACTTCGGCGCAGATCCCGGTCAAGGTCTACCCGGCGGTCTACAACTCGGTGGTCGCCACCTCTGGCGACGACACCGTTACCGGCACCGACGGCAACGACATCGTGGTTGCCGACATCGGCGGCCTGACCGTGGTCCCGGGCACCAACTACAACATCGCCTTCATGGTGGACAGTTCCGGCAGCATGAGCAGCGCCTCGATCACCGCGGCCAAGAACTCCCTGACCTCGGTGTTCAATACCCTGAAGAACAGCATCGGCGGCAGCAGCTCGGGGACGGTGAACATCTTCCTCGCCGACTTCGATACCCAGGTCAACAAGTCGGTATCGGTTAACCTCAACGACCCGAATGCCCTGGCCCAGCTCAAGGCAGTGCTGGATTCGATGACGTCCGGCGGCGGTACCAACTATGAAGACGTGTTCAAGGCCACGGCCAACTTCTTCCAGAGCAGCCAGGCCACCGGCAACAGCAACGCCACCAACCTGACCTACTTCATCACCGACGGTCAGCCGACCTACTACCAGAGCGGCGAGCAGACCAACCCGACGCTGTACGGCAACGTGCGCCTCGACGATGTGGTGACTACCAGCAACTACAAGCTGGGGGATACCTTCAGCAGCTACATCGACAACACCCACTACCTCTCCGTGAACTCTAGCGGTTCGGTGGTCCTGCAGACCTACACCAATGGCTGGGGCTGGAGCAGCAAGACCCTGGGCACCCTGCACGCCCAGGGCGACGGTACCTACGAGCTGTCGAACCTGGCCGGCTCCGGCAGCAGCACCGACTACTACACCACCATCAACTCCAACAGCGGCTTTGCCCTGCTCAGCGGCCTGTCGAACGTCGAAGCCATCGGCATCAACAGTGGTGTCAGCCTCAACGACCTCAAGCCCTACGACAGCGACGGCAAGCCGCAGACCAACATCGACCCGAACGACCTGGCCAACTCGATCATCGGCCACACCGAAGCGACCATGCCGGGGGCCGACAAGGTCAGCGGCGGCGACGGCAACGACATCCTGTTCGGCGACCTGGTGAGCTTCAACGGCGTCGCAGGCGAGGGCTACCAGGCCATGCAGGCCTATGTGGCCAAGCAGACCGGGATCGACGTGAGCAAGGTCACCACCAGCAACGTGCACCAGTACATCACCGAGCACTACACCGAGTTCGATGTGTCTGGCAGCCACGACGGCAACGACACTCTGCTGGGTGGTGCCGGCAATGACATTCTCTTCGGCCAGGGCGGCAACGATCTGCTGGACGGCGGCAAGGGCAATGACATCCTGCTGGGGGGTACCGGCAACGACACCCTGATCGGTGGCAAGGGCAACGATATCCTGATCGGCGGTTCGGGTGCCGACACCTTCGTCTGGAAGGCCGGCGACACCGGCAACGACGTGATCAAGGATTTCAAGGCCAGCGAAGGCGACCGCATCGACCTGCGTGACTTGCTGCAGGGCGAGAGCGCCAGCACCATCGACAACTTCCTCAAGATCACCACCGTGGACGGGGTCTCGACCCTGCAGGTCAGCTCCGAGGGCAAGCTCAACGCCGCCGGGGGCCTGGCCAACGCCGACGTGACGATCAAGCTGGAAGGCAACAACTGGTCCAACGCCAACATCAATTCGTTGATCGCCGGCAGCGACCCGACCATCAAGATCGATCACAACAACAGCTGACCGGTCCCTAGCGGCCACCCCCAGGGTGGTCGCCGGGCCCCGGCAGGCAGCCCGCGGCGTGACGAGCGCCGCGGCGCACCGCATACTCGCGCTCTGAATGCTGCGTTGGCCTATGCTGCTGCCTGCCTGACGCCGGAAACACATGCCTGAGGGATTCGCCATGTTCTACGTGCAACGCGATGCACAGGGCCAGCTGATTCGCGTGGAAGCCGCCGCTTACGCCGAGGCCACCGAGACGCTGCCCGCCGACCACCACGAGATCCAGACCTGGTACGCCAACGAGGCGGTGGAAGTCAGTCTCAAGCAACTCAAGCAAAGCGACCTGGAAATGATCCGGGTGCTGGACGACCTGATCCAGCTCCTGACCCTCAAGGGCGTGATCCGCATCACCGACCTGCCGGCCGCGGCCCAGGCCAAGCTGATGGACCGCACCCAGGCCCGCGAGGCGCTGGGCGGTTTGAGCCGGTTGATCAATGACGATGAAACCGGACTGATCTGAACCCTTTTCGCCAGCCGACTCCTACTGTAGGAGCCGGCTCGCCGGCGAAAGTGGTTTCAACCCCAGGGGGCCGGCTCGCCGAACAGCTGGCCCTGCACCCCGTACAAGCCCATCTCGCGAATCACCTGCAGCTCGCCCTCGGTCTCGACCCGTTCGGCAATCAGCGGCAGGTCGATGCTGTGGGCCGCGCGCTGGATGGCTTCGATAAACAGGCGCTTGTCGCTTTCCTGATCGATGTCGCGGATGTAGCTGCCATCGATCTTCAGGTACGCCAGCCCCAGGCGCGCCAGGTTGCCGATCATGCTGAAGCGCCCACCGAAGCGTTGCAGGCTGAGGGAGAAACCCAGCTCGCGCAGGCGCCGGGTCAGCTGTTCCAGCATGGCCTGCTCGGGTAATTGCTCTTCACCGATCTCCAGGGTCAGGCGCGGGCCCAGGTCGGAATGCTGGCGGAGGATCTCGAACACCCGATTCAGGGCGTGCGGGTCCGCCAGGGTCGCCGCCGACAGGTTCAGCGCCAGGCAGTCTTCGTGGCTCGCCATCTGTCTCAGCACCTGTTCGAGCATCAGCAGATCCAGGCGCGAGGTCCAGCCGAAACGCTCCAGCCACGGCAGGAAACGCCCGGCCGGAATGGTCTGGCCCAGTTCATCCAGCAGCCGCGACAGCACTTTGTAGTGCAGCACCAGGTGGGTGTCTCGAGCGGCCACCACCGGCTGGAAGTACAGCTGGAAGTGCTGCTCCGACAGCGCCCGGTCCAACAGCCGGTGCCAGCCATGGTGGTCATCCCCGACCTGGGCACTGGCGCCTTGATCGAGGCAGGCCCAGCTGGTGTCACCCTGGGCTTCGGCCTGGGCCAGGGCCTGGTCGCCGAGGCTCAGCACCGCTTGCGGCGAATCACCGTGAGCAAACGCCGCCAGGCCGATGGAGGCCACTGAGGCAACATCGGTGGCGCCGGTGGCGTGCAGGTTGCCCAGGGCACTGTCCAGGCTCTGGGCCAGCTGGATGGCTTCCTCACGCACCAGCCCCGGCGCCAGCACCGCGAACTCGCCACCACGGACCCGGGTGACCAGGTTGTGGGTTTCCGGGTACTTGTCGCACTCGCGCAGCAGTTGTTCACCCACCGCCTTGAGCAACTGGTCGGTGCGCTGGCCGCCCAGGCGCTGGTTCAGCCCGGCCAGGTCCTTGACCCGCAACAGCAGCAGGTAGCCGGAACTGGCCTGCTCGGGGTTGCTTACGCGGGCGTGCAGCTGCATTTCGAAATAACGCCGGTTGGCCAGCCCGGTCAGGCTGTCCTGATAGGACTCGGTGCGCAGTTTCTCGCTACGCTCGGCCTGCTCCTGGAACAGCGCCTTGAGCTTCTCGACCATCTGGTTCATGGCCTGCACCACCCGCCGCAGCTCCGGAGTCCGGGGCAATTGCGGCAGGCTGAGGAATTCACGACGGGCAATGGCGTGGGACTGCTGGACCATGTAGTCCAACGGCTTGAGCTGGCGCCGCAGCAGCAGGGCGCCGAGCACCGCGCTCACCGCACCGCAGATCAACAGCCAGCCCAGGCTGCCCAGGGCGCTTTGCCAGAGCTTGGCCACGGCGAACATCGGGTGGCTGAGCACCTCGACCCGTGCCGCCTGTTCCCAGCCGCGACTGACGATGGCATCGCCACCCGCCGGTTCCAGGCCGATCAGGCTGACAAACCAATGGGGCACGTTGCCGACTTCCGGGATGCCGCTGCGCTCGACAAGGGTCTTGTCGGTGGCCAGGTCCACCACCCGGATACTGGCGTAGTAGCCACTGTCAAAGATCGAGCTGACCATCAGCTCGACCATCGCCGGGTCGTCGATGTTCGGCGTCAGCGACAGCGCCAGGGCAGTGGCGGCATCCTGGGCGTGGGAGCGCAGCTGATTGACATACTGGGTGCGCGAGCTTTCCAGGCTGACCATGAAGCTGCCGCTGAAGGCGACCACCAGGAACACACAGATTGCGATCAACAGTTGTTTGAACAAAGACATCTGAGCTCGTGCTCCTAGTTAGTCGTCTCGACCGGAAAACCTTCGGCCTGCATTTTTTTCAACACGTCCTGCCAACGGGACAGGCGCTTGGTGTCGCCCACCCGCTTGTTGCCCTTGGCCCCGGGCAGCCACAGACCCTCGGCATTGAAGGAGTACACCGGCAACAGGTCGGTGCGCTCGCTGGCCGGGCGGATCGAGTCTTCCAGGCTGTCGAGCACCAGAGGCATGGCCTCCGGGCTGGAATAGTAGGTCAAGACCATGTGCGCACGGTTCTGGCGCAGGGCCTTGACGTAGGTGATGCGCAGTTTGTCACTGGAAACCCCGAGGTGGCGCAGGCTGAAATACTTGGCGATCGCGTAGTCCTCGCAATCGCCGGCGCCCTTCCACAATGCCTCGATCGGCGTTTCCCAATAATCCACCTGGTGCCACAGATCGATGTCTTCCACGTAGCGCATGTTCTTGTTGAAGAACAGGTTGACCACCTTCAACTGTTCGCGCTCGGGCACCTGCTTTTGCGTGGCCAGCAGGTGCTGCCAGGCATCGATGCGCGGCTGCCCTTCGCCCAGCGGACCGTAGAGCGCCGTGGCACGGCGGCTGATCAGGGAGAAATCCCAGTCGGCGTGCAGGCTGCCCAGCAGTGCGCCGGCCAGCAGCAATGCCGCGCAGAACCAGCGCAGGGTCCGAGAAAGAGCTAAACGTGCCGCCAATGCAATGCGTCCATGGGAGCTATCGTAAATCGGCTGATGGTGAAGGCTGGCCCGGCAAAAAACAATGGCACCTTACAATCACCAGCCGCCGGAAAAGAGCCGGCGCGAAACATTCAGAGCATAGCCGCAAGCCGCGTTCCGGCGACGAACAGCAACCGCCCGCCCGGCCCGGCACACGCGTGCCTTCACGGACGACAGGCACTATGTTAGAAACCATCCGCAGACTGCGACGCCCTCTTCAGGCTGCCTCTGGCCGGCGCAGTGCCGGCCCACTTGCTTAAGGAAAAGCTGTGTACACCGACACCCGACAATGGACGCTGGTGATCAAACCCGGGCAAGCCACCCGGATCCGCCTGATCTGCTTTCCCCAGGCCGGGGCGGCAGCCGAGCAAATGCGGTTCTGGTCCAGTGGCCTGGCCGATCATATCGAGCTGGTGGTGCTCAACCTGCCGGGGCACGGTCCGCGCCGTGACGAAGCGCCCTGCGACAACTGGCCCAGCCTGCTGGAAAACACCTTCACCGCCCTCGACCCCTGGCTCGGCGAGCCCCATGCGCTGTTCGGCCACGGCCTGGGCGCGCTGCTGGCCTACGAGACCAGCAAGCATGCCCAGGAACGCTTTCCCCAGCAGACCCGCCACCTGTTCGTCTCCGGCTGTCGCAGCCCGGATAGCCTGCCGCGCCGGCCCTTGCTCCACTCCCTGCCCATCGCCGCGTTTCGCGAGGCGATCCTGACCCTCGGCGCCAGCCCCCTGGAGATGCCCCGCGGGCAGAACGACCTGCAATCCTACGAACGCCTGCTGCGCAACGGCCTGAAGCTTTTCGAAACCTGGTACGACACCTCCAGCGGCTGCCTGGATGTGCCGTTGACGGCCTTCTACGGCAGCGAGGACCCGCTGGCCACGGCCAACCTCATGCTCAACTGGCGCGAGTTCACCGGCCGCGAGTTCGAGCTGATCGAAGTGGCCGGCAATCACTTCTTCATCAAGTCCCAGCGCCAGCGCTTGTTGCAGGTGATCAATACTCACCTGGGGCTGCTGGGCGACCACCCGGCCTGATCGGTACCCATGAAAAAGCCCGCCCTGCCGTGAGGCGGGAGCGGGCTTGAAAGTGACGCGAAACGTCAGATCTTGAAGCTGTCCACCAACTGCTTCAGGCGGCTGGCCTGCTGCGACAGGGCATCGCAATCCTTCAGGGTTTCGTTGAGGTTGGCCACGCCCTGCTGGTTCAGCAGATTGATCTGGTTGATGTCGACATTGAGGGTCTCCACCACGGCCGTCTGCTCTTCGGTCGCCGCCGCCACCGACTGGTTCATGCCATCGATCTCGCCGATCCGCTGAGTCACGCTGACCAGCCGCGCGCCGGCCTGGTTGGCCACTTCGACGCTCTCTTCGCTGGACGCCTGGCTGGCGTTCATGGTCGACACCGCCTCACGGGAGCCGACCTGCAAGGAGGTGATCATCTTGTGGATCTCTTCCGCCGACTCCTGGGTGCGATGAGCCAGGTTGCGCACCTCGTCGGCCACCACGGCGAAGCCACGACCGGCTTCGCCGGCACGGGCCGCTTCGATGGCCGCGTTGAGGGCCAGCAAGTTGGTCTGCTGGGAGATGCCCTTGATCACATCGAGAATGTGCCCGATGTTGTCGGTGCTGGCGTTCAGGGTCTCGATCTGGGTGCAGGACAGGCTGATCTTCTGCGACAGCTCGGTCATGGCCTGGATGGTCTGTTCCACCACTTGGCGACCGTCGTCGGCCTGCTCGCTGGCGCCACTGGCGTGCTGCGAGGCATCGGCGGCGTTACGGGCGATTTCCTGGGTTGCGGCCCCCAGTTCGTTGATCGCGGCGGCCACGCTGTTGGTGCGGGCGCTCTGCTCGTCGGAACCGATGATCGAAGCGTTGGACGAAGCCATCACGCGCTGGGACAGGTCGTGTACCTGGCGGGTGGCCGAGGACACTTCGGAAATCGAGGCATGGATCCGCTCGACGAACTGGTTGAACGAGCTGCCCAGTTCGCCGAATTCGTCCTTGCTCTCCACCACTAGGCGCCGGGTCAGGTCGCCCTCGCCCTGGGCGATGTCCTGCATCGCACGGCCCATGGTGATCAGTGGGCGCATCAACACCTGGATCAGCAGGGTCAGCAGTACGGCGATCACCGCCACGGCGATAAACATCGCGATCAAGGCGGAAGTACGGAATTGGCTCAGCGGTGCGTAGGCCTTGTCCTTGTCGATGGACAGACCGATGTACCACTCGGCATTCGGCAAGCCGGTCACCGGGGTGAAGGAGAGGATGCGTTCCTGTTTGTTCAGGACCACTTCCTGGTTGCCGTTTTCGATCCGTACGTTGGCGCCGGGGTAGATGTCCTTGAGGTTCTTCATCACCTGGTCCTTGTCCGGGCTGACGATCACTTGACCGTCGGCACTGACCAAGAAGGCGTGGCCCAGGCCACCGAAATCCACCGAGTTGATGATCTTCACCAGGGTTTCCAGGCTCAGGTCGCCACCAACCACGCCCAGCAGTTCACCCTGCTTTTTCACCGGCATGGCGATGGTCACCACCAGGCCACCGACAGCCGCCATGTAGGGCGGGGTCAGCATGGTCTTGTCGGCGGCGACGGCCTGCTTGTACCAGGGGCGCTGACGCGGGTCGTAGCCGTCGGGCATCTTCGCGTCAGGGCGCTGGGTGAAGGTGCCGTTGGCCTGGCCGACGTAGGTGAACTGGAAGTTCGAGGTAAAGGCCGGTTGGTCCACCAGCCCTGGGAAATCTGCGTTCTGACCTTGGTGAGCAACGTTCTGCGCGAGGTTCTCGAGCACCAGGATCCGCCCGCTCATCCAGTTCTGCACACTGCTGGAGGTGAGCTCACCGGCCTGCTGGATAGAGGATTCGAGGTTCTGTCGGATGGTGTTTCGCTGCAGGTAGTCGTTGTACAAGGTGAACAACGCAAAAGCCAGAACCACTACGCCGGAGGCGGCCAAAAGGATTTTATGGCTGAACTTGAGATTCATTTCATGGGACTTCTTATGCCGAAAGTGGGGATGCGTCCGTAATGCAACATTCCATGTAACAGCGCAGGCGATGTTCTCTGACCGCTCTACTTTGGTGCACGCATGTCTTATCAGTCTTTCGGCAAGAATCTGCGAACCCTTAGAGATTTTTCTGAATTACTCGCCTGAATTTACCTAATCCCGCCGAACGGTGTTCCAGAGCATCCGCGGCACATTTTCAGATGACCGACAGCGCGCTGCTTATTGCCAAATCGATAAAGCCTCAATGACAATGCGACTAATTATCATTAGTGACACTCAGGCAATCCGCGTCCATGTCATCACCCGAGTTCGCCATACAGACGCTCTACAGCCATCACCATGGCTGGCTCAACTGCTGGCTGCGCCAGCGCCTGGGCAATGCCGCGGATGCTGCCGACCTGGCTCAGGACACCTTCGTACGCCTGCTGCAGAAAACTGAACGTCTGGAACTCAAGGCCCCCCGGGCTTTTTTACGCACCATCGCCCGGGGGCTGGTAATCGATCACTGGCGCCGCGAGGAAATCGAACGAGCCTATCTGGAAACCATCGCCCACTTGCCCGAAGCCGAAACACCCGGCGCTGAAGCTCGGGCGTTGATTCTGGAGCTGCTGGAAAGCATTGCGCGGATGCTTGAAGGGCTGAAGCCGAAAGTACGTCAGGCTTTTCTCCTGGCTCAGTGCGAGGAACTTACCCACAAGCAGATTGCTCAGCAGATGGGCCTATCCCTGCGTACCGTCGAGCGTTATGTCGCCCAGGCGCTCTACCATTGCTACCTGCTGCGCTACGAGAGCTGAAGCCTGTGGATAACTTTCCCGCCAGCCTGCCGCTCAAGCCCAATCCCGATCACCTGGTGGTCAAGCAAGCAATCAACTGGTTGCTGCGCCTGCGCAACAACGGTGCCAACCCCAAGCTGCAGCAACAGTGCGATCTGTGGCGGGCGGCGCACCAGGAGCACGAACTGGCCTGGCAGCGGGTGCAATCGTTGCAGCAGGAACTCACGGCCAACCTGCGTTCGGTGCCGGGGGCTCAGGTGGCCTTGCATACCCTGGAACACAGCAGTCAGCGCCTGGACCGGCGCCAGGCCCTGAAACTGCTCAGTGGCGCCCTGCTCCTGGGCTCCAGTGCCTGGGTCGGCAAGGATCTGCTGGGCTGGCAACAATGGAACGCAGACTTTGCCACCGCCGTCGGCGAGCAGCGGGGCTTCCAGTTGCCCGATGGCACCCGCCTGGAACTCAACACCGACAGCGCGGCGGACCTCAACTTCAATGCCGAGCAGCGCCTGATCAAACTGCGCCGGGGCGAGATCATGGTGTCCTGTGGAGCCGATCACGGCCCTGCCCGCCCGCTGCTGGTGGAGAGCCGCCACGCCCTGCTGGAAGGCTTCGACGCCCGCTTCGTGGTGCGCATGGAGGAACGCTGCACGCGCCTGAGCGTGACCCACGGCAGCGTGGCCATTCATGCGCCGCACACCGCCGATGGCCGTAGCGCCCGGGTGGAAGCAGGTCAGAGCTATCAGATCAGCCATGGCCTGGCCGAACCTGCGGCCCCCCTGGCGATGGACGTCGGCGCCTGGGCCGATGGCCTGATCGTTACGCGCAACATGCGCCTGGACGACTTCCTCCAGGAGGTCGGCCGCTATCGCCATGGCTATCTGGGCTGCTCGGCAGCGGTCGGCAATCTGCGCCTTTCAGGTGTGTTCCGCCTGGAAGACACCGACAAGTTGCTGGCCATCCTGCCCCAGACCCTGCCAGTGCAGTTGCGCTACCGCACCCGTTGGTGGGTGACCTTGGGGCCCGTGGCTTGAAATTCACTGGGGTGATTTTTTTTGGCGGGTTTTGCCAGGACGTCCGGCTTAGTCAGTAAGCACTTCAATCTGCTTCCTGCGACTTCAACGGAACCTACCATGACTCTGCGCGACACCCGCCCAAGCTCTCCCTGCGCCCGCCCCTTGCGCCAAGCCATCCACGCCGCCCTGCTGTGCTCCAGCATCGGTCTCGGCACAGTGGCGCCCCAGGTGCTGGCCGCCGATAGGGCTGTTGATGCCCCGCGTCACAGCTACAGCGTGGCCCCGGGCAACCTCGGCGATGCCCTCAACCAGTTCGCCCGGCAGGCCGGGATCACCCTGTCCACCACCCCAGCCCTGACCCAGGGCATGCAGTCCCCCGGGCTCCAGGGCGACTACTCCATTCCCCAGGGCCTGAACCAGCTGCTGCGGGGTTCGGGACTGGAGGCGGTCAGCCAGGACGGCGGCAGCTACGTGCTGCGGCCCCTGCCCCAGGGCAGCGCCCTGACCCTGCCCGCCACTGAGGTCAAGGGCTTCGCCCTGGGCAACGCATTGGGCAGCATGGAGGGCTACAACGCGACGCACAGTCAGATCGCCACCAAGACCAGTACCGCGTTGCTGGAGACCTCGCAAAGCGTCTCGGTGGTCACCCGTGAACAGATCGACGACCAGGGCGCGCAAACCGTCGCCCAGACCATGCGCTACACCCCCGGCGTGCTGACCAATCCCTATGGCGCCACCCATCGCTACGACTATGTAGCGATGCGCGGCTTCAACGATGGTTCGGTGGACAACATCTACCTCGATGGCCTCAAGTCCATGGGTGACAGCGGCACCTACAGCAGCATGCAGGTCGACCCCTACTTCCTCGAACGGGTGGATATTCTCAAGGGCCCCTCATCGGTGCTTTATGGCCGCAGCTCCCCTGGCGGCCTGGTGGCCCTGACCAGCAAAAAGCCTCTCTACGAGCCCTATCACCAGATTCAGGCAACCGTGGGCACCCAGGGCAAACAGGGCCTGGGGTTCGACTTCAGCGGCCCGCTCGATGACGACAAGCGCATTGCCTATCGGTTGATCGGCCTGACGGACAAGTCCGACACTCAGTTCGACCACGCGAAGGAAAAACGCTTCGCCCTGTCGCCGACCCTGAGTATCGACTTCAGTGAAGACACCTCCCTGACGCTCCAGGCCTATTTGCAGAATGACCCCGATGGCGGCTACCACGGCGGCATGCCCGCCAACGGCACCCTGAACCAGCGCAATGGCCAGCGCATTTCTGAGCATTTCTTCGAGGGCGAGCCCGGCGTGGATGGCTACAAGCGCGATCA
This sequence comes from Pseudomonas sp. GW822-FHT06D10, assembly GCF_058799535.1. NCBI lineage: Bacteria > Pseudomonadati > Pseudomonadota > Gammaproteobacteria > Pseudomonadales > Pseudomonadaceae > Pseudomonas > Pseudomonas sp. GW822-FHT06D10. Next base: position 2,768 of record NZ_JBXALN010000005.1, on the reverse strand, counting down.
ACAGTCCTTCGGCTATCAGTTCGAGCATCGCTTCAACGACACCTTCACCGCCCGCCAGAACTTCCGCTACCTGGACTCCAAGGTGAAGCTCGACCAGGTCTATGCCTATGGCTGGACCAATGCCACCAGCAACGACCTGAACCGCTATTACTCGGGCGGAGATGAGAAGCTCCACTCCTTCATCGTCGATAACATGCTGCAGGCCGAACTACTCACCGGCGACGTCAAGCACACCTTACTGCTGGGAGCCGACTATCAACGGCGCAAGACCGTGGTCGACTGGGACCAGGGAACGCTGCAGCCGATCAATGCGTTCAACCCGGTCTATGGCAACTCGACGATCAACTACTACAGCCACACCAGCTATTTGCGGCGCCTGGAACAGACCGGCGTGTACTTGCAGGACCTGATCGAGCTGAACAAATGGCGCTTCTCCCTGGGGCTGCGCCAGGACTGGGTGGAGACCTCGGATGAAAACCGCCTGGCTGAAGCCCAGCGTCCACTGGGCACCGAAATCAGCGACAAACGCACCAAGCTCACTGGACGTGCGGGCGCGCTCTATCTGTTCGATAACGGTCTGGCGCCTTACGTCAGCTATTCCGAGTCATTCAACCCCAACTCCTACGCAGACAGCGCAGGCAATCCGCTGCCACCTACCGACGGCACTCAATGGGAAGTCGGGCTGAAATATCAGCCACCAGGTACGGACAACTTGTTCACTGCCTCGTTGTTCCGCATCGACCAGGAGAACCTGGCGTCGAAGCTGCCCCAGGAAAACTTCTATCGTGCGGTGGGTGCTGTTCGCTCCCAGGGGCTGGAGCTGGAAGCCCACATGCAACTCACCGACAACCTGAAACTGCTGGGCAGCTATACCTTCACCGACATCCAGTATTCGAAGTCGATGACCAGCACCCTGAGCAGCGCCACCAACCTCATCGAGAACAAGGGCAACTCGCCTACTCAGGCACCTCGGCAGATGGCATCGCTGTGGGCCGACTACAAGTTCGACAGCGCGGCGCTGGATGGCCTGCGCTTGGGCGGCGGTGTGCGCTATGTGGGCTACAGCTGGGCCGATGCCGAGAACACCATGAAGGTACCGGCCTACACGCTCTTCGATGCCTCCATCGGCTATGACCTGGGCAAGCTGGGCCTCAAGGGAGTGGATGTACGGCTCAATGCCAACAACCTGACCAACGAGTCCTACGTCGCCTCCTGTGCAAGCTTGAGCTACTGCTACCTGGGCGAAGAGCGCAATGTCGCCGCCACGGTGAGCTACCAGTTCTGATCTAGGTTGACGCCAACAAAGCCAGCGCCTGTCAGCAGCCGCTGGCTTTGTCGTCTCTACGGGAAAATGTCATGCGCGCCATTCTGGTTCTATTGCACCGCTACATGGGCCTGGCCACCGCAGTGTTCCTGCTGCTGGCCGGGCTGACCGGGAGTGTCCTGGCCTTTCATCACGAGCTGGATGAGTGGCTCAACCCCGAGTTCTATCACACGCCTGGCAAGGGGCCGGTGCTGGCCCCCGGCGCACTGGTGGATCGCGTTCAGGCCGAGCACCCGAGGCTGCAGGTCTGGTACATGGAATATCCACAAGAAGCCGGGCATGCCGCGCTGCTGGCAGCGGTGCCACGCACCGACCCGGCCACCGGCCAACCGTATACCGAGCGCAATCAAGTATTTTACTTGGACCCGGTTACGGCCCATCAGCAGGGGCAGCGCTTTTGGGGCGCCTGCTGCTTCCAGCGGCAGAACCTGGTGCCTTTTCTGCTGGAGTTCCACTACAACCTGAGCCTGCCCGGCAATTGGGGGCTGTGGTTGATGGGGTTGGTGGCCATTGCCTGGGTCATCGACTGTTTTGTTGCCTTGCTGCTGACCCTGCCTCGTGGACGGCCGTTCTGGCACAAGTGGGCCACGGCCTGGAAGATCAAGGGCGGCCATGCCTATCGGCTCAACTTCGACCTGCATCGCGCCGCAGGCTTGTGGTTATGGCTGCTACTGCTGCCGATCGCCATCAGTAGCGTAGCCATGAACCTGCCGAGCCAGGTGTTCAAACCCGTGGTGTCATTGCTCTCGTCCATCGAACCCAGCGTCTATGAAGCTCGGGGACGAGTACCGGCGGCAGAGCTGGGGATAACCCGGCTGACTTATCAACAGGCCTATGAACGGGCTCTGGAAGAGGGGCAGCGGCTGGGCTTGAAGGAGACGATTGGTGAGTTGTATTACAGCTTTGAATACAACTTCTATGGAGCAGGTTTTGGTCGGCATGACAGCCAAACCCATGGTAAGTCCTGGCTGTTCTTCCACGGTACGGATGGGCGCTTGCTGGGGCAGGAGATAGCGGGGCAAGGCACCCTCGGAGAGCGCTTCTACCGACTGCAACTGCCCATACATGGAGGCAGGATCATCGGTACCACGGGGCAGGTGATCATTGCTCTATTGGGCGTTCTGATTGCCGTGCTGGCACTGACCGGCATCTATATCTGGTGGCGTAAGTTAATCGCCCGTAGAAGCAGCAAGATGCGTAAGAACAGGGCGTAAGGGGCAAACAAATGTGGTCTTGATGACTGCTTACTCGATGCTGATGAAGCCCTGAATCCACCCTGCAATCTGCTTCTGCCACACAGCCCTGGCTTTATAGCGCACAAAAACAAAACCCCTGTCTGCGTGAGCAGACAGGGGTTTTGGAATTTGATCTTGACGATGACCTACTCTCACATGGGGAAACCCCACACTACCATCGGCGATGCATCGTTTCACTTCTGAGTTCG